>NZ_PQSS01000069.1 GCF_002920535.1 Streptomyces sp. Ru71 | reverse complement strand
GGTGGGCGAGCACCGTGTTGCGCAGCCCGCGCACCGGCCTGCGCACCAGCCGGTGGGCGGCCCCCACCGGATGCGCCCGGGTGGCGAACCCCTCGGCGACCCACAGGTCCCGGGTCTTGAGCCAGTCCTTGTACTCCTTGTCGCCGCGGCCCCAGTCGACCAGCCGCACCCCCTCCTTACGGGCCGCCTCGGCCAGCCGCAGGTGCATCATCAGCCCCGGCGAGTAGCGGTGGAACTCGGGGTCGTACGCCGTGAACCAGGCCGCGAGCACGGTGCGCGAGCGCGGCCCGAAGTGCACCGCCACCGGCCTGTCCCCCGCGTACAGCACGGACAGCACCCCGGTGAAGTACGCCTCGCGGACCTGGAACAGATACTCCACCAGGTCCACGATCCACGGCCGGGAGAAGCGGTCCATACGGCCCGTCCGGCGGTACTGGGCGGACTTCCACCGCATGAGCGTGCGCAGCACCTCGGGATCGCGTTCGTCGAACACGAACCGGACCTCGCCGACGTCCCGGCCCAGCCGGCGCTCCTTCTTCAGCGTGGTCTTGGCATGCCCCGGGTAGGTGGCGCGCAGCCACTCGGGGTAGCTGTCGTCGCCGTGCTCCAGGTCGATCACCGGGGAGGCGAAGGTGCCGGTGACGGCGCGCTCGAAGGGCTTCTGCTCCGCGACGAGGTGGTCGAACTCGAAACTCGCGAGTCCGCACACCCGCAGCAGTTCCTGGGTGTCCCAGGTGACTCCGGGCCGGTGCACCAGCGCCTGGCAGTCGGACAGGCCGAGCCCGATCGCCCGGCCGACGCCCAAGGCGCCCCGCTCGTACGGGAAGAAGCCGACAGGCTCCCCGTCCTGGTGCAGCACGGCGACCCGGGCCCCGCCCCGGTACCTGCCGACGCCGATCGCGAACTCCGGTGCGAGGAAGGGGTTGGCGTACTCGGGCGACTCGTCCATCGCCCGGTGCCAGGCCTGTCTCAGCGCCTGGGTCAGCTCGCCCGTTCTGTGGACGGTGATGTCCGCCGCACCGCTGCCGCCTCCCCCCGGGCTGCCCACGGAACGCTTCGACGGCTCGTCCGTGGTCGTGCTCTCCGCGGCGTTGCTGACGGATCGCATGCGATCGCTCCCCCATCCCCCCATGACGCCGACGGCCGGGAAGCAGACTTCTCGACCATGCCCCAACGTCGCGGGAGTATGCGTACGTTGTCAAGGCTTTGTGTCGTAATGGCACGGCGACGGCGGGCCCGGGGAGCGGGGTGATCAGGGCCGGCCGAGCAGGGTCAGGCCGGGCGGGACGGTGATGCCGAACTTCTCGTCCAGTACCCGGCGGACCTCGTCCTCGTCCGCGAGCTCCCGCTCGGTGACGGTGCCGTCCGCCCGGGTCTCGGTGAGCAGACGGTCGTCGAGGAGCAGATGCGTGTCGCCGGTGAGCCGGTGCGCGTAGGCGCGTCGGCTGAACGGTGAGCGCGGGTGGGTGGCGATGTACCAGTTGATGACCTCGAAGTCGCGCTGCTCGAACGGCTCGACGGTGAAGGCGTACTGCGCCTCCCAGGCGTCGTCGGTGCCCTCGGCCGGGGCCGCGCCGTCCTGCGCCGGCTTCTCGGGCCGGTGGGCCTCCAGCACCCACATCGGCAGCGGCCCGCGCTGCGGCGCGTGCACCAGGCGGTGGCGGCGGCCCGCGTCGTGGAACTCGGTGCCGGTGGTGAGCGGCACGGCCTCCAGCAACGCGCCGAGCGCGCCGAACCCGACGTCGGCGAGGTACGGCTGCGGGTCGTCCGGGGCCTCGACGAGCAGCGCCATATGGGTGCGTGGGCGGCTCTCGGGCCGGTCGGTGCCCACCAGGACCCGGGCGGTCAGCCGGGTCACCCGGAAGCCGAGCGCCTCCAGCGCGTGGGCGAGCAGCGTGTTGTGCTCGTAGCAGTAACCGCCGCGCCGGCTGTTCAGCAGCTTCGCCGTCAGGTCGGCCGGGGCGAGGGAGGGGGCGATGCCGCCGAGGGCGTCCAGGTTCTCGAACGGCAGGGACCTGGTGTGGGCCAGGTGCACGCCACGCAGGGTCGCGGCGTCGGGCCGGCGTTCCCCCTGCCATCCGATCCGGTGAAGGTAGGTGTCGAGGTCGAACTGCGCGGAATCGGGCATGCCTCTCACGCTAAGGACCGACCCGGCGCCCGTCAGCCGTCGCTGGTCCGGGCCCGGGCTCGGACTTTGGTCCTGGTCCCACCGGGCCGGCCCCGGGTCCGACCCCGCGGTCATGTGCGGCGGGCACATCGGTCACACTCGAAGGCCGAGATATGTGTACGCACCACATGGATGGGCGCGTACCTTGCCGTGCAGACCCCTCGGAGACCTCACATGAACGCAGGACCGGCCGCGGTGACGGGCGCGGTCGTCTTCACCTGGCTGGGCATGGTGCTGGCCATCTCGTTCCTGGAAGCACCGCTGAAGTTCCGCGCACCGGGCGTGACGCTCGCGCTCGGCCTCGGCATCGGCCGTCTGGTCTTCCGCGCCCTGAACATCGCCGAGGCGGTCCTGGCCGTCACCGTGATCGTGGCCGTGGCGGCCGGGTCGCCCACGACGGCCGTCACGGTGCTCACCGCGGTCGCCGTGGTGCTGCTGGTGGTGCAGCTCGCGGCCGTGCGCCCGGTGCTCAACCGGCGCAGCGACCGGATCCTGGCCGGCGAGGAGGCGCCGCGCTCGCGGGCCCACCTCGCGTACATCGCGTGCGAGCTGCTGAAGGTGATCGCCTTGGCGGCACTGGGCGTGACGGCGCTGGCTTCGGTGGCCTGACAGCCCGGTCCCGTTGGCCGGGATCTCCGTGGTCAGACGTGCCGGGCGGCGTCCAGTCGGGCGACGCGGGCCAGGTTCTCGCGGTCCTCGGGGTCGTCGCCGGCCTCGGCCGCGAACCACGCGTCGAGGATCTCCTTCAGCAACGGCTCGGAGGTCAGGCGCAGGCTGAGGGCGAGCACATTGGCGTCGTTCCAGCGGCGGGCGCCGTCCGCCGTGCCGGCGTCGGTGCACAGGGCGGCCCGCACACCGGGCACCTTGTTCGCGGCGATGGAGGCGCCGGTTCCGGTCCAGCAGCACACGACCGCCTGCTGGGCCCTGCCTTCGGCGACCTCCCGGGCGGCCGCCTCCGAGCACGCCGCCCACTGCGGGTCGTCACCGGGCCGCAGCGCCCCGTACGCCACCACCTCGTGGCCCCGCCGGCCCAGCTCGGCGACCAGGGCGCGGGCCACGGGTTCGTCCATGTCGGAGGAAACGGAGATCCGCATGGATCGGAGCCTACAGCGGCACGGGGCCGCCGTGACCGGCGCCGCCGAGTCTCATTGCCCGGCCGTCGCCGGATCTCCCACCTCGATACGCAGCCATGTCTCCCCGGCGCGCAGCCACAGGGCCCTCCCTATCGCCGGGGGCCGGCGCCGCCCGAAGGGCGTCACCCTAGCCCGGCTGGAAGAACGCGAGCATCTGCCGGCTCGCGTCGGGCGACGCCAGGATGTCCTGGATCCGCGCGGACTGCCGGCCGGCCGCGCTGGTGCGTTCGAACATCTCGCGTTCGTACTCCTTCACGGCGACGGCGAAGTCGTCCCGGTGCGCGGCCAGCGCGCGGCCGAGCACGGCGCCGTCGAGCAGCGCCATGTTGGCGCCCTGCCCCACCGGCGGCATCAGGTGCGCGGCGTCGCCGAGCAGCGTGACGTCCGGCCTGGACGGCCAGGTCAGGCCGACCGGGAGAGTGGTGATCGACCGCGGCACGACCGTGTCGTCGCACGCTGCGATCAGTGCGGTGAACCGTGCGTCCCAGCCGGCGAACAGCTCGATCAGCCGCGCCCGGGCGGAGGCGGGGTCGTCGAACGGGATACCGCTGGTGGCGAACCAGTCCTCGCCGGTGTCGTAGAAGCTGAGGTAGACGCGTACGCGGCCGTCGCCGTTGCGCTGCGCCGCCAGGGACTGCCGGTTGCCGAGCACCCAGTAGTTGCCGCGCCCGACCATCGCCGCGAGGTCGGGGTGGGTGCGGTCGATGTCGGGAATGCCGATTTCGACGGCGTTCTGGCCGGTGTGCACGGGCCGGGCGTCGGTGAGCAGGGCGCGGACCCGGGAGCCCGCTCCGTCGGCGCCGACCAGCAGGCCGTACGCCGCGCTGCTGCCGTCGGCGAAGCGCAGCAGGCCGTTGTCGGCGGACTCGAAGGCGCACCCCCAGCGCACGGCGTGTTCCGGGAGTGAGTCCAGGAGCAGGTTGCGCAGATCGGCCCGGTCGACCTCGGGCCGGTCGAGCGGGGCGTCGTCGGGGGTGTCCTCCTGCAGCAGCAGGGTGCCGTCCGGCTCCAGAAGGCGCAGGTCCTGGCCGGCCCGACGGGCGATCGCGGTGAACCGGTCGTACAGGCCGGCCTCGCGCATCGCCCGCTGACCGGTCCCGGAGTGCAGATCGAGCATGCCGCCCTGCCCGCGCACGTCGCGCGACGCTTCACGCTCGTACACCACGGCGTCGATGCCGTTCAGGTGCAGTACGCGGGCGAGGAGCAGGCCTCCCAGGCCGGCTCCGACGATGGCGATGGTCATGGTGGGCCCCCAATGCGCTGTATCGGTCGATACTCAATGCGCTGTATCGGTCCAATACACCGTATCGCTCACGGCGTTGTATTGTCAGCGGCATGTTGGTGTGGGAGCGACCGGAGCCGCCGGACCGACCGGTGCCGGCCCCGCTGAGCCGGGAGCGGATCGTACGAGCGGCGGTCGCGCTGGCCGACGCGAACGGCCTGGAGGCGGTGTCGCTGCGCAAGGTCGCCTCCGCCCTGGGTGTGGGGCCGATGCGGCTGTACGGCTACATCGACACCAAGGAGGAGCTGCTCGACCTGATGGTCGACGCGGTCCACGCCGAGATCCGGCCCAGCGGAGACGACTGGCGAGAGGTGCTGCGCTCCCTCGCCGAGACCACCCGGCAGGCCGCCCACCGGCACGAATGGCTCGCCGACCTGATCGGCGGGCGGCCCCAACTCGGGCCGAACACGCTGGCCGGCGGGGAGGCCGTGCTGGCCGCGATGGCCGGCGTCGCCCTGGACGTCGTCGTACCGGCGGTCGCCGCGGTCCATGCGTATGTGATCGGCGCGGTGCGCCGGGAGATCACCGAGCGGCGTGCCGAGCGGGCCACCGGGATGGACAAGAGGCAGTGGCAGGCCGCGTTCGGGCCCTATCTGCGGCGGGCCTTCGCCACCGGCCGGTACCCCGCGCTGGCCTCGGTCGTGCACGACGGCCCCCATCCGGACGCCGACGAGACCTTCCGGACCGGCCTCGACTTCCTCCTCGACGGCATCGCTGCCCGCATCTCGGGCTGACGCGCGGCCGAGCGGGCGGGCCGCTCCACGTGACCTTTCCCGGCCGCAAGGTCGATACTGCCGTTATCAGTGTGAATCCGATCCGCCGAGGACGACCACCGCACCTGACGTGCCGTCACCGATGCAGGCAGCGAACCGGCGCCGGCACCGCCGGAGCCCGACCCGAGCCACCCCCTCCACAAGATCGACAACTGGCCTAAGCCCGCGCGACCTGGGAAAATACAGTCGAGGGCCCACCTGCTAATCCACCAGGAGGCACCCATGAGGATGCTGATCAACGTCCCTGAGACCGTCGTCGCCGATGCGCTGCGCGGGATCGCCGCCGCCCATCCCGAGCTGACCGTGGATGTCGAGAACCGGGTGATCGTACGGCGGGACGCGCCCGTGGCCGGCAAGGTCGGGCTGGTCTCCGGTGGCGGCTCCGGACACGAGCCGCTGCACGGCGGGTTCGTCGGACCCGGCATGCTGTCGGCGGCCTGCCCCGGCGAGGTGTTCACCTCACCGGTGCCCGACCAGATGCTGCGCGCCGCGGCGGCCGTGGACAGCGGCGCGGGCGTGTTGTTCATCGTCAAGAACTACACCGGCGACGTTCTCAACTTCGACATGGCGGCCGAAATGGCCGAGGACGAGGGCATCCAGATCGCGAAGGTACTGGTCAACGATGACGTGGCGGTGACCGACAGCCTGTACACGGCCGGGCGGCGCGGCACGGGGGCCACGCTGTTCGTGGAGAAGATCGCCGGCGCCGCCGCCGACGAGGGGCAGCCGCTGGAGCGGGTGGAGTCGATCGCCCGGCAGGTCAACGAGAACGCGCGCAGCTTCGGCGTGGCGCTGAGCGCCTGCACCACCCCGGCCAAGGGCAGCCCGACCTTCGATCTGCCCTCCGGTGAGCTGGAGTTGGGCATCGGCATCCACGGCGAGCCGGGCCGGGAGCGGCGGCCGATGATGACCTCCGGGGAGATCGCGGACTTCGCGGTCGGCGCCCTCCTGGAGGACATGAGCCCGAGCAGCCCGGTCCTGGTCCTGGTCAACGGCATGGGCGCGACGCCGCTGCTGGAGCTGTACGGGTTCAACGCCGAGGTGCAGCGGGTGCTGGCCCAGCGGGGTGTCGCCGTCGCCCGCACCCTGGTCGGCAACTACGTGACCTCGCTGGACATGGCGGGCGCCTCGGTGACCCTGTGCCAGATCGACGAGGAGCTGCTGCGGCTGTGGGACGCTCCGGTGAGCACGCCGGGGCTGCGCTGGGGCATGTGACACGGTGATCCGCAGGTGAGCGACATCCCTACCACGCAAGGAGATCACGTGCTCGACGCCGACTTCTTCCGCCGCTGGCTGACGGTGGCCGCCGCGTCCGTGGACCGCGAGGCCGAACACCTCACCGCGCTCGACTCGGCCATCGGGGACGCCGACCACGGCACCAACATGCAGCGCGGGCTCACCGCGGTGACGGCCGCGCTGCGGGAGGAGGCTCCCGACACGCCCGGCGCGGTGCTGATGCTCGCGGCGAAGCAGCTGATCTCGAAGGTCGGCGGGGCGTCGGGGCCGCTGTACGGCACCCTGCTGCGCCGTACCGGCAAGGCGCTCGGCGACGCCGCCGAGGTCAGCGAGGAGCAGTTCGCGCAGGCCCTGCGGACCGGAGTGGAAGCGGTCATGACGCTGGGCGGTGCCGCGCCCGGCGACAAGACCATGATCGACGCGCTGGTCCCGGCGCTCGACGCGCTCGGCGACGGCTTCGCCGCCGCACGCACGGCCGCCGCGCAGGGCGCCGAGGCCACCACGCCGCTGCAGGCCCGCAAGGGGCGGGCCAGCTATCTCGGTGAACGCAGCATCGGACACCAGGACCCGGGGGCGACCTCGTCGGCCCTGCTGATCGCGGCTCTCGCGGAGGCCAACGGTGAGTGACGACAAGCTGGTCGGGATCGTGCTGGTGTCCCACAGCGCCGATGTGGCGGAGTCGGTGGCCAGGCTGGCGAAGGCGCTGTCCGGCGGCGGTGCGGCGGTGCCCGTGGCCCCGGCGGGCGGCACCGAGGGCGGGGGTCTCGGCACGAGCGCCGAGCTGATCGCGGCGGCGGCCGCCTCGGTCGATCGCGGCGCCGGGGTCGCCCTGCTCACGGACCTCGGCAGCGCCGTCCTGACGGTGAAGGCGCTGCTCGCCGAGGGGGACGAACTGCCGGATGGGGCCCGCCTGGTGGACGCGCCGTTCGTGGAGGGCGCGGTCGCGGCGGTGGTCACGGCCGCGACGGGCGCCGATCTGGAGGCGGTGGAGACGGCGGCCCGGGAGGCGTACGACTACCGGAAGGTGTGAGAAGCGCGGGGCCGCCGGTGCGGCCCCGGTCCCGGCGAAACCCCGTACGGTACACGGGATCTGACGGTCCGCCAGGCGGCCGGAGGGCCGAGCGTGTCTCGGCTCCGGCCTTCCGGCCGCCCGCGTCCGGCGCGGCAACAGCGACGACAGCGGTCCGCGCCCGCGGCCGAACTCCCCAGCCCTCCAGGAGAGTTCGGCCGCTCGGAGCCTCAGCATACGTAAGCCTTCGCACCGGACCAACGTCCGATGGTCCGGCCGGCCGCACACCGCGTCTTCCTTCTTGATGTGAGCGCGTCACCGACCCCATAGTGGGTGAGTATTGGTCCGGACCATTTCCGTCGGACCGGTGGACGGCGTTTCCGCGACCCGGGAGGCACGTCGTGCGACGCGTGGTGCTGTACGCGGTGGTCCTGCTGCTGGTCGCGTCCTGCGGGTGGGCCGGCGCGGACGACACGGAGAGCGGGGCGCTGCCGGGGGCGCCGGGCGGGGTCACGGCGACCGCCGGCAGCGCGACCAGCGTCCATGTGATGTGGAACGCCGTGCGGGCCGCAGGCGGAGTGCGCGAGTACGAGGTGTACCGGGACCGGGCCAGGGTGGCGCGGGTGCCGGCCGGCGAGCACATGGTGGACGTCACCCGGCTGCGCCCGTCCACGACGTACGTCTTCTCGGTGCGCGCCCGCGACCGGGCCGGACGGCTCGGTCCGCCCAGCCGTGAGGTCACCGCGACGACACCGGCCGCGACGGCCGCGGACCGCTCGGCACCGGGCCGGCCCGGCCGGCTCACCGGCCGCGACGCCGGGAGCACAGCGGTCCAGCTGTCCTGGACGGCCGCCCGTGACGACCGGAAGGTGGTGTCGTACGACGTCTACCAGGGCGGTGTGAAGATCCACAGCGTGGGCGGGACCCAGACGGCGACCGTCGTCACCGGTCTGCGGCCCGGCACCCGGTACTCCTTCACCGTGCGGGCCCGGGACGCGGCCGACAACCTCTCCCCCGCCGCCGGACCGCTCGTCCTCACCACGGCCCCCGGCGGGAACGACGGCCGGGCCACCGCGCCCGGCGCCTTCCGGGCCGCGAGCCACGAGGCGGACGGCGCGTACTACCTGGACCTGTCCTGGGACGTGCCGCGCACCGACGGGACGGTCACCGAGTACCAGGTGCAGCTCGACGGCCGGACGGCGACCTCGGTGGTGTGGGGCGGGCAGGCGCCGCGGGACCGGGCGAGCTACAGCTTCTACGCCGGGAACGCGGCCGGGGTCAGCCACCGGGTGCGGCTGCGGGCCCGGCTGCCGGACGGCACCTGGGGCGGCTGGTCGCCGGAGCGGACGGTGACGACGGGCGCGGAACGGTGACGCGGGACCGCACCGGCACACCCTGCACGGGACGGTGACGGGGGACCGCACCGGCACACCCTGCACGGGACGGTGACGGGGGACCGCACCGGCACACCCTGCACGGGACGGTGACGGGGGACCGCGCCGGCACGCCCCGCGCGGGGCGGTGACGCGGCACCGCGCCGGCACGCCCCGCGCGGGACGGTGACCGGCGGGCGGCCTGGGCCGTCGGTGGGAATCCGTCACCTGCCCGGGTCAGGCCCGCATGCGCGTGCGCACGGGGGCGCGTTGGCTGCGTCTGAGGCAGCACGGGCGTTCCCGATCCTCGGCGGCGCAAGGGATGTACCGCCAACCGTGCCGCCGGAGGAGATCCCGATGCGCAACTCCGCTCTCTTCAGACGTCACGGCCTGACCGTGGCTGCCGCCGCCGCGCTGCCGCTCGCCCTGACCGCCGCGGGACCGGCCGCCGCCCGGGGTTCGGGGATCTCCGTGAGCACGACGGGGACGACCGTGTCCGTGGTGACCAGCGCCTGCTCCCAGATCAACGGCAGCTGGGGCACGGCGGCGCTGCTCAACAGTTCCCAGGCGAACTTCGCCCAGGGCCGTCAGGTCGCGCTGTCGGGCACCGGCGTGAGCCAGTCCGCCGCCTGGTCCGGCGTCTCCCCCGGCACGTACACGGTGATCGTGATGTGCGCGAACAACACCACCGCCGGCACCCAGTCGGTGATCGTCTCCGCGCCGTCCGCGCCGACTCTCTCCAGCACCGCGTCGCCGTCGCCGTCGCGCGGTGTGATGGGCGGCTTCGGCGGCGCCGTCCGGGACTACGGCCCGGTCACGATGGGTGTGGGCGCGGCCCTGGTGGGCGGCGGTGTCATCGGGGCGGCGTGGTTCCTGCGCCGTCGCTCGAAGCCGCACCGTCTGTGAGTCCCTCCCCGGGCAGTGCGGCGACCTCCGCCAGGGCGTGCGTGAGCCACCGGGTCCAGAAGGTCTCCAGGTCGATCCCGGCCCGCAGCACGAGGTGCCGCAACCGGTCCTGAGCGCTGTCCTTGCCGGGCGGGAAGTCGCGCTGCTCGATCTCCAGATACTCCGCCAACTGCCGCTCGTGCAGCTCCAGATGGCGCCGCAGATCGGCCTGCAGGCCGGCGGTGCCGACCATGGCGGCGGCGCGCAGCCGCAGCAGCAGGGTGTCCCGCAGGGGTTTGGGGTCCTGCGCCGCGGCCGTCCAGCGCTCCAGCTCGGCGCGGCCCGCGGGCAGGACCTCGTAGGCCTTCTTCTGCCCGCGGGCCGGCACCTCGCTCGGCAGCGCGCGGATGTACCCCTCGGCCTCCAGGCGTCCCAGCTCGCGGTAGATCTGCTGGTGGGTGGCGGACCAGAAGTAGCCGATCGACTTGTCGAAGCGGCGGGTCAGCTCAAGACCGGAGGACGGCTTCTCCAGCAGGGCGGTGAGGATCGCGTGCGGCAGGGACATGGGGTCATCCTAGGGACGCGCCGCGCGCCTACAGGGCGGCGGCGAGCTCCGTGCCCTGCTTGATGGCGCGCTTGGCGTCCAGTTCGGCGGCCACGTCGGCGCCGCCGATCAGGTGTGCCGTGCGGCCCGCCGCGACCAGCGCGTCGTACAGGTCCCGGCGCGGCTCCTGGCCGGTGCACAGCACGATGGTGTCGACCGGGAGAACCGTGCTCTCGCCGTCGACGGTCAGGTGCAGCCCGGCGTCGTCGATGCGGTCGTAGGCCACGCCTGGGACCATGGTGACGCCGCGGTGCTTGAGCTCGGTGCGGTGGATCCAGCCGGTGGTCTTGCCGAGGCCGGCGCCCACCTTGGTGGTCTTGCGCTGGAGCAGGTGGACCTGGCGGGGCGGCGCCGGCCGCTCGGGCGCGGCGAGGCCGCCGGGCGCCCGGTAGTCCAGGTCGACGCCCCAGTGGCGGAAGTACGTCGCCGGGTCCTCGTTCGCCTTGTCGCCGCTGTCGGTGAGGTACTCGGCGACGTCGAAGCCGATGCCGCCCGCGCCGAGGATCGCGACCCGGTCGCCGACGGCGGCGCCGCCCTGGAGCACGTCGAGGTAGCCGACGACACTGGGGTGGTCGACGCCGGGGATGTCCGGGGTGCGCGGGGTGACGCCGGTGGCGACGACGACCTCGTCGAAGTCGGCCAGGTCGTCCGCGCCGACCCAGGTGCCGAGGCGTACGTCCACACCGTGGGCGTCGAGCTGGTGGCGGAAGTAGCGCAGCGTCTCGTCGAACTCCTGCTTGCCGGGGACCTGGCGGGCGACGTTGAGCTGGCCGCCGATCTCGCTCGCGGCGTCGAACAGGGTGACCGCGTGGCCGCGTTCGGCGGCGGAGACCGCGCAGGCCAGGCCGGCCGGGCCGGCGCCGACGACCGCGACCCGCTTCTTCAGCCGGGTCGGGGCGAGCACCAGCTCGGTCTCGTGGCAGGCACGCGGGTTGACCAGGCAGGAGGTGATCTGCCCGCTGAAGGTGTGGTCGAGGCAGGCCTGGTTGCAGCCGATGCAGGTGTTGATGGCCTCGGCGCGGTCCTCGGCGGCCTTCTTCACGAACTCCGCGTCGGCGAGCATCGGGCGGGCCATGGAGACCATGTCGGCGACGCCGTCGGCGAGCAGCTGCTCGGCGAGTTCGGGGGTGTTGATGCGGTTGGTGGTGATGAGCGGGATCGACACCTCGCCCATGAGCTTCTTGGTGACGAAGGTGTAGGCGCCGCGCGGCACGGAGGTGGCGATGGTCGGGATGCGGGCCTCGTGCCAGCCGATGCCGGTGTTGATGATCGTGGCTCCGGCGGTCTCGACGGCCTTGGCCAGGGTGATCACCTCGTCGAGGGTGGAGCCGCCGGGGACGAGGTCCAGCATGGAGAGCCGGTAGATGACGATGAAGTCCTCACCGACCGCCTCGCGCACCCGGCGCACGATCTCGACGGGGAAGCGCATGCGGTTCTCGTAGGAGCCGCCCCAGCGGTCGGTGCGCTGGTTGGTCTGGGCGGCGATGAACTCGTTGATGAGGTAGCCCTCGGAGCCCATGATCTCCACGCCGTCGTAGCCGGCCTGCTGCGCCAGGCGAGCCGTGCGGGCGTAGTCGTCGATGGTGCGCTCGATGTCGGCGTCGCTCAGCTCTCGGGGCGGGAACGGGCTGATCGGGGCCTGCAGCGGGCTCGGGGCGACCAGGTCACTGTGGTAGGCGTAGCGGCCGAAGTGCAGGATCTGCAGTGCGATCCTGCCGCCCTCGCGGTGCACGGCCTCGGTGACCTGCCGGTGCTGTTCCGCCTCGGCGTCGGTGGTGAGCTTGGCGCCGCCCTCGTAGGGCCGTCCCTCGTCGTTGGGGGCGATGCCGCCGGTGACGATGAGCCCCACTCCGCCGCGGGCGCGTTCGGCGTAGAAGGCCGCCATGCGCTCGAAGCCCCGCTCGGCCTCCTCCAGGCCGACGTGCATCGAGCCCATCAGGACGCGGTTGGGCAGCGTGGTGAAGCCCAGGTCGAGCGGGCTCAGCAGGTGGGGGTAACGGCTCATCGGGCCCTCCGTGCGCGGTGTCGGTGAGCACCGTTGTAGAGGACCCGCGAGCCTTTATGCAACTAGTTGCACAACGAGGTGGCCCGTATCACCCAGGCCTGGTCACCTCTCGGTATGCCTGTCGGTGTTCACCTGCTCTCCAGCCGCACGTGCAGCTCCCGCTCCTGGTCGCCCGAGGCATGGGAGAGGTCTTGCACCGTGAACAGGTCGTCCAGGGTCTTGCGGAAGCGGTCGATCGCCCAGTAGCCGCCCTGGACGTCCGCGGTGACCTGGCCGTGCAGCCGGGCCGGGCGCGCGGCGGCCTCACGGGTGTCCGCGACGTCGAAGGTACCGAGCCACACCATGGGACGGACCTCCGAGAACTGCTCGGGGACGTCCTCGGAGCAGCGGTCGGAGTCGAAGCACTGGCACAGCGTGTCGAAGACGATCCGGGCGTCCTCCTTGGTGCAGTCACTGATCTCCAGGGAGACCGAGTGCGGGTGCGGTTGCTCGTTGTCCATGTGCTGGTGCATGTGATCGCTCCTTGTCGTCACCGCGCTGCGGGAGTGCGGGTTCCCCGCGATCCCGCACCCCCACACCCAAGAAAAGCACCGGCCGCCGGTGCGGGCCACCGACGGCCGGGCCGGACGCGCGCGGGCTCAGCCCCGAGTCAGCCGGTAGGTCTTGCTGTCGGTCAGGACACAGAAGCCGGGCGAGACGACGATGACGCGCAGGGTGCCGGTGCGGCGGTCGTAGTCGATCCCCTCGGCCTCGAACGCGCCGGAGCAGGCGCTGCGCAGGGGCAGTTGGCGCAGGGCGGTGACCTGGCCGGTGACATCGGCGGAGCCGTTCGGCGCGGCGGACAGGTCGATCTGCAGCAGCGGCTTGGTCATGCCGAACAGCGTGCCGTCGGGATCGTCGGAGGAGCACAGCAGCCGCGTGGCGGTGACGAAGTCGCAGCCCTGGACGTCACGGACGGCGCGGTCGAGCCGGACGGTGGCGGCCTGCGGGAGGTTCGCCGAGGGCGAGGTGGCAGGGTTGACGCCGGGGGTGGGGAAGACCAGCAGCCGGGTCATGGTGCCCCACTCCCCCGACAGCATCCACTGGCCGTCCGGGGAGATCGCCACCCAGGAGTTGTTCAGGGCCTCGCCGGGGCTGAGCGCGTGGACGTACTCCGACCAGCCGCCGCCCGGCGCCTGCACCCGGAACATCTTGGCGCCGCCCGAGTCCCGCTGGTACGGCTCGACGTAGTGCCCGTCGTAGGCGGCGTCGGGGTCGCCCACGTGGTTCCAGCCGCGCGCGGACACGCCGAGCGGGATGGTGCCGATGCCGGTGTAGCGGTTGGCGCTGCCGGCCGGGACCTCGACGGAGGCCAGACCCTGGCTCTCGGTGAGCGGGTCGGCGCGGTCGGAGCCGGCCTCGCTCCAGGTGTCGGCGGCCGTGGCGTGCGGTGCGCCGCACACGACGAAGGCCAGGGCTGCCAGAGCGGTCAGGACGGTGCGACAACGTTGCCGGACGGTGCGTGGAGGCATGGGCCGACTCCTCGGTGAGGGGGTGGTCGCGCACAGTCTGGTGGCGCGGGATAGTCATGTACATACCAACACCCGAACAGGTGTGGTCGGCCCGGCGACGAACGGCTCCGTCTCGGGCACACCGCCGACCCGCCGCCCTCGGCGGGACGATTCCGGTCGTGTTGAGGGATGGTGGAGGTGGGTGCGGAAGGCGTAGGAGAAAGGGTTGTGCGCGGTACAACAAGGGGAGTCGGCACGGGGGTACGCGTGCCGCACGTACAGGCGGAGGCGGTACCTGCATGACGTCAGCCAGATCTCCCGTGACCGACGGCGATCAGCCGCCGGGCGGACCGGTGCGGCCGAGCGGCCTGCTCGACGTCCTGAACGTCGCCTCCGTGGTGCTGGACGCGCAGGGCCGCGTGGTGCTGTGGAGCCCTCAGGCCGAGGAGCTGTTCGGGTACGCCGCCCAGGAGGCCCTCGGCCGGTACGCGGCGCACATCATGGTGCACGAGCAGCACTTCGACCTGGTCGTGAAGCTGTTCGCCGACGTCATGGAGACCGGGCAGAGCTGGGCCGGCGCCTTCCCCGTCCGGCGCAAGGACGGCACCACCCGGCTGGTGGAGTTCCGCAACATGCGCCTGCTGGACGACCGGGGCGACGTGTACGCGCTCGGCCTGTGCGCCGACCGGTCGACCGTGCGCCGTCTGGAGCAGGATGTGGCGCTGTCCACCCGGATGGTCACCCAGTCGCCGATCGGCCTCGCCGTGCTCGACACCGACCTGCGGTTCGTGTCGGTCAACCCGGCACTGGAGCGGATCAACGGCCTGCCCGCCGAGGCCCACATCGGGCGCCGGCTGCGCGAGGTGCTGCCGGACCTGGACGCGGACGCGCTGGAGGCCTCGTCGCGGCAGGTGCTCGAAACGGGGCTGCCGGTGGTCGACCAGCCCACCGTGGGCCGCACCCCGGCCGACCCGGACCGGGACCACGCCTGGACGACCTCGCTGTACCGGCTGGAGGACACCGTCGGCAACGTCCTCGGCCTCGCCGCCTCCGTCGTGGACATCACCGAGCAGTACCAGGCCGGCGTCGAGGCCGAGGCCGCACGTCGCCGGCTGGCCGTGATCGCCGACGCCTCCGCGCGGATCGGTACGACGCTGGAGCTGGACCGCACCGCGCACGAGCTGGCCGACGTGGCCGTGCCGGAGCTGGCCGACGTCGCCGCCGTCGACCTGCTGGACGCGGTCGTGGAGGGCCGGCGCACCAGCCTGGGCCCGGCCGAGTCGGCGGTGATCCGCGCGCTGGCCGTGCAGGCCAAGGACGCGCCGGAGGCGCTGCGGGCGGCCGACCCGCCCGGCCAGATCGCCCGGTACGCCCCCGACCGGCTGGTCACCGAGTGCGTCCGCACGGCCCGGCCGGTCATGGTGGAGCGCGTGCGGCCGGAGGACCTGCCGCGCATCGCCCGCTCCGCCGAGGCCGCCGAGCTGCTGGCCGCGGCGGGCGTGCACTCCTATCTCGCCGTACCGCTGATCGCGCGCGGCGAGGTGCTCGGCGCCCTCGACCTCAAGCGCATCCGCAACCCGCTGCCGTTCGGCCGGGACGACCTGCTGCTGGCCCGGGAGCTGGCGGCACGGGCCGCCGTGCAGATCGACAACGCCCGCTGGTACCAGAACGCCCGCAACACCGCGCTGACCCTGCAGCGCAGCCTGCTGCCCAGCCATCCGCGGCTCACCGGCGGCCTGGAGGTCGCCTCCCGCTACCAGCCGGCGGGCGCCACCAGCGAGGTCGGCGGCGACTGGTTCGACGTCATCCCGCTGGAGGACGGCAAGACGGCGCTGGTGGTGGGCGATGTGATGGGCAGCGGCATCAACGCGGCCGCCACCATGGGCCGGCTGCGCACCGCGACGAACACCCTCGCCTCCCTCGACCTCGACCCGGCGCGGCTGCTGGAGCACCTCGACAAGATCACCTCGGGTCTGGACCAGGCCATCGCGACCTGTGTGTACGCCGTCCACGACCCGCAGCTCGGCCAGTGCCGGATCGCGAACGCCGGGCATCTGCCGCCGGCCCGGGTGCGCCCGGGGCGGACCCCGGAGCTGCTGGACCTGCCGACGGGCGCCCCGCTGGGCGTGGGCGGGGTCGCCTTCTCCACCACGACCGTGGAGATCTGCCCCGGCGACCAGCTGGTGTTCTACACCGACGGCCTGGTGGAGACGCGCCGGCACTCCCTCGACGAGCGCCTCGACATGCTGCTGACGCTGCTGGACGCCCCGGAACGTCCTCTGGAGGAGGTCTGCGACCTGCTGCTGAGCACGCTGCACCACCCGGACAACCACGACGACGTGGCCCTGCTGATCGCACGGGCCCGGCCGCAGGAGTGAGGCCGCACCGCACACTCACAGCAAATCGTTACCCGGGTCTTACCGGCCCCCTCGGACAATCACAGCACGGGGTGCCACAGACCTGATCCCGGCCGAGGAGAGTGAGCCGTGATGCACGATCCGCACCAGGAACAGCCGGAGACACGGGAGTCGGCAGGTCAGGCCGGGCGACGGTGGCCGGTGCGGCGCCGTACGGTGATCGCGGCCACCGCGGTCGCGGTGCTCGCCCTGGGCGGGACGGTAGCCTACGCGGCCTCCTCGGGCGGTTCCCCGACACCACCCGGCACCTCCGCCTCGTCCTCGCCGTCCCCGGGCGGGCCCGACGGACGGCACGAGCGGGGCGGCCCCGGGTTCGGCTTCGGGGCGGCCGTGCACGGCGAGGCCACCGTGAAGGACCCGGACACCGGCCGGTGGGTGGTACGGATCTGGCAGCGCGGCACCGTGCAGAAGGTGTCCGGCGACCAGGTCACGGTCAGGAGTGAGGACGGCGCCTCGTGGACCTGGACCGTGGGCTCGGACGCCCTTGTGCGGGGCGGCACGCCGAAGCAGGGCGACACGGTCGTACTCATCGGCACCCTGGACCACGGCAAGCGCACGGCCCTGCGCGCACTCACCGGCGACTTCGACGAGCGCGGCCCCGACCACTGGCGCGACGGCTTCCGGCACCACGACTGGAACGACGACCGGGACGACAGTCCGACGCCGACCCCGTCGGGGGACGGGGCGAGCACCTGACGCGCCCTGACCCTTCCCTCCGCGTGCGGAACTTGACCTAGTAGTACCCCTTCGTCCCGTCGAGCAGTTCCCTCACGATGTCCGCGTGCCCCGCGTGCCGGCCGGTTTCCTCGACGAGGTGGATGAGCATCCAGCGGAGGTTGGCCTTGCTGTCGCGGTAGTCGGGGTGGCGGCCTATGTCGTCCAGGGACGCCTCGGCCACGATCTCGTTGCTTCGGGCGCACTGGTCCTCGTACTCCGCGAGCAGCTGCTTCAGCGAGGTGCCGTCGGTGCGCCAGTGCGCGTCCTCGTCCGTCTCGACCAAGGACGGGTTCTGCGTCTTGTCGCCGCCCAGGAACAGCACCTCCAGCCAGGCGTGCTCCACCCACCGCATGTGGCTGATGAGCCCGGCCATCGTCATCGCCGGCGAGGTCGGGATGACGGAGCGGTGCGCGTCAGCCTCGCTCAGGCCCTCGCATTTCCATCTCAGGATCCGCCGTTGCAGATCCAGCCAGCCGATGAGCGCGGTGCGTTCGTCGGCCTGCCGAGGGGGACGCTCAAGTGAAGATGACATGCCTGCACGTTAGGGCGTTCGGTCTCCGGATGCCGCCTGAATTCGAGATTCAAGATCCGCCGGACAGGCCGTGGTTCGACGGTTGACGCCCCGTTGGCCGGGTGGAGTGAGGGTGCACGGAGACACCGAACGGCAGGGCCGTATCCTGGCGCAGGCGCCGCCGATGCGTCACGGACGGGCGCCGCCCGCGCCGGGTACCGGGTGCCCGGCAAACGATCAGGAGTCGACTTTGATCAGTCTGGCCGCAGTGGGGGGAGTGGCCCTGGTCGAACTGGGCATGGCTCTGACTCCGGGACCGAACATGATCCACCTCACCTCCCGCGCGATCACCCAAGGCCGCCGGGCGGGCCTGGTCAGTCTGAGCGGGACCGCTGTGGGATTCCTGTGCTACCTGCTGGCCGCGGCCGCCGGCCTGTCCGCGTTGTTCGCCGCCGTGCCGCTGGCGTTCACGGTGGTCAAGCTCGCGGGGGCCGCCTACCTGGCCTACCTGGCCTGGAAGATGCTCAAGCCGGGTGGCCGCTCACTCTTCGCTCCGGACCAGGACCTGCCTCGCGTCTCCGACGCCCGCCTGTTCTCGATGGGGCTCCTGACCAACCTGCTCAACCCCAAGATCGCTCTCATGTACGCCGCCCTGCTGCCCCAGTTCATGGATCCGCAGGCCGGTCCGGCCTGGGCGCAACTGCTGCAGCTCGGTGGGGTGCAGATCGTCGTGGGGATCTCCGTGAACGCCCTGATCATGCTGGCCGCGGCACGGGTGTCGGGGTTTTTGGCCGCCCGGCCCCGCGTGATGACCGCTCAGCGGTTCACGGCAGGCGGCCTGCTCGGTGTCTTCGCGCTGCGCACGGCCCTGTCCCGTACGCCTGCCTCGGCCTGAGCCACGCACGTGCACCTGTGAGACCGATGCTCAGCCGAGCCCGGGCTTGCGGCGATCACGAAGCCGAGGGTGGCGCCCTCGTGCGTCAGCTCGGCTGCGCCGTACCGATCACCACGTGGGCGTAGCCCTCCTCCGCCACCGCCAGTCGCGCGGTCAGCCCGGCGCGCGTGAACGTCTCGACGGCCGTGGGCGCCTGACGCTCGCTCGTCTCCACCAGCAGGCAGCCCCCGGGGGCCAGCCAGCGCGGCGCCTCCGCGGCCACCCGGCGCAGCACGTCCAGGCCGTCCGCACCGCCGTCCAGCGCGGTCAGCGGCTCGTGCTCGCGGGCCTCGGCGGCCAACAGGGCGACGTCGGCGGTGGGGACGTAGGGCACATTGGCGGCGAGGATGTCGATGCGGCCGCGCAGACGCTCCGGCAGCGCCGCGAACAGGTCGCCGGCGTGGACGTGGCCTCCGTACGCGGCGACGTTGCGGCGGGCGCAGCGCACCGCGGCCGGGTCGATGTCGGCGGCGTGCAGCTCGACACCCTCCAGCGCGGCGGCCAGCGCGGCGCCGACCGCGCCGGAACCGCAGCACAGGTCCACCACGACGCCGGCGTGCGGGGCCTGGGCGAGGGCCTGTTCGACGAGGAACTCGGTGCGGCGGCGCGGGACGAACACGCCCGGCTCGACGGTGACGCGCAGTCCGTGGAACCCGGCCCAGCCGAGGACGTGTTCGAGGGGCAGCCCGGCGACCCGGCGGCCCACCATGGCGGTGGCCTCCTGGTCGCTGCGGGCGGTGTCGAGGATCAACCGCGCCTCGTCCTCGGCGAAGACGCAGCCGGCGGCGCGCAGAGCGGCGACGACCTGGGGAAACTCGACGGACGTGGAAGGAGTGAGCATGGGGGCGGAGTGCCTTTCGGTGACCGGAGGGCGCTCCCTCGGGTCACCCGCCGGCGGTCCGCGCGCGGCGAGGGGAGAGCACCCGTGATGTCCTTGCGGTGATGGGTCCCACCTCCTCGGTTCGGCGCGGCTGGGGCGGTCCGCAGCCGGACCGCCACCCTACCCCAGCGCGTTCTGAAGGCTGATCAGACCCCCACGGTCTCCTCGATCTCCTCCTCGGCCGCGAGCTCCTGCGGCTGCGGCGCGGGGGCGGGCGCGGGAGCCTTGGCCCGCTCGTACAGGGCCGCGATCCCGGTCACCGCGAGGCCTGCCAGCAGCCAGACCGCCAGCGTCCACAGGCTGCGGCCGAGGCCGTCGTCACCGAAGTACAGCAGGCTGCGGACGCCCTCGACGAAGCCGGCGCCGTTCCAGAAGGCGTGCAGGGTGCCGAAGAAGCCGTTCTGCAGCTCGGGCCGGAACAACCCGCCGGAGCTGGTGAAGTTGAGCATCACGAACAGCACCATCATCGCCAGCGTGGTCCACCGCTTGAGGAAGGTGTGCAGGCCGACGCCGATGAACAGGATGCCCGCCGAGTACAGCCACGCCATGCCGAAGATCCCGGCGAGGTCGTGGTGGGCGAGGTGGAACACCGGACCGGCGAGCAGCGTGCCGATGGCGCCGACGACGGCCGAGACACCGAGCGCCAGCAGGGCGCGCACCCGCATGCCGAGCGCGCCGCCTGCGGCGCCGATCGCGGCGACGGAGGCGTAGGAGCCGATGGACACGGCGATGAGCAGGAAGAACAGGCCCTGTCCGGTGGGGTCGTCGGAGACGGGCCGGGCGACGTCGGTCACCTTCAGCGGGACGCCCTGCTTCTCGGCGACGGGCGTGAAGACCTTCTCGACGGCGGTGGCGCCCATGTCGGAGGAGGCGGTGGCGACGACGAGTTCGGGGCTCTTGGCACCCGGCACGTAGGCGCCGGTGATGTCGCGGTGCTTGAGCAGGTCGACGGCCGTGTCCCGGGTGGCGACCGTGCGGACGTCGAGCTTGTCGCCCGCGGCGTCCTTGACCGACTGGGCGAGCACCTTGGCCTCGGGTCCGGAGCCGACGACGGCGACGGGCAGGTGGTTCGGCTCCGGGGTGACGAACGCCCCCATGTACGCGAGCCCCATGCCCAGGCACATCAGCAGCGGGGTGATCAGGTGCGTGAGCACATGGCGCACGGCGGGCGATGTCATCGGCCCACTCCTCCAATAGTTGGCTTATACAACTCTCACTACAAGTTGTACTATACAACCAGAACCCCGAAGGAGGGCAAGTGAACGCAGCCGAGGCCGTCGAGACCATCCAGCGCGAGATGACGATCTTCGCCCGCCGGGCCCGCGCGTCGGCCGGGCGCATGCACCCGGAGCTGTCGCTGGTCTCCTACACGCTGCTCGGGCACCTGGAGGAGAGCGGCGGCTGCCGTGCCACCGACCTCGCGGCGCACTACGCCCTGGACAAGTCCACGGTCAGCCGCCAGGTCGCGGCACTGGAGCGGGCCGGGCTCATCGAGCGGCGGCTGGACCCGGAGGACCACCGGGTCCAGGTCCTGCACCTCACCGAGGCCGGCCGGCACATCCTCGCCCAGGTCACCGAGAGCCGGCGGACCGCCTTCCGCGAGCGCCTCGCGGACTGGCCCGAGGACGACCTGGCCCGCTTCGCCGACTATCTGGTGCGCTACAACGCCTGGGCGCCGCGGGAGCAGCAGGAGGACTGACCGGCCACACTGCCGGCCGGTCAGTCCTACGCCTACGCCACCGGCACCGCCCGCTCCTCCCCCAGCGTCTGGGGCGCCCGCGCCTCCAGGAACGCCGTGCGGCGGCGCAGCCGGAAGCCGAGCGACTCGTACAGCCGGATGGCGCCGGTGTTGTGCGCGCCGGTGTGCAGGAACGGCGTCTCCCCGCGCTCGCGGATGCCGTGCGCGACCGCGCGGACCAGCCGGCCGGCCAGCCCCTGGCCCCGGAACGCCGGATCGGTGCACACCGCGCTGATCTCGGTCCAGCCCGGCGGATGCAGCCGCTCCCCCGCCATGGCGACGAGCGCCCCGTCGCGCCGGATGCCCAGGTAGGTGCCCAGTTCGATGGTGCGGGGCAGGAAGGGCCCGGGCCGGGTGCGCGCGACCAGGTCCAGCATCTCGGGCACGTCGGCCGCTGTGAGCCGTACCGCCTCCGGGTCCGGGGCGGCCTCCAGCCCGTCGTCCACCAGCTGGACGCCGTCGATGTGGAAGGTGATCTCCCAGTCGTCCGGGACCCGCCCGCGAAAGCCCGGCAGCGGGACCTGGGCGCCGGGACCGGCGAGCGCCGCGAGGTCGGCCCAGTCCTGGGTCTCCGGCTCGTCGGGCAGGGCCAGCCAGGGCGACACGTCGAGCGGGTAACGCAGCACCCGGCCGCGCCGCTCGGCGAAGCGGGCGTGCGGGCCGGTCAGGGAGGCGAGGGCGGGGTTGTCCAGGACGTGCGGGCCGCTCGCCCCGTGCCCGGCGCTCACTCGCCCACCTCGATCACGATCTTGCCGCGGGCGTGGCCCTCCTCGACGGCGCGCAGCGCCTCCCCGGCCCGCTCCAGCGGGAAGGTACGGGTGACGTGCGGGTCCAGGTCGCCGCCGGCCACCAGCTCCGCCACCGCCTCCAGCACGGCGCTGTCGCGCACCCGCGCCACGCGGGAGCCGCCGAGCCGCTCGGCCTCCTCGGGCGGAGCGACGGCCGTGACGAGCCGGGCTCCCCCGGCGCGCAGGCCCGCGGCCTCGGCGAGGACCTCGCCGCCGACCAGGTCGTAGACCCCGTCGACACCGCCCGGCACGGCGGCCCGCACCCGCTCGGCCCAGCCGGGACCGGAGGGCACATGGACGGCGCCGAGCGACTCGACGAGGTCCTTCTTGCCCTCGCTCGCCACGCCGACCGTGCGCAGCCCGAGGGTGCGGGCGATCTGCAGCGCGGCCACGCCGACACCGCCTCCCGCGCCGGTGATCAGCACGGTCGCGCCGGCGGCCGCCTGGAGCTGGCGTACCCCGTCGTAGGCGGTCGCGACGGCGACGGGCAGGGTGGCGGCGTCGGCGAAGGACACGCCGGCCGGCTTGCGGGCGATCAGGTCCACCGACAGCAGCGCGTACTCCGACCAGCCGCCCTCGACGGGCCGGCCGAACACCTCGTCGCCGGGCACGAAGCCGTCGACGCCGTCCCCGCTCTCTTCGACGACACCGGCGACCTCGTTGCCGAAGAACACGGGGAAGTCGGGCGTCGCGCTCTCACCGGGGCGCCGGTAGCCGTCGCGCAGCTTGAAGTCCACCGGGTTCACTCCGGCCGCGCGCACCGCGATCAGCAGCTGGCCGGGTCCGGGGCGGGGGCGGTCCACGTCGACGAGCGCCTCGGTCTCCGGGCCGCCGAACCGGGTGAAGACGTACGCCTTGGGCATGGGCTTCCTCACTCTCCTTCGCTGTCCACCGGCGGCAATCCACGGCAGCGTGGGCGTATTCCCTGACCTGCGGAGAGTTCATACGGCCGCAATGATCTCCCGGTACGGGGCACCCTCCCGGACCCCTTACGGTTGAATCATGAACGTCACCCGAGGATTCACCGGACGCCACCGCGTCCAGAACCCCGGCCTGCCGCCCGGCCAGTACGACGCGGGCGAGGACTGGCCCGTGCTGTCCGCCGAGGTCACCCCGGACATCGCGCCCGAGCAGTGGACCTTCCGGATCGACGGGCTGGTCGAGCGGCCCCGCACCTGGGACTGGGACGAGGCGCACGCGCTGCCCGGCTCGGTGTACGAGGGCGACATCCACTGCGTGACGAGCTGGTCGAAGTTCGGCGTCCGCTTCGGCGGGGTGTCCCTGGACACCTTCCTCCAGGCCGCGGGCCCGCTGCCCACCGCCACCCACGTCGTGGCCTACGCGCACACCGGCTACACCACCAACCTGCCGCTCGCCGACGTGACCGGCGGCAGGGCGTGGATCGCCTGGGAGTTCGACGGGCAGCCGCTCGCCCCCGAGCACGGCGGCCCGGCGCGGCTGCTGGTGCCGCATCTGTACTTCTGGAAGAGCGCCAAGTGGATCGCGGGCCTGCGCCTCCTCGACCACGACGAGCCCGGCTTCTGGGAGCAGAACGGCTACCACCAGCGCGGCAACCCCTGGGAGGAGCAGAGGTTCTCCGGTGACTGACACGACCACCACGGCCCCGGCCCCCACGCCCCCGACCCGGTTCGCGATCCCGGGCCGGATCTCCGTGCCCACCGACGTGGCCACCGTCTGGCAGACCGCCACGCTCACCGAGGTCCGCCGCGAGACCCCGCGCACCGCCACCTTCCGCTTCGCGGTGCCGTCCTGGGCCGGCCACGTGCCGGGACAGCATCTCCAGCTGCGGCTGACCGCGCCGGACGGCTACACCGCCCAGCGCCACTACTCCCTCGCCTCGGCACCGGACGACAGCGGGCACATCGAGCTGACCCTGGACCATGTCGAGGGCGGCGAGGTGTCCGGCTGGTTCCACACCGTGGCCCGGCCCGGCGACACCGTCGAGGTGCGCGGCCCGCACAGCGGCTTCTTCGCGTGGCCCGGTGACCGGCCCGCGCTGCTGGTGGGCGCCGGCTCCGGAGTCGTCCCGCTGATGTCGATGGTGCGCCACCACCGGGCGCTGGCACTCGACGTGCCGCTGCGGCTCGTGGTGTCCGCGCGCAGTCCCGAGGACCTGATCTACGCGCGCGAGTACGGCCCCGAGACCACGCCCGTGTTCACCCGGCGCGCGCCCGCCGGGACGCCGGTGCGACGGCTGCACGCCGGGCATGTGGCGGACCTGGTGGCGGATGCCCCGCCGGGCGGCTGGGAGGCGTACGTGTGCGGTTCGAACGCGTTCGCCGAGCACGCCTCACGGCTGCTGGTCGCGGCGGGCCAGCCGGTGGACCGGATCCGGATCGAACGCTTCGGCTGACCGCCGGTCTCCCGCCGGAAGGAGCGCGTCCAGGACTTCCCGTTTGCGCGGATCCGGTGAAGGATGTCCCCTGGACGGGGTAGGAGATCCATGTGGGCACTCGCACGCGTGACGGCGAGGAGGTCGACATGCGAACCCGGGTGCGTGGCTGGCGCTGGCGGCACAATCCGCTGCGGCGCCGGTCCGATGTGGTGGAGGCCTGGACGGCACTGGCCGTCACGGTGCTCCTCCTCCTGGGTGCGCCGCTGGCCGGGGTACTGACCGGCTGGTGGGCGCACGGTGAGGCGCGGGCGGTCGCGGCCCGGGAGCGCGCGGACCGCCATGAGGTGCGGGCCGTGGTCGTCGGCCGGACCCCGGACACACCGCCGAGCGTGGAGGGCGGCAGCCGGCGCCCCACACCCGTGGCCGTGCGCTGGACGGAGCCGGGCGGCGGCACCCGCACGGCCGTGGCCCGGGTACCGGCGGGCACGCACACCGGCGACACGGTCGACGTGTGGTTCGACGCCCACGGCCACAACGCGCCCGCACCGCCCACGGAGTCCGCGGTCTGGCAGCACACCCTGTCCATGGGCGTCGCCGCCACGGGCGGCACGGTCGCCGTGGTGCTCCTCGCGCACGGCGTCGTGCGCCGGGTGTCCCTGCGCCACCGCCTCGACGAGTGGGACCGCGACTGGGCGCTCACCGAACCGCAGTGGACCCGGCGGCGGCCGGCCTGACCGCCGAAGCGGAAGACCCCTGGAAAGCGCTTCCATCACCACGTACGGTGTGCTCGTCCCGCATGTCACACACAGCTGAGGCGGTCCCGTATGGCCCTGTTCGACCTGCCGCTCGACGAACTGAGCGAGTACCGCAGCGAGTCCGTCGAACCCGAGGACTTCGACGCGTTCTGGTCCAAGACCCTCCAGGAGGCCCGCGAGCACGACCTCGACGCCCGCTTCGAGCCCGTCGACACCGGGCTCACCACGGTCGAGGTGTACGACGTGACGTTCGCCGGATACGGCGGCCACCCGGTCAAGGGCTGGCTCGTCCTGCCGGCACGGGCAGCCGGGCCGCTGCCGCTGGTCGTGGAGTTCGTCGGCTACGGTGGCGGCCGGGGACTGCCGCACGAGCACCTGCTGTGGGCCTCCAGCGGCCGGGCGCACTTCGTGATGGACACCCGCGGGCAGGGCAGCGCCTGGGGCGGCGGGGGCGGCACCGCGGACCCGGTGGGCGGCGCCCCGGCCTACCCGGGGTTCATGACCCGCGGCATCGACGCGCCGGAGAACTACTACTACCGACGGGTGTTCACCGACGCCGTACGGGCCGTCGAGGCGGCCCGCTCCCATCCGCTCACCGACGCCGCGCGCACCGTGGCGCTCGGCGCCAGCCAGGGCGGCGGCATCGCCCTCGCCGTGGGCGGCCTGGTGCCGGACCTGGTGGCCGTCGCCCCGGACGTGCCGTTCCTGTGCGACTTCCCGCGCGCGACGACCCTCACCGACCGCCACCCCTACCGGGAGGTCGGCCTCTACCTCAAGACGCACCGCGGCCGCACCGAGGAGGCGCTGCGCACGCTGTCGTACTTCGACGGCGTCCACTTCGCCGCGCGCGGCCGGGCCCCGGCCCTGTTCTCGGCGGCACTGGAGGACCAGACCTGCCCGCCCTCCACGGTGTTCGCCGCGTTCAACGCCTGGGCGCACGAGGACAAGGCCATCGAGGTCTACGAGTTCAACGACCACGAGGGCGGCGGCCCCTACCAGCAGGCGGCCCGGCTGCGCTGGCTGCGCACCCACGCCTGACCTGGGCGGCCCCGGCGCCGCGGCGGGCCGCACGGCTCCCGCGGCCCTGGTCCGAAGTGTTTCGGACAGGACGGCCGCGCAGGCCGCGTGGCCCGGCGGTCCGGGCGAGGGGGGCCGGATCGGCGCCGGGGAGCGCTGGCTCCAGGGCGCCGGCGGTGGGCAGCGGGTGGTCTCGTTTCGGCCGAACCGGCCGACCGCACTTGGCTCGTGGTGTAGACCAATGCTAATCCTGGTGGCGCACCGAACCCGGACGGACACGGCACGTGACCAACAGGAGGGCGCGGCATGTCCCGCACCACCCCGCTCGACCACCCGCACACCACCCCGCTCGACCACCCGCACACCGCCGACTGCGAGGAGCCGCTCTACCGGCGCGTCGCACGCCGCCTGCTCGCCGAGCTGACCGACGGGAGCGTCCCGCCCGGCGAACGGCTGCCCAGCGAGCGACACCTCGCCGCCCACTACGGCGTCAGCCGCGAGACCGTGCGGCAGGCGCTGGAGGTGCTGCGCCACCGAGGCCTGGTCGCCACCGACCGGCGCGGGAGCCACGCCGCCCTCCCCGGCCCCGCCCTCCAGGCCTCCGGCTCGCTGACCTTCCCCGTGGGCGCCCGGGGCGCGGACCGGGACGGCCTGCACCGGGCCACCGTGGCATGGCAGCCGCCCCCGCCGCAGCACGCCGAGGCGCTGGGCCTCGCCCCGAACCGTCCGACGCTGGTGCACCGCTACGACTCCACCGCGGCCGACGGGCGGGGCCGGCGCACGGCCGTGACGTCCTTCTCGGCGGTCGCGCTCGGCGAGGTCGAGGAGCTCGCCCGCTACCGTGACCGCGCCGACGGCACCGCCTCGGCCCAGCTGCGCCGGGTCTACGACTGGATGCGCCGCGCCGGGCTGACCCTGCACCACCGCGACGTGATCGTCCGCGCCGACGACGGACCCACGATGCGGGTGACCCGTTACGTCCAGGACCAGTACGCCCGCCCGCTGGAGATCACCGACCTGGTCGTGGACACCGGACAGGAGGCCCTGGTCTACGAGTTCACGCTGCCGGCGGCGGGATGAGCCGAGGCCGGGACCCGCGGTTGCGGATCCCGGCCCAGCGGTCCGCGGTCAGGACAGCGGGGTGAGGGTCAGGGTCTGCTCGGCGGCGCTGCGGGATCCGCCGACCGGGCTGCCGGTGGTGTCCGTCCAGGCCCGCGCCGGGGTCGTCTCGGCGGGCCGGCCGCGCGTGGCGGACAGGCCGATCACCAGTCCGCTGTAGCGGTTGACGAGCCGGAAGGTCCCGGTGGGCGTGCCGTCGCCGGCGCGGCCCGGGAGGACGAACCACTGCTGCCCGACGGTGGGGCCGCCCGCCCCGGACCGGGTCACGGTGGGCCTGGCGCCCCAGGCGCGGGCCGACGTGGCCGTGGAGTCGACGCCCAGCAGCCGGCCCGTGGCGGCGTTGGTGATCCGGTAGGAACCGTCGCCATTGGCCGTGAAGGTCCACGCCTCCCGGCGCGAGCCCGTCGGGGCCGCCAGGGACGTCGTCGCGGCGCCGGACACCGCCTGGGCGAGCACGCGGCCGTCACCGTTGGCGATCCGGTAGGTGGCGCCGCTGCGCACCGGCGCGGCTGGGGCGGAGGTGTCGACGGTGACGTCGATGTACTCGCCGTAGGAGTCGTTCGAGCAGCCGAAGGAGCAGTAGGAGCGGAAGGTCCTGCCGACGATCTGGCTGCTGGTGCGGTTGGCGGGGTCGAGGAACCAGCGGTACCAGGAGGCGTTGGTGTGGCTGCCGGTGTCGCCGATCAGCCGCCACTTCTGGGAGGCGAGGTCGTCGGTGGCGTAGAACTGCTGTGGCGCCTTGCCGCTCTGGTCGACGGCCTGCGGCTCGCCGATGTACAGGCCCAGGTGGGCGTCGTAGGTGATGTCCATGACGAACAGCGGGGAGGTGGGCGGCATCCGGCCGGCCGCCACCTGCTGGTTGGCGGTGCCCGGGGTGGCCGGGTCGTACTCCTGGTCCGCCGGGGTGTAGCCGGTGGGGTGCGCGGCGTCCACCGGGACCATGTTGCTCTCCCGGCCGCCGACTCCGGGCTCGGACCAGGCGCCGTCGTACCACTTGCGCCAGCTGCCGGGCGCCATCTTCCCCGCGATCGGCGCGCGGGCCACATGCGCGTGGAAGGTGCGCCAGCTGCCGCCCTTGTCGACGATCCGGGAGCCGTAGAAGACGTAGAAGTAGCCGGAGGCGGCGTCCACGTACAGGCGCGGGTCGCCGTCGCCGTAGTGGTAGGTCTGCTGCGGGAACGCCGTCGTGTCGCCGCGTTTGGTGCTGTACGGCGAGGTGATGACGTGGTCCTTGATGGTCCAGGTACGGCCCTGGTCGGTGGAGACCGCGAAGTCGATCGCGTCGTAGTGCAGTCCGTCGCCGAAGGGCTGGGGCGTGAACTCGTTGTGGACCAGGCCGTACCAGTCGCCGGTGTCCGGGTCGACCCACACGCCGGCCAGATCGCAGTAGTTCTTCTGCGCGTAGTGGGAGCCGGCCGGCGCGAAGGTGGCCTCCCTGCCGGTGGGGCTGTTGTTGTTGCACCGCCAGGTGGTGTCGTTGTTGCGGTCCTTCGGGTCGGCCGGGTTCACCGCGTCGCTGAGCGCTGCCGAGCGGGTGGCGCTGTCGAAGTCCCTGCCGGTGTAGAAGCTCCACTCGCGGGGGTCGTCCGCGCCGTAGAGGGCGTGGGACTGCTGGTAGTAGAACGCGCCGTCCTTGTCGAGGTAGGGCGTGGCCGGGGTGTCGTCCGGGTTGGTCCAGGACCCCGTCGCACCGACGGTCACCGTGTGGTCCGCGGCGGCCGCCGGGGGGCTCGCCGCGAGTCCGCCGCCGCACAGGGCGAGGACGGCGGCGACGACCGCTGCGGCGCGTCTGCTGGGGGGAGTGGGCACGACTCCTCCTCCTTGGGATCGCTAACATGCACTGATGGGCTGTAGCGGCCCGAACTATGGCACAGCTTGTTAGCGCTGCCAACAGGGTGCGCAGGAAGCGGTACGCGGTGCGGAGGGGAGGGTTCAGGACGGGCGGCGGGCCACGACCATCCGCACCCGGGGGCTGCCGTCGCGGCGATGGCCGAACGCGGGCAGGGCGTGCAGCTCCACGGCGAACCCGGCGCGCTCAAGCTCCCGCCGCACGTCCGCGAGCCGGAAGGCGCGGTAGTACATGACGAACGGTGGCCGCCACAGGGCGTTGCGCACCCGCATCACGGCGTCGAAGCCGAGCAGCATCCAGTAGGCGGGTTCGGCCGGCCGGGGCGGGGCGACGACCGGGAACGCGAAGCGGCCGCCGGGGCGCAGCGCACGGTGCACCTCGCCGAAGAGCCCGGGCAGTTCGCGGGGCAGGAAGTGGCCGGACGCGCCGAAGCTCACCACCAGGTCGAAAGCGTGCGCGAAGGGCAGGGCGCGGGCGTCGGCGCGCACCCAGGAGACGCGCGGCCCCTCGCCGGGCGGGGTGCGGCGCCGGGCCACGTCGAGCATCCCGGCGCTGAAGTCGACGCCCGTGACGCTGCGCCGGCACAGCGGGGCGAGCACGTTCAGCCCGGCGCCGGTGCCGCAGCACAGGTCGAGTCCGTCGTCGTAGGGACCGAGCGGGGTGAGCGCCGCGGCCACCGCGTCGAGGACGGAGTCGGGCGTGCGGAAGGGCGTGTGGTCGAACTTGGGGGCGAGCAGGTCGTAGCCGCGCTCGACGGAGGACAGCGCCTGGACGGCGAGTTCGCGCAGGGTGGGGCCTTCGGGGCTGAACACCGGCTCAGCCTAGGGGAAGGCGCTGCTCCAGTGCGGCCAGTGCGCGATCGCACCAGCGCAGGTTCTCCTCCTCGAAGGAGATGCCGGCCATGAGGGTCAGATAGGGCCCGATGCGCTCGGCCTCGCGCAGGTACGCCTCCTCCTCACGACCGTCCAGCAGGCGCTCGCGGACACGCCGGTAGCGGTCGAGCTTGCCGCGCGCCCACGACCTGCGCTCCTCGATCAACGCGCGCGTGGCCGCCGGGTCGGTGCCGTCCATGGCCTGGATCTTGATCAGCAGCTCGTCCCGGATCGCGGTGGGCCGGCGCGGCGGCTCGACGGAGAAGGCCCGCAACTGCGCGCGGCCCTGCTCGGTCAGGGCGAACATCCGCTTGTTGGGGCGGCGCTCCTGCTGGACCAGGCGGGCCTCGACGAGCCCGTCGGCGGCGAGTCGGTCGAGCTCGCGGTAGAGCTGCTGCGGGGTGGCGGGCCAGAAGTTGGCGAGGGAGACGTCGAACACCTTGGACAGCTCGTATCCCGAGGCCTCGCCCTCCAGCAGGGCGGCCAGCACCGCGTACTTCAACGACATGTGGACACGCTAACAGCAGGTGACTATTGTCATCCGCACCTATTCAAATAATTGATTATGAGGTGATCGGGATGCGTGCGTTCCGCGAGGCGGTCGAGGCGGGCGACCTCGACGCCGTCGAGGCCCTGCTGGCCGACGACGTCGTCTTCACGTCGCCCGTGGTCTTCAAGCCGTACTCCGGCAAGGCCATCACGGCGGCAATCCTGCGCGGCGTCGCACAGGTCTTCGAGGACTTCCGCTACGTCCGTGAGCTGGCCGGGGACGACGGGCGCGACCACGCGCTGGTGTTCACCGCCCGGGTGGGCGAGCGCGAGCTGACCGGCTGCGACTTCATCCACGTCGACGAGGACGGGCTGATCGACGAGTTCACGGTCATGGTCCGCCCCCTGTCCGGAGCACAGGCGCTGGCCGAGGCGATGGGCGCACGGTTCGACAAGATCGCCGCGCAGGCGCGGGCAGGAGCTGTCTGACCCTGCCGGGAACAGCTTCGGGCGTCACCGCGTTGTATGCGGTGACGCCCTTTGCCGTTGCGTCACGAACGCTCGGTGCTACAGTGCGAGCAGCACGTGTGTCCGCCCCGTCGTGGGCGGCGGTGCGAGTTCTCTCGTCACTTCTGCTTTTGCACCTGCCGCGTTTTCTCGCTTCTTTCTGCCTTCTTTCTGTCGTTCGCCCTCGTGAGCGGTGTTTTCCCCGCCGAGGTACGACGTTTCCCGCCGCACGGCGAGCGCGTCGGCACGCGCCCCGTTTCTCGCGGCCCCTTCCCTCTCTCTGCCTCCTCCCCGTGTCCCACGAAAGGACCGAACTCCCATGACCGTCACACTCGAACGCCCCCCGGTGGCGCAGCAGCCCCAGTCCGCCCAGCTCGTCAGCGGTGTCCTGGACATCGACAGCGGCGGGAAGGGCCACCTGCGCGGCGCCCACTGCCTGCCCTCGCCCGCCGACCCGCCGGTCCCCACGGCTCTGATCCGCCGTCACGGCCTGCGCAAGGGCGACCTCGTCGAGGGTGTACGCGGCGGCCGGCAGGGCCTGACCGAGGTCCGGCACGTCAACGGCCGCACTCCCGGCCGAGCGGGTGACCGCCGTGACTTCCGCGACCTCACCCCGCTGCACCCGCACGAGCGGCTGCGCCTGGAACACCCGGCGGCCGGCCCGGCCGGGCGGGTCGTCGACCTGTTCGCACCCGTCGGCAAGGGCCAGCGCGGACTGATCGTCGCCCCGCCGAAGACGGGCAAGACCGTCCTGCTGCAGCAGATCGCGGCGGCCGTCGCCGGCAACCACCCCGAGTGCCGCCTGATGGTGGTGCTGCTCGACGAGCGGCCCGAGGAAGTCACCGACATGCGCCGGTCGGTACGCGGCGAGGTGTACGCCTCGACCTTCGACCGGACGCCCAAACAGCACCTCGCGCTCGCCGAACTGGTCATCGAACGGGCCAAGCGGCTGGTGGAGGACGGCGAGGACGTCGTGATCCTGCTCGACTCCCTGACCCGGCTGTGCCGGGCGCACAACAACGCGGCCTCCGCCGGCGGCCGCACCCTCAGCGGCGGCGTGGACGCGGCCGCGCTGCACGGGCCGAAGCGGTTCTTCGGCGCCGCCCGGTCCGCCGAGGAGGGCGGCTCGCTCACCATTCTCGCCACCGCCCTGATCGAGACCGGCTCGCGCGCCGACGACCTGTTCTTCGAGGAGCTCAAGAGCACCGGCAACATGGAGCTCCGGCTGGACCGCGAACCGGCCTCCCGCCGTCTCTTCCCCGCCGTCGACCTGCCCGCCTCGGGCACCCGGCGTGAGGAACTCCTGCTGACCGCCCCGGAGTTGACGGCTGTGCGCGGGCTGCGCCGGGCACTGGCGGCGCAGGGCGGCCCGGCCGGCCTGGAGACGCTGCTGCAGCGGCTGCGCGAGACCCCCGACAACGCGGCGTTCCTGCGCCGGATCCAGCCCACCCTGCCGCCGAGCTGACCGGCAGGCCTCCGTGGCGTGCGGCATCCGGGTGCAGGCGTGACCCGTCCGGCGCGGGCAGCGGGGGGAATCTCCCGGAGATTCCTAGGTTGATCGTATGACCATCGGATTTCCTTCCCGGATCGCCTTGTCGGCCTGTGCACTCACGGTGGCGGGTGTCCTGGCACTCGCCCCCGTCCCGGCGCTGGCCGCGGGCGGGGCGGAGCCCACCCCCGGTGGCGGGCGGGCGGCGCAGCCCGAGCCGTCCGTGCTCCAGCGGTCCGGCACCCAGGTACGCCTGCGCGGCGGCGCCCCGTTCCTGCCCGACGTCTCCGCGCTGTCCTGGCTGGTGGCCGACGCCCGCACCGGCGACGTGCTCGCCGCGCACGAGGCGCACCGCAGGCTCCCGCCGGCCAGCACCCTGAAGACGCTGTTCGCGCTGACGGTGCTGCCCGCGCTGCCCGCCGGCCTCGAACACCGGGTCAGCGAGGAGGAACTGGCCGGGATCGGGCCCGGCAGCAGCCTGGTCGGGGTCGCCGAGAACCAGACCTACACGGTCGCCGATCTGTGGCGCGGTGTCTTCCTCAACTCCGGCAACGACGCGGTGCACGTACTGGCCGCGCTCAACGGCGGATGGTCGGCCACGGCCGCGCAGATGCAGGCCAAGGCGCGCTCGCTGGGTGCCCTGGACACACGGGTGCTCTCCCCCGACGGCTACGACACGCCCGGCCAGGTCTCCTCGGCGTACGACCTGGCGGTGTTCGGTCGGGAAGGGCTGCGCAACCCCGACTTCGCGCACTACTGCGGCACGGCCGAGGCCGTCTTCCCGGGCGGCGGCGGATGGTCGTACGGCATCCGCAACACCAACCGCCTGCTCACCGGCGCAGACGGGGTGGAGCCCTACCCCGGGCTGATCGGCATCAAGAACGGCTACACCAGCGAGGCGGGCAACACGCTGGTCGCCGCCGCCCGGCGGGGCGGGCGCACCCTCGTCGTGACGGTGATGAACCCTCAGACGGGCGGCGGGCTCGCCGTCTACGAGGAAGCGCGCGCGCTGCTGGACTGGGGGTTCGCCGCCGCCGGGCGGGTCGACCCGGTCGGCTCACTGGACGCGCTGCGCGAGACGCCGCCCCCGCACGGGCCGCACGCCTCCGCCGTCGCCTCCCCCGCCGCCTCGCCGGTGGCCGCCGTGCCCGCCGTGCCCGTCGCGGCGCAGGACGACGGCTCCGGCTGGGCGCAGACCGTCGTCATCGCCTCGGCCTCCACCGTGGGTGCGGCGGCCGTCGCGTTGGCGCTGCGGCTCAAGAAGCGTTCCTCTGAGCGGGGGTGACGGAGCGGCAGCCACAGCAGCAGGCCGAGCGTGACCCAGGTGTAGGCGTTGGAGCCGGCGAATGCGGCCACGCCGGAGGCGTCGTGGGCCCACAGCCACACCACGCTGGTGCACAGCACCGCGTACAGGACGCCCGCCACGCGCGCGTGCCCCGCGCGCAGCAGGACGGCGAAGGACGGCAGCAGCCACACCAGGTGGTGGACCCAGGTGACGGGGCTGACCAGGCAGGCGGCGAGGCCGGTGAGCGCGAAGGCGGCCTGCCGGTCGCCTGCGGCGGCCGCGCGGCGCGTCCGCCACGCCCAGACGCCCAGCGCCGCCAGGACGGTGACGGCCCACAGCGCGCGGTCCGGCTCGCCCAGCCGTGCGAGCACCCCTTGCAGGGACTGGTTGGAGACGTAGTCGAGGCGGCCCACGCGCGTGGTGTCCCACATCGCCTCGGTCCAGTAGAAGCGGGACGGGCCCGGGGCGACCAGGGCGGCGAGGGCCGTCGCCGCGAGGGCGACCGCGGTCGCGACAGCGGCGGCACGCCATCGGCGGGCGAGCAGCAGCATGCCGATGAACAGGGCGGGTGTGAGCTTGATCGCCGCCGCCAGTCCGGTGCCGACGCCCGCCGCACGGCCCCAGCCACGGCCGCGGTCACGGTTATGGCCGAAGGTCAGCAGCCGGGCGTCGGCGAGCACCAGGGCCAGCAGGAGCAGGTTGACCTGGCCGAAGCTCACGGTGTCGCGCAGCGGCTCGAACAGGGTGAGAGCGCACAGGATCAGACCCCAGCCGAACCAGCCGGGCCGGCGCCACGCCCGGTCCGCCAGCACCCGCAGCACCACCGCCAGCGCCACCGCGTCCAGCAGCAGCGCCCCGGCGATGGCGGCGGGACGGCTCAGCAGGGCCATGGGCAGCATGGTGACCGCCGCGAAGGGCGGATAGGTGAAGCCGTACGCCGTGCCCGGCACCCGGTAGTCGTAGACGTGGCCGCCGTGGTGGACCCAGGTGTGCACGGTGCCGTAGTAGACCCGCAGGTCGAACCAGTCGCGCAGCAGCGGCACGGTCGCCGTGAACACGGTCACGGCCGTGGCCAGGGCGAGCAGGAGGAGCAGCCGATCGTGGTCGGTGGTGGGCGTACGTCGCCCGGTCGGGGTGCTCATGCGGTCCGCTCCAGTGCCGGAAGCTGCGCCACCTGATGGGCGTGGAGCAGGACCACCAGGGCGAGTGCGCCGCCGGAGACGGCCAGTACCAGCTGCCCGGTGTCGGCAGGGCCGCCGCCGGGCAGCACGGCGAGCGCCAGCACCCCCGACACGGCCGCCGTCCGGTGCCGGACCGAGGCGCTGGGCGCGGCGGCCGCGATGAGGAACAGCCCCCACAGGGCGTACCAGGGGCGGATCGCCGGTCCGAACGCGGCCACCGCGGCCAGGCTCAGCCCGAGGGCGTACACCGGGCGTGGGCGCCAGCGCCACCAGATGGCCGCGAGCGCGACGGCGGTGACGGCGAGGCCGAGCACGTGCCAGGCCGGCACCGCGAGCGGGGCGAGGTCGCTGCCGAGCCGTTCCAGCAGGGCGCCGGTGGCCCGGCCCAGCAGGCTGGTCGGGGCCCAGTTGTGCGCGGAGACCGGGGTGTCCAGGGCGCCGATCCAGCCATAGCCCGTGCCCGCGAGGACGGTGGCCACGGCGGTGGTGGCGGCCGTCGCGGCCAGCGTCGACAGGGCGGCCGGCAACGGGCGGCGGCCGGCGCGTACCTGGACGACGACCACGGCGGCGAGGCCGAGCAGGGCGGGCGCCTTGACCAGGGCGGCGAGCGTGACGAGTACGGCGCCGGTCAGCGGGCGGCGGCCCACGGCCGCGACCAGGCCGAGGCCGAGCAGGCCCAGCATGAGGGCGTCGTTGTGCGCACCGGCCACCAGGTGCAGCAGCACCAGCGGGTTGAGCGCGCCCAGCCACAGCGCGGCGGCCGGATCGGCGCCGGCGGCACGGGCCAGGCGGGGCAGCACGGCCGCCATGAGGGCCACGCCGAGCAGCGCGAGCAGGCGCATCCCGAGCAGTCCGGCGGGCAGTTCGCCCCGGGTCAGCCCGGACAGCGCCGACGCCGCCGCGAGGAACACCGGGCCGTACGGCGCTCCCGTGTGCCGCCACAGCGGGGCCACCTCGTCGGCGAGCGGGCCGCCGAGCAGGGCCGGGCCGTGCGCGTAGACGTCCAGGTGTGCGTCGACCATGGCGCCCTGGGCGAGGTAGCTGTAGACGTCACGGCTGAACAGCGGCGGCGCGAGCAGCAGCGGGGCCGCCCATATGGCCAGCACCAGCAGCAGGGCGCGCGGGGAGGGAGGGCGCGGGCCGCGCACCAGCCGGCCCAGCAGGGCCCAGGCGGCGATCAGCAGGACGACACCGAAGTACACGCCGACCAGCCCCAGCGCGGCGCGGACCGAGGACGGGGCCGGCAGGTCCGGCATCGGCAGGGCGCCTGCCGTCTCCCCGCCCAGGGCGAGGAAGGCGGTGCCGGCCAGGCCGAGCACCTGGCAGCGACGCAGATCGACGGGAAAAACCATGGCCAGCATCGGGACAGCGTGCCGAGGCCGGGTGGCCGGAAAGCGACGCGCCGGCCTCGGGGTGGGGGCTGGTGTGTGGACGGCGTGTGAGGTGGGGGGCTGTGGGCTTGTGCTGGGTGTGAGTGGTTTCGCGTCGCTTGTGGGGGGTGCGTGTTGCCTGTGGGGGGGGGTGCGGGTTGCGGGTTGCGGGTCGTGGTTGCGGGTTGCGGGTCGTGGTTGCCGGTTGCGGGTCGTGGTTGCGTGTTGTGTGGGTGGTTTCCCGGTCAGAAGATCGAGAGGCCCGTCAGCGTCGTGAAGCGGTCCAGCGCCGCCACCCCCGCCACCGAGTTGCCGCGTTCGTCCAGGCCCGGGCTCCATACGCACAGCGTGCAGCGGCCCGGTACGACCGCGATGATGCCGCCGCCCACGCCGCTCTTGCCCGGCAGGCCCACGCGGTAGGCGAAGTCCCCCGCCGCGTCGTACGTGCCGCACGTCAGCATGATGGCGTTGACCTGCTTGGCCTGGCTGCGGGTGAGAAGACGGGAGCCGTCCGCCCGGATGCCGTGCCGGGCCAGGAATCCCGTCGCCAGCGCCAGGTCCGCGCAGGAGGCGGTGATCGAGCACTGGCGGAAGTACTGGTCGAGCAGGTCGGGCACCGGGTTGTCGATGTTCCCGTACGACGCCATGAAGTGGGCCAGGGCCGCGTTGCGGTCGCCGTGCGCCGACTCCGAGGCGGCGACCTCCTCGTCGAAGGCCAGGTCCGCGTTGCCGCTCTCGGCACGCAGGAAGTCCAGCAGCTCGCCCGCCGCGTCGCCGCTGCGGGTGTGGAGGCGGTCGGTGACGACCAGTGCGCCCGCGTTGATGAACGGGTTGCGTGGGATGCCGTTCTCGTACTCCAGCTGCACCAGAGAGTTGAACGGGTTGCCGGACGGCTCGCGGCCCACGTGCTCCCACAGTTCGTCGCCCTCCCGGGCGAGGTCGAGCGCCAGGGTGAAGACCTTGGTGATGGACTGGGTGGAGAACGGCTCACGCCAGTCCCCCACGCCGTACACCGTGCCGTCCGGCTCCGCCACGGCCATGCCGAAGCGGCGTGGGTCGCGGGCCGCCAGCGCCGGGATGTAGTCGGCGGGGCGGCCGCGGCCCGGGGTGCGTTCGATCTCCTCGGCTATGCGCTCCAGGACCGGCTCGAAGCTCTTCGGCGACGTCATGATCGTTATTCTCCCTCCGGGCCGGTGCTGGTGCGCTCCGGTGTTCTTCGGCAGGTCAGGCCAGCGGGGCCGCGCTGCCGGCCACGACCTCGGGGCGGAGCAGGGCCGCCAGGCGGTCGGCCGGGAGCAGGCCCTTCTCCAGGACCAGTTCGGCCACTCCGCGGCCGGTGGCCAGCGCCTCCTTCGCGATGTCCGTCGCCGCCGTGTAGCCGATGTGCGGGTTGAGGGCGGTGACCAAGCCGATGGAGTTCTCCACGGTCGCGCGCAGGCGGTCGGTGTTGGCGGTGATCCCGTCGACGCAGCGGGCGGCGAGCGTGAGGCAGGCCCGCTGCAGGTGGGTGATGGACTCGGAGAGGGAGTGCAGGATGATCGGCTCGAACGCGTTCAGCTGGAGCTGGCCGGCCTCCGCGGCCATCGTGATGGTGACGTCGTTGCCGATCACCTCGAAGGCGACCTGGTTGACGACCTCGGGGATCACCGGGTTGACCTTGCCGGGCATGATCGACGAACCGGCCTGGACCGGGGGGAGGTTGATCTCGCCGAGGCCGGCGCGGGGGCCGGAGGAGAGCAGGCGCAGGTCGTTGCAGCTCTTGGAGAGCTTGACCGCGATGCGCTTGAGGACGCCGGACATCTGGACGAAGGCGCCGCAGTCCTGGGTGGCCTCGACGAGGTTGGTGGCGGTGACGAGCGGGAGGCCGGTGATGTCGGCGAGGTGGCGGCGGGCGGCCTCGGCGTAGCCGGCGGGGGCGTTGAGGCCGGTGCCGATGGCCGTGGCGCCGAGGTTGATCTCGTGGATCAGCTCGACGGCCTCGGCGAGACGGCTGCGGTCCTCCTCGATCATGACCGCGTAGGCCGAGAACTCTTGACCGAGCGTCATGGGGACCGCGTCCTGCAACTGTGTACGGCCCATCTTGAGCACGTCGCGGAACTCGACGGCCTTGCGGGCGAAGGCGTCCTGGAGTACGGACATCGCCTTGAGCAGTTCACGTACCGCGAAGACCGTCGCGATCTTGACGGCGGTCGGGTAGACGTCGTTGGTGGACTGGCCGAGGTTGACGTCCTCGTTGGGGTGCAGGTGGGTGTACTCGCCCTTGGCGTGGCCGAGCAGTTCGAGTGCGCGGTTGGCCACGACCTCGTTGGCGTTCATGTTCGTGGAGGTGCCGGCGCCGCCCTGGATGACGTCGACGACGAACTGGTCGTGCAGCTTGCCGGCGCGGATCTCCTGGCAGGCCTCGATGATCGCGGCGGCCTTGTCGGGGGGCAGGAGGCCGAGTTCCTCGTTGGCGCGGGCGGCGGCCTCCTTGACGGCGGCGAGGGCGTCGACGAGGTGGGGGTAGGCGGAGATGGGGGTGCCGGTGATGGGGAAGTTCTCGGTGGCGCGGAGGGTGTGGACGCCCCAGTAGGCGTCTGCGGGGATGTCTCGGTCGCCGAGGAGGTCGTGTTCGCTGCGGGCGGTGGCCGTTGTCATGGGGTCTCGTTTCGTGGGTGGTTCGGGAGTGGTGTGGGTGCGGGTTTCGTTGTGGTTGCTCGCGCAGTTCCCCGCGCCCCTGAAATGCCTGCGGCGGCCCGCTGCTGTTGCGTCGTGGCTGGTGTAGCGCCTTGTGTCCGGTGGGTGAGTCGGGGCCGGGGTGGGGGGTATCCGTCCTCGGTCCGGCCCACTGCCCCCGACACGGTGAGGGTCGGCGGTGCCGGCCGCTGCGGGCGGACACCCCCCACCCCGTCCCCTTCTCGCCGTCGGCGGCTGCAGCCCGCCGCCGCTACCGGCCTGACTGCCCGCCGCCACACGTGCGCGCGTAGCGATGGGCCGCCGCGCGGGGCGGCCGCCACCCCGCCTAGCGCGGGCCGCCGCGCCGGGGGCGGCACCCGTCCCCGCATAGC
>NZ_PQSS01000068.1 GCF_002920535.1 Streptomyces sp. Ru71 | reverse complement strand
GCGTCCGCACCCCCACCTGCTCCCACGCCTTCTGCACGGCCTGCAGCTCGTCCCCGGCGCCGTAGCGCTCGCGGGCCGCCTTCACGGTCAGCGTCGCGAAGTCCGCGAACAGGGCGTCCTCCTTCAGTTCCCCGCCGGTGAGCACGTCGTACCAGACCTGACCGGCCTTCTCCCAGGCGTGGCCGCCGAGGGCGGTGGCGACCAGGTAGAAGGCGTGGTTCGGAATGCCGGAGTTGATGTGCACACCGCCGTTGTCGCGGCCGGTGCGGACATAGCCGTCCATCGTGGCCGGCTGCGGGTCCTTGCCGAGGACGTCGTCGTCATACGCCGTGCCCGGCGCCTTCATCGAGCGCAGGGCGACCCCCGTGACGCGCGGGGCCAGCAGACCCGCGCCGATCAGCCAGTCGGCCTCGGCGGCGGTCTGGCCGAGGCTGTACTGCTTGATCAGGGAGCCGAAGACGTCGGAGAGCGACTCGTTCAGGGCGCCGGACTGGCCGAAGTACTCCAGGTTCGCGGTGTGCTGGGTGACGCCGTGGGTCAGCTCGTGGCCGATGACGTCGACCGGGATGGTGAAGTCGAGGAAGATCTCGTTGTCGCCGTCGCCGAACACCATCTGCTCGCCGTTCCAGAAGGCGTTGTCGTAGCCCTCGCCGAAGTGCACCGTGGCGTCCAGCGGCAGCCCGTTGTCGTCGATGGAGTGCCGGCCGTACGCCTTCAGGTACAGCTCGAAGGTGGCGCCCAGACCCGCGTAGGCGCGGTTGACGGTGGCGTCGGAGCCGGGCTCCGAGCCCTCCTCGCGGACCTTGGTGCCGGGCAGGTCCTGGGTGTGCTCCGCGTCGTAGATGGTGCGGTACGGCTGGTCGGCGGAGGCGCCGGCGGGAGCCGCGACGGCGGACGCGCCGATCACCGTGGTCAGGCGGCGCTTGGTGCGCTGGAAGGCGTCGTGCTCCAGGGACCGGCGGGCGGGCCCGGACAGGGCGGGGTCCTCGTTGCGGGCGAGCTTGTCGAGGACGTGCGGCGGGACGATGGTGCAGAAGACGGGCTCGTGGCCCCCGTGGGTCTTCGTCATGCCCGGCACCCTTGCACTGTGTGATGTGGATGTCACTAGCTGCAACCATGATTGGTGAAATACCCGGACACTGATCGCGACGGAGCGTGACGCTGTGGTACGGCGTCACACCGCAGCATGTGCTCGATGTGGTGCAGCGCACTTTTTGTCCTATTTGCGGCGCCGGTCCCGCATACTGGGACAGGCCTCTCGCACCCGGGGTGGCTCGGCTAGGCTGCGGAGCATCATGCGTTTCGGGCTGCTTCTTCTTAGCTGCCGCGGCGAGGGCCTGTAGGAAAAGGCCGACTCCCTCCCCGCGGAGCTTGGTGTTGCGTCGTCGGCCGTCCATCCGGACACCGGGACTTTCCCGCACACTTCAGGAGCCCACGCGATCATGGCGAACCGCCAGCAGCCCAGCCAGATGCCGATCCACAAGTACCGCGGGTACGAGCAGGTCGACATCCCCGACCGCACCTGGCCGAACCAGCGGATCACCGCAGCTCCCCGGTGGCTGTCCACCGACCTGCGCGACGGCAACCAGGCCCTGATCGACCCGATGTCGCCCGAGCGCAAGCGCCGGATGTTCGACCAGCTGGTCAAGATGGGCTACAAGGAGATCGAGGTCGGCTTCCCCGCCTCCGGCCAGACCGACTTCGACTTCGTGCGCTCGATCATCGAGGAAGAGGGCGCGATCCCGGACGACGTCACGATCTCCGTGCTGACGCAGGCCCGCGAGGACCTGATCGAGCGGACCGTGGAGTCCCTCAAGGGCGCCAAGCGCGCCACCGTCCACCTGTACAACGCCACCGCCCCGGTCTTTCGCCGCGTCGTCTTCCGCGGCTCCAAGGACGACATCAAGCAGATCGCCGTCGACGGCACCCGCCTGGTGATGGAGTACGCCGAGAAGCTGCTGGGCCCGGAGACGGAGTTCGGCTACCAGTACAGCCCCGAGATCTTCACCGACACCGAGCTGGACTTCGCGCTGGAGGTCTGCGAGGCGGTCATGGACGTCTGGCAGCCCGGCCCGGGCCGCGAGATCATCCTGAACCTGCCCGCCACCGTGGAGCGTTCGACCCCGTCCACGCACGCGGACCGGTTCGAGTGGATGCACCGCAACCTGTCCCGCCGCGAGTACGTCTGCCTCTCCGTGCACCCGCACAACGACCGCGGCACGGCCGTCGCGGCGGCCGAGCTGGCGGTCATGGCCGGCGCCGACCGCGTCGAGGGCTGCCTGTTCGGGCAGGGCGAGCGCACCGGCAACGTCGACCTGGTCACCCTGGGCATGAACCTGTTCTCGCAGGGCGTCGACCCGCAGATCGACTTCTCCGACATCGACGAGATCCGTCGTACGTGGGAGTACTGCAACCAGATGGAGGTCCACCCGCGCCACCCGTACGTGGGCGACCTGGTCTACACGTCCTTCTCCGGCTCCCACCAGGACGCCATCAAGAAGGGCTTCGACGCCATGGAGGCCGACGCGGCCGCCAAGGGCGTCACCGTCGACGACATCGAGTGGGCCGTGCCGTACCTGCCGATCGACCCCAAGGACGTCGGCCGCTCCTACGAGGCCGTCATCCGCGTCAACTCGCAGTCCGGCAAGGGCGGTATCTCCTACGTCCTGAAGAACGACCACAAGCTGGACCTGCCGCGCCGGATGCAGATCGAGTTCTCCAAGATCATCCAGGCGAAGACGGACGCCGAGGGCGGCGAGATCACGCCGAAGGAGATCTGGGCGGTCTTCCAGGACGAGTACCTGCCGAACCCGGAGAACCCCTGGGGCCGCATCCAGGTCAGGACCGGCCAGTCGACGACCGACACCGACGGCGTGGACACGCTCACCGTCGAGGCGACGGTCGACGGCGTCGACACCGTCCTGACCGGCTCCGGCAACGGTCCGATCTCGGCCTTCTTCAACGCCCTGGAGGGCCTGGGCCTGGACGTACGCCTGCTGGACTACCAGGAGCACACGATGAGCGAGGGCGCCTCCGCGCAGGCCGCCTCCTACATCGAATGCGCGATCGGCGACAAGGTCCTGTGGGGGATCGGCATCGACGCGAACACGACGCGTGCGTCGCTGAAGGCGGTCGTCTCGGCCGTCAACCGCGCCACCCGCTGACCCTCCTGACCGGGAGTTTCGAGGCCCCGACCGCCGGGAACGGCGGCCGGGGCCCCGTCGTATCTCGGCCATCGGGCCCGGGAGGTCACGGAAAGGTCTCGTCCTGGGTGCTGACTCCGCCTCACGGATGTGGCTAACATCACGCAAGCGCTCGGCGATGTTGCCGTGGGGTTACGGAGGTGCGACGTGCTGCCAGTTCGGGGACACAACGGCCATGCCGGCGCATTGGCACGCATCCTGGGCACCCGTACCGCCTGGACGCCCGTCGGCGACGGCGAGTTCTTCTGCCCCGGCTGCGGCGGCGACCGCAACTACCAGCGCCTGACCGGCCGTCGGCGGCTCACCCTGCTGGGCCTGCCCATCCTGCCGCGCGGCGCGTCCGGGCCGGTCGTCGAATGCGCCGCCTGCCGCCGCCACTTCGCCACCGACGTCCTCGACCACCCCACCACCACCCGCTTCTCCGCGATGCTGCGCGACGCCGTGCACACCGTCGCCCTCGCCGTGCTCGCCGCGGGCGGCACCTCCTCCCGTACGGCCCTGGAGACCGCCGCGGCCGCGGTGCGCGTCGCCGGCTTCCCGGACTGCACCGAGGAGCAGCTCGCCGCGCTCGTCGAGGCCGTGGCCCAGGACACCGGCCGCTTCCACGCCGACCGCTCCTGCACCGCCGGGCTCGCCATAGAGCTGCACGAGGCGCTCGACCCGCTCGCCCCGCACCTGGCCGGCGTCGGCCGCGAGTCGATCCTCCTCACCGGCGCCCGCATCGCCCTGGCCGACGGCCCCTACACCCCGGCCGAGCGGGAGACCCTGGCCACGGTGGGCACCGCGCTCACCCTGCCCACCGAGGACGTCACCCGCCTGCTGGAGGCGGCGCGCACGCCGTCCTGATACTCCCCGGGGAGTAGTCGCCGCGTCCGGCCGACCACCGCAGTACGGCCGAACTCGCCCTGCGGCGCGACGAATCCGTCCCCCCGCGCCGGAAGTCTGGGAACCGCATCCAGACATCCGTGCCGGAGGGAGGGCCCGCTCATGGGGGCCGGACAGACGACAGGCAGACGACGCCGAGCCGTTCCGTGGGTGATGCTCGCGCTGTGGGTGGGGATCCTCGCGATCGCCTCCCCGTTCGCCTCGAAACTCGCCGACGTACAGCACGACCGGGTCACCGACTACCTGCCCGCGAGCGCCGACTCCACCCAGGCGGCCGAGCTCCAGGACGAACTGCCCGGCGGCCAGACCACCCAGCTGGTGCTCGTCTACCACCGCGACGGCGGCCTCACCGCCGCCGACCGGCGCGCGGCGGACGAGCAGGTCGCGGCGATCGAGGGCGCGCACACCCTGACCGCCACCCCGCAGGGCGTGCCGTCGAAGGACGGCGCGACGCTGATGTACCCGGTCGGCAGCAACGAACCCGGGGACGACGAGGACCTGCGCGACGCGTTCGTCAACGACGTGCGCGACACCGTCCACGGCGGCGACGGCCTGACCGTCGAGGTAGGCGGCCCCGGCGCGCTGCTCACCGACTCCGCCGAGGTCTACAACTCCCTCGGCGGGCCGCTGCTCTACACCACCGCCGGCGTGGTGGCGCTGCTGCTGATCCTCATCTACCGCAGCCCCGTGCTGTGGCTGCTGCCGCTCGTCGTCGCCGGTGTCGCCGACTACCTGTCCATGGCCGTCGCCTACGGCCTCAACCAGGCGTTCGGCACCGCCGTCTCGGGCGCGAGTTCCGGCATCATGACGATCCTCGTCTTCGGCGCCGGCACCGACTACGCCCTGCTGCTGGTTTCCCGCTACCGCGAGGAACTGCGCCGCATCGAGCGGCCGTACGACGCCATGCTGGCCGCGCTGCGCGGCTGCGGCCCCGCCGTGCTGGCCTCCTCGGGAACGGTCGCCGCGGGCCTGCTGTGCCTGCTCGCCGCCGACCTGAACTCCAACCGCGGCATGGGCCCGCTCGGTACCGTCGGTGTGCTGTGCGCGCTCGTCGCGATGCTCAGCCTGCTGCCCGCGATCCTGGTCCTGCTCGGCCGCCGCGTGTTCTGGCCGCTGGTGCCCGCCTTCGGCAGCACGCCCAAGGCCCGCCGGTCGCTGTTCGCCGCGATGGGCAGCTCCGCCGGACGCCGCCCGGTCGCCGTCCTCGTCTCCGGCGCCGTCGCGCTCGGCGCGCTCGCCCTCGGCGCCCTCAACCTGCCCGGCACCATCAAGCAGGAGGACACCTTCGTCGACCGGCCGGAGGCCGTCACCGCCATGCTGGCCCTCGCCGAGGCCTACCCCGAGACCTCCAGCCAGCCCATCACCGTCATGACCCCGGCCGACCGCGCCGCCGCCGCCCTCGCCGCGGCACGTGACACCGAAGGAGTCGCCGGCGCCCGCCTCGGCCGCACCGCGGACGGCTGGACCGAGCTGTCCGTCACCGCCTCCGCCCCGCCGCAGACCGCCGCCGAGACACGCACCATCGAAGCCCTGCGCGACAGGCTCGACGGCTCCTACGTCGGCGGCCCCAGCGCCCAGCAGCTCGACCTGAAGGACGCCAGCGCCCGCGACCAGAAGGTCGTCGTGCCCCTCGTCCTCGTCTTCGTCCTGCTCATCCTGATCGCCCTGCTGCGCTCCCTGGTCGCCCCGCTGATGCTGGTGGCCGCCGTGGTCGCCGTATGGGGCGCGGCCCTCGGCATCGGCGGGCTGGTGTTCGGGCCGCTGCTCGGCTTCGAGGGCACCGACCCCGGACTCGGACTGCTGTCCTTCGTGTTCCTCGTCGCCCTCGGCGTCGACTACGGCATCTTCCTGATGCACCGCATGCGCGAGGAGTCCCTCGGCGGCGCCGAACCCGCCGCGGCCGCGCTCACCGCGCTGCGCACCACCGGCGGAGTCATCGCCTCCGCGGGCCTGGTCCTCGCCGCGACCTTCGCGGTGCTGATGAACATGGGCCTCGTCCAGCTCGTCGAACTCGGCTTCGTCATCGCCGTCGGCGTCCTGCTCGACACCTTCCTCGTCCGCACCTACCTGGTCACCAGCGCGAGTGTCGCCCTCGGCCGCAAGGTGTGGTGGCCCGGCCGGATGTCCCGGTCGCCCGAGGCCGAGCCGGTGGCCCGGCAGCCGGAACGCGTCTGAACCGAAGGCGCCCCTCTCTCCCGGAGGGGTGCCTTCCTCACGGAGGATGAGGCCGTGCCCCCAACAGCCCCGAAACTCCGCCCCGGCGAGCGGATCATGGCGGTGATCAACCGCGACCCGCGCACCGCCCGGCACGCCCGGCGCAACGACCTCCTGCTCGTGCTCGCCACCACCGCCCACGCCGTCGTCGTCGCCCTGGTCACCGACCCGGCCCGGCGCCCCGACGCGCTCGGCTGGACCCTGCTGCTCGCCGGGCAGGTGCCGAACCTTTGGCGGCGGCGCCATCCGCTGCTGGTGCTGGCCGCGGTGATCGGGACGCTGCTGCCGTACCACGCCCTCGACTACAACCACACCGCACCCGTCCCGGCGTCGTACGTGGCGCTGTACACCGTCGCCGTCACCTGCCGTCCCCTCTGGACCCTGCTCACCAGCGGCACCGCCCTGGCCGTGGCGATGAGCATCATGGTGTTCGTCAACAAGCACCAGGCCGCCGAGCTGCTGCGGATCTTCGGCTGGGTGGTCGCTGTCGTCTTCGCCGGCATCAGCCTGCGCTCCTACCGCCAGTACGTCGCCGCCATCGTCGAGCGCGCCGAACGCGCCGAGCGCACCCGCGAGGAGGAGGCCCGCCGCCGGGTCGCCGAGGAACGGCTGCGCATCGCCCGCGACCTGCACGACCTGCTCGCGCACAGCATCACCCTGATCGGCGTGCAGACCTCCGTCGCCGCGCACGTCCTGAACGCCGATCCCGACCGCCTGGACCGGGCGACCGTCGCCAAGGCCCTCGACGACATCGCCGAGACCTGCCGCACCGCACGCGGCGAACTGCGCACCACCCTGGAGGTGCTGCGCGAGCACGGCACCCCCGACGCCCGCGGACCGCTGCCCGACCTGCACGCGCTGGACGGCCTCGCCGAGGCCGCCCGGGCCGCCGGGGCCGAGGTCGACCTGTCCGTCTCGGCCAAGGACGTGCCGCCCGCCGTCGGCGCCGCCGCCTACCGCATCGTGCAGGAGGCCCTCACCAACGCCGTGCGCCACGGCGGACGCGACGACCTCGGCATCCGGGTCGGCGTGCACACCGGACAGGGCGCCCTGCGGGTCACCGTCACCGACGACGGGGCCGGCTCCGGCGGCGGCAATGCCGGCTTCGGGCTGGTCGGCATGCGCGAGCGGGCCCGCAGCGTCGGCGGCACGCTGGACGCGGGCCCGCTGCCCGGAAACGGTTTCGAAGTGACCGCCGTACTGCCTCTGCAAGGAGCGAAGTGACTGCCGTACCGCCTCTGGAAGGAGCCGCGTGACCATCCGCGTCCTGCTCGCCGACGACCAGACCCTGGTCCGGGCCGCGTTCGCCATGCTCGTCGAGTCCGCCCCCGACATGGAGGTGGTGGGGCAGGCGGCGACCGGCCGGGAGGCGGTCGACCTCGCCCGCCGCGAGCGCGCCGACCTGGTCGTGATGGACATCCGCATGCCCGACCTGGACGGCATCGAGGCGACCCGGATCATCGCCGCGGACGACGACCTGGCCGGGGTGAAGGTCCTCGTCCTGACGACGTACGACACCGACGAGCATATCGTCGAGGCCCTGCGCGCGGGCGCGTCCGGCTTCCTGGTCAAGGACACCCGCCCGGCCGACCTGCTCGACGCGATCCGTACGGTGGCGGCGGGCGAGGCGCTGCTCTCCCCTGGTCCGACGGCCCGGCTGATCGCCCGCTTCCTGCGCAGCGGCTCCTCACTTCCGCCGGCCGCCGGCCCCGCATGCCTCTCCGACCGCGAGCGCGAGGTGCTGACCCTCGTCGCGCGCGGGCTGAACAACACGGAGATCGCCGACGCCCTCGGCCTGAGCCCGCTCACCGCGAAGACCCACGTCAGCCGCATCATGGGCAAGGTGGGCGCACGCGACCGGACGCAACTGGTCATCATGGCCTACGAGTCGGGGCTGGTGACGCCGGGAGCCGGGGGGTAGAACGGCGCGGGTGGGCCCTCCCGGCGGGGCCGTCCGGCTGGGGGCGATACACCCTCCGGCTCGGGCAGCGCGCCGGTCGGCGCCGGCCCGCCGGTCAGCGCCGGCCCGCCGGTCAGAGCAGCCCCGCCGCCACCAGGAACCCCTCCACCGCGCTCACCTCCGGCGGGGACAGCGGGATCTGCGGCCGCGCGGTGGCCGGGCAGGTGATCACGCCCTGCAGGTGCAGGGCGGTCTTGAAGGCGCCGATCGCCGCGGAGCCGGGGCCCATGCGGGCCGGGTCGGCGGCGCGGACCATGCCGTACAGGGCGCACAGCCGCTCCTGTTCCCGCCGGGTCCCCTCCCGGTCCCCGGCGCGGCACAGCCGGTCCAGGCGGACGTACCCGTGCGGGTCGACGTTGGCGAGGCCGGGCACGGCGCCGTGCGCGCCCAGGGCCAGCGCGGCGTCGACCACCAGCTCGGAGCCGGTGAGCACGCTGAAGCGGGGAAGGGCGCGGGCGCCGGTGACGATCTCCCGGAAGCCGGCCAGGTCACCGCTGGAGTCCTTCAGGCCGGCCAGCACGCCGTCCGCGGCCAGCCGCAGGACCAGGCCGGCGGGCGGCCGGGCCGGGACGGACACCGGGATGTCGTAGGCGAGGACCGGGACCGGGCTGCCCGCCGCGACGAGCCGGTAGTGGCGCTCGATCTCGGCCGGATGGGTGCGGGCGTAGAACGGGGCGGTGACCACGACCGCGTCCGCGCCCGCGGCCACCGCCGCCGCCACCTGGTCCAGCACCCTCGGCGTGGTCATGTCGATCGCGCCGGCCAGCACCGGCAACTGCCCGCCCACGTGCCCGGCGACCGTCTCCACGACCAGCCGCCGCTGCCGGTCCGTCAGATACGCGGCCTCGGACGTCGAGCCGAGCACGAACAGACCGTGCACCCCGCCCGCCACCAGGTGGTCCACCAGCCGCAGCAGCGAACCGGCGTCCACCTCGCCGTCCGGCGTCAGCGGCGTGCACACGGGCGGGACCACACCGGTCAGCGGGGCGGGCAGGGTCATCCACGGCTCCCTGGGACGCTGGGGCGGACGAGGCCGCGGGTCGCGACCGGCTCCTGCACCCGACCGTACCCGGCGGAACTAGGGAAGCGTCTTGTCGTATGTCGGATCCCGGTCGGAGTCGTAGACGAGCTTCCCGGCGCCGTCGTAGCCCTTCAGGTGCGGGGCCCTGGTGACCTGGCGGTTCAGCTCGCCGGTGGCCACGAACCAGCCGTGGTCCAGGACCGCCTCGCTCGTGCCGCCGCCGTACGACGCCGTCACCCGGGCCACCGACGGTTGGACCGTGCCGATGATCCCCCAGCGGAACGGCAGCTTCCAGTGGCCCTTGTCGAGGAAGGACTGCTGGTAGAGCTTGCCGCCGTTGATGTCGGCCGAGACCGGGCCGGCCTCGTCCGCGCCCACGCCGCCGCCGCTGACGTTCAGCCCCTGCGCCTCGCCGTCCCTGATGTTGCAGATCACCCGGGTCACCCGCGGCTTCTCCTTCACCGCGACGACGTACATGCCGTCGCCGGGAGCGTTGGAGTCGCCCGTGCTGCGCATGGCCAGGATGATCCGGTAGCCGGCGGCCTCGCCCAGGCCGGGGCCGCGCGCCGGACCCTTCAGCGTCCTGTCGCTCTCCTCGTCGTAGGCGATGCACTTCGCCAGCGCGTCCGCGGCCTGGGCGAGCGTGATGCCGTCCAGCAGCTGCCTGCCGGGCTCGGCGGGCCCCGCCGGTCCCGTCGGTGACGGGGACGCCGACGGCTTGTGGCTCACCGGGGCGGTGGCGGACGGCCGCGCCGCCGCCGTGTCCGCCGCCCGCTTCCCGTCGCCGCCCAGCGCGTACGCGCCCACCGGCAGCGCCGCCAGCACCACCAGCGCCGCCCCGGCCGCCGCGACGCGCCGCCGGCGCTCCTGCGCGCCCTGCCGCCGGATCTGCGGATACGGCGCCGGCGCCGGACGGATCTCGTAGGCGTCCTCCGAGAGCAGCTGCCGCAGCCGCTCCTCGAACACGCCGTCCCGCTCGTGCTGTTCCCCGCTCACCTGCCGCCTCCTCGCCCGCCGGACCCGCCGGCGAACTCCATCAGCCCCGGATACGTACGCAACTTCGCCAGTCCCTTGGACGCCTGGCTCTTGACCGTGCCCGGCGAGCAGCCGAGCACCTCGGCGACCTCCGCCTCCGACAGGTCCTCCCAGTACCGCATGACGACCACCGCCCGCTGCCTGGGCGGCAGCCCGGCCAGCGCCGTCATCAGCGCGCCCCGCTCGTCGGACCACGCCACCTCGTCGCGCCCCGCCCGCTCCGGCGGAGCCGACGTCAGCGACTCGGCCACCCGCCGTTTGCGGAACCGGTCGCTGTTGCAGCTGACGAGCATCCGGCGGACGTACGCCTCCGGGTTGTCGCTGCGCGCCACGCGGCGCCACGACCGGTACGCCTTCGCCAGCGCCGTCTGCGTCAGGTCCTCGGCGTGGTGTGCGTCGCCGGTGAGCAGATAGGCGGTCCGCACCAGGTGTGACCACCTGGCGGAGACGAAATCGTGGAACCGGTCCTCCAGTTCGGCCTGCATCAAGCACCCTCCTCGCCCTCCAGACCACCGATTGCGCGGATTCGGTTGCCCGGGGTCGAATGATTTCCATGACGAGCGAGGAGCGTTGGAACGAGGACAGCCCCGGAGTGCTGCGGCTGCCCTCCGGCCGCCTGGTCCGCGGGCGCGGCCTGCGCCGCCCTCACGATCCGGCCGCCCCGAAGCCGTCCTACGGCGTCTACCTGCTGGGCCGCCGGCCTCCCGAGGTGCCCTGGGAGTCGCGCTGGCTGCGCTGGCCCGACTTCCGCCTCCCGGCCGACCGGGCCCAGGCCCGCACGGTCCTGACCGAGGCGTGGGAGCGGGCGGCACACGAGCGCGTGGAGCTCGCCTGCGGCGGCGGCCGGGGCCGCACCGGCACGGCCCTGTCCTGCCTGGCGGTACTGGACGGCGTCCCGGCCGAGGAGGCGGTCGCCTACGTGCGCACCCACTACGACCGCCGCGCGGTGGAGACACCGTGGCAGCGGCGGTACGTACGGGGGTTCATGGGCTAGGCCAAGGGGGTCGGCTCACCGGCCGGTGCCAGGCCCCGGCTCACCGGCAGTACGCGTCCCCCTCCGGTCGCTCGCCCGTCTCCAGGAAGCGGGAGACGGTGTCGTCCCCGCACGCGTTGCCGTTGGCCAGGTAGGCCTCGTGGCCCGTGGAGTTCACCGTCACCATGACCGCGCGCCGGCCCAGCGCCTCGCGGAGCTTCCTCGCCCCGGCGAGCGGCGTGCCCGCGTCCCGCTCGTTCTGCACCAGCAGCACGTTGGACGGCCCCCGGTCGGTGATCCGCACCGGCGCCTGGCGCGGCGGGTAGGGCCAGGCGGCGCACAGCAGCGCGTTGCGCGGCATGCCCGCGGTCAGCGGGAACGCCTTGCGGCTGATGTCGACGTCCTTCTGGTACACCGCCGGGTCCTTCGGCCAGGCCACGTCGTTGCACAGCGTCGCCGCGCCCACCGCGGCCACGTTCTGCAGCACCGGCTCCGGGGGACCGGCCGGCGCCGGCGGCAGGGTGCCCGCGCGGGCGTCGGTCATCAGCTCGGCCAGGTCGTCGAACCGGGCGGGGTCGAAGAGGCTGTCCAGCATGGTCTGGCGCAGCACGTTGCCGTTCAGCTCCGGGGGGTTGGCGCCGGGCCAGGGGATCGGCCGGCGGTCCAGCTCGGCGGCCAGCCGCAGGAACTCCGCGCGCACCCCCTCCGGGGTGTCCGCGACCCGGTGGGGGTGGCCCGGTGCCGAGACCCGCTCGGCGAACTGCGGGAACACGTCCTCCACGCCCTGCTCGTGCCCGGCCAGCCAGGCGCGGGAGACCCGGGCCGGGTCGGGGTTGTCGTTGCTGTCCAGCACGATCCGGTCGGTGCGGTGCGGGAACAACTGGTTGTAGACGGCCCCGACATACGTCCCGTACGACACGCCCCACGCCGAGATCCGCCGCTCGCCCAGCGCGGCCCGGACCCGGTCGATGTCGCGTGCCTCGTCGACGGTGCTCATGTGCCGCAGCAGCTCACCGCCGTTGCGGACGCAGGCGTCGGTCATCCGGCGGGCGGTGTCCATGTTCCCGGCGACCGAGCCGTCGGCCGCCGGCCAGGGGCGCAGCCGGGAGACGGCCAGGTCGGCGTGGTCCAGGCCGCAGTCCACGGCGGTCGAGGGGGCCAGGCCGCGTGGGGCGAACCCGACGAGGTCGTAGACGTCCCGGACCGCCTGCGGCAGCTTCTGCCCCTTGCCGGACGGGTCGTCGAGGCTGGAGCCGCCGGGCCCGCCCGGGATCAGCAGCAGCACCCCGCGCCGCGCCCCGGGCCGCTCGCTGCGCACCCGGGAGACGGCCAGGTCGATGGTCGGTCCGCCCGGGTGTGCGTGGTCCAGCGGGACGGTGACGGTGGCGCACTCCTGCCGGGAGCCGGGCGCGGCCCCGGGGCACGGCCCCCAGGCGAGCGCCGGGTGCCCGGCGGGCGCGGCGGTCGCCGTGAGCGGCGCGGCGAGGGACAGCAGGACGGCGGAGGCGGCGGCGAGCGCGCCGAGACGCGGATGCGATGTCATGCGGATGAGCCTCGCCGAATCCCGCCCGTCCCCCCATCCGGCCAACAGCCCTGTCGCTACGGGGGTTTACCCCCGCCCGCCGGCTACAGGAAATGGCTGTCGTGCTTGACCTGAAACTCCGTCAACGCCTGCCCGCCGCGCCGCGCGCCGGTCGCGAACATCCGCCGGTGGCCGTACCTGTCGCCGAGCCGGCCGCCGGTGACCAGGCCGGCCGCGTAGGCGGAGCCGTAGCCGGAGACGACCAGTCTGGTTCATGGATAACATCGATATGAGATATCTATCAATGACCCGTGAGCCTGCGCAGGTAACGTGCCCCCCATGAAGCTGTCCCAAGGCGTGGAGTGGGCCGTCCACTGCTGCGTCCTGCTCACCCACGCGGACGAGCGGGAGGCCGTCCCGCGCACCACCCTCGCCGGGTACTACGGCCTGCCCGTCGCCTACCTCGCCAAGCACCTGAAGTCGCTGGTGCGGGCGGGTGTGCTCACCGCGACCTCCGGCCCCCGCGGCGGCTTCCGGCTCGCCCGGCCCGCCGACCGGATCACCGTGCTCGACGTCGTCGAGGCCGTCGAGGGCACCGCCCCCTCCTTCGCGTGCGCCGAGATCCGGCAGCGCGGCGCCTGCGCGGTGCCCGCCGAGCGGTGCACCGGCCCGTGCGACGTCGCGCAGGTCATGTACGACGCCGACCGCGCCTGGCGGGACAGCCTGCGCGCCGTCACCGTCGCCGACCTCAGCGGCCGCCTCGCCGCCGACCTGCGCGAGCGCGCCCGCGCCTGGCTGCGCGACCCCTCGTCGCCCCTGCCCGCCTTCCGGTGAGGGCAGAATGGGTCCATGAGTCTGTTCCGCGACGACGGCATCGTGCTGCGCACCCAGAAGCTGGGTGAGGCGGACCGCATCATCACCCTGCTGACGCGCGGACACGGACGGGTGCGGGCCGTGGCCCGCGGGGTACGGCGGACCAAGTCGAAGTTCGGGGCCCGGCTGGAGCCGTTCTCCCACGTCGACGTGCAGTTCTTCGCCCGCGGCAGTGAGCTGGTGGGCCGCGGCCTGCCGCTGTGCACCCAGAGCGAGACCATCGCGCCGTACGGCGGCGGGATCGTCACCGACTACGCCCGGTACACCGCCGGGACGGCCATGCTGGAGACCGCCGAGCGCTTCACCGACCACGAGGGCGAACCGGCCGTCCAGCAGTACCTGCTGCTGGTGGGTGCGCTGCGCACGCTCGCCCGTGGCGAGCACGCGCCGCACCTCGTCCTCGACGCCTTCCTGCTGCGCTCGCTCGCCGTCAACGGCTACGCGCCCAGCTTCGGCGACTGCGCCAAGTGCGGAATGCCCGGCCCGAACCGGTTCTTCTCCGTCGCCGCCGGCGGCTCCCTGTGCGTCGACTGCCGGGTCCCCGGCTGCGTCGTGCCCTCCCCGCAGACCCTGGCGCTGCTCGGCGCGCTGCTTACGGGAGACTGGGAGACCGCGGACGCCTGCGAGCCGCGGTACGTCCGGGAGGGCAGCGGACTGGTCTCCGCCTACCTGCACTGGCACCTGGAGCGCGGCCTGCGCTCCCTCCGGTACGTGGAACAGTAGAAACACCCGAAGGAGACGAGAAGCACATGGCCGTACGCGGGTTCCTGGGGCGTCAGCGCCGTGAGTACAGGACGCCGGAGCCGCACCCGTCCGGCGCGCGGCCCCCGAAGCTCCCCGGCGAGCTCGTCCCCGGCCACGTGGCGATCGTCATGGACGGCAACGGCCGCTGGGCCAAGGAGCGCGGGCTGCCGCGCACGGAGGGCCACAAGATCGGCGCCGAGCGCGTCCTGGACGTCCTGCAGGGCGCCATCGAGATCGGCGTGGGCAGCATCTCGCTGTACGCCTTCTCCACCGAGAACTGGAAGCGCTCGCCCGACGAGGTGCGCTTCCTGATGAACTTCAACCGCGACTTCATCCGCAAGACCCGCGACACCCTGGACGAGCTCGGCGTCCGCGTGCGCTGGGTGGGCCGTATGCCCAAGCTGTGGAAGTCGGTCGCCAAGGAGCTCCAGGTCGCCCAGGAGCAGACCAAGGGCAACGACCGGCTCACCCTGTACTTCTGCATGAACTACGGCGGCCGCGCCGAGATCGCCGACGCCGCGCAGGCCCTCGCCGAGGACGTGAAGGCGGGCCGCCTCGACCCGTCCAAGGTCAACGAGAAGACCCTGCAGCGGTACCTGTACTACCCGGACATGCCGGACGTCGACCTGTTCCTGCGCCCCAGCGGCGAGCAGCGCACCTCCAACTACCTGCTCTGGCAGTCCGCCTACGCCGAGATGGTCTTCCAGGACGTGCTGTGGCCGGACTTCGACCGCCGCGACCTGTGGCGGGCCTGCCTGGAGTACGCCTCCCGCGACCGCCGCTTCGGCGGTGCCATCCCCAACGAGGAACTGCTGGCCATGGAAGGCCGGCAGGAGAGCTGAGCGCCGTGCCGTACGATCCCGCCTCATGGTCATGGACATGGGGCGGGACGTCCTTCAGGACGACGCTGTCGAGCTGGAGTACACCCACGAGCAGCAGGACATGACGGACGCGGTCCGGCTGCTCCTGCGCAAGCGGAAAGGCGTGTTCGGGCTGCTGTACCACCCGGCGCTGGCGGCGACGGTCGCACTGATCGGGGTGGTGCTGCTCGTCGTGAGTCCCCGGGACAACCTCGGGATCGGCATCGCGCTGATCGTGTGGGGCGTGCTGATGCTGTACGTACCGCGTCTGTCGGCCGCCCAGCTGCGCAAGGCGCACGAGCACCACGGCCAGGTCCGGGTGACCGTCGGCGCGGCGGGCGTACGCCTGGTCAGCGCCCACGCGGACGTCCGCACCGGCTGGGCCAACTACGGCAGCTACGCCGAGTCCGACCGGGTCTTCATCCTCCGCAGTCCCGACCGAGCCGGCCGCTGCGCCAACATCCTCGCCAAGCGCGGCGCGAGCACCCCGCAGGACGTGGACCGCCTGCGCAAGATCCTGGACACACACCTACAGCGCGTCTGAACCCAACGGCGGTGTGACCCACCCAGGGGCGCGGGGCTGTATCACCATGCGGCTCCGCCGCGTGGGCGCGACCAGCCACGACGAGCCCGCACCCGCCGACGAACGAGAACCCGAAACGGCGATCGGGCGAACCGGCTCAACCCGCGGCGCACTCCGCACAGGTGCCGAAGATCTCCACCGTGTGCGCCACATTCACGAACCCGTGCTCGGAGGCGATCGCCTCCGCCCACTTCTCCACCGCCGGCCCCTCCACCTCGACGGCCTTGCCGCACGAACGGCAGACCAGGTGATGGTGGTGCTCCCCGGTGGAGCAGCGGCGGTAGACGGACTCGCCGTCCGCGGTGCGCAGGACGTCGACCTCGCCGGCGTCGGCGAGGGACTGCAGGGTGCGGTAGACCGTGGTGAGCCCGACGGAGTCGCCCTTGTGCTTGAGCATGTCGTGGAGCTCCTGCGCGCTGCGGAACTCGTCCACCTCGTCGAGCGCCGCCGCCACGGCGGCACGCTGCCGGGTGGCACGACCCTTCACGGGCGGTCCAGCGGTCGTCACCGGTTGCCTCCTTGGTGTGACGGCGTCTGCGCCTGCCGGGCCATTGTGCCAGCCCGGTCCGGGCGCGGTCAGACGCCGATCTCGTCCGCGGCCGCCCGCCCGGCCGGAATCGTGCACTCGGCCGGGTCCCCGACGGGCTGCGCGGCGGCCTGGGCCCGGGCGCGGCGCCGGGCCAGCGGAGCGGCGAGCGCGGTGAGGGCGATGAACGCCGCGATGGTCAGCAGCACGATCGTCGCGCCGGGCGGCACGTCCTGGTAGTACGAGGTGACCGTGCCGCCGATGGTCACGGTGACGCCGATCGCGACGGCGATCACGAACGTCGCCGCGAAGCTGCGGCTGAGCTGCTGGGCGGCGGCGACCGGGACCACCATCAGGGCGGACACCAGGATCAGGCCGACGACCCGCATCGCGACGGTGACCGTGACGGCGGCGGTGACCGCCGTGAGCAGGTTCAGCGCCCGCACCGGCAGCCCGGTCACCCGCGCGAACTCCTCGTCCTGGCTGACCGCGAACAGCTGGCGGCGCAGCCCCAGCGTGACCACGACCACGAAGGCCGCGAGGATCGAGATCGCCGTCACGTCCGAGGGGGAGACCGTCGACAGCGAGCCGAACAGATACGAGTTGAGCCCGGCGTTGGAGCCGCCCGGCGCGAGGTTCACGAACATCACACCGCCGGCCATACCGCCGTAGAAGAGCATGGCGAGGGCGATGTCGCCGCGGGTCCTGCCGTACCAGCGGATCAGCTCCATCAGCACCGCGCCGAGCGCGGAGACGGCGGTGGCCATCCACACCGGCGAGGTGTTCAGCAGGAAGCCGAGGCCGACGCCGGTCATGGCCACGTGCCCGATGCCGTCGCCCATCAGCGGCTGGCGGCGCTGTACGAGGTAGATGCCGATCGCGGGGGCCGTGACACCGACGAGGACCGCGGCGAGCAGCGCCCGCTGCATGAAGGCGTAGTCGAGGAGTTCCATCAGCTCAGCAGTCCCGTGCGAAGAGGTTCGGTGCCCGCCGGTGCGTGCGGGTGGACGTGGTCGTGGCCGGGCAGGGCGTGCTGGCCGACGGCCTTGGGCGGCGGGCCGTCGTGCAGCACGCAGCCGTCGCGCAGCACCACCGCCCGGTCGATCAGCGGCTCCAGCGGGCCGAGTTCGTGCAGCACCAGCAGGACCGTGGCACCGGCCTCGACCTGCTGTTTCAGCGTGCGGGCGAGCACTTCCTGGCTGGCCAGGTCGACGCCCGCCATCGGCTCGTCCATGATCAGCAGTTCGGGTTCGGCGGCCAGCGCCCGTGCGATCAGCACTCGCTGGTGCTGCCCGCCGGACAGGGCGTCGACGGGGTCCTTGGCCCGGTCCGCCATCCCGACCAGCTCCAGGGCGTGCCGTACGGCCTCCTGGTCCGCCTTGCGGAACAGGCCGAACCGGGTGCGCGAGAGCCGGCCCGAGGAGACGATCTCCGTCACGGTCGCCGGGACACCGCCCGCGGCGGTGGTGCGCTGCGGGACGTAACCGACCCGGGACCACTGCCGGAACCGGCGCCGGTCCGTGCCGAACAGCCGGATCTCGCCGGCGCCGACCGGTACCTGGCCGATGATGCTGCGCACGGCGGTGGACTTGCCGGAGCCGTTCGCGCCGAGCAGCGCGACCACCTCGCCGCGGTGCACGGTGAGGTCGATGCCCCGCAGCACGAGGCGCGAGCCGAGCTCGGCGCGGACGCCGCGCATCGATATGGCGGGCTCGCTCATGCCGTTCTCCGATTCGTCGGTCACTTCGCCCCCAGGGCCGTGCGCAGGGCCGTGAGGTTGGCCCGCATGACCTGGAGGTAGTCCTGGCCCCGGGACTTCTCGGTGATGCCCTCGATCGGGTCGAGGACGTCGGTCCGCAGACCCGCGTCCTGCGCGACGGTCTTGGCGGTCTTGTCGCTGACGAGGGTCTCGTAGAAGACGGTGGAGACGCCGTCGGCCTTCGCCATCTTCTCCAGCTCCTTCACCCTCGCGGCGCTCGGCTCCGACTCGGGGTCGAGGCCGTTGATGGCCTCCTCGGTCAGTCCGTAGCGCTCGGCGAGGTAGCCGAAGGCGGCGTGGGTGGTGAGGAAGACCTTGGTCTTCGTGTTCTTCAGCCCGTCGGTGAACTCGGTGTTCAGCGCGCCGAGCCTGGCGACCAGCGCGTCGGTGTTCTTGCGGTAGTCGGCGGCGTGGCCGGGGTCGGCCTTGGCGAAGGCGGCGCCGACGCCGCGGGCGACCTCGGCGTAGCGGACCGGGTCCAGCCAGATGTGCGGGTCCCTGCCGCCGCTCTCCTCGCCGTGCTCGTGGTCGTGCTCGGCGGCGTGCCCGCCGACCTCGTTGCCGTGCTTCTCCAGGGAGGTGAGGGAGGCGGCGTCGATCTTGGTCTTCACGCCGGACTGGCCGACGGCCTCGTCGACGGCGGGCTGCAGGCCCTTGAGGTAGAGGACCGCGTCGGACTCCTCCAGCTGCGCGGTCTGCCGGGCGCTGATCTCCAGGTCGTGCGGTTCCTGGCCGGGCTGGGTGAGGGTGGTGACGTGCACATGGCCGCCGCCGATCTGCTCGGCGAGGTAGGCCATCGGGTAGAAGGACGCGACGACGTCGAACTTGTCCGTGTTGCCCGCGGCCGCGCTGTCGCCGCCGCAGGCGGTGAGGGTGCCGATCCCGAGGGCGGTCGCGGCCGTGAGAGCGGCGGCGGATATGAGGCGTCGACGTACGTTCATGACAGTCATTTTCAACAAACATGGAAACCGTTGTCAACAAGCCTGCTGAGAGGGCCGGACCGGCCCCGTTTTGCCCCTCTCGCAGGGGCCCCGATTTGGTTGAGGGGGAGCCCGCGCCGGTACGCTGAAGCATTCGCTGGAAGCATCTCGCTTCGTCGCCCGTCGTCGTAATGAAGAGAGCACCGTGGCCGCCGACAAGATCGACACCATCGTCAGCCTGAGCAAGCGCCGTGGCTTCGTTTTCCCGTGCAGTGAGATCTACGGCGGCCAGCGCGCCGCCTGGGACTACGGACCGCTGGGTGTCGAGCTCAAGGAGAACATCAAGCGCCAGTGGTGGCGCTACATGGTGACGTCGCGCGAGGACGTGGTCGGTATCGACTCGTCCGTGATCCTGGCCCCCGAGGTCTGGGTCGCCTCCGGCCACGTCGCCACCTTCACCGACCCGCTCACCGAGTGCACCTCCTGTCACAAGCGGTTCCGCGCGGACCACCTGGAGGAGGCCTACGAGGAGAAGAAGGGTCACGCCCCGGCCAACGGCCTCGCCGACATCAACTGCCCGAACTGCGGCAACAAGGGCCAGTTCACCGAGCCCAAGCAGTTCTCCGGTCTGCTGTCGACGCACCTCGGCCCGACCCAGGACAGCGGCTCCGTCGCCTACCTGCGTCCTGAGACCGCCCAGGGCATCTTCACCAACTTCGCCCAGGTGCAGACCACCTCGCGCCGCAAGCCGCCGTTCGGCATCGCCCAGATGGGCAAGTCGTTCCGCAACGAGATCACGCCGGGCAACTTCATCTTCCGCACCCGCGAGTTCGAGCAGATGGAGATGGAGTTCTTCGTCAAGCCCGGCGAGGACGAGAAGTGGCACGAGTACTGGATGGAGCAGCGCTGGAACTGGTACACCGGCCTGGGTCTCCGTGAGGAGAACATGCGCTGGTACGAGCACCCGAAGGAGAAGCTCTCCCACTACTCCAAGCGCACCGCCGACATCGAGTACCGCTTCCAGTTCGGCGGCAGCGAGTGGGGCGAGCTGGAGGGCGTCGCCAACCGGACCGACTACGACCTGTCGTCCCACTCCAAGGCCTCCGGCCAGGACCTCTCCTACTTCGACCAGGAGGCCCAGGAGCGCTGGACGCCGTACGTCATCGAGCCGGCGGCCGGTGTCGGCCGCACCATGCTGGCCTTCCTGCTCGACGCCTACGTCGAGGACGAGGCGCCCAACGCCAAGGGCAAGATGGAGAAGCGCACGGTGCTGCGCCTGGACCACCGCCTGGCGCCGGTGAAGGTCGCGGTGCTGCCGCTGTCGCGCAACCCGGAGCTGTCCCCGAAGGCCAAGGGTCTCGCCCAGGCCCTGCGCCAGCACTGGAACATCGAGTTCGACGACGCCGGCGCCATCGGCCGCCGCTACCGCCGTCAGGACGAGATCGGCACGCCGTTCTGCGTCACCGTCGACTTCGACACGCTGGACGACAACGCGGTCACCGTGCGTGAGCGCGACTCGATGAAGCAGGAGCGGGTCTCCCTCGACCAGATCGAGGGTTACCTGGCGGCACGCCTGCTCGGCTGCTGAGGCCGACGGCCCGCACGCTCTTTCGCCCACCCGCCCATCCGGTTCCCCCGGCTGGGCGGGTGGGCTTTTTTCGTGCCGCCGGACACGCACGGGTGCGTCACGCCACGCCGCTGACATGTATGGAATGACAGATATTGAAATCTGTCAGCTGTCATGTCAGGCTGGTGGCATGACGACGCGAACCCGAAACCTCGGAACCACCGGACCCCAGGTCTTCGCCCTCGGCCTCGGCTGCATGGGCATGTCCGCCCTGTACGGCGACGCCGACCGCGCGGAGTCCGTCGCGACCATCCACGCCGCCCTGGAAGCCGGCGTGACCCTGCTGGACACCGGCGACTTCTACGGCATGGGGCACAACGAGATGCTCATCGGCGAGGCCCTGCGCGCCGCGCCCGCCGCCCGGCGCGAACAGGCGCTGGTCAGCGTCAAGTTCGGCGCCCTGCGCGACCCCGACGGCAACTGGAGCGGCTACGACGGCCGCCCCGCCGCCGTGAAGAACTTCGCCGCCTACTCGCTGCAGCGGCTCGGCGTCGACCACATCGACGTCTACCGGATCGCCCGCGTCGACCCCGATGTGCCGATCGAGGAGACCGTCGGCGCCATCGCCGAACTGGTCGACCGGGGGTACGTCCGGCACATCGGGCTCAGCGAGGCCGGTGCCGAGACCGTGCGCCGGGCCGCCGCCACCGCTCCGATCGCCGACCTGCAGATCGAGTACTCGCTGCTCTCCCGGGGCATCGAGCGGGAGATCCTGCCGGCCACCCGTGAACTGGGCATCGGCATCACCGCCTACGGTGTGCTCTCCCGCGGCCTGATCTCCGGCCACTTCACCCGCGACCGGCAGCTCGCCGGCAACGACTTCCGGGCCCACTCGCCCCGCTTCCAGGGCGACAACCTCCGGCACAACCTGAACCTGGTGGACGCCCTGCGCGAGATCGCCGAGCGCAAGGGCGTGACGGTCGCCCAGATCGCCATCGCCTGGGTGCTCGCCCGGGGCGAGGACATCGTGCCGTTGGTCGGCGCCCGCACCCGGGAGCGGCTCACCGAGTCGCTGGGGGCGCTGGACGTCACGCTGGACGACACCGACCTCGCGGAGATCGAGAAGGCCGTGCCCGAGGACGCGGCGGCCGGCGAGCGCTACCCGGCGGGACAGATGGCCGACCTCGACAGCGAGCGCTGACCCCGGTGCCGGGTACCGTCTTGGACATGCCACCGACCAGCGAGACCCTGACCCCCGAGCGCATCCTCGAAGCCACCGAGGAGGTGCTGCGGCGGCACGGGCCGGCCAAGGCGACCGTGGTCGACGTGGCCCGCGCGCTCGGCGTCAGCCACGGCAGCGTCTACCGGCACTTCCGCACCAAGGCGGCACTGCGCGAGGCCGTGACCAAGCGGTGGCTGGACAGGACCTCGCAGCGGCTGGCCGGGATCGTCGTGGCCGAGGACCGCGCACCGGAGCAGCGGCTGCGGGACTGGCTCGCCGCCCTGTTCGAGGCCAAGCGGCACAAGGCGGGCGACGATCCGGAGCTGTTCGCCACGTACACCGTGCTGACCGACGAACTCGGCGGCGTGGTCCGGGAACACATCGCCGACCTGACCGGCCAGCTGGCCCGGATCGTCGAGGACGGCGTCGCCACGGGCGCCTTCACCGCCGCCGACCCCGCCGCCACGGCCCGCGCCGTCTTCCACGCCACCGCCCGCTTCCACGACCCCGGCTACGCCCGCGAGTGGACCGCCCCCGGCATCGAGGAGGAGTTCACAGCCCTGACCGACCTCCTGGTACGGGGCCTGCGGCGCTGACCGCACGGCCGTGCCAGGGGCGTGTGGGCCGGAGCGGGCGGGAGTGCACCGGGGCTGCGGCCTGGAGCCGAGGGCGAGTGCCCGGGTGCCTGCGGCGCTGTATCGGTGGGCGTGGCTGGGGTTCTGCGGCGCTGTATCGGTGGGCGTGGCTGGGGTTCTGCGGCGCTGAGCCTGTGGGCGGGGCTGGGGCCCGCGGGCTGGGGCCTGCGGTGCTGAGCCTGTGGCCGTGGCCGCGGCCTGCAGCGCCGAGTCGGCGGAAGTGCCCGTGGCCTGCGGCGCTGACTGGACGGCCGTGCCCAGGGGGCTGTGGGCCGGAGCGGACGGGAGTGCACCGGGGCTGCGGCCCGGAGCCGAGGCGAGCGCCCGGGGCCTGCGGCGCTGAGCCGGTGGGCATGGCCGCGGCGTCCGGCGCCGAGCCGGCAGAAGCGCCCGTGATCTCCCGGCGCCGAGTCGGCGGAAGTGCCCGTGACCTCCCGGCGCTGAGCCGGCCGGAAAGGTTGCCGTAGCCGTATGCCGGGCCAGGCCGTCAGCCGACCCTTCGTGGTAGCCGTAGGCTCAGCAGGCCCGTCAGGGCCACCCCGGACAGTTGCACCAGCAGGGCCGTGATCAGGGCGTCGCGCATGCCGGCGTTCGGCACCAGGGACAGGAAGAGCGTGCCCAGGGCCGCCACACCCAGCGCCAGGGACGCCTGCTGGGTCGTGCCCATCACGCCGCTGCCGACGCCGGCCCGGGCGGGCGGGACCTCCGACAGCACCACCCGGTAGATGACGGGCAGCTGCAGAGCCTGGCCGACCCCCGCGACCGCCGTACCCGGCAGCATTTCCAGGAAGCCCAGGTGCGGCCAGGACCGCCAGGCCGCCAGCGCGATCAGCGCCACGCCCACGCCCTGCAGCAGCGCGCCCGCCGTCACGACCCGGGTGCCGTACCTGGCGACCAGGCGCGGGCCGGCCAGCGAGGCGAAGAAGAACGTCACGGCCAGCGGGGCCAGGGCCAGCCCGGCCGCCACCGGGCCGAGCCCCGCGCCCTGCTGCAGGGCGACGGCGACGACGAACATGAACCCGCTGAAGCCGATCGAGAACGGCAGGATCAGCACCAGTCCCCGGCGCAGCGACACCAGCGTGAACAGGCTCGGCGGCACCAGCGGGGTCCGGCCGGCGCGGTCCGCCCGGCGTTCCACCGCCCAGAAGGCGGCCGCCGCCGGCGGGAACGCGGCCAGCGACAGCCACGTCCACAGCGGCCAGCCCGCCGCCCGGCCCTCGGTGAGCGGGGCCAGCAGGGTCACCAGGGCCACGGCGAGCAGGACCGTGCCGGGGCCGTCGACCGGTTCGGGGCTCTGCGAGCGGGTCTCGGGGACGGTGCGCGCGGCCAGCAGCAGGCCCACGACCACGACCGGCACGTTGACCAGGAACACCGAGCGCCAGCCCGTGCCCCAGAGGTCGGCGGCGACCAGCACACCGCCGAGGATCTGGCCCGCGACCATGGCCAGGCCGGCCGTGGCGCCGTACAGGCCCATCGCGCGAGCCCGGCGCGCACCGGACGTGGCCGCCTGGATGGTGGCCAGCACCTGCGGCAGCATCACGGCGGACGCGGCGCCCTGCGCGACGCGCGCGGCGACCAGGCTCCAGGCGTTCGGGGCGAGCCCGCACGCCAGCGAGGTCACACCGAAGGCGGCCATCCCGGCGAGGAAGAGCCGCCGCCGGCCGAACAGGTCGCCGAGCCGGCCACCGAGGACGAGCAGGACGGCGTACGCCACGCCGTACCCGGCGACGACGAGTTCCAGCACGGACTCGCCGGCCTTCAGGTCCCGGCCGATGGTGGGCAGGGCGACGTTGACGATGAAGAAGTCGATCAGGGGCAGTGCCGCGGCGAGCAGCACCGCGAACAGTCCGGGTCCGCTCAGCCCCGACGGGGTCGAGGGGTCCGATCGGACAGGGCGTGGGGTGATGGTCTCGGTCACACCACCGAGCCTGCTCGGGCACCGAGGCTGGTACCAGAGTGTTCTTATCCTGGTAGAACGACTACCTGGAAACGGGACCCGCGCGGCGGCACCCTGGTTCCATGACGATCCTGGCCCAGGAGACGCAGCACGCCCCGCCGGCCCAGCGCGGCACCGAGGTCCGCCGCCACGAACTGGCCGCCTTCCTGCGCAGCCGCCGTGAGCGCATCGCCCCCGAACAGGTGGGCCTGCCCCGCGGCCGCCGGCGCCGCACCCCCGGCCTGCGCCGCGAGGAGGTCGCCCAGCTCTCCGCCGTCGGCGTCACCTGGTACACCTGGCTGGAACAGGCCCGCGACATCCAGGTCTCCGTCCAGGTGCTGGACGCCCTCGCACGTGCCCTCCAGCTGGACGCCAGCGAGCGCGCCCACCTCTTCCAGCTGGCCGGCGCCGTCGACCCGAGCCCGGCGCAGAGCTGCCCGTCGGTGACGCCCGCGGTGCGGTCCCTGCTGGAGCAGCTGGAGCCGGTCCCGGCGGCGATCCAGAACGAGCGGTACGACATCGTCGGCTACAACCGCACCTACGGCCTGCTCCTGTGCGACCTGGACGCGGTCCCGCCCGAGGACCGCAACTGCCTGATCCTGTCCTACACGAACGCCGACTGGCAGTCCTCGATCGTGCACCTTGAGGAGGCCCAGCGGCTGATGGCGGCCCGCTTCCGCGCCGCGATGGCCGGCCACCTGGGCGAACCCGCCTGGAAGCTGCTGCTCAAGCGCCTGCGTGAGCGGTCCCCCGACTTCTGCGAGGCCTGGGACCGCCACGAGGTCGTGGCCCACCGCACCAAGCGCAAGGAGTTCCTCAACCGCTACGTGGGCCGCCTGGTGGTGGACCACACGGACCTGTGGCTGGGCCCGGAGGTAGGAGCCCGCATGGTCACCTACGTCCCGGCGGACGACGAAACGAGGGCACGTCTTGAGAAGCTGCAACAAATCGCCCTGAAGGGGCGCGGGGAACTGCGCGACCAGCCCCACACGACCCGCGGCTAGGCACGCTCAGAAGCCCCCACGACAGACCGCACCTCATCCGAGGCCAGCCTCTCAGCCGCACGCGACGCGGTCCGACGCGCCCAACGCCCACTGGACACCAGGCCAAGCACCAGCACCGCCATGCCGCAAAGGACCAGTACCCACCAGCCGGGCCCCGCGGCCGACACGAACGCAACCCGGTACGACGAGGTACCGACGCCCGTGGCCAGCACCGCCCCCACCACCGCCACCCCGAGCGTCTGCCCCAGCTGCCGGCTCGTCGAGGCGACCGCGGCGGCCACCCCGGCCTGGGTGCGCGGCATGCCCGACACCGCCGTATTGGTGATCGGCGCGTTCACGAAGCCGAAGCCGATGCCGAAGAGCGCGTACCCGATGAACAGGGTGACATCGGACGTCTCGGCCTCGAACGCGGCGAACAGCACCGCGCTCGCGGTCATCGCCACGCCCGCGATCAGCAGCGGCAGCCGTGGGCCACGGGTGCCGACCAGCCGCCCGGACACCGGGGCGCACAGGAACGTCGGCACGGCCATCGGCAGCATCCACAGGCCGGCGTGCAGGGCGCTCAGGCCGCGCACGTTCTGCAGGTACAGCGTGGACAGGAACAGGAAGCCGCCCAGCGCCGCGAACGCGCTGATCGCGATGACGGTGGCCCCGCTGAACGGCGCGGAGCGGAAGAAGCGCAGGTCGATGAGGGGTTCGTCGCGCCGGGGCTCGTACCACAGCAGGCCGAGCAGCGCGGCGAGCGCGACCGCGGCGAAGGGCAGCACCGAGCCGGCGCCGGCGGCGGGCGCCTCGATGATGGCGTAGGTCAGGGACCCGAACAGGGCGATGACCAGCAGCTGGCCGACCGGGTCGGGGCGGCGGCCCTTGGGGGCGCGGGACTCGGGGACGTAGCGCAGGGTGAGAAGGAGGGCGGCGATGCCGACGGGCAGGTTGACCCAGAAGATCGACCGCCAGCCGACCGACTGCACCAGCAGCCCGCCGACCAGCGGGCCCGCCGCCATGGAGATGCCGACGACCGCGCCCCACACGCCGATCGCCCGGGCCCGCTCGCGCGGGTCGGTGAAGGTGTTGGTGATGATCGACATGGCGACCGGGTTGAGCATCGAGCCGCCGACCGCCTGCACCATGCGGAAGACGACCAGCAGTTCGAGGTTGGGCGCCAGGGAGCACAGCACCGAGCCGACGGTGAAGACCACCAGGCCGGCCATGAACACCCGCTTGCGCCCGACGCGGTCGGCGGTGGAGCCGGCGAGCATCAGCAGGGAGGCCAGGACCAGGGTGTAGGCGTCGATGGTCCACTGGAGTCCCGACGTGGTCGCGTGCAGGTCGCGCTGCATGGCGGGCAGGGCCACGTTGAGGACCGTGTTGTCGAGACTCACGATCAGCAGGCTCATGCAGCAGATCGCGAGGACGAACAGACGGCGACGGGGGCTGAGCTCGGGCATGGATTCCATGCTACGCCGATTTCGATAGTGTGGTTAACTAATGGCCGCTACATGATCAATGTCGATGGCGTGCAGGCCGATGGGTCAGAATGGGGGAATGCCCACGACCGCCGCGCCCCTGAAGATCGGCCCGCACACCGTCCAGCCGCCCGTCGTGCTCGCCCCCATGGCGGGGATCACGAACGCGCCCTTCCGCACCCTGTGCAGGGAGTTCTCCGGCGGCAAGGGGCTGTTCGTCAGCGAGATGATCACCACCCGGGCCCTGGTCGAGCGCAACGACAAGACCATGCAGCTGATCCGCTTCGACGCCAGCGAGCGCCCGCGCTCCATCCAGCTGTACGGCGTCGACCCGGCCACCGTCGGCAAGGCGGTCCGGATGATCGTCGAGGAGGACCTCGCCGACCACATCGACCTGAACTTCGGCTGCCCGGTGCCCAAGGTCACCCGCAAGGGCGGCGGCTCCGCGCTGCCGTACAAGCGCAACCTGCTGCGCGCCATCCTGCGGGAGGCCGTCAGCGGCGCCGGCGACCTGCCGGTGACGATGAAGATGCGCAAGGGCATCGACGACGACCACCTCACCTACCTCGACGCCGGCCGCATCGCCGTCGAGGAGGGCGTCACCGCGATCGCGCTGCACGGCCGCACCACCGCCCAGCACTACGGCGGCACCGCCGACTGGGACGCCATCGCCCGGCTCAAGGAGCACGTCCCGGAGATTCCCGTGCTCGGCAACGGCGACATCTGGTCCGCCGAGGACGCGCTGCGCATGGTCCGCGAGACCGGCTGCGACGGCGTGGTGGTCGGCCGCGGCTGCCTGGGCCGGCCGTGGCTGTTCGCCGACCTGGTGGCCGCGTTCGAGGGCCGCCCCCAGGACTTCGTCCGGCCCACCCTGCGCGAGGTCGCCGACGCCATGGTCCGGCACGCCACCCTGCTCGGCGAGTGGCTCGGCGACGAGTCGAAGGGCGTGATCGACTTCCGCAAGCACGTCGCCTGGTACCTCAAGGGCTTCGCCGTCGGCTCCGAGATGCGCAAGCGGCTCGCCGTCACCTCCACGCTGGAGGAGCTGCGGGCCGGCCTGGACGAGCTGGACCTCGACCAGCCCTGGCCGGCCGGCGCCGACGGCCCGCGCGGCCGCACCTCCGGCAACAACCGTGTCGTCCTGCCCGACGGCTGGCTGAAGGACCCCTACGACTGCGCGGGCGTCACCGAGGACGCGGAGCTGGACACCTCCGGCGGCTGATCAGCCACCAGGGGAGGGCGGCCGGTCAGCGCCCGGACGGGTGGGGGACGGACCCGTACGCCGTCAGGAAGCGGTCGCGGAAGGCGCTCATCTTCCACACCGGCGCGGTGTGCGCGGGCCGCAGCCCGTCGGTCCAGCCCCACCCGGAGATCTTCTGCAGCACCTTCGGGTCCTTGGCGACGATCGACACCGGCACGTCCCGGCTGGCGTGGTTGCCGCTGACCCGGGCGATCGGCTGGTGGTCGCCGAGGAAGACCAGCACGGTGTCGTCGGTGCCGTAGCGCTGAAGCCACTGGGTGAGCGCGGTCACCGAGTACTGGATCGACTTGCCGTACTCCTCGCGGGAGGCGGTCGAGTCGGCGATGACGTCCGCGGACTTCTTCCCGGCCTTCTCGATCGCGTCGTAGACCTTCCCGTCACCGAGCTGGTCCCAGCCGACCATCCGCGGCACCGGCGCCCACGGCTGGTGGCTGGAGGTGAGGATGATCTCCGACATCAGCGGCCTGTCCCGCTTGCGGCCGTGCTCGCGCTGCTGGAACTGCTGGAGCGCGAACTGGTCGGGCATCGTCGACCAGCTGAACTTCGGGCCGTGGTAGCCGAGCTGGAAGGCGTTGTAGACCTTGTCCAGGCCGTAGTACTCCTGCTCCGGCCAGGCCTTCACCACGCCCGGCATCACCCCGACGGTGTCCCACGCGCCGGTCTTGGCGAACACCTTGGTCAGGCTGAGGTGGTCGCTGGCCATGACCGTGCGGTAGCGCTGCTGGTTGCTGATCCACAGGCCGGACATGAAGGTGGAGTGGCCGAGCCAGCTGCCGCCGCCGTACGTCGCCGACGTCAGCCAGCCGCTCTTCGCGTGGAAGCCGGCCTTCGCGAGGGCCTGGGTGCTCGCGGTGAGCGTGCGGTCCACGCCCGGCGCCATGACCGGGTCCTCGATCGCGCTGCGGCCGTAGCTCTCGATGAACGTGAAGATCACGTCCTTGCCGCGCAGATCCGGCACCAGCTGGGCGGGCGGGGTGTTGCCGAACGCGTCGACCCGGGCCTCCTTGCCGAACGCGGCCTCGTCCCGCAGCGTGTCCCGCACGGTACGGGCCTGGGCCTCGGCGACGGTCGCGGCATGCCGGGTGGCCAGCGGCCCGCCGGCGATCTGCAGCCCGAACGCGGCACACGTGATCCACACCGTCCCGGCGATCAGCACCCCCCGCGTCGCGCGCGCCCGGTGCCGGACGAGCACCGAGCCGAGGCGGACGGCGGACAGCGAGACCAGGACGACGAGCAGCACGACGAGGGCGATCGCACCGACCGTGAGCAGCAGCGCCACCGTTCCGCCGAGCGAGTCCGCCACGTACGAGCGGGCGTCGTCGAACAGCCCCCAGTCCAGGATCATGTTGAACGGCCGGCCCAGATACTCCTTGAACCCGATGTCCAGCATGTCCAGCACGGCCAGCCAGCCCACCAGTGCCCCGGCGAGCGCTGCCGCGGCGATCCGGGGCCGCCGCGGCAGATGCAGCAGGACGACCGCCCCGATGATCGCCTCGGCCGGCAGCCGTACGAACGCGGCGGGCCGCAGCCCGGCCTGGGTGTTCGGCATCTCCAGGGCGACCTGGACGAGGAGGGCGGCGAGCACGGTGAGCGTGACGGACAGGGCCCGGGCGGCGGAGGGATGCCGGGTGCGCCATGTGGCCAGGCGGGGCCGCAGACGCGGGAGGCGGAGGAGGCGCCGGGCGACGGGGGAGGGCGGGGCGGCGACGTCCGCCTCGGCGCTCTCCTCCAGCTCGCGCGTGCTGGTGTCCTGGGACAACCCGGGGTCCTTCCGTCGGGGGCCGGCGCGGTGTCGTCCTTGCGTACGGCGGGGCCTCGGGGGGCGTTCAGCCGGGTGGGCAAACACCCGGCAAACGGACGTCCAACAAATGCTCCGGTTCCGTACAACCTTCCGTCCCCAGCGGAGGTCTGGAAGCTGATTGGATCTTGAATCCCTGGGGGGAGACACATGAGAAGACGCACCCTCGCGGCGCTGTGCACGCTCGGCGCGCTCGGCGGCCTCCTCGCGATGCCGACGGCGGCGCAGGCGGCCGACCCGTATCCGAACGGGCCCTCGGTGCGGACGGACGACACCCGGGTCTACGTGGACTTCGGTACCAGCACGCCGCCTGAGGACCTGAAGGTGGTCCTGCGCAAGGAGGGCACCGACGCCCCGGTGGCGACCGTCACCGAATTCGGCGCCGACTCCGGTGGGACCGCCGTCAAGACCTCTGCGCTGCGCCTGGCGGACCTGGGCCGGTACGCCGTGGACGTCGAGTACGCGGGCACCGGGGGCGAAACGGTCCTGCACAAGGACGAGGCCGTCCTCGACTACCACCTGATCCCGTTGGTCAAGACGTTCGACGTGATCGGCACCCCGGACCTGGAGCACAGGACGGTCACCCTCAAGGCGGACGCGACGCTGCGCGACCCGCGTGACGACTCCGAGAAGCCGATGGTGAACGGCCGCCTCGTGGTGGAGACGACTGCGGCGAGGACGGGGGTGACCACCGACGCCGCGGGACACCTTGAGGTGCCCTTCACCTTCACCGGCACGGAGAAGCAGGACAAGAGGACGTGGCAGAACGACGTCAGGGTGGCCGTCCGTCCGGCCGGCGCGGACCCCTCACACGGTCAGGCCCGCTATGTCGTCGTTCCCATCGCGGAGACCACCATCACGCTGGACTCGCCCAAGGTGACCGGCCCGGACGGGACCGACGCCCCGCTGACCGGCCGGGCCACCTACCGGTACCGCGACGGCGTCTCCAGGCCGGTGCCCCTCGGGACGGCGATGGAGGTGTACAAGGCCTACAACTCCACGTGGTACAGGGAACGGAACTTCACGGCGGGTGAGGACGGGCGGTTCACCGTCCAGGTCCCCATCTACGGCACCCAGCCGAAGCTGGCCGCTCTCCCGGAAACGCCGTGGCTGTGGGGCACGCGTACGACCTTCAGCTCGGACCCGACGACGAGCGCGGGCTTCCACAGGAACCTCGCCATCACCGTCAGCCCGTACAAGAAGGTCACGGTGTCGGGCATCTTCGACCGGTACGACCTCCCGGCGGCGACGACCCTCACAGTGAACGTCCAGTTCAAGGCCAAGGGGACCACGGACTGGGTCACCAAGCAGACCCTCGACAGCCCTGCCACGGCGGGGAACAGCTCCCGCACCGTCACGGCCGAGAACATGCCCTACCCGGGCCCTGGCGACTGGCGGTTCCAGTTCGCCGGGACCAAGGACATCCCGGCCGGCACCGCCTCCCCGGCCGCGTACGGGGCGCGCACCATGACGGCGTTCCCCGAGTTCAACGCGAACCCGGAGCCGGTCAAGGCGGGTGCCCCGATCACCGTCACCGGCAAGCTCAGCGAGAAGTACGAAGGCGTGAACCCCGCGGTGTGGTACGCGTTGCCGGGCGAACGGATCGGCATCTACTTCCGCGAGTACGGCACCACCACCTGGCGCGGGGTCGGCGCCACCACCACAGGCCAGGACGGCAGCTTCACCATGACCTTCACAGCGGCCAAGGACGGCGACTGGCAGGCCAGGTACGCAGGCGATGACCTCTACCGCTTCTACAGCTACAGCCGCCTGGACTTCGTCGACGTCCAGTAACCCCTCACGCGGGTGACAGCACCCCCACGGCCCCCACGGCAGTGAGCAGCGCCAGCGGTGCCGCCGCCGAGCGGGCCTCGCGCAGGCACGCATGCGGATACGGCACCGGCTCCGCATGCGTGTCCCGCCCGTACCCCGCCAGCACCTCCGGCAGCCGGTGCCCGCCGGCCGTCGCCGCGTCGACCAGCGCCCCCGCCACCGCGCGGGCCTCGTCGTGCAGGCCGTAGCGCGCCAGGCCGAGCGCGATCAGCGCGTTGTCGTGCGGCCACACCGAACCCCGGTGGTACGACAGCGGGTGGTACGCCGGCTGCCCCGCCGCCAGCGTGCGCACGCCCCAGCCGGAGAAGAAGTCCGGCTCCAGCAGACGCCGGCCGACCTGCTCGCCGTACTCCTTGTCCAGCAGCCCCGACCACAGCAGATGCCCGGCGTCCGAGGCCAGCGCGTCGACCCGGCGGCCCGCCCCGTCCAGGGCCAGCGCCGGGAAGTCGTGCTCCGGCATCCAGAAGTCTCGCTGGAAGCGGTCGCGCAGGTCGGCGGCGGCCTGTTCCAGCAGCGCCGCGTACACCTCGTCGTGCCACACCGTGCGCGCCAGCCACGCCGTGCGGCGCAGCGCGTCGTACGCGTAGCCCTGGGCGCCCGCCGCCATCACCGGGCCGGCGGGCCGGGTGCCGTCGGCGGAACAGATCGCGCCGGGGGAGTCCTTCCAGTTCTGGTTGGCCAGGCCGCCCCGGTCGGCGCGGTAGACCAGATAGCCGCGGGAGGTGAGCCCGCCGTGGTCCAGCATCCAGGTCACGGCCGCGCGGGCGTGCGGCTGGAGCCGGACGGCCAGGCCGGTGTCGCCGGTCTGCTCGACGTACGCGCCGAGCAGGACCAGGAAGAGCGGGGTGGCGTCGACCGAGCCGTAGTAGCGGGCGTACGGCACCTGCCCGAAGTGCGCCAGCTCTCCGTGCCGTACCTCGTGCACGATCTTGCCGGGCTGGGCGACCGGCGCCGCGCCGTCCTCGCCCGCCTGGGTCGCGGCGAGCGCGAGGAGCGTGTCGGCGGCCGGCCGGGGCCGGTAGGGGAGGGTGAACAGCGAGGTCAGCAGGGCGTCCCGGCCGAGCAGGGTGAGGAACCACGGGGCGCCGGCGGCCGGGACGCGCAGCTCCTCGCCGTCCGGTCCGCGGGCCGGCACCTGCAGCGCCGCCAGGTCGGCCAGGCCCCGCGCGCAGGCCGCGGCCAGCTCCGGCCAGCCGGTGGGGAAGGCCACGCCCTCCAGGAACCGCTCCTCCTCGGCCAGCCGCCGCTCGGTCACCGACCGCGGGGAGCGCGGCACGCGCAGCGCCCGCTTCTCCCCGTGCGGCCGGGCCATCACCCGCAGGGTCAGCTCGGCCGTGCCGTGCGCCGGCAGCTGAAGCGTCCACAGCAGGCGCCGCGCACCCGTGCCGGTCTCCTCGACGGCGTCCGGCGCCGGGTCCGCGGTGATCGTCGTGCACGAGCGCCACGCACCGCGCCGGTAGCTGAACTCCAGCCCGTCGTCGAGCACTTGACGGGAGCGTACGACGCCGAGCTTGGCGTAGGTGCGGTGGTCGGAGCGCAGCTCGAACTGGTCGGCGAAGTCGGCGTCCACGGTGAGGGCGAGCCGTACCGTCGTCGGCACCGGCCGGTTGCCGACCACACGCAGCGCCTCGACGAACGAACCGTCCCCGACGGCCTGCTCCCGGAACAGCGTGTACGCGGGCGGCTCGTTACGGCCGCCGCGCGGGACGAGCACACAGCGCGCGCCGTCTCCGCCGTCCGCGACCGGCGTCAGCACCTCCGCGACCGCGCCGTCCACGGTCAGCTGCCAGCGGCTCAGATGCCGTCCGTCCCGGACGAACAGCCCGGCGGGCAGGTGCCCGCCCCGCCCTGCGGTGATGTCGCCGCCGTCACCCACCGCGGCGAACGTCCCCCCGTGCACGAGCAGATGATTCCGGTCCGTCATCCCCTCTCCCCTCCCCTTGAGTCCCTGTCGCTGCTCTTGCCGAACGTCTCGCCGGCCGCCGGGGACACGCCCGCGCCCGGGGCCCGCCCCGCCGTGCCGTGCACCAGGTCGAGCGCCAGCGCCGCCGTCCACGCGAAGTCCCGTGTCCCGCACGGCTCGCCGGTGTACGGGTCGACGTACTCGGCGAAACCGGACGCGGCGGCGATGGCCGGCAGCGCCTCCGCGAGGGCGTCGGCCCGCTCCCGCTCGCCGTGGGTTCTCAGCCCGCGCTCGATCAGCCAGCCGGTGTTGAACCAGGCCGGGCCTCGCCAGTAGCGGTGCGGGTCGAAGGACTCGCCGAGCAGGTCGTAGCTGGGCACCAGGCGGGTGGTGGTGCCCAGCCCGAAGTGCGGGCCGGTGAGCGTCGCGACCAGGGCCGTGACCTGCTCACGGGGCAGCGCCGGCAGCAGCAGCGGGATCAGCCCGGACACCCCGCGCTCGCCGATCTGCTCGCCGGTGACGACGTCCCGGCAGAAGAACATGCCCCGTCCCGGGTCCCACAGCCGCTCCACGAGCACCCCGGTCAGCCGCTCGGCACGCGCGTGCCGGGCCGTGCCGGGAGCGCCGAGTTCGTGCGCGATCCGCGCGAGGGCGTGCTCGGAGGCGATGAGCAGGGCGTTGAAGGAGGGGTCCTCGACGGCGAAGTCACCGTGGCCGTCGGCGTATCCGCGATCCCGGTAGTCGGTCGCCAGCCGCACGTACCGCCCGTAGTCCAGGTCGGTGGGCCGGTCTTCGGCGGCGCCGTGGTCGAGGTCGGCGCGGCGGAAGGAGCGGGCCGGGGCGGGCCTGACGCGGGCCAGCGGGGCGTCCCAGCAGGGGCTGTTGTCCATGCCCTGCTCCCACGGGTGCACCACGGACACCAGTCCCGCCCCGCCCAGGTCCCGCCGGTGCAGCAGATAGCGGTGCCAGGCGGCCAGCCTCGGATACACCCGGGCGAGGAAGCCGCGCGCCCGGGACAGCTCCGGGTCGGCGCGGTGCACCAGCCAGGCGGCCAGCGCGTGCACCGGTGGCTGGACGATGCCCGAGGTCTGTACCGTGCGCGGGGCGCCGGCGGTGCGTCCGGCGGTGGAGGAGCGCCAGAAGTCGGGGCTGGGGAAGTAGGCGTCGAGGGGGACGGCCGGGTTGAACACGATGTGCGGCACTCGCCCGTCGCCCCACTGCGCGGCCAGCAGCGTCTCCAGCTCGGTCTGTGCCCGTAACGCGGAGAGGTGCCTGAGCCCGATGGCGATGAACGCCGAGTCCCAGGACCACTGGTGCGGGTACAGGCGCTTCGACGGCACGGTGGAGGCGCCGGTCCAGTTGGCCTCCAGCACCGCGGCGGCGCTGCGGTGCAGGTCGCAGGGGACGGGGGGCGGATCGTACGCGATATCCGGCTCGGTGCCGCGGGCGGCGGTGAGCTGCGCGGTGCGGTCCACACGGGACGGCCCGGCCTGCGCGGTGCGATCCACTCGGGACTCCCCGAAAGACGTGCGGCCGAGCGGATCGGCCGGGACCACCGAAGGGTTACGTCTATTTAACACGCAAAACTCACTATGTAATGCACGATGGGGAAACACAAGGGGGTGCGCATGACGGGACGGCCCGGCAGGACCGGACGCGGCGGGAACCAGGCCGGCGCGGGAGATCTGCTCGAACTCGTGCGCAGCGGCCGCGCCACCACCCGCGGGGCCCTTCAGCAGGCGACCGGACTGTCCCGGGCGACCGTCGGCCAGCGCCTGGACCGGCTCTTCCGGGCCGGCTGGCTGCGCGAGGGCGCCGGCGGACCGGTCGGCTCACCGCTGGGCGGGCGCCCCTCCATCACCCTGGAGTTCGACGACGAGCACGCGGTGGTGCTGGCCGCCGACCTGGACACCCGCCACGCCCGGGCCGCCCTGCTGACCCTGACCGGCGAGCTGCTCGCCGAGCACACCGGGACCCTGGTCGTCGAGGACGGCCCCGAGGCGGTGCTGGGCGAGCTGGGCCGCTGGTTCGCCGGACTGCTCGCGCGCTCCGGGCGCGGCGCGCAGGAGGTGTGCGGCATCGGGCTGGCCGTGCCCGGCCCGGTGGACAGCGACTCGGGCCGCGTCGTCCAGCCCCCGATCATGCCGGGCTGGGACGGCTACGACATAAGGGGCCGCCTGGCCCGCGCCTTCGCCGAGCACACCGGCCCGACGTCGGTCCCGGTGCTCGTCGACAACGACGCCAACCTCATGGCGTACGGCGAACAGCGCGCCGGCTACCCGGACTGCTCGGCGTTCGCGCTGGTCAAGGTGTCGACGGGAATCGGCGCCGGCGTGGTGGTGGACGGCTCCATCTACCGGGGCATCGACGGCGGCGCCGGCGACATCGGGCACATCCGGGTGCCCGAGGGGGAGCGGGCGCTGTGCCGGTGCGGCTCCTACGGCTGTCTGGCCGCCGTCGCGAGCGGCGGTGCCGTGGCGCGGCGGCTGGCGGAGGCCGGGGTGCCGGCGGCGTCCGGCTCGGATGTGCGGGAGCTGCTGGCGGCCGGGCATCCGGAGGCCGTGGGGCTGGCGCGGGAGGCGGGGCGCCGGGTCGGCGAGGTGCTGGCGACGGTGGTCACCCTGCTCAACCCGGGCGTGCTGATGATCGCCGGGGACCTGGCCGGAACGCCGTTCCTCACCGGCGTGCGCGAGCTGCTGTACCAGCGGGCGCTGCCGCGCTCCACCGCTCATCTGGAGGTGGTGACCTCCCGGCTCGGGGAGCGGGCGGCGCTGCTGGGCGCGGGGGCTCTGGTCGTGGAGCACCTGTACGCGCCGGAACGGGCGGAGGAGCGGCTGCGGGCGCTGGGCGTGTGACGGCCCGGTCGTGTGACGGCTGTGCCGTGTGATGGTCGGCCGTCACGGATACCCGTCCGCATGGTGAAATCGCGCCCCGTGTGGGAGCGTGATTCTCGCCACCCCTGATAAGGGTTGCGCTCAGATGAGCGATTCGAGGGCGACTGCACTTCTGAAAGGGGTGGCACTGAGTGCCACCCTTTGATCGTTCATCGGGCGAACTCAGACGTGCCGAAAGCCGCTCATGTGAGCGACAGCCAAGGTCTACGGGTGTTGATGCGTTCAAGAAGTGAAAACAAAAACTCTCGGTTGCTTGCCAAGCCTTGACTTTCGATCCGCTGGCGGACGACTGGTTACGGGCGCATGACGTGCAAGTAGACGTACCCATGAGCCTTCGATCTGGGTATGTTCCTCGACGTCAGGGCAGCCACCGCGTCCTCGAGGAGTCGAGACCCGTGTCGGAAAACAAAGATCAGCAGCGACCCGCGTCGGGCAACAGCGTTGAGGGCGTGAAGTTCGTTTACGACTTCACCGAGGGCAACAAGGACCTCAAGGACCTCCTCGGCGGAAAGGGCGCGAACCTCGCCGAGATGACGAACCTGGGCCTTCCGGTCCCGCCCGGCTTCACCATCACCACGGAGGCCTGCAAGGTCTACCTGGAGAGCGGCGAGGCTCCGGCGGCACTGCGTGACGAGGTGAGTGCGCACCTCGACGCGCTGGAGAGCCGCATGGGCAAGAAGCTCGGCCAGGCCGACAACCCCCTGCTGGTCTCGGTCCGCTCGGGCGCCAAGTTCTCGATGCCCGGCATGATGGACACCGTCCTCAACATCGGCCTCTCGGACAAGTCCGTGAAGGGCCTCGCCGACCAGGCCGGTGACGAGCGCTTCGCGTGGGACTCCTACCGGCGCCTCATCCAGATGTTCGGCAAGACCGTCCTCGGAGTCGACGGCGAGCTCTTCGAGGAGGCGCTGGACAAGGCCAAGGAGGCCAAGAAGGTCACGGTCGACACCGAGCTGGAGGCCGCCGACCTCAAGAAGCTGGTCACCACCTTCAAGAAGATCGTGAAGAAGGAGACCGGCCGGGACTTCCCGCAGGACCCGCGCGAGCAGATGGACCTCGCCATCCGCGCGGTCTTCGACTCCTGGAACGGCGACCGCGCCAAGCTCTACCGCCGCCAGGAGCGCATCCCCGGCGACCTGGGCACCGCGGTCAACGTCTGCTCGATGGTCTTCGGCAACCTGGGCCCGGACTCCGGCACCGGCGTCGCCTTCACCCGCGACCCCGCCAGCGGCCACCAGGGCGTCTACGGCGACTACCTCCAGAACGCGCAGGGCGAGGACGTGGTGGCGGGCATCCGCAACACCGTCCCGCTCGCGGACCTGGAGAAGATCGACAAGAAGTCCTACGACCAGCTCATGCAGATCATGGAGACCCTTGAGAACCACTACAAGGATCTCTGCGACATCGAGTTCACCATCGAGCGCGGCAAGCTGTGGATGCTGCAGACCCGCGTCGGCAAGCGCACCGCGGCCGCCGCGTTCCGCATCGCCACCCAGCTCGTCGACCAGGGCCTGATCGACGAGGCCGAGGCCCTCCAGCGCGTCAACGGCGCCCAGCTCGCGCAGCTGATGTTCCCGCGCTTCGACGAGAAGGCCAAGGTCCAGCAGGTCGGCCGCGGCATCGCGGCCTCGCCGGGCGCGGCCGTCGGCAAGGCGGTCTTCGACTCCTACACCGCGGTGAAGTGGTCCCGCTCGGGCGAGAAGGTCATCCTGGTCCGCCGCGAGACCAACCCCGACGACCTGGACGGCATGATCGCCGCCGAGGGAATCCTCACCTCGCGCGGCGGCAAGACCTCCCACGCGGCCGTCGTCGCGCGCGGCATGGGCAAGACCTGTGTCTGCGGCGCGGAGGAGCTGGAGGTCGACACCAAGCGCCGCCGGATGACGGTACCGGGCGGCCACGTGGTCGAAGAGGGCGACGTCATCTCCATCGACGGCTCCACGGGCAAGGTGTACCTCGGCGAGGTCCCGGTCGTCCCGTCGCCGGTCGTGGAGTACTTCGAGGGCCGCATGCACGCGGGCGCCGACGACGCCGACGAGCTGGTCGAGGCCGTCCACCGCATCATGGCCTTCGCCGACCGCAAGCGCCGGCTGCGGGTGCGCGCCAACGCGGACAACGCCGAGGACGCGCTGCGCGCCCGTCGCTTCGGTGCCCAGGGCATCGGCCTGTGCCGCACGGAGCACATGTTCCTCGGCGACCGCCGCGAGCTGGTGGAGCGCCTGATCCTGGCGGACACGGAGGAGGAGCGCGAGGCGTCCCTCAAGGCCCTCCTCCCCCTTCAGAAGAAGGACTTCGTCGAGCTCTTCGAGGCGATGGACGGCCTCCCGGTCACCATCCGCCTCCTCGACCCGCCGCTGCACGAGTTCCTCCCCGACATCACGGAGCTGTCGGTCCGCGTGGCCCTGGCGGAGTCGCGCCAGGAGCCGCACGAGAACGACCTGCGCCTGCTCCAGGCGGTCCACCGCCTGCACGAGCAGAACCCGATGCTGGGCCTGCGCGGCGTACGCCTGGGCCTGGTGATCCCCGGCCTGTTCACCATGCAGGTCCGCGCGATCGCGGAGGCCGCGGCGGAGCGCAAGTCCGCCAAGGGCGACCCGCGCGCCGAGATCATGATCCCGCTCGTCGGCACGGTCCAGGAGCTGGAGATCGTCCGCGAGGAGGCCGACCGGGTCATCGCGGAGGTGCAGGCGGCGACGGGCACGGAGCTGAAGCTGGCGATCGGCACGATGATCGAGCTGCCGCGCGCCGCGCTCACGGCGGGGCAGATCGCGGAGGCGGCGGAGTTCTTCTCCTTCGGTACGAACGACCTGACCCAGACGGTGTGGGGCTTCAGCCGCGACGACGTGGAGGCGTCCTTCTTCACGGCGTACCTGGAGAAGGGCATCTTCGGCGTCTCCCCCTTCGAGACGATCGACAAGGACGGCGTCGGCTCCCTGGTGAAGCTGGCGGCGGAAGCGGGCCGGCGGACCCGCCCCGACCTGAAGCTCGGCGTCTGCGGTGAGCACGGCGGCGACCCGGAGTCGGTCCACTTCTTCCACGAGGTCGGCCTGGACTACGTCTCCTGCTCCCCGTTCCGCATCCCGGTGGCCCGCCTGGAGGCCGGCCGCGCGGCGACCCAGTCGGAGGGCAGCGACCACCGCTGAGCCG
>NZ_PQSS01000067.1 GCF_002920535.1 Streptomyces sp. Ru71 | reverse complement strand
GGCCCGGGCCCGGCGGCTGGGGTGTCGGCGGGGGCTCCGACGGTGAGGCGGGGTACGGCTGCTGCGGATGCGGGCCGGGTGTCGGGCCCGGATGCACCGGGTCGTGGTACGGGTCGGTCATGGCGTCCTCCGGCCAGTCGGTCGACGGTGGCTCCTGGACTACTCCCCCGCGTACCCGGCGGCCGAGCGGCCAGTCACCCGGCGGAGCCGGGACGCGCCCTCCGCATGGCCCAACGGCGGCGTCCGGGACGTGACCCCGGCCGCCGCCGCTCTCGGAACTCGGCTCCCCGGCCGAACCGGCCCCGCACGGGCGGGGCCGGACGCCTCGTCAGCCGAACATGCCCGGCTCGTACGCGCCCGCCGGCTGCCGGACGAGGACGTTCGCCCGGTTGTAGGCGTTGATCAGGGCGATGAGCGCGACCAGCGCGCCGAGCTGCTCCTCGTCGTAGTGCCTGGCGGCGTTCGCCCAGACCTCGTCCGGCACACCGCCCGCCGCGTCCGCGATCCGCGTCCCCTCCTCCACCAGCTCCAGGGCCGCGCGCTCGGCCTCGGTGAACACCGTCGCCTCCCGCCAGGCCGCGACGAGGTGGAGGCGCACCGCGGTCTCCCCCGCGGCCGCGGCATCCTTGGTGTGCATGTCGGTGCAGAAGCCGCAGCCGTTGATCTGGCTGGCCCGGATCTTCACCAACTCCTGCGTCGCGGCGGGCAGCGAGGAGTCGTCGATCACCTTTCCGGCCGAGTTGAAGTACCGGATGAGCTTGTTCGTCACCGGGTTTTCGAAGAGGTTCAGCCGAGCGTCCATCGGTGAGCTCCCTGTGCGTCGTGGTCGGTTGCACTCATACGACGTACCGGCCCGGCCCCACGTGACAGCCGTCAGTGTGATCTGAGTCACTGCGCCGTCGTCGCCTCGCGCGCCGCGACCGCACCCTCGGCCGCCGCGCCCGCGGCCTCCCGCGGCAGCTTCAGGAACACCGTCAGCACCGCGCTCCCCGCGTACATCAGCGCGAAGACCCACATCACGCCCTCCACCCCGAGCGGCCCCAGGAAGAGCCCCACCACGGCCGGACCCAGGAACGTGCTGACGCCGGCTCCGAGGTTGAGGGCCGACATGGCCTGGCCCTTGTGCCGGGGCGCCATCGACGGAATGAGCGCCGACAGCGGCACATAGCCGGCGAGCGTCGCGCCGAACAGGCTCACCAGCAGCAGCGCGAGCGGGTAGTCGTGCCCGGCGGCCACGGTCCCGTAGTACAGCAGCAGCGTCGTCACCGCGCAGCCCACGCCACCGCACCAGGCGACGGTGCGGCGCCAGCCGATGCGGTCGCCGAGGACGCCGAAGAGCAGGTTGAAGAAGATGTTCGTGGCGAACATCGCCGACAGCAGCCGCAGCCACTGGGCGAGGGAAAAGCCCAGCGTGTCGGTGAAGAACACCGGCAGGAAGACCAGGAACCCGAACTGCGCCGCCGTGTTGACCGCGCGCACCACCGCCCCGGCGCCGATCCGCGGCTCGTGCCAGACGATCGCGAGGGAGCCGAGCAGCGTGGCCACGGGACGCTCGCCGGCCGGGGCGAGCCGGGTCCGGCCACTCGGTTCGCGCACCAGCAGCAGGGCGATCAGCCCACCGGCGACGACCAGCGCCAGCGACATCCACAGGGTGCGGTAGGCCCCCACCCACGGAACCGTGAAACTGGCGAACAGCGAGCCCAGCGTGGGCAGTCCGCCGGTGAACGCGAACCAGAACCAGCCCACGGCGGAGCCGAGCCGGCGCGGCGGGGTCACCGCGGTCACCCACACCAGGAAGCCGTAGGCGAAGAGCGGATACCCGAAGCCGCGCAGTCCGTAGCCGGCCAGCAGCAGCCCCATGTTCTGGGCCGGGATCGCCACGGCGAGGAAGAAGACCTGCAGCGCCACCCAGATGCCGAGCCCGAGCAGCATCACCCGGCGCGGCCCCCACAGGTCGGACAGCGCCCCCGAGAACCACGCCGCGATGCTGGCCGTCACCCCGTAGACGGTGAACAGCAGCGCCACCTGGCCCTTCGGGAAGCCCTGGTCGAGGAGATACGGCGAGAGATATCCGGATTCGACACCGTCACCGATCATGAATATGAGAACTCCGAGAAATCCCCAGGCAAGGGCTCTGGGAATTCCGATGCGTTCGAGGTCAAGCACGGCGGATCACCTTTTCGGGGTTTTTCGGCGGAGCGGAATGCCGCGAGTGGTGACGATGAAAAGAGCCGTGCCGTGGCCCGTCAATCCGCTGGTGGGAACACCTCGTGGGGTGCGGGGGCCGCCACGTGAAGTCGTCTGCGACCGGTCAGCCGTGTGGTGATGTATGTGCTGGTCAGAGGCGCGATCGGCGGCGACAGAGGGCCAGCCCCCGGGTGAAGTCCGCGTGATGTTCACGTGAGGGAGGCCGCCGCTCAGCCGGACACCACCCGCACCGCGACCCCCTGCTCGCGCAGCCGGCGCACCTCGGCCGCCGGTGCGGCGTCGTCCACCAGGATCAGGTCGAAGTCGGTCAGCGGGGCGAGCGCGTACAGCCCCTGGTTGGCGAACTTGGTGTGGTCGATGAGCAGCACCCGGCGTGCCGCGGCCGTCATCATCGCCCGCTTGACCTGCACCGTCTCCGGCGACATGTGGTAGCAGCGGCCCGCGGTGACGGCCGTGGTGGACATGAACAGCACATCCGCGCGGAACGCCTCCACGCCCGCCGCCGTGTGCGGGCCCATGAAGGCGTCGTAGGCCGGGAAGTAGGTGCCGCCGAGCGCGACCAGGGCCACCCCCGGCTCGCGGGCCAGGGCGGAGATGGCGGGCAGCGAGTTCGTGATGACCGTGATCGGCGTGTGCGCGGGCAGGTGCTGGGTGAGGGCGAGGCAGGTGGTGGAGTCGTCGACCATGACGACCTGCCCCGGCGCCAGTTCCTCCGCGGCCGCCCCCGCCAGGCGCCGCTTGACCTGCGCCATCGCCCGCATGCGTTCGCCGACGCTGCCATGGAACTGGGTGGAGGGCAGGCAGCTCGCGCCGCCGCGCACCTTGCGCAGCCAGCCCTGGGCCTGCAGCGCGTCCAGGTCGCGGTGGATCGTCATCACGCTCACGTCGAACTCGGCGGCCAAATCGGCCGTCCGCACGAACCCCTTGCCGGTGACGAGGTCGCGCACGCGGCGCCGCCGCTCCTCCTGGGCGTCCACCCGGTCCATGTCGTCGAGCCCCTTCCCGCCTCGCGCGATGTCCCCGTGCGAAGGTCACACGAACTTAACACGGCGGTCGGGCCTGCGGTCCGGCCCGGAAGCCGGTTCCGTCGGCGGACTTCACATGAAAGGCCGCGCCCGTCGCGGGATATGCGCGGGGAGTAATTGACGGTGCTTCTCACCGCGGGTTTCCCTGAGAGCGTCGCCCCAGCAACGAAGGGACAGGGAGTGCAGCCATGTCGGTACTGACCGTCGACGTCGGCACGTCCGTCATCAAATCCGTGGTGTTCGACGACCGGGGTCGGGAATTGGCGGTCTCCCGTATCGGCACGGAGGTGCTGCGCCCGCACCCCGGGTGGGCCGAGCAGGACATGGACGCGGTGTGGAACGCGGTCGTGTTCACCGTGCGCAGCGCGCTCGCCCGGCTGGGACCCGGTCACGAGCCGGTGTGGCTGGTCGCGTTCACCGCGCAGGGCGACGGCTGCTGGCTGGTCGACGGCGAGGGCCGGCCCACCGGCCCGGCGATCCTGTGGTCCGACGGGCGCGCGGCGGACCTGCTGGCGCGCTGGCAGGCGGACGGCGTACTGGACCGGACGTTCCGCCGCAACGGCTCGCTGACCTGCGGCGGCATGCCCAACGCGGTGCTCGGCTGGCTCGCCGGGCACGACAGCGAACGTCTCGCGCGCTCACGGACCGCGCTCACCGCGGCCGGCTGGCTGTTCCTCAAGCTCACCGGTGTCACCGCGATCGACCCGTCCGACGCGTCCGCGCCCTTCCTCGACCATGCCACCGGCGACTACGACCCGGCCGTCCTCGACCTGTTCGGCATGGACTGGGCGCGGCCGCTGCTGCCCCGGGTGCTGGGCGAGCAGGAGCGCGTCGCCGAGATCACCCACCACGCGGCGGGCGAGCTGGGCCTGCCGGCCGGTCTGCCCGTCGTCATGGCGCCGTACGACATCGCCGCCACCGCGCGCGGCGCGGGGGTGGTGGAGGCCGGGCAGGCGTGCGCGATCCTCGGCACCACGCTGTGCACGGAGATCGTGCGCGACTCGGTGGACACCTCGGGCGAGCCGTGCGGCATCACCATCGCCTACGACGGTCCCGAGCGCGTCCTGCGCGCCTTCCCGACGCTCTCCGGCACGGAGGTCCTGGACTGGGCCTGCCGCACGCTGGGCGCCGACGGCCCCGCGGCCCTCGGCGACCTGGCCTTCTCGGCGGAGCCGGGCGCGCGGGGGCTGGCGTTCCTGCCGTATCTCTCCCCGGCGGGCGAGCGGGCGCCGTTCCTGGACCCGCGGGCGCGCGGCGCGTTCTGGGGGCTGTCGCTCACCCACACCCCGGCCGACCTGGCCCGGGCGGTGTTCGAGGGGCTGTCGCTGGTGGTGCGCGACTGTCTGCACGCCTCCGGGACGCGGGTGCGCGAGCTGCGGCTGTGCGGGGGCGGCGCCGCCAGCGACCGCTGGTGCCGCCTCATCGCCGACGCCACCGGCGTGCCGACCGCCCGCAGCACCGACACCGAGCTGGGCGCCAAGGGCGCCTTCCTCACGGGTCTGGTGGTCACCGGCGCCGTACCCGACATGACCGAGGCCGTCGCCCGGTGCGTGCGGATGGGGTCGGCCTGGGAGCCGGACCCCGGCCGGGCCGCCCTCTACGACGACCTCTACGCGGCGCATCTGACCTGGCGGGACGCGGCCCGGCGCCTCGGCTGGACGCCCGCTCCCGCGACGGCCGGCGCACCGGAGGCCACCCATGTCTGACGCCCTCTCCCCCGATGCCGTCCACCTCGGCCTCGACCTCGGCACGCAGAGCGCCCGCGCGGTCGCCGTCGACGGCACCGGGCGCGTCGTGGGCGCCGCGTCCCGCCCGCTGACCGGCCGCCGCGACGGCCCGCGCCACGAGCAGGATCCGGAGCAGTGGTGGTCCGCGCTGAGCGCGGCCTGCCGCGAGGCGCTGGCCGGTGTGGAGGCCGGACGGGTGCGGGACGTGGCCGTCGACGCCACGTCCGGCACCGTCCTCCTGGCCGCCGCGGACGGCACCCCGCTCACGCCGGGTCTGATGTACGACGACGGGCGTGCCGCCGCCTGCGCGGACCGCGTGAACACGGTCGGCGCCGAGGTGTGGGAGCGGCTCGGCTACCGCAGCATGCAGCCGTCCTGGGCGCTGCCCAAGCTGCTGTGGCTGCTGGGGCGGGAGCGGCCGCCCACCGGTGCCCGGCTGCTGCACCAGGCCGACCTGGTGACCTGGCGGCTGGCCGGCCGGCAGGTGGCGAGCGACGCCAGCCACGCCCTGAAGACCGGGTACGACCTGCTCGCCGAGCGCTGGCCGGATCACGAGCTGTCCGCGCTGGGCGTCCCGGCGGGGCTGCTTCCGGAGGTCGTACGCCCCGGCACGGTCCTCGGTGACGTGTGCGCCGAGGCGGCCGCCGCCACCGGCGTCCCGGCCGGGACGCCGATCGTGGCCGGGATGACCGACGGCTGCGCCGCCCAGATCGGCGCGGGCGCCCTGGCGCCGGGCGCCTGGAACTCGGTGCTGGGGACGACGCTGGTGCTCAAGGGCGTCAGCCCGCACCCGGTGCGCGATCCCGCCGGGGTGGTGTACTGCCACCGCGGACCCGAGGGCACCTGGCTGCCCGGCGGCGCCTCCAGCAGCGGTGCCGGGGTGCTGACCCGGCGCTTCCCCGGCGCGGACCCGCGCGCCCTGACCGCCGAGGCGGCGGCGACCGGCTCCACGGCCGTCACCTATCCGCTCGTCGGCGACGGTGGTGAACGCTTCCCGTTCCGCGCCCCGCGGGCCACGGCCTTCACCCTCGGCGGACCGGCCGGCCGGGCCGAGGAGTTCCACGCCTGCCTGCTGGGCGTCGCCTGCCTGGAACGGCTGTGCTTCGACTACCTCGACCACCTCGGCGCCCCCGTGACCGGACCGCTGCGCCTCACCGGCGGCGGCGCCCGCAACCCCTACTGGTCCCGGCTGCGCGCCGACGTCCTCGGCCGCCCGGTCCAGCTGCCGGAGCAGGCCGAGAGCGCCGTCGGCATGGCGGTGCTGGCGGCGACCGCGTCCGGCGCCGCCCTGAAGGACGCGGCGGCGGCGATGGTGCGGATCCGCGAGGAGCTGCACCCCGACCCGGCCCGCACCCAGCGGCTGCTGCCCGTCTACCTCCGCTTCGTCGACGAGCTGGTCCGGCGGGGCCTGCTGGACGAGCAGGTGGCCGCCCACGCCCACGGAAAGGCCCGGACATGACCGACTTCGTCCTCGTACGGCACGGCGAGACCCCGTGGCACGCGGACAACCGCTACGCCGGCCGCACCGACGTGCCGCTGACCGAGCACGGCCACAAGCAGGCCGCGGCGCTGGGCGGTTGGGCGGCGGGGCAGCGGCTGGACGCGGTGCTGTGCTCGCCGCTGTCGCGGTCCCGCCTGACCGCCGAGCCGGCAGCAGCCGCCCTCGGTCTGCCGCTGCGGGTCGACGAGCGCCTGTACGAGGTGGACTTCGGCCGCGGCGACGGGCTGACCCGGGCCGAGATGGCCGAGCGTTTCCCGGCCGAACTGGCCGCGTTCCTCACCGACCCGGTCGCCCATCACCTGCCCGGCGGCGAGGACCCGGCCGCGGCCGCGCGCCGCGGGGTCGCCTGCCTGCGTGAGGTCGCCGGCGAACTGCCCGACGGCCGCGTCCTGGTCGTCGCCCACTCCACCCTCGTACGCCTGATGCTGTGCGCGCTGCTCGGCATCCCGCTCGCCCGCTACCGGGCCGTGTTCCCCGCACTGGAGAACGGCGCGCTGACCGAACTGCGGCTGCGCGAGGGGCAGGCCGCGCTGCTGCGGCTCAACGCCCCCGTCCTGCCCGCCGACCGCCTCTGACCGACCGGAGTACCCGCGTGACCACCACCGTCCTCGCCGCCGGCGACCACTTCGTCCTGCCCGAGCTGCTCGTGCGCGAACTGCGCGCCGCCGCACCCGACCCGGCCGCCCTCGACGTGCGCGAGCTGCGCCTTCCCTGGCCGCACACGCCGTTCGGCAAGGTCGCCGAGGTCGACGAGGCGTCCGGGACCGAGGAGCAGATGATCGAGGCGCTGCGCGGCGCGCGGATCTGCGTGACCCAGATGGCGCCGCTCACCGAGCGCGTCCTTCAGGCCTGCCCGGACCTGGAGCTGTTCTGCGTCAGCCGGGGCGGTCCGGTCAACGCCGACCTTCAGGCGGCCACCCGGCACGGGGTCAGGGTCTGCTACGCGCCGGGCCGCAACGCCGTGGCCACCGCCGAGCACACCCTCGCGCTGATCCTCGCCGCCGCCCGCCGGGTCGCGGACGTCCACACCGACCTGAAGCGGGCTGTGTGGCGCGGCGACTACTACGACTACGGCAACTGCGGCATCGAGATCGACGGCGCGACGGTGGGCCTGGTCGGCTTCGGCGCGATCGGCTCGCGGGTGGCGCGGGTGCTGGCGGCGATGGGCGCGACGGTGCTGGTGCACGACCCGTACGTGGACCCGCGGGCGGTGGAGGGAGTGGCCCGGCTGGTCACCCTGGACGAACTGCTGCGCCGCTCCCGCGTCGTGTCCCTGCACGCGCGGGTGACCGACGAGACACGCGGCATGATCGGCCGCGCGCAGCTCGACGCGATGCCGCCCGGCTCGGTGCTGGTGAACTGCGCCCGGGGCGCGCTGGTGGACTACGACGCGGTGTGCGACGCGCTGGACTCCGGGCACCTGGCCGGCGCGGGCTTCGACGTGTACCCGGCCGAACCGGTGCCGGCGGGCGCCCGGCTGCTGTCGACGCCGGGCGTGGTCCTCACCCCGCACATCGCGGGCGCGAGCCGAGAGGTCGCGCACAAGGCGGCCCGGATCGTCGCGGCGGAGGCCGGCCGCTTCCTGCGGGGCGAGCCCCTGGCCCACTGCGCGAACCCCGCCGCGTAGGGAACGCCCTCAGAACCGCCCGGGGTGGGCGGCCAGCCACTTCTTCGCGGCGGCGAGCAGCTCGGGGTCGGCGGCCGGGGCCTCCTCGGGATGCTTGGCGGCCCACTTCACGACGTACGGGCACAGCGGGGCGACCGGAACGCCCTCGCGCTCGGCGACGGCGTACAGCTCGCGCGCGAGGGAGGAGGCGATGCCCTTCCCCTCGTGCGCGGGCTCCACGATCGTGTGGACCGGGACCAGGGCGGTGCGCGGGGCGTCGAGCACGAAGTACTCGATGTGCCCGACGACCTCACCGTCGCCGACGGCCTCCAGCCGGCCGGCGGGGCGGTCGTCGCGGATCTCGATGTCGCTCATGGCCACGCTCCTGGTCGTCGGTCCCTGCCCCGGCTCAGGCCGTGACGGCCTGCGGGCTGCGCTCCTGGTCCGAGCCCGGCACCGGCTCCGACGGGTCGGCACCGAGGGCGACGATCCGGTTGCCCTCGTCCACGTGCACCACCCGCGGCGTCAGCGCCCGCGCCTCGGCATCGGTGACCTGAGCGTAACTGATGATGATCACCAGATCACCGGGGTGGACGAGATGGGCGGCGGCCCCGTTGATCCCGATCACCCCGGACCCGCGCTCACCCTCGATGACGTAGGTCTCCAGCCGCGCCCCGTTGGTGATGTCGACGATGTGCACGAGCTCACCGGGCAGCAGATCGGCGGCATCGAGCAGCTCGGCGTCGATGGTCACGGATCCCACGTAGTGCAGGTCGGCCTGGGTGACGGTGGCGCGGTGGATCTTGGACTTGAACATGGTTCGCAACATCGGGGCACTCCCACATATAGGCTCCCTGCCTGCGTTTTTGCAGGTCAAGGGCTGTTTTCACACCCTACAACGAGTCGCACGTCCGGGCAGCTGCCCCCACCGCGACGACGGAACAAGCCTACGCAACAGCCCCTCGGAGGCATCCGTGATGACCGTCACTCGCCTGCCGAGTCCCCTAGGAAGGCGTGAGCGGCAGGTCGTCCGTGTAGGCGTTGACCGGCGGGGTGACGCGCTCGGCGCTTCGGACGTCGAGTGCGGCTTGCGCGGTCCTGGTGCCGAGCGCGCCGTGGGGGTGCCAGGTGCCGGTGACCGCCAGCCATGTGTTGGCGGGCGGGGCCTGGGCGCCGTACATCCGCACCTTCACGGTCTGCGAGTCGGCGGCGCAGCAGGTGAAGATGATGCGCGTCAGATACCAGCCGCCGCCGTGTCCGGCCGGGGTGGCGAAGCCGGTCATCTGGATGGTGCGCCCCTTGATGGCGCGGTCGCGGTCCTGCTGGACCCGAGCGGTGAAGTCGGTGAGGGTCATGGGCAGCGGTGAGGTGGCGGGCAGCGGGTCGAACGCCTTGTGTTCCTTGACCGCCTTGTCGTTGGACCGTGCCGCCGTGTACGCGCCCAGGGCCGGCGGGGCGTGGAAGAGCAGGCTCAGTGCCGGGAGGAACAACAGCCAGGCGACGCCCGGTACACGGGAGTGGTCGTGGCCGTGCGCATGGCCGGCGTGCTCCGCCTCTTCGGCCCGTTCGGCGTGCTTCCCGGCCCGCACCCCGCTTGCCAGACCGAGGAGCAACAGCACAACCCCCGAGACGATCAGCAGGGGGCGCAGCCCCTCTTTCACATAACGCAGGTAGAGATCGGTGAAGAGGGCGGCGTGCAGCAGGCCGATGCCGGTCAGGGCCAGGAGCAGTACCTGTGCGGGGCGTTTCACAGCAGTGCCCCTCCGATCAGGGCGCTCGTGGCGATCGCCACGACGGTGGTGGCTGTGGAGAAGCGCCAGGCGAAGGCCCGGCCGAAGGTCCCCGCCTGCAGGGCGATGAGCTTCAGGTCGACCATGGGCCCGACCACCAGGAAGGCGAGCCGTGCGGTGGGCGAGAAGCCGGTGAGCGACGCCGCGACGAAGGCATCGGCTTCCGAGCAGACGGCGAGAATGACGGCGAGCCCGGCCAGGAAGAGCACCGACAGCCACGGGGAGGCCGAGAAGGTGTCCAGGACGGAACGCGGCACCATGACGTTGAAGGTCGCCGCGGCCATGGCGCCGAGGACGAGGAAGCCACCGGCGTGCAGGAAGTCGTGCCGGCACCCCTGCAGGAACTCCCGCCAGCGGCTGTGCCCGACGTGGTGGCCGGCGTGCCGGGCGCCGGGCCGGAGCCACTCCTCCCTTCCGCGCCAGAGCCACAGCCAGCCCATCACGGCAGCGGTGGCGAGCGAGGCCAGCAAGCGGGCGACGACCATCGCGGGGTTGCCGGGGAAAGCGACGGCGGTGGCGGTCAGCACGACCGGGTTGACCGCCGGCGCGGAGAGCAGAAAGGCGAAGGCGGCGGCCGGGGTGACACCGCGGCGGATCAGGCTGTTCGCCACGGGGACGGAGGCGCACTCGCAGCCGGGCAGCACCACTCCCGCCGCGCCGGCCACCGGAACGGCGACCGCGGGCCGCTTCGGCAGCACGCGCGTGAACAGGTCGGCCGGCACGAACGCGTTGATCGCGCCGGACAGTGCGGTGCCCAGAAGCAGGAAGGGAAGCGCCTGGACGGTGATGGCCAGGCACACGGTGCGCCACGCTTGAACGGCCGGATCGTTCAGCCACACGGTGCCTGCGGGAAGAAGCAGCAGCGTCACGCCGACCGCACTCGCGAAGACGGCGGTGAAGAGCCACCGCGGTCGGCGGAGGGGCACGGTGGGGACGGCGGAAGCGACTGCCACTCCTGCCGCCCGGTCAACCAGTTCATCCGATTTCTGCATGTTCACTCCGGATGTCGGCGTCTGACCGACCATAAGCCGAAGCCGACCCTCACCCCCGCCCACACGCCGTCCATGCATCCACCTCGTCGCCGGCGTCGCGCTCGGCCCGGTCGCCGCCTGGTGGACGGTCCTCACGGCCGTCGTCGTCCACCGCATCCCGTTCCTGTTGCTGGGCAAGGTCGTCTCCGCCGCCCTCGGCGCCTCGGCTGCGGCCGCATCTCCCAGCGTCCGGGGTGCCTCTGGCACGAGAGGCGGTGGCGGCGCCCGGGGTGAGCCGTGCGGCTGTCCCGGCTACCGGGTGCCGTAGGGCAGGAGCGCCATCTCCCGTGCATTCTTGATGGCCTGCGCTATCTGCCGCTGCTGCCGGCGCGTCACCTGGGTCACCCTGCGGCTGCGGATCTTCCCACGGTCGGAGATGAACCTCCGCAGCAGGTCGGTGTCCTTGTAGTCGACATAGGTGATGCCGGCGGCGTCCAGCGGGTTGACGCGCTGCCGCTTGGCGGTCTGCCGCCCGGTGCTCGTGCGTCGGGGCATGGTGGTGTCGGTCCTTTCCGTCAGGTCACGGGGTCGAGCAGGTCGTCGACGACGTGCGGGAGTTGTCGCCAGCCTTCTCTGCCCGCCGCGTACTCGTCGTCGGTGAGGAGGCAGGAGTCGAGCAGGGACAGCAGTCCGTCGCGGTCCAGGCCGGGCGAGGTGAACGTCAGGTACTGGCAGCGGTCGCCGTGCTCGGGGTGCCAGACCAGGGAGGCGGCGAGACGCCGTTCGGCGGGCACCATCTCCCACGCGGCGTCCGGCAGAGCGGCCAGCCAGGGACCCACCGACTCCACACACAGGGCACCCCCCGCGGCGTCCCAGGACAGCAGGGTGTCGGGGCGGTCGGCCAACCAGAAACGCCCACGGCTGCGGGCGGCGGCACAGGTCAGGTCCTCCAGAGCGGCGTACAGGCGCTGCGGATGGAAGGGCCGGGTGCGCCGCCAGACGAGGGTGGCCACGCCGTGTTCGTCACACTCCTGCGGCAGCAGCGCGCACGCCGGGTGCAGGCGGGCGGCGGCCGCCGCCACGTCGAAGCCCGCCAGCAGAGCGGACCCCAGGGCGCCGCCGTCCACACCCACCTTGCGCGCACCCGGTGTGAGCTGGGCAAGCAGAGCACGGTCGCTGTCGTCGGCGCTCTCCCCCGACGATCCGTCCTCGACGACGGCGATCACCGTCGGGTGTTCCAACTGCCGGGCGAAGGTGTCGGCGACGGTGCGCTGGTCGGTCGGCGCGGCAGCGAGGCCCACGTCCGCCAGGTCGTCACCGTTGGAGAGGTACGGCAGGACGAGGGCCGGGTCGACCGCGGTCGCGACGCCGGTCAGCGTCAGCGGGGCCCCCGCGGCGGCGACCACCGCGGCCATCGCCTGCGGTTCGACCGAGTCCCACAGTTCGACGACCGCCAGCCGGTACCTGCCCTCGTGCGCGAGCCGCAGCAGTTCGGGGACCAGGTCCTCACGCAGTGCGCAGCACGCGCAGTCGTTCACCAGTGGCGCGTCGCCACGGCCCAGCAGACCGTCGGCGTCGCGGACCGTGCGGTGCACCGCGCTGTCGACGGCGGCCGTCAGATCGTGGTGCAGCGCGATGGAGCCGGGGACCGTTCGCAGGATCTCCTCGACGGCCGTCCTGCGGGCGTCGGCGTGCAACCCCGCGACGATCGCGACGGGCAGCCCGCTCACCGCTCACCTCGTCCGTGCCCGTAACGCCGCTCGAAGCGCTCGACCCGCCCGGCGGTGTCCAGGACCCGCTGGGTGCCGGTGCAGAAGGGGTGGCTCGCCGAGGAGATCTCGACGTCGATGACCGGGTAGGTGTTGCCGTCCTCCCACGCGACGGTCTTCTCGCCGATGGCCGTCGAGCGGGTGAGGAAGGCGAAGTCGGCGGCCCGGTCACGGAAGACGACCGGGCGGTACTCGGGGTGGATTCCGGGCTTCACGGCTCTCAGCGCTCCTCACGGAAGTCGACGTGGCGACCGGCGACGGGGTCGTACTTGCGCAGCGTCAGCCGGTCGGGGTCGTTACGGCGGTTCTTGCGGGTCACGTAGGTGTAGCCGGTCCCGGCGGTGGACCTCAGCTTGATGATCGGGCGGAGTTCGTTACGGGCCATGCGCAGCACCATACACGAGTTTGGTTTTCATTTTCATTTAGCTGCTAGTGTGCTGCCGTCGTCGACCCACCAAGGAGGAACACATGTCCGCCCACTGCCAACTCACCGGCCGACAGCCGGGCTTCGGCCACCACATCTCCCACTCGCACCGGCGCAGCAAGCGCCGCTTCGACCCGAACATCCAGCGCAAGCGCTACTGGCTGCCGAGCGAAGGCCGCCACGTCCGGCTCACGCTGTCCGCCAAGGGCGTCAAGACCATCGACGCGATCGGCATCGAAGCCGCGGTGGCCCGCATCCGCGCCCGGGGAGGGAAGGTCTGATGGCGAAGAAGAGCAAGATCGCGAAGAACGAGCGGCGGCGTCTCGTCGTGGCACGGTACGCCGTGCGGCGTGCAGCACTGAAGGCGATCATCGCGTCCCCCCGCAGCTCCGCGGACGAACGGGCCGCAGCTCAGCGGGAGTTGCGTCGCCAGCCCCGTGACGCCGGCGCCACCCGCGTGCGCCATCGCGACGCCGTGGACGGGCGCCCCCGCGGCCACCTGCGCGCCTTCGGCCTGTCCCGCATCCGGGTACGCGAGATGGCACACGCCGGTGAACTGCCCGGCGTGACCAAGAGCAGCTGGTGAGCGACGGCCTCTCCGCTCACCGAGCCAGCCCCTGAACCGCCGCAGCACTCACGCCGGCGGATGGCGGGACATCCGAAACGGCCGCGCCCGTTCGGCCTTTCACTGGTTCCAGCTTTCGTCGTACGGATCGCGCGGTGCCGGCACCGGTACCGCCTCGATGACCCGCACATAGGGGATCGGACGGTTGTTGACCGGGTCCCTGGTCTGCTTCGGGGTGTAGGTGCCGGTCACGCGCAGCCAGGTGTCCGGTTCCAGGACCGGTGGGATGTCGCCCGTCAGGGCGAGCTTCACGGGCTGTGCGTCCGCGGCGCAGCAGTTCAGGGACATGCGGACCAGGTACGGTGCGCCCTGCGTGTCCAGGGCGACAAAGCCCGTGATCCGCACCTTTCGTCGGTCCAGTGACCGGCCGTGGTCGTATACCGCGCGGCCCGCGTAGTCGACGAGGCTGACCGGCAGGGGGTCCGAGGCCGGGAGGTTCGAGTAGCCGTACGGCTCCTGCAACGCCGTACCGGCACGCATCGCGCTGTAGGAGCCGAGTGCCGGCGGCGCCACCAGGATCAGTGCGAGGAGGGGGATCAGGAGGAGCCACATGACGCGTGGTTCTCGGTGCCCGTGATGGTCGTCCGTACGGTGGTCATGTTCATCACCGCCGTCACGGCCGTGCTCATGAGTCCGGTGAGGCTGCGTGTCCCCGGGTCCGTCCTGCTGGGCGGGCCCCCGCCGGCCCCTGAACTCGTACCACGCCGCCGCCAGCGCCCCGGCCATCAGCACGGCTCCCGCCACCAGCAGCAGCGGCCGCAACTCTGCCTTCACGTACCGCAGATACAGGTCCGTGAACCCGGCGTGCAGGATGACCGCGCCGACCAGGAACATGACCACCGCCTGGGCCTGCCGGTTCACCAGAGCACCGATCCGGTCGTGACCCCTGCCGTGATCGCCAGCACGAAGGTGGCCGGGGCGAAGCGGGCAGCGAAACCGCGGCCGAAGGTACCCGCCTGCATCGCGAACAGCTTCAGGTCGATCATCGGCCCGACCACCAGGAACACCAGCTTCGCCGTCAGCGAGAACTGCGTCAGCGACGCCGCCACGAACGCGTCCGCCTCCGAGCAGATCGACAGCAGCACGGCCAGAACCGCCAACGCGGTCACGGCGGCAAGCGGGTTGCCCGCCGCTGAGCGCAGCCAGTCCGCCGGGGCCACCGCCTTGAGCGTCGCAGCCGCCATCGCGCCCAGCACCAGGAAACCACCCGCGTGCATCACGTCGTGCCGGACCGAGTCCCAGAACGCCGCACCCTTGCTCGGCCCGTCGTACGTCGCGAGTGCCGGCGGACGCAGCCACTCCGTGCGGCCGAGCCGCTGCCACAGCCAGCCCATGGCGCACGCGACGAGCAGACTGGCCGCGAAACGCCCCAGCACCATTTCCGGATGGCGGGGGAACGCCACCGCCGTCGCCGTCAGCACGACCGGGTTGATCGCCGGCGCGGACAGGAGGAAGGCGATGGCCGCGGCGGGCGTCACGCCACGACGCACCAGCGCACCCGCCACCGGGACCGACGCGCACTCGCAGCCCGGCAGCACCGCGCCCGCCAGGCCCGCGACCGGCACGGCGAGCCCGGGGCGGCCGGGCAGTGCGCGGGCGAAGAACGAGGGAGGGACGAAGACCGCGAGCGCCGCGGACAGCAGGACACCCAACACCAGGAAGGGCAGGGCCTGGAGCACCACCGCCACGAACACCGTCATCCAGCTCTGCATCACCGGAGCGGCGAGGACCCGGCGAAGCGGGCCCTGCCCCATGACGATCAGGAGCAGGACCGTGACCAGGACGACGGAGGAGTTCACATGCCGGCCGTCACCTGCCGTACGTTCCCCGCCGGCGCGCTCACCCGCGGTCTCCGCCGGCCGACCCCGGTCATCCGGCGCCCGTGTCATCGCGTGCCGGTCTTCCGTCCCGGTGGCGGGGGCTGATCTCGTGGTGGCCACGGGTACGACACCTCCGGCGGGCTGCGTGTTTGGGAACACCTCCCCCTGACTACGGCGGCCACGGCACAGGCGTTCAACCGCGCTCATCACCCGTGTACGCGGCTCACTCTCCGGCGTCCTCAGCCGGATTGGCCACGCCCAGCAGGGCGAGGCAGATGTGCAGTACGACGTCCTGCAGGGCGGGGACCTCGCCGATGCGCCCCTGGCGCAGGAGGCGGCAGACGGCTTCGTGTGTGGCGTCAGCCGCGGCCATGTAGCTCTCGTCGGGGACACGGCGGTGACCAGGAATCCTGTTGTGCCAGGCGCGCATCGACTCGGCGAACCAGGAGCGGCAGGCGTCCTGGTGCTCCTGCGCACGTCCGCCGGCCGCCGCCGTCTCCAGGAAGAACGCCTTGGCGAATTCGGGCTCTTCGGCGATCAGCCCGAGAAAGGCACGGATCGAGGCACGAAGCGTCGCCACGGGGGACAGCGACTGCGTCGAGGAGCGGGCGAACGACGCCTCAAGCCGCTTGACCATCAGCTCGCGGCCCGTCTCCGCAGCGGCGATGAAGCACTCCTCCTTGTCCTCGAACAGCTCATAGAACGTCTTGCGGGACACGCCCGCCCGTGCCGTCACATCGGCCACGGTCGTGGTGATGTAGCCCTTTTCGGCAACCACGGTCGTCATCGCGTAGAGCAGCCGCTGGCGCTGAGAGCCCGTCACACGCTCCCGCGCGAGCCCGTGCGGCCCGCGGGGAAGGTCGGTCAGGCTCGGCTGCAGCAGCGGCCGGATCGGCTCTCTCATGAGTGAGAAACAGTCTGGTACACGTTATAGACGCAAGCGTTTCTCACTCGACGTCATCTTACGAGGAAGAAGGAGCGCACCTTCATGAGAAAACCGACTTCCCTTTCGGTGCTGGCTGCCTTACCGGTGGCACTCGCAGCCATCGTGGCCGCCGCCCCGACCTCCGCGGGGTCATCCTCCGCGTCGGCGACCTTCACGGTCGACTCCGCCCAGGACGCCGTGGATGCCGATGCGTCCGACGGTCTCTGCCGCACCGCCGCAGGCACCTGCACCCTGCGCGCGGCGGTCATGGCCGCCAACGCCCGGCCCGGCAGCACCATCGAGCTACCCGCCGCCCACTACCGGCTGACCATTCCCCCCGACCCCGGGCAGCTCAACAAGCGCACCGCCGACCCGGCCAGAGGCGACCTGAACATCCTCGAACCGACCACCATCCGGGGTGCCGGTGCGCGGGAGACCATCATCGACGGCGACCACATCGACCGGGTCTTCCGCATGGGCGCCGACACGCAGCTGTCCGACCTCACCATCACCGGAGGAGACGCCAAGCAGCGGGAGGTGCCCATCACCGACCCCGGCGGAGGCGGCATCGCCAACGGCAAGAACATGACGCTGCGCCGGGTGACGGTGACGGGGAACCGTGCCGGCTACGGAGGCGGCATCTTCAACATCCCCGACTCCCACCTGACGCTCATCGACAGCACCGTCAGCCGCAACACGGCGGGCGAGGCCGGAGGCATCCGGTTCGACGACACCGGCACCGTGGTCAATTCGACGATCGCGGACAACCGCGTGACCGACGAGTGGGACCGGCCGGGCAGCCTGTCCGGATACGGCGGCGGCATCGACATACGCGGCACCGGCCTGGTGGACATCCGCAACTCCACGATCACCGGCAACTCCGCCACCGACGGCGGCGGCGGGATCAACATCGCCCCCGCCTACCTGGACAGCCTGCCGGGACCCATTACCGACCCCGTCGATCTGCCGCTGGGTCACCTCGCGCTGAAGAACACCATCATCGCCGAGAACACCATCGGCCACACCACCAGCGACTGCAAGAACGTCTTCGCCGCCATCGAGTCACGGGGCCACAACCTCGACAGCGGAAACAACTGCCACCTCACGGCCGAAGGCGATCTCCCCGGCCGTGATCCCCGCCTCGCACCCCTCGGCGAGAACGGCGGTCCGACGGACACCGTGGCCCTCCTGCCCGGCAGCCCCGCCCTCGACGGCGGCGCCGACTGCCCCTCCACCGACCAGCGCGGCGTGCCGCGGCCTCAAGGTCCGGCATGCGACATCGGAGCCTTCGAATACCGGTCCTGACGTCCGCTCCGCACCTTGAGGACTCTCCGTGCGCGCAGAGTGCTTGAGGTGCGGATCCCCCGACAGAAGCAGACACCTGGAGAACGCGTCACCTGCGGGCCAGCTCACGCTTGAGGATCTTGCCCGTGGCGGTCATCGGCAGGCTGGTCACGAACTCGACGATGCGCGGGTACTTGTACGACGCCATCTGTCCCTTGGCCCAGGCGACGAGCTCTTCCTCGGTGAGGGAGGAACCGGGCTGCGGGATGACGTAGGCCTTGATCTCCTCGCCGTGGCGCTCGTGCGGTACCCCGATGACGGCGGCGAGGCTGACCTGCGGGTGCGTCATCAGGACTTCCTCGATCTCACGCGGATACACGTTGAAGCCACCTCTGATGATGAGGTCCTTCGACCGGTCGACGATGTAGTAGAAGCCGTCCTCGTCGCGTCGTGCGAGGTCGCCGGTCCGGAACCATCCGTCGCGGATGACCTCGGCGGTGGCTTCCGGCCGGCCGTAGTAGCCCTTCATCACGTTGTGGCCCTTCACCGCGATCTCCCCGACCCGGCCGCTGCCGGTCACCTCGGTCCAGTCGTCGTCGATGAGTTTCAGTTCGACGCCCCAGATCGGCACCCCGATCGATCCCGGGCGTGGGTCGACATCGGGGTCGCTGAAGGTGGCCACGGGAGAGGTCTCCGACAGCCCGTATCCCTCAAGCACCGTGATCCCGAGGCGCTGTCGGATCCGTTGGGCGAGCTCCACCGGCAGTGGGGCCCCTCCGGAGATGCCGATCCGTAGGTTGCTCGCGATGCGCTCGACGTCGACGTCGTCGCTGAGCGCGTTGAGCAGCCCCCACCACATGGTGGGCACTCCGGCGAAGAACGTGATGCGCTCGCGGTCCATCAGTTCCGCGACGGCGCCCGCGTCGAAGCGGGGGACGAGGTGGAGGGTGGCGGCCATCGAGAAGCCGGCGTGCATCTGCACCGTGGCGCCGAAGGTGTGGAAGAGCGGGAGGCAGAGCAGATGGCTGTCGGCAGCCGGTGTGCTGCGGAACAGGCGGTTGCAGGCCAGCACGTTCATCATCGTGTTGGCATGCGACAGCTCCGCGCCCTTCGCCTGTCCGGTGGTCCCCGAGGTGTAGAGGATGGCCGCCGTGTCGGTGGGCTCGGTCGGTACCGAGTCGAACGCCGTGCCCTGGCCGGCCACGGCACTGCCGAGCGTCTCGACGCCGTCGATGGGACTGGGCGCGGCCGGGTCGCCGGTGATGACGAAGAAGTGCTCGACGCTCTCGGCCTGCCGGCAGCCGGCGAAGCCCTCGGCGCTCATCGGCAGCTCGGCGGTGCCCTCGAAGCAGAAGTAGGCCTTCACCTCGGCGTCGTCCAGGTGGTAGGCGATCTCGCGGCTTTTCAGCAGCACGTTGAGCGGGACGACAGCCGCGCCGGTCTTGAGGATGCCGTAGTAGACGACGGGGAAGTGCGGCAGGTTCGGGCAGCTGAGGGCCACCCTGTCACCGGGGCCGATCCCGCGCTCCACGAGCAGGTTCGCGACCTGGTTGGCGGCGGCGTTCAGCTGAGCGTACGTCAGGCGGGCAGGGCCCAGTACGACAGCTTCGCGATCGGGGTACGTGCGGGCGGAGTCCTCAAGCAGGACCGACAGGTTCAGCATGGAGTTTCCTCATGAGCCGTGCGGCGGGCTCGCTCGCCCGCGGATGGACCGTGTGGTGCGCGCTTCGCCCCAGCGGGCGCGTGCCGTCTCGTCATCACCCTGGATCGACGAAGATGTTGCAGTTGGCTGCCACACCGTGGTCGGCGTACTCCGCCGCCCAGCCGGGTGTCAGGGTCGTCATGCCGGTGCCGTCGACGGCCAGCGCCGAGGCGTTGTCGACCACGATGTCGATGCCGCCGAAGCGGTCCACGCCTCGTTCGACGGCCCGCCGCACCGCTGCCTCGTCGCGTACGTCCCCGACGATCACGTTGGCGCCGCGGCGGGCGGCGGTGACGGCGATCGCCAGGCCGATGCCGCGGCTGCCGCCTGACATGAGCGGGGTGCGGCCCGCGAGGCTCATCCGGTGATCTCCTTGCCGAAGACGGTGCGGGCGATGACCCACTTCAGGATCTCGTTGGTGCCCTCGTAGATCTCCCCGATCTTGCTGTCGCGGTAGATCGCCTCGACGGGCCCCGGTGTGCCGTCGGCGCCGAGCTCCCGGGCGAAGCCGAGGCCACCGAACGCCTGGACCGCGTCGCGCGCCATGTCGACCGCCAGCCGGCTTCCGTACTGCTTCGCCATCGCGGCTTCCGGCTCGGGGAACACCTCACCGGCGTCACGGCGCAGCGCGGCCTTGAGGTAGAGGTTGCGGGCGTTCTCGATCTCCGTGGCGCGGTCGGCCAGGAGGAACTGCCAGTGCTGGTTGGCGGCCACTTTCCGGCCGAACGCCTCCCGGGTCGACAGGTGTGCGACCGCGTGGTCGAAGGCGGCCTGGGCCATGCCGACACCGGCGGCGGCGATGCCGACGCGGCCGAGCGTGAGGGTGGCGAGCGCGTGACGCAGGCCCTGTCCCGGCTCGCCGCCGAGCAGCGAGTCGGCCGGCAGCTCGACCTCCTCGAACCAGACGTCGGCGGTGAGCTGGCCCCGGTTGCCCATCTTCCGGTCGGGCTCGCCGACGCGCACTCCGGGCAGGGAGGTGTCGACGATGAACATCGACAGCCGGTCGCCGGTGCGGGCGAGGGTGACGATGAAGCCCGCGACCGGTGAGTTGGAGATCCACCGCTTGCGGCCGTTGAGGATCCAGGCGCCGTCCCGCTGGACGGCGACGGTGCGCACGGCCTTGGGGCTCAGGTCGGACGACGCCTCGGGCTCGGTGGTGGCGAAGGCGCCCACGACGGTGCCGTCGGCCACCGGTCGCAGCCACTTCTGCTGCTGGGCGGCGGTGCCGTGGGTCAGCGCGTTGCCGGCGAGGATGCAGTGGACGTCGAAGACCGCCGCGATGCTGCTGGAGTGGTAGGCCAGTTCCTCGATCGCGACGGCGGTCGCCGTGACGGGGTGCGTGAGCCCGTCCCCGCCGACCTCGGCGGCGAACGGCACCCGGAACAGGCCGGCGGAGGCGAGGCCGTCGAAGACGTCCCGCGGGAAGCCGTCGACGCGCTCGTCCCCGTTCGCGATCCGGCGTGCGGCGGGGGCGACGACGTCGGCGGCGATCTTCCGCACGCGGTCGCGCAGCTCCCGGGTATGAGCCGGGGAGAGCAGGTCGTGGTAGAGCCGGTCCGCCTGACGGGCGGGGTTCTGTGGTGCGGGCATGGTCGCCTTTCGTGCATGGGTCCGCCGCACAGGGCGGGGACCAGGATGTCGCGGAGTGGGCGCCGGCGCGGGCGGGCGGAGAACGCGGCGGGCGTCGGATCGTCAGCGCGCCGGGCGGGTCAGGCTCGCCAGAGCCTGCTGCGCGGCCCGCTCGCCCGACGTGGCCGCGTCGGCGAGTGAGGGCATGTCGAGCTGGTAGTCGCCGGCAAAGTAGACGGGACCGAAGTGCTCACGCAGCGTGGGCAGCGAGGCACGTCCGCCAGGCGCCCAGAACGGCACGACCCGGTGGTGACGTCGGACGATCCCCTCGTCGAGCTTCCCCTCCAGCTCCGGGTAGAGCGACAGGAGGTCCCTCGTGAACCGGTCGAGGATCTCCTGGTCGGTGAGCTCGAACAGGCGGTCGGCCACCGCGCCGCCCGCGAAGCAGGCCAGCGCGCCGCCCGGCTTTCGCGGGCCGGGACCGCGCAGGGCCGCGGCATGGTTGAACATCGCCTGGAACGACAGCTGCGGCGTCGACACGGCGATGTAGTCGTCCCACCGCTGCGGGCCCTCCTCACGGGTGAAGTAGCCCACCACCACGTACCGGCCGTAGTGGATGTCGTCGAACGCCGCCCGATACCCGGGAGGGAGACCGGGCATGATCTTCACGGCCACGTCGCTGGGAACGGCCACGACGGCACGGCGTGCGCGTATCCGCGCCGGTCCCCTCTCGTCCGCGTAGTCCACGACGACGTCGTCCTCGGTCCACTGCACCGACGTCACCGGCGAGTCGAGCCGCAGCCGGTCGCCGAGGTCGGCGGCCAGGATGTCGGTGAGGGTCTGATTTCCCCCCTCGGGCAGGGAGAAGTTGGGAACCTTCGCCGGGTCCGTCAGGAGTATCCCCATCGAGATCACGAACTGGGTCGCCGCCGTCTCCTCCGGCTCGCATCCCATCCACTGGCCGGACCAGGACCGGACCATGTCCCGCGCGACGTCGGAGTGGATGCCGCGCAGCACGTACGACGCGGGACGGGCGTCGAGTGCCGCCCGGACCCGCTTCGCCAGGGAGTTGTCGGGGTTCATCGCCAGGAACGGTACGGCCGCGACGATGCGCGCTCCGACGGCCGCCAGTCCGACCCGGTCCATGAGGCCCATCCGGGAACGGAACATCAGGCCGAACGGATTGGAGGTGTCGACCTGCTTGCCGTTGAGCGCGAGGGCCACCTTCTTGCCCGCCAGCGTGCCCATGGGGACCTGGTGGCGTTCGAGGGCTTCGATCAGGGTGCCGGTTCCCTCGGTGAACTGGGTTCCGAGGTTGATCCAGTAGTCGCCCTGACGAACCGACTCCACGCGCCCTCCGGCCCGACCGGTGGCTTCGAGCACGACGACATCCCGATCGGACAGGGTGGTCGCCGCCATCAGCCCCGCCATGCCGGCGCCGATCACGACGATCTCGCACGCCTCTTCGCGTACGTCGCTGGATGTGTTCATGGCTTCCTCAATTCACGTTCTTGATCGCGCCCGCAGGGACGACACCCGTCCCCCGGGCGCGCGTGGCGATGATGGGCTCGGCGAGTACCTCTGCCCGGCCGGTCTCGTCCAAGGACCGGCAGATGACGCGCAGTTCGAACTCGATCGTCCGGCTGCGTCTGCCTCTGGCCGCGAGGTGCGCCTCGACTTCGACGACGTCCCCGCCGCGGACGGGAGCGAGGAACTCGACCGAGGAGTAGCCGGCGAACAGCCCCTCGTGGCCGTCGACGGCGATGGCCAGATGGGTCCCGGCGTCCCCGAACAGCTTCAGGCTGAACGCGCCGTCGACGAGGTTGCCGGCGTAGTGGGCGTCGGAGTGGGCGACGTAGCGCTGGTGGACGACCTTCACGCGATCTCCTCGTCGATGCGGCCGATCCCGGGGGCGACCGCCTCGCCGCCGATCCTGACGCCGGGGTAGCCGCGCTTGGCGATCTCGGTGCACATGCGGCGGTACTTGCCGACACCGCCGACGTAACCGAGGAAGGTGGCCGGCTTGCCGGTCACGTTGGAGCCGCGGTACCAGGAGTCGGTGGTCGCGTACAGCGTCTGGTTGACCGTGGCCTCGGTGATGGTCACCCAGTCGTCCTGGGCCTCGGGGGTGGCTTCGATGACGTCGCCGCCCTCTTCCTTGGCATGGGCGATCAGGTCGGCGATCCAGTCGACCGCCTGCTCGATCGTCACGACGACGTTGCTCGCCAGCGCGGGGCTCTGGGGGCCGCCGATCATGAAGAAGTTGGGGAATCCTGCGGTCATGATGCCCAGGTAGGTGCGTACGCCGTCGCGCCACGCGTCCTGGAGCCTGCCCGCCTCGGGCGTCGTCACGTTGAGCGCGTACAGGGGTCCGGTGAAGGCGTCGAAGCCGATCGCGAGAACGATGGCGTCGACGTCGTAGGAGCCGCTCTCGGTGATGATGCTGCCGGAGGTCATGGTCGCGATCGGCTCGTCGCGCAGCGAGACGAGCGAGACGTTCGGACGGTTGAACGTCTCGTAGAAGTCGGTGCCGAAGCAGCTGCGCTTGGCACCCAGCGGGTGGAACCGGGGTTCGAGCAGGGACGCGGTCCGCGGATCGTGGACGATCTGACGGATCTTCTGACGCACGAACTCCGCCGCGGTCTCGTTGGCCGCCGGGTTGGTGAGGAGGTCGGCGAACTCCGCGCCGACACCGAGGAACCCACTGCGCTCGTAGGCCCGCTCGTAGCGCTCCTGACGCTCCTCGTCGGAGACGTCGAAGGCGCAGTCGGTCACGGGACGGTCCGGGATACCGCCGGGAGACTGCCGGCACTCCTCGCGGATGGCCGGGTACTTGCTCTTGATCTCGGCGATCGTCTGAGCGGGCAGCGGGGCGTTGCGGGCGGGGAAGACGTAGTTCGGGGTGCGCTGGAACACGGTCAGGTGCTCGGCCACCTCGGCGATGAGCGGGATGCACTGCACCCCCGAGGATCCGGTGCCGATGACGGCGACCCGCTTGCCGGCGAGGTCGTCGAGCGAGATCGTCCAGCGGCTCGTCGACACCTTCAGCCCGGTGAAGTTCTCCAGGCCGGGCACGTCGAATTCCTTCGGTGTCGACAGTCCGCCCGAGCCGGCCAGGAGGTAGCGGCCACGGCGGGTGTCACCGGAGTCGAGGGTCACCTCCCACAGGTGCTCGTCCGGGAGCCAGTTGGCCGCGACCACCTTGGAGTTGAACCGGAAGTGCCGGCGAAGGTCGAAGCGGTCGGCGACGTGGTTGATGTAGCGCAGGATCTCCGCCTGCGGGGCGAAGCGCTCGCTCCAGGTCCACTCCTGCTGGAGTTCCTCGCTGAACGAGTACGAGTAGTAGATGCTCTCGACGTCGCATCGGGCGCCTGGATACGTGTTCCAGTACCAGGTGCCGCCGACGTCGGGGGCGGTCTCGAACCCGGCGAACGTCCAGCCCTGCTCGGCCGCCTTGTAGGCGGCGTACAGGCCGGAGAACCCGGCGCCGACGCACAGGACGTCGACGACCGGGGCGGTGGAGGGGGTGTCGGTCATGGTCTCTGCCTTCTCGTGGTCCAGGGGGCCAGGCGGACAGCACTGAGCTAGTCAGGCGTCTAGGTCAGGTGACCAAGAATGTAGCTACGGACCGTGACCTCGTCAATGGCCGGCGGCGGTCAGGACGTGGATGCGGCGCGGGCGGCGGTCACGCCTCGCAGATGCCGCACCACGTCGTCGATCGCCGCGTCGGTCTGGGAGAAGACACCGACCTCGGTGAAGAAGCCGTGGAACACGCCCGAGTGGCGAACGGCGGTCGTGGGCACGCCGTCGTGCCGCAGTCGGTCGGCGTACGCCTCGGCGTCGTCACGCAGCGGGTCCACCTCGGCGGTGAGCACCAGGGCCGGCGGCAACCCGCGCAGGGACGCCGCCTTCATGGGCGCCGCGTACTGATCGACGCCGTCGGTGCGGCCGGGGCCGATGTACTGCTCCCAGAGCCAGTGCGCATCGGCCGTGGTCAGCAGGGGTGCGTCGGCGAACCGGGTCCAGGACGGCGTGGAGAACCGGTCGTCGACCGGGGGGTAGACCAGGACCTGCGACACGGGGAGCGGGAGTCCGTGGTCGCGCAGGTGGAGACAGAGCGCGGCGGCGAGGTTGCCTCCCGCGGAGTCGCCGCCGACGGCGATCAGGTCTGGATCGACGCCCCAGTCCGGCGCCGACCCGCGCAGCCACGCGAGCGTGTCGAGCGAGTCCTCGACGGCCGCCGGATAGGGGTGCTCCGGGGCGAGCCGGTACTCCGGGGAGAGCACCGCCCACCCGGAGCGAGCGGCGATGGCACGGCAGACCTCGTCCACTCCGTCGAGGGTGCCGAGGACGAATCCACCGCCGTGGAGATACATCAGCGCCGGCCGCGGTCCCGTGGCCGGCGAGCCCTCCGGACGGTACAGACGTGCGCGGAGCTCTCCGGAACGGGTCGGGACGGTCACCGTGTCGACCTGGTCGAGGGGCGTCAGCGGACGGTCGGAGGGTGAGCTCGCCAAGAGCTCGCGCGCCACCTGGGCGCCCAGCTCGCGGACTGGTACCGGCAGGGCCTTGGCGATCGCCTGGGCGACGAGCAGCGCGTCGGCGTCGAGGGGCTTCCAGCTCTGCGGGACGTGCTCGGTCATGTGCGGGCGCCTTCCAGCGGGATGAAAAGGGTGTTGACACGGTGTGAACCGTGCCCCACCATCCTAGTCATCCGACCCAGTCACGTGACTAAGAAATCCCGGATGTGTTCGAGACCGTGCGGCGACCGCACGCGTCGCGTGGCTCTTGAAAGTCGAAAGGACCGAAGGATGACCGGAACCATGACGGCTCCCGCGTCGGCCTCCGCGGGTGCCGCGGAGGTCGACGTCAGGATCGAGGACGATGCCAGTCCCCTCGTGCGGCTGATCGGCCGCACGCTGCGTGACTCGGCCCGCGCCGGGCATGCCGTCGACGCCCTGACGCGGTCGGCCGGCACCGTGGCCGTTCGCTCCCACGACACGCCCCAGGCCGCGACGATCACCTTCGGCGACGACGGCATCGACGTGGCCGGCGGCGTGCCGGCCGAGCCGGACGCGGCCGTCACCGTCGACCTCAACGCGCGCTTCGCGCCGACGGCCGACCCCGCCGGTGACGCCGACCTGGCCGAAGGCGTCCTGCGGGCGCTCACCCCGCCGCTGCCCGGGTGGCGCGATGCCGCTCAGCGGTTCTGGGACGCCACCCGTTCCCTGCCGGGCATCCCCGACGTGCTGATCGCGGTCACCGAAGGGCCCGAGGGCCTGGAGCAGGCCGTGCTCGGCGAGGGCACCACGCAGTACCTGATCGCCGGGGCTCCCGAGACGCTCGCCGGCGTGTTCTCCGGAGCCGACGACCTCTTCGCCGTCCTGTCCTCGGGCGCCCTGGGCATCCAGGGCACCCTGTCCCAGCTGTCGGTGATGACCGGCGCCTCCTGGAAGGTCCGTTTCGATGTCTGAGCTCAGCACCACCGCCACGAGCGCGCCGCTCCGCAACTCCGGCGCGCGAGCCGTCCGGCTGGAGGCGACGAACCACGAGGGATGCTTCCTCGGCAAGAACGTCTCGCCCCAGAAGTTCGCCGCCGGCAAGGACGCGGGTTTTCCCTTCGCGGATCTCCTGTTCGGCCTCGACCTCGGCAACCTTCCCGCCCTCGGTTCCGCCTACCCCGCCTGGCGTGGCCACCTCGACGACGTCTATCTGCGTCCCGACATGTCGACCCTGGTCGAGTGGAAGCCGGGCCTCGACTCGGTCATCGGCGACTACTGGCTCAAGGACGGCACGCCGGTCCCGATCTGTCCGCGCAACCTCGTGCGGAAGATGGTCGAGCGTCTGGCCACGCACGGATTCACCGCGACCGTCGCGGTCGAGATCGAGGCGACCGTCTTCGAGGAGTCCATCCAGGAGGCGCGCGCCCGCGGGTACCGCGACCTGACTCCGCTGGGCGGCAGCGCGGGTACGGCGTACCACCTGGCCAAGTCCAAGGACTGGACCGACTACATGAACGCCGTGGCCGACCGCCTCGACGAGGTCGGCATCGAGTGGGAGGCCTGGAGCGACGAGGACGCCGCCGGTCAGATCGAGCTCAACCTCGCACCGGGCGACCCGATCAAGGTCGGCGACGCCTGGGCGCGCACCCGCCAGATCATGCGCGAGGTCGCGTTCGAGCGCGGGCACAGCGTGACCTTCATGGCCAAGCCCACCGCCGGTTACGGCCAGGCGTCCCACATCAACCTCTCCCTGCAGCGCGACGGCGCCAACGCGTTCTACGCCGAGAACGGACCGTCGGACACGATGCTGCACGCCATCGGCGGGCTGCTGGAGACGATGGAGGGCAACACCTCGATCGTGCTGCCGCAGATCACCTCCTACCGGCGGCTGGTCGACCTCAGTGGGCCGCCGGTCACGATCAGCTGGGGCATCAGCAACAAGACCGCCGCGGTGCGCGCCGTCTGCGGACACCCCAAGTACTCCCGCCTGGAGTACCGCCTCCCGGGCGCGGACGCGAACCTCTACCTCGCGCTCGCGGGCGTGCTGGCCGGCGTCATCGCCGGTGTCGAGCGGAAGATCGAGCCGCCCGAGCAGGTCACCGACATGGCGTGGTGCATGCCGCCGGGCCTGGGCGTCGAGCGTATCCCGGACACCATCACGAAGGCCGCGGCCGCCCTGGAGGCCGACCTGATCCTGCGCGATCTCCTCGGCAGCGAGTTCGTCGACTACTGGATCGCGTCGCGCAAGTGGGAGTGGATGCAGTTCCACACCACCGGCGGCGACCCGTTCGCCGAGCTCTCCGAGTGGGAGTCGGTTCGCTACTTCGAACTGCCGTGAGCGCGCGTGAGGAGGCCGCGACCGTGCGCCCGCTGATCGGCATCACCGGGCGGCGGTACCGGCTCCAGCTGATCGAGGGAGCCGACGAGCGGTACGGCGACCGCTGCACCGACAGCTACATGTCGGACTTCGCGAGCCGGATCGCCGAGGCCGGCGGACTTCCCGTTCACCTGTCCTACGACACCGACGCGACGGACGTCTGCCAGTGGCTGTCCGGTGTGGTGATCACCGGCGGCCAGGACGTCCATCCGGCGTGCTGGGGCGGCGACACGGCCGTGGTCCGCGACATCGATCCACGGACGGACCCGAGGGTCCACGACGTGGCCCGGGACGAGTACGAGATCGCCCTCGTCCGGGCCGCGCTGGAGCAGGGCGTTCCCGTGCTGGGTGTGTGCCGCGGCCTGCAGGTGCTCAACGTCGCCCTCGGCGGCACACTGATCGCCGACCTTCCGCCCGGCTCCGTGAGTCACCTGTCCACCGAGGCCGCGCCGACCGACGGCACCGCTGATCACCTCGTGTCCTTCGAGACGGGTTCGATCGCCGCCGGCCTGTTCGGCGAGCACGCGCTGACCAACTCCTGGCACCACCAGGCCGTCGACCGCTGCGGCGCCGGCCTGGTGGTGACCGGCCGGACGAGCGACGGCGTGATCGAGTCGGTGGAGCTTCCTGGTGCTCCGGTGCTCGGAGTCCAGTGGCACCCCGAGTGGATGAAGAGCGCGGACCCGACGATGACATGGATCGTCCAGGCCGCGGCGGAGCTGCTCGCGGCCCGCCGCGGTGAACACACGCACAGGAGCCCCCGATGACTCAGAACACCGCGGTGGAGCAAGCCGGTCGCACCCGGGCGCGTCCGGTGCCGGTGGTGAAGCCCGAACAGCTCGGTGAGGACCCCGCCGTCCCGACCCTGACCGGGCTGCTGTCGCGGCGCGCACAGGACGCGCCGCAGCGGGAGTTCCTGCGCTTCGGCGACCGGTCGTGGAGCTTCGCCGACATCGACGCGTGGACGTCCAGGCTGGCGCACCGCCTGATCGAGGTCGACGGCGTACAGCCGGGCGACCGTGTGGCGATCATGCTCCCGAACGTCGTGCACTGGCCGGTCGTGTGGCTCGCCGCGCTGAAGGCCGGAGCGGTCGCCGTGCCGATCAACTCGTCCTACCGGCGGGGCGACCTCGCCTTCGTCCTATGGGACTCGGGTGCGCGGGTCGCGTTCACCGACTCCGAACGGGCGGCGCTGATCGCCGACGTCATGGCGGCCGAGGACGGGCTCGCCGGCCTTCGTGTCGTCGACGTCGCCGACGACGGGGCCGATCCCTTTCCGCAGACGGCGCCGGCGGTGCCGGTGGATGCGGGGACGCTGGCGAACCTGCAGTACACCTCCGGCACGACCGGCTTCCCCAAGGCGTGCATGCTCACGCACGACTACTGGGTCCGGCTGGGCTGGATCTGCGCGGCGGCGACCGGACTCGGCACCGAGGACGTACTCCTGACCGCACAGCCGTTCTCCTACATGGACCCGCAGTGGAACACGGCGCTCGCTCTCACGACCGGGGCCCCGCTGGTCGTGCTGCCCCGGTTCTCCGCGTCGACCTTCATGGCCGACGTCCGCCGGCACCGCGCGACCTTCTTCTACGTCCTCGGATCGATGCCCACGCTGTTGTTCAAGCAGCCGCCCACGCCCGAGGACCGCGACAACTGCGTACGTCAGGTGCTCTGTTCGGGCATTCCCGTCTCCCTGCACGCCCAGGTGGAGGAGCGCTGGGGCGCACCGTGGCGGGAGATCTACGGGATGACCGAGTCCGGCGTCGACCTGTTCAGCCCGTTCGCCGACGCCGGCGCCGTCGGCAGCGGCAGCCTGGGGCAGCCGGTGCCGACCAAGCAGGTCCGCGTCGTCGGCCCCGACGGCAACGAGGTGCCGGACGGCGAACCCGGGGAGCTGGTCGTCTCGGGCAAGCCCATGATGAGCGGCTACTGGAACCGTCCCGAGGACACGGCCAGGGTGCTGCGCGAGGGCTGGCTCCACACCGGTGACGTCGTCGTCCGCCGGCCCGGCCAGGGCATCCAGCTGGTCGGCAGGATCAAGGACATGGTGCGCCGCGGCGGCGAGAACGTCGCGAGCGTCGAGGTCGAGGCCGCTCTGGAGCGCGACGACATGGTCGTGGCGGCCGCGGTCGTCGCCGAACCCGACGACACCCTCGGGGAGGAGGTCAAGGCCTTCGTCCAGCTGGCGGCCGGTGTGCCGGCCAGTCGTACGACGGCCGAGGCGATCGTCGAGCGGGCCGGCAAGGAACTCGCCCGCTTCAAGGTGCCGCGCTACGTGGAGTTCGTGGCCGACTTCCCCCGGACGCCGTCCGAGCGCATCTCCAAGCCGGCCCTCAAGGCACGCGCCGCAGAGCAGCCGGGCGTGACCTACGACCTCGGCGCGCGACGGAACAGGACGGTGACGCCTGCCGCATCCGGCGCAGGACACCTCGACGTCGACGTCATGCGGGGCGTCGCGGTGCTGACGCTCCGGCGTCCCGAGAAGCTCAACGCCATGGATGTGGCCACCCGGCTGCGGCTGGCCACGGTCATCCGCGAGTTCGGGACCGGCGACAGCGTGCGCGGGATCGTGCTCACCGGCGAGGGGCGGGCCTTCTCCGCCGGTGAGGACCTTGCAAGCGCCCCCTCCACGGACGCCGAGTTCGAGGAGGCGTTCGCGAGCTTCCACGACATCACCCGGGCCATCCTGCAGACGCGGGTACCCGTCGTCGCGGCGGTCAACGGACTCGCGGTCGGGGGCGCCTCGGAGATCACCCTGTGCTGCGACGCCCGTATCGGAACCCCGGCCACGGAGTACTACCAGCCGGAGAACAGCCGGGGCATCACGATCTCCAACGCGTCCAGCGTGCTGCTCAGGCGCCTCGTCGGGAGTCATGCGATGCGCATGGTGCTCGGATCGCCCCGCGTCCGAGCCGACGAGGCGCTGCGGATCGGGCTCCTGGACGAGATCGTCGAGCCCGACGCGCTGATCGGCCGGGCCGTCGACACCGTCGTCGAGTGGACGCCCCAGGGCAACACGACGGCCCTCCACCTGGCTCTCCTGCGCCCTCAGGCAGAGGAGATCGAAGCGGCCTTCGCCCGTGAGGACCTCGCCGCGCGGACGTCGTGGGAGAGCGGAGTCCTCGGTGCGGGGATCAAGGGCTTCTGGTCCGCCCGGGGCACCGGCGCGTAAGCCTCCTCGCCCTCACCCTCACCCTCACCTTCTCCATCACCTTCACCTTCACCTTCAACAGACCGATGCCACAGGAACCGACAGAGGGGACGTCGACATGATCGACACCCAGGCCGCGGTGCTCACCGCGGTCAACGAGCCGCTGGAACTGACCGTCATCCGGGTCGACGACCCGGAGCCGCACGAGGTGCGGGTCGCGGTGACGAACGTGGGGCTGTGCCACAGCGACCTGCACTACATGACGGGGACGGTTCCGACCGGCCTGCCGGTCGTGGTCGGGCACGAGGTGGCGGGCGTGGTCGAGGCGGTCGGGGCGCAGGTGTCCGGCCTGCGTCCCGGGGACCGCGTGGTCGGCGCGCTGACCCCCTCCTGTGGCCTGTGCGCCAACTGTGAGGCGGGGCGCTCGACCCAGTGCCGGCGGGTGGAGGAGATACGCCGCCGTCCGCGGCCGGCGTTCCGGACCACGGACGGCCGGCCGATCGAGCGGCTCGGCGACATCGGGGCGTTCTCCCGGCACATCCTCATGCGGGAGAACGCCCTGGTGAAGCTCCCCGACGACGTACCGCTGCACGTCGGGTGCCTGCTGGCCTGCTGCGTCGTCACCGGTGTCGGCGCCGTCTTCCGCGGCGCCCGCGTGAGGCCCGGCAGCACCGTCGCGGTCATCGGCTGCGGCGGCGTCGGGTCGGCCATCATCCAGGGGGCCAGGCTCGCCGGAGCGTCGGCGATCGTCGCCATCGACCTGGACGACGCACGGCTCAAGGCCGCGCGCGGCTACGGCGCGACGCACGTCATCAACGGCGCGGGCAGCGACGTCGTCACGGAACTGCACCGCCAGTTGGGCGACGGAGTGGACTACTCCTTCGAGGCGGTCGGCTCGGCCCGTACCGCGGCGACGGCCGTGGCCCTCCTGCGCCCGACCGGTACCGCGTGCCTGGTCGGGATCGCGCCGGGAGGCACCGAGCTGTCCCTCCCGGCGTCGGACTTCTTCTTCGAGGAGAAGCGACTCATCGGTTCCTACATGGGCTCGGGTCAGGCGCGGCAGGACATCCTCCAGCTCGCCCGTCTGTACCAGCAAGGGCGCCTGCTGCTCGACGAGATGGTGACGCGGGTCATCCCCTTCGGCGAGATCAACGCGGGCTTCAAGGCGATGAAGTCCGGTGACGTGACCCGCATCGTCGTCGACCTCCAGTCCTGACCGACGAGTGAACGCAGAGGTGAGCTCCATGGCGAGCAACGACATCACGATCCCCCAGCCGGTGAACTACATCGCCGACGAGTGGAGCGAGTGCCCGACGGTCGACGACGCGTGGAACGTCGACCCCAACACGCGCGAGCCCGTCCACCGCTTCGTCACCACGGCACCCGACGATCTCGAACGGGCACTGCGGCACGCGGAGCGCGTGTACGACATCGGCCGCTGGGACGAGGACGCCCGGCGGGAGCGCGCCGACATGCTGGAGCGCGTCGCCGCGATCCTTCAGACCCGCAGCGAGGACATCGCACGGACGGACTCCCTGACCAGCGGCACCCCCATCGGCGTCACACGCAAGGTCGCGGCCTTCCTGCCCGCGAGGATCCGGGCGGCGGCGTCGGACCTGGTGAACATCCCGCGCGTCACCGCGCTGTCCGCCGGCGGCCGCGACGTCCGCCTCTACAAGGTGCCGTGGGGGCCGGCCGCGATCCTCACGCCGTGGAACGGTCCGAGCTTCATTCCCGCGGCCAAGATCGCCAGCGCGATGGCGGCGGGCTGCCCGGTCATCCTCAAGCCCTCGGAGCACGCGCCCGGCAGCGCGCAGATCATCGTCGAGTGCTTCGTCGAGGCGGGCCTGCCGAGCGGCGCGCTGCAACTGGTGCACGGCGGCGGCGACATCGGCGCCAGGCTGACTGCCGACGCGCGCGTCAAGGTCGTCTCGTTCACCGGCGGACCGGGTGCCGGCCGTGCCATCGCGCGGGCCGCCGCGGAGGACTTCAAGGTCCTGCAGCTGGAGCTCGGCGGCAACAACCCGGTGCTCGTGCTGGACGACGCCGATCTCGACGTCGCCGCCGACGGCATCCTCGACGGCATGACCAAGCTCAACGGCCAGTGGTGCGAGGGGCCCGGCAAGATCCTCGCGCACCGCGGCCTGGTCGAACCTCTGCTGGAGGCGTTGACCGAGCGGATCTCCAAGCTCGTCGTCGGTCACTCGCTCGACGAGGACACCGAGATCGGCCCGATCTCCAACGCGCCGCACTTCCAGACCCTCCAGGGCAGGATCCAGGGGCTGCGTGACCTGGGGGCGAGCATCCACGGGCCCGCCCCGTTGCCCGAGCTCGGCGGCTTCTTCCTGTCGCCGACGATCGCCGCCGGCGCCGACCCCGATCGGGCCACCGCCGAGCTGTTCGGTCCGGTCGCCTCCCTGCACGCCGTGGACTCCGAGGAACAGGCCTTGCGCATCGCCAACGCCCATCCCTCGGGCCTCGACGCCTATGTGTTCGGCGCCGACACCGACCGTGCGATCGACGTGGGCTCCCGCCTCCTGGCCGGCGAGGTGCGGGTCAACGGCGCCAAGCTCGCCGACCTCGGTGAGGAGTCGGCACAGAGCTTCTGGGGCCCGGCCGGTATCGGCGGCCACGGACCGGCGGAGTCGGTGCGCGTCTTCTGCGGCGACCGGGTGGTCGGCGTCGACTCGCCCGACCTGCCGTTGTGAGACGACACCGTCCTCACAGTGCTGCCGGCGCGGATCCGAGCCGTGCCGCAAGCCAGCTGTCGAGTACGGAGACGGTGATGTCCATCTGCTCCAGCGCGGCGGACCGGTCCCCGTAGGTGAACCAGTTCAGGGCGAAGCCGTCGGCCAGGGTGGCGATGACGTAGGCGATCTGGTTGATGGTTTCCGCTTCGACCGGCTGGTCGGAGCGGGCGCTCCGCAGCACGGTCCGCACCGTTTCCAGCGCCTGGTCGTACACCGCGATACCGCGGCCTCCGTCCTGACGCCCCGCCCAGCTGATGAGCTCCAGGGCGGCCGCGGTGAAGCTGGCCGACTCCAGGTAGAACTCCATGACTCCGCGCAGGAGTTGGCGAGACGTGTCCATCAGGTCCGAGTGCGGGTCACTGGCCTTGATCACCTCGCGGAACTTGGCGGCCACGAAGTCGTAGACATCGGCGAAGAGGTCCTCCTTGGAGTCGTAGCAGTAGTGCAGCATCGCCAGGTTCGCCTGAGCCTGCTCCGCGATCCGTCGGGTTGTCGCGCCCTCGATGCCGTAGGCCGCGATGACTTCCACGGCGGCGTTGATGAAGTCGCTGCGCCGTTGGGCGGCGGGAATCCGGCGTGCCACGTAACCCTCCCGTTTCGAGGCGCCCACACAGTTGGACGCTTGATTAAGTCAACATCCAGCTTAACAGCCACCTCCTCTTCGATCCGGGATTTCTTAGTCATATGTCTTGAACGGCTGACTAAGTTTGCTTTAGCGTATGAGCCCGATCACACGGCCTGCCCGGCGCCCCCCTCCGGTGCGGCCCCAGCCCTCCCTCCCAGAACGGACCCCCCGTCATGACGACAAACGAACTCGCGCGTCTCGCCCCCGACGCCACCCCGGACACCGCGGTCGAGGTGATCATGCGCGACGGTGGCGTGATCATCGAAGGACTCTTCGACGAGGCCACGATCGAAGGCATCAAGAAGGACCTGGACCCCGTGCTGGACGGGGTCGACACGGGCCACGACGAGGTGTTCGCCGGCAACAGGACCAAGCGTGCGTGCGGCTTGTTCGCGCGGACCGAGCACATGACGACGATCGCGCTGAACCCGTTGTACCGAGGCATCGCCGAGCGCATCCTCGACAAGCCGATCAACGCCCACATGGGTGAGGAGTCGGTGCCCTTCCCCGCGGGGATGCACATCGGCGCGACGATGGCCATCAAGATCGGCCCGGGACAGGGTGCGCAGCCGCTCCACCGCGACGACTCGGTCTGGCTGTGGCGGCACCCCACCTACCAGCGCGAGGCGCGGGTGCAGATCATGGTGGCGGTCAGTGACTTCACCGCCGAGAACGGCGGCACCCTCGTGATTCCGGGCTCCCATCTGTGGGACGACGAGCGCGCGCCGCGGCAGGAGGAGGCGGTCCCGACGCGGATGAAGGCCGGCTCGGCGCTCATCTGGATCGGCTCCACCTACCACGCCGGTGGCCGCAACACCACCGTGGACGAGCACCGCTTCGGCCTGTCGATGGGCTACGACCTCGCCTTCCTGCGCCCGGAGGAGAACCACTTCCTCACCTACACGCTGGAGCAGATCCGGTCGTTCCCCGAGGAGATCCAGCGAGCGCTCGACTGGTCCTCCGAGCACTACGTCGGCTGGGTAGAGGTCGGCGGGCAGATGTCCGACCCCAAGGACCTGCTCGGTCGCGACGACTACACCTCCATCGGCGCCGGGCTGCCCGGTCACGTCTGAGAAAGCCGGCTAAGGACATGGACATCCAAGGAACAGTCGGCCGGACCGATGCGCCGGCTCCGGCCCGTGTCGCGGCCGACAAGAGGTCACTGATCGCTGTCGCCGCCCTGCTGGCCACCGTGACGAACGCGGTGGCGTTCATGGTGCCGCCGCTCCTTCCCCTGATCACCTCCAGCTACGCGCACAACTCGGTGAGTGCCGCGACCTGGATCTTCAGCGCGCTGACGCTGGGCGGCGGCGCGGGATTCGTACTGATCCCACGGCTGACCGACATGCTCAGTGAGCGCGCCATGGCGCTGCTCGCCGGCGGTTTCCTCGTGGGAGGCGCACTGATCGCGGCGATCGCGGACACCTACCTCGCCCTGGTGATCGGATCGGCGCTCCTCGGCTTCGGCAGCGCGGCCCAGCTGCTGCCGCTGAGCTTCCTGCGCCGGCACCTGCCCGGCAACGGAGTGTCCACGGCGGTCATGGTCCTCATCATGGCCACCGGGAGCGGTGTGGTGCTGGGCATGGTGGGCGGCGGCATCTCCGTGCGGATCTGGCCACTGCCCACCCACCTCAACGCGGACGGCTCGCTGCCGAGCCTGTCGATCGCGCCCTTCTACTACATCCTGGCCGCGCTCTTCCTCCTCACCACCGTCGCCCTGCTGGTGGTCGTGCCGAACTCTCCGCCGCAGTCCAAGGGCCGCCTGGGCGTCGTGAACACGATGTGGCTGATCGGCTGGGTGGCGCTCATCCTGCTGCCCCTGAGCGCGCCGCCGGACAGCGCCATCGGCAGGAACAGCGCGGTGATCCTCCTCGTCGGCGTGGTCGCGGCGGTCGCATGGGTCTTCGCGGAGCGCCGGTCCACCAAGCCGGTCTTCGACATCTCGGTGCTGCGCACGCCGTACGTCACCACGGCCTGTCTGTCGGCCGGACTGTTCGGCTGTATCGATGCCGCGTTCCTGGTGCTGGCCAACTACTACGTCCAGACCCCGAACGGCCTGCCCGTCTCGACCGACGGCGGGCTGACGGGCTGGTCGACGAAGTTCGCCGAGTACGGCCTGACCTACGATCCGCTGAAGACGAGCCTGATCATGCTGCCGTTCGCGCTGACGATGTTCATCAGCGGCAAGTACTCCGAGAGGCTCATCGCTCGCGGTCGCCCCGGCGTCATCCTGGTCGGCGGCGCGGCGGTCTGCGCGGTCGGCCTGCTGTCCCTGGCAGTCGCTCATGACCGGCCGTGGGAGTACGTCGTCGCGTCGGGCGTCATCGGCCTGGGCAGCCGGGCCGGCTACAGCGCCGCCTTCGCCATACCGCAGTTCGTCGTCCCGGAGGAGAAGGCCGGCATGGCGGCCGGAATGCCCGGCACGGTCATGGCCATCGGCATCGCGATCGGTGCCGCGGTCGTCACGATCCTGCTGAACGCATCCGGATTCGTGTACCACTCGATGGACGTCGCCGGCATGACGGCCGGCAAGCTGAGCCCCTCGCTGGTGGACCTCAGGGCTTCGGACTACCTCCTCGAAGGTGCCCACATGCCGAGCGCTCAGGCATACACCACGGCCTACTACGTCTCGCTCGTCTTCCCGGCGCTGGTCATCCTCGCGACCGCGCTGTCGCGGCTGCGGCACAAGGGTGGCTTCAGGGCCGTGCTCGAACAGCACACGGCCGGCTGACCTCTCAGCACATCGGGCCCGAACTCAAAGGAGCAACAACCATGAAGGAACTGCTCTTCATGCTGGCCGATCTCTGGATGATCTTCGCCGGCTTCTGTTACGGATGGAAATTCATCCGGCGGTACGGAAACTACCTGCTCGGCCTGGAATGGATGATCGTCGCCACGTCCGGCTCGAACTTCCTCCTCTGGTCCCTCCTCGGAGGCGATCCGGACAGCCACCTGTTCGACATCGCGTACTTCTTCGACGCCTTCTCCAGATCGGTGGGCATCACCCTGATCCTGGTCATGGGCCTGATGCGCGTCACGCACCGGTACAAGCCGACGTTGGCGGCCGACATCGGCGCGTTCGCGGTGGCCATCGCCGCCGGGCTGTATCTCCAGCAGTTCCGCAGCCATGAGCTTCACCTCGGCCCCGCGACGTTCTACGTCGTGGTCAACGCTCTCACCACCCTGTTCCTCGCCTACTTCGTGCGGCGGCTGTGGAAGATCCGTGCCAAGGGCCCGGCCATCGCCACCGCGCTCGCCACCGCCGCGGGGACCGCCATCGCCGTCATCTACGACTTCTTCCCGATTCCCGGCGACGACGAGTACCGCACCATCTTCTACACCCTCGCGCTCGCCACTTGGGGAACCCAGCTCTTCGTGTACTTCAGGTCGTACCGCGCTCTGCACGACCACAACGTGGCGACAGGTGTGGAGCCGGCCTCGAACGAGCGCAGCGTTGCCCGTGCTTGAGCCCCGCCAAGGACCAGAGCACGCTCGAAGGAGCAACAACCCATGAAGACCGGCAACGTGGAGTACACCAGCTTCAGCGGCTGGGTCGATCCGCCCGCGGACATCCAGCCGGCCCTGACCGGCGACCTCACCTGTGACGTCGCGGTGGTCGGCGGCGGCATCGGAGGCATGTCGACGGCGCTGCGACTGGCCGAACGCGGTCAGGACGTGGTCCTGCTGGAGGCCGAGTTCTGCGGACACGGCGCGAGTTCGCGCAACGCGGGGCAACTGGCGGGCGCTCCGGGCGGCGACCTCCAACTCCTCAATCTGCTCCACCGCAAGAAGATGCCCGGCCTGATCCGGCTCGCCGAGCACGCCGCGCACCACGTGGAAGACCTCATCAAGGCGCACGGCATCGACTGCGACTACGAAGCCACGGGCAACTGCTTCGCGGCGGTGTCGCGCGGACAGATGGGCCGAGTGCGCCGTGTGACCAAGATTCTCCAGCGCGCCGGGTGCCACGTGGAACTGGGCACGAGCGAAGAGCTCGGCATCCCGCGCGGATTCCTCGGCGGGATGCGCGAGGTCGTCGGGGGAATGATGAATCCCGGCAGGTTCACCCTGGGTGTGCGCCGCGCGCTGCTCGGCTCGTCCGCGCAAGTCTTCGAGCGGACGAAGGTCACCGACGTCACGCGCGACCGCGGTCAGGTCGTCCTCACCGCTTCTCAGGGCCAGGTGCGGGCGAACAAGGTCGTCCTGGCGACGAACGCGTACGCGGGAGAGTGGGACATCACTCCCCCACGGCTCTCGGTGCCCATCCACGTCATCGAGGTGGAGACCGAGCCCATCGATCCTGCCCGTCTGGCGGCGCTGGGGTGGACCAGTCGGTCGGGGCTGGTCACCCAGCACGCCATCATGGAGAACTACCGGCTCACGTCGCGCAACACCATCGTGTTCGGCGTGCGGCGGCTCGAACGTGGCACGAGGTATCCACTCCCGCAGAAGAAGCCGGACCCGGCGCTCGTCGAAGAACTCGCACAGGCCTTCGCGACGCGGTTCCCGGCCCTGTCCGACATCGCGATCGAGCGGGCGTGGGGTGGATGGATCGCCATCACCTCGTCCTGGCTGCCGCTGGCCGGGCAGATCGGGGACAACGTCTTCTACTCGATCGCCTGCAACGGTCACGGGCTGGCTCAGGCGCCCTACATCGGGACCCTCATCGCCGATCTCCTCGTCGACGGCGAGCGGCACGAGGACCTGGAGGGGGTGTGGACGAAGGAACCGAAGTTCCCTCGTCCGATGATGATGAGCCCGCTGGGACTGCGCACCATCTGGGCCGTCGACCGTTTCAACGATCTGGTCAACGGAAGCCGGCGCAACGCCCGGCGAGGCGCGGTGCCTGTGGCCTGACCTTGTGGCCGCACGGCAGGGAGTGATGTGGACACGCTGGGGCCGAGAGGCTCTCAGCGTGTCCCTGCCACCGATCCGAATGATCCGACAGCTCATGACCACGTGCTCGAACCCCCGCACCCTTACTCACAAGAGAGTTCCGTGCCCTCCTCCTTCGTTCCGAAGCCGTCCGGTGAGCCGGCACCGGATGTCCGTGCGCAACGCGCCGAGACGCTCCACCGAGCAGTGCACCGCGCCCAGCGCAGGTTCCTCGCCGTCAACGCGGTCCCCCTCGCCGTCGGCGTCGTGCTGTCCTGCGCGGCCGGTCTCGCAGCGGCTCCCGTGTACGGGCGCTCAACGCTGGGGATCGTCTGGGGAATCCTGCAGCTCGGCGTCTTCGTCGGCAGCGTCTGGTGGTACGAGGACCACTCGACGCGCGTCTGCGATCCCCTCGAACAGTCCCTGACGTCCGGCATGCCCCTGGCTGGGGCGCCGGACGTTTCCCCGACCGACGAAGCGTGGCGGTGAAGCGCGGTGGTCCTGTACCTGAGCTCGGGCGTGCACGATCCGATCGGTTCGGCGGCGAGGGGGCCGGTGCTGGTCGCCTTCTTCGTCTTCATCGGTCTGGCGCTGCTGTGGGTGTTCACGCTGGCCACCCACGACGACCGCCCGGAAGGGCTGTACGTCGCCGACCGTTCGCTCTCCGCGGTGTTCAACGGTTTCGCCCAGGCCGGCGAACAGATCTCCGTCCTCACGCTGTTCGCGACGTCCGGGGGCATCGCCCTGTTCGGCTACGACGGGTACGCCTCCGCCGTCGACAGCGTCATCGCCCTCGGTCTGCTGCTGCTCCTGGCCCAGAGGATCCGCGACAGCGGCAGCTGCACGCTCGGTGACCTCTTCTCCTTGCGGGCATCCGGTTCGGCGCCACGCGTCGCCGCGGCGGTGGTGACGCTCGCCATCACACTGCCCATGCTGGTGCTCCAGCTACGGGCCGGCGGCATCATCGCGGCCATGCTGATCGGCATGTCGACCGATGCCGCCCAGGTGCTGTGCACGGTGCTGATGGGCGGGCTCGTCGTCTGCTTCGCCGCCGTGGCGGACCTGAAGGGCACCAGCCGCATGCAGGTGGTCAAGGTCGGCATCACCCTTGCGACGCTCGCGGTGCTCGTGGTGCTGTCCCTGCGGAAGTTCTCGTGGGACACCGGAAGCCTGCTCGGCGCCGCGGTGGACAAGAGCGTGGCGCCCGACGACTACCTGCGTCCGGGGCTGTGGGCGCACGTTTCGAGCCTCATACCGCTCAACATGATCAGCGATCACCTCGTGATGATCCTCGGCATGTCCGTCATGCCGCACCTGATCCTGCGTGTCGCCGCGTCCCGCACCGGGCGCTCGGCACGGCGATCCATGAGCATCGCCGTGGGTCTGACCGCTGCCTACTTCCTCCTCGTGACCGCCACGGGCTTCGCGGCCGCCGCCGCGGTGGGCGGCAGGGACATCGCAGCGGTCGACGGCAACGGCCAGGCGTCCCGGTCCTG
>NZ_PQSS01000066.1 GCF_002920535.1 Streptomyces sp. Ru71 | reverse complement strand
GGTGGCGGCGGCCAAGGGCCTCGCGTACGGCGGCCAGGCGTCGTTCGGCGTCGTCGCGCACCTGCTGGGCGTGCTGGTAGGCGGCGAGCGCGGCCTCCTCGGCGTCCCGGCCGACGTGCCCGGCGTCCTTGCGGGCGGGCGCGGGGTGCTCGGTGGCGCCGCACACCGCGCAGGGCTCACCGTCCGTCAGACGGGCGGCGAGTTCGGCGGCGATGCCGTCGAGCCGCTGCTCCTTGACGTCCAGCCAGTGCTCCTTGGCCGCCAGCGCGTCCTGCTCGGCCCGGCGGACCTGTGCGGCGGCTGCCTCCGTGTCCCCGGCCAGCCGGTCGCGCTCGCGGGCGGCGCGCAGCCGCCGCTGGGCGGGTTCGCGGCGCTCGGCGAGCTGCTCGGCGCGGGCCGCGGCCTCCTGGGCGGCGTCGATCCGGGCCTGGAGGCCGGCGCGGGTCTCCTCCCACCCGGCGAGCCACTGCTCGGCGTCGGCGAGGACGTCGTCGTCGGCGCGCTCCTGCCGGTCGAGGCCGGCGCGTTCGGCGAGGAGGTCGGTCAGGCGCTGTTCGGCGCGGCGGGCGGACTCCAGAGAGCCCAGCTCCTCGGCGGCCCGGCGTGCCGCGGCGGCGAGCCCGGCCGCGCCGGCCTCGGCGTACGTGTCGGGCAGCAGGGCACGCGCGTGTGCCTCCTGCCGCGCGGCGCGCTCGTGCTCGGCCTCGGCGTCGTCCCGCAGGTGCAGCGCGGGGGCCACGGACTCCGCCTTGCGGGAGCGCTCCATGCGGGCCTGCGCCGCGCGGTACGCCTCGGCGCGCTCCTCCAGCAGCCGGGCGCGCTCGCGGGCCTGTGCGAACCGCTGCTGGAGCCGGGCCACCTCCCGCGTCTCCTCCAGTGCGCGACCGGCGGCGGCCTGGGCGGACTCGGCGGCGGCCAGCCGCAGTCGCGCGATCGTGAGCTGCTCGCGGGCGGTGGAGCGGGCCACGGCGGCGGCGCCCAGCACGGCGTCGGCCAGGCCCGGCTCGCCCGGGGTCAGCTCGGGCAGCTCCATGGCGTCCCCGGCGGCCTGCTGCATCCGGTGGGCGTCGGCGAGCAGCGCGGCGTCGCCGTCGCGCACCCGCGCCTCGGTGGTGCGGCGGCGGTCGGCGAGCCGTTTCTCGACGTCGGCGAAGCGCTGGGTGTCGAAGAGCCGGCCGAGCAGCCGGCCGCGTGCCTCGGCGTCGGCGCGCAGGAAGCGGGCGAAGTCGCCCTGGGGCAGCAGGACGACCTGGCAGAACTGCTCGCGGCTCATGCCGAGCAGCTGGGTGACCTCCTCGCCGATCTCCTGGTGGGAGCGGCTGCGGTCCTTCCAGGCGCCGGCCACGGGGTCGTACTCGCGCAGCCAGGTCTGCGCCTTGTCGACGGTGGTGCCGGTGCCGCGCAGCTTGGGGCGCTCCCACGGCGGCTGCCGGGTGATCTCCAGCCGCCGTCCGGCCACGGTCAGGTCGAGGGTGACCTGGGTGCGGGTGCGCGGGTCGGCGTGGTCGCTGCGCAGGGTCATGCCCTGGCGGGCGCCCGGCACGGAGCCGTACAGGGCGTAGCAGACGGCGTCGAGCACGGACGTCTTGCCGGCGCCCGTGGGGCCGTGCAGCAGGAACAGCCCGGCCGCCGAGAGGGCGTCGAAGTCGACGCTCTGGGCGCCGCCGAACGGCCCGAAGGCCGTGATGTCCAGCCGGTGCAGTCTCACCGGGCCACCTCCCCCGGGTTCACCGCGCGCCCCGCCCCGATCACGGCCGGCGGGTTCACCGCGCCACCTCCCGCACCGTCGCGTCGGCGCGCACGGCGTCGAACGCCTCGCGCAGCACCGCCTGTTCGTCCGCGTCCGGTCCCGCGCCGCGCACATGGGCGACGAAGTCCTCCGCGATCTGCTGGTCGCTGCGCCCGGCGAGCCGGCGGGCGTAGGTGACCTGCGGGTCGTCGGGCTCGCGCTCCGGTGCGAAGACGAGGCTGAGGGTGTGCTGGAAGCGCTCGCAGAGCCGGGCCATCGGGTCGGCGGGGCGGACGGCGTCGGTCAGGGTGGCCTCGACCCAGGCGTCCTCGTGGCGGGCGAGGCCGGGGTCGGCGAGCAGCTCTTCCAGGGTGCCGCGCAGCCGGGCCAGCGGGCGCGGCACCGGGCAGTCGATCCGCTCGGCGGTGAGCGAGCCGCCCTCGCCGAGGTCGATCAGCCACATGCTCTTGCGGTGGTGGGCCTCGGAGAAGGAGTACGCCAGCGGGGAGCCCGAGTAGCGCACGCGCTCGGTGATGGTCTGGCAGCCGTGCAGATGGCCGAGGGCCGCGTAGTCCACCCCGTCGAAGACGCCGGCCGGCACCGCGGCCACCCCGCCGACGGTGATGTCCCGCTCGCTGTCGCTGGCCTGGCCGCCGGTGACGAAGGCGTGCGCGAGGACCACCGAGCGGGTGCCCGGGGCGCGGGTGGCCAGGTCGGCGCGGACCCGGTCCATGGCCGCGCCGAGCACCGCCTCGTGGCCCGCCGTCTCCACCCCGAACTCGTCCTTGACCAGGGCCGGTTCGAGGTAGGGCAGCCCGTAGAAGGCGACGTCGCCGAACGCGTCGCGCAGCACGACGGGCGTACCGCATCCGGCGGGGTCGGTGCGCAGGTGTATGCCGGCGCGGTCGATGAGCCCGGCGCCCACGCCGAGGCGGCGGGCGGAGTCGTGGTTGCCGGAGATCATCACCGTGGGCACGCCGAGCCGGGCGAGCCGGTGCAGGGCGTCGTCGAACAGCTCGACCGCGGCGAGCGGCGGGACCGCGCGGTCGTACACGTCTCCCGACACGACCACCGCGTCGACGCCGCGCTCACGCACGGTGGCGACGAGGTGACCGACGAACTCGGCCTGGGCGCCGAGCATGTTCACCCGGTGGAACGCCCGGCCGAGGTGCCAGTCGGAAGTGTGCAGCAGTCTCATGATCCCCGAGGTTAACGGCCGGGTCTGACATCACGGGCGGTTACTCCCGTAACGGCCCGCCATGACCGTTCCAGAGCGGGCCAGTTAGAGGCGGATTGTCCGGAATGTCATGCGTCCCCGTAGGCCTCCCCGCCCAGTTCGAAGCCGGCCGTGCCCGCGGTGGCGTCGGCCAGCCAGGCGCGGAAGGCGTCCACCTCCGCGTCCGGCAGCCCGATCTCGATGGTGACGGCCTCGCCGTAGCGCACGTCCCGCACCTCGCGGCCGGTGGAGCGCAGGTCGTTCTGCACCTTGCCGGCCCGCTGGTGGTCGACGGTCACGGTGGCCAGGCGGAAGCGCCGGCGGGTGAGCGTCCCGACGGCGTCCAGGGCCTCGCCGACGGCGCCGCCGTAGGCGCGGATCAGGCCGCCGGCGCCCAGCTTGACGCCCCCGTAGTAGCGGGTGACGACGGCGACGACGTACCGCATGTCGCGGCGCAGCAACATCTGGAGCATCGGCACGCCCGCGGTGCCGCCGGGTTCGCCGTCGTCGCTGGCCTTCTGCGTCGAGGCGTCGGCGCCGATGACGTACGCCCAGCAGTTGTGCGTGGCGTCGGCGTGCTCCTTGCGGACCGCGGCGATGAACTCCTGGGCCTCCTGCTCGGTGGCCGCCGGGGCCAGGGCGCACAGGAAACGCGAGCGGTTGACCTCGGTCTCGTGCACGCCGGGGCGGGCGATCGTGCGGTACTCGTCCTGCATCCGGCCAGCCTATGCGCACGGAAGGGATGCGCCCCGCCGTGGGCCGGGCTACCGCTTGGCGCCTCTGGGCACGGTCAGGGACGTCAGGAGGGCCGCCCCCGGGGCGAGCGCGGCCCAGTCGCGCCCGTACCAGGTGAGGACCGCGATCGCGGAGGTGGGGAACTTCACCCGGAGCCGCTCCAGGGTGTCGTCGACCCCGTCCCCGGCCAGCGTCAGGACGAGGTCCTCAAGGCCGGGGTTGTGCCCGATCAGCAGCAGGGTCCGCACCTGGGGCGGTGTCGCCCGGGCCGCCCGGAGCAGGTCCTGGGCGGCGGCCGCGTACAGCCCCGGCTCGAAGCGGACCGGGGGCGGGGTGCCCCACTGCGCGGCCGCCAGGTCCCAGGTCTGCCGGGCGCGCAGCGCCGTGGAGCACAGGGCGAGGTCCGGGAGCAGGTCCGCTTCGGCGAGGGCCCGCCCGGCGGCCGGGGCGTCGCGCCGCCCGCGCGGCCCGAGCGGACGCTCGTGGTCGGGGACGCCCTCGGGCCACGCCGACTTGGCGTGCCGCAGGACCACCAGCCGGCGCAGCGGTCCGGCGCCGGCCGCGCTCATGGCGCGGAGCCCAGGTCGCGGGCGAGGTCCAGAGCGAGCAGGCGGTCGGCGTAGACGTACGTCTCGAAGCGTGCGCCCTCCGGCAGCTCGGGTCCGGCGTCCTCCACGCGGCGCAGGACGTCCAGCACGGCGGGCATGTCGAGGTCGTCCTCCCAGGCGGTGCGCAGTGCGGTGCGCACCTCGTCCGGGACAGGCCGCGAGGGCCGGCACGCCCAGCCTGCGACGGCGCGGCGCCAGCGGGTGAGCGTGCCGTGGGCCACGGCCAGCGTCTGCGGGTCCAGCCGGACGGGCGCGGTGCGGGGCGCGGACAGCAGTGCGAGACGTACGGCGGCGGGGTCGGCGCCCGCCGGGAGGCCGGGCACCCGGAGGCCGCCGGCCCGGTCCTGGTCCAGCAGATCGACATCCTCTGCAACGACGCCCTCTGGAGCGCCGACCTCCGGATCACGGTCCCCCGGATCACCGTCCGCCAGGATCACGGGCCCGACCGCGAGCCGGACACCGTCCGGGGCCGTGCCGCCGTCCCCCGCGACGGTCCCGCGCTCCTCCACCGCGATCCCGCCCTCCCCCACCACGTGGACGACCTGGGCCTCGCCCAGACCGCCGGTCACCGCGTCATGGGCTTCCTCCAGCGGGCGGATGCCGAGGGCCGCGGCGCTCGCGCGCAGCTCCGCCCGCTCCCGGTGTCCGGCCAGCAGCGCCCACACGGGCGTGCCGCCGAGTTCCAGGGCGCGCACGAGCAGGTCGGTGACGAGCAGGACCCGCAGGGAGGCGGCGTCGTGGCCGGGCGCGTGCGCCTCGATGCGGGTGAGGCCGCGGCGCACGGGGGCGGCCTCGACGAGGTTTCCGGTTCGGGCGTCGGTGATGCGCAGCACGCAGCGAGCGTAGGCCCGACAGCGCCCGCGCGCAGGCGGAATCCCGGCCGCCCCTCGACGGTTGTCGACCAGGAGAGCGTTTCCCCTTCACTTCGACGTCCAGGGAGGCCGCCGGTGTACGGCGACGAGGCAACCATCCGCAAGATCCTCACCGAGCTCGGTGACACCTGGGCAATCGTCGGGCTGTCCGGGAACCGCGGCCGTGCCGCCTACGGGGTCGCACAGGTGCTCCAGCGGTTCGGCAAGCGGATCGTGCCGGTGCACCCGAAGGCGGAGACGGTGCACGGCGAGCGGGGGTACGCCACGCTCGCGGACATCCCCTTCGACGTGGACGTCGTGGACGTCTTCGTCAACAGCGACCTGGCCGGCGGTGTCGCGGACGAGGCCGTCGCCAAGGGCGCCAGGGCGGTCTGGTTCCAGCTCGGCGTGATCGACGAGGACGCCTACGCGCGCGTACGCGCCGCCGGTCTGGAGATGGTCATGGACCGCTGCCCCGCCATCGAGATCCCCAGGCTGCGCTGACCTGCGGGGTCCCGGCCATAATGACCGGCGTGACCCCCAACTCCCCTGTCATAGAGCACTTTCCCGTCGTCGTCGTGGGTGCCGGACCCGCCGGCCTCACGGTCGCCAACATCCTCTCGGCCGCCGGTGTGCGGTGCGTGGTGCTGGAGACCGAGACCCGGCAGTTCATCGAACGGCGGCCCAGAGCCGGGGTGCTGGAGGAATGGGCGGTCCGGGAGCTGGACAAGCGCGGGCTCGGCGGGAGCCTGCTGGCCGGCGCCCAGCGGCACACGGCGTGCGAGTTCCGCTTCGGCGGCGGCCGGTACCGCTTCGGCTACGGCGATCTGACGGGCCTTCACCACTGGGTGTATCCGCAGCCGTTGCTGGTGACCGACCTGGTGCGCGCGTACGCCGACGAGCGCGGCGGGGACGTCCGGTTCGAGGTGCGGGACGTGGCCGTCCACGACATCGACTCCGACCGGCCGTCGGTGTCGTACACCTGCCCAAAGACGGGTGAACGGCGGCTGCTGCGCTGTGACTTCGTCGCCGGGTGCGACGGGGCGCGCGGGGTGACGCGGGCGGTGGTGACGGACGGCCGGGCGCGGGTGGCCCGGCACGACTACGGCATCGGCTGGCTGGCGCTGCTCGCCGAGGCGCCGCCGTCCACGGACTGTGTGCTCTTCGGCGTCCATCCGCACGGGTTCGCCGGGCAGATGCCGCGCAGCCCCGAGATGACCCGCTACTACCTGCAGTGCCCGCCCGGCGACGATGCGGAGAGCTGGTCGCACGCGCGCGTGTGGGAGGAGCTGCGGGTGCGGCTCGCGGCTCGGGGGGCACCGGAGCCGGTCGAGGGGCCGCTGATCGAGCAGCGCGTGCTGGACATGCACGACTACGTCGTCGAGCCGATGGCGTCCGGCCGGCTGTTCCTGGCCGGTGACGCCGCCCATCTCGTCGCGCCGATCGCCGCCAAGGGCATGAACCTCGCGCTGCATGACGCGTTCCTGCTCGGCGACGCCCTGGTGGCCCGGCTGACCCGGGACGACGACAGCTCGCTCGCGGGCTACTCCGCGGCGTGTCTGCGCCGGGTGTGGGACTACCAGGAGTTCTCGCAGTGGCTGTCGGAGGTGTACCACGGGCCGGCGGCGGGCGAGCCGTTCCGGGCGGGGACCGCGCTGGCCCGGCTGCGGCGGCTGTTCAGCTCGCCGGTGGCCGCCGCCGCGTTCGCCGAGCAGTACCTGGGCAGCGCGGAGCGCTACTGAGTCAGTCGTGCGGGGGCCGGTCCGTGAGCCGGTGGTCGGCGACGCTGAGCGCCTCGTCGACCAGGCGCCGCAGATGGCCGTCGCGCAGCGCGTAGATCACCCGGCGTCCCTCCTTGCGGGTGGTCACCAGCCCGGCGAGGCGCAGCCGGGCCAGGTGCTGGCTCACCGCCGGGCGGGCCGCCCCGCACGCCTCGGTGAGCGTTCCGACGTCGGCCTCCCGGGTGGCCAGGGCGTGCAGCAGGGCCAGGCGGGTGCGGTCCCCGAGCAGGGAGAGCAGTTCGGCCGCGAGCGCGAACTGCTCCTCGCCGGGGGTGCGCGGATGCGCATCATGTGCAGATGACAGGTGCATGCGTGCGCTCATACGCACATAATGGCGCCGTGGACGGGGTACGTCCACCCCGAACACCGAAAGGGGAGACCCGTGAGCGACCGGCACCACCACGCGCACCGGCACGAGGGGCACGGCGAGCACCCGCACGAGCACGCGCACCGGCACGAAGGGCACGGCGAGCACCCGCACCACCCCGCGCACCGGCACGAAGGGCACGGCGAGCACCCGCACGAGCACGCGCACCGGCACGAAGGGCACGGCGAGCACCCGCACGAGCACGCGCAGGGCCGGTACGCCCGCCTCGCTCACCGCCTCGCGCATCTGCTCACCCCGCACTCCCACGAGAGTGCCGACAAGGTGGACGCCGCCCTGGAGTCGTCCGCCCGGGGCATGCGCGCGCTGTGGGTCTCCCTCGCGGTGCTCGGCGTGACCGCGCTGGCGCAGGCGCTGGTGGTGGCGGTGTCGGGCTCGGTGGCGCTGCTCGGCGACACGGTGCACAACGCGGCGGACGCGCTGACGGCCGTACCGCTGGGCATCGCGTTCGTCCTGGGCCGCCGGGCGGCGACCCGGCGCTTCACCTACGGCTTCGGGCGTGCCGAGGATCTGGCCGGGCTGGTCATCGTGCTGACGATCGCCGCGTCGGCGGTGTTCGCCGGGTGGACGGCGGTCGGCAGGCTGCTCGATCCGCGGCCGGTGACGCATGTGGGCGCGGTGGCGGTGGCCGCCCTGGCCGGGTTCGCCGGCAACGAGTGGGTGGCCCGGTACCGCATCCGCGTCGGCCGGGAGATCGGCTCGGCCGCGCTGGTCGCCGACGGACTGCACGCCCGCACCGACGCGTTCACGTCGCTGGCGGTGCTGCTCGGCGCGGCCGGCTCGGCCCTGGGCTGGGACCTGGCCGACCCGCTGGTGGGACTCGTGATCACCGCGGCGATCGCCCTGGTGCTGCGGGACGCGGCCCGGGAGGTGTTCCGGCGCGTGCTGGACGCCGTCGACCCGGCACTGGTGGACCGGGCGGAGGCGGCGCTGCGCACGGTGCCCGGGGTGCGCGGGGTGGGTGAGCTGCGGCTGCGCTGGATCGGGCACCGGCTGCGCGCGGAGGTCTCGGTCGTGGTGGACGGCGAGGTGTCGGTGCGGCGGGCGCACGCGATCGCCGTGGACGCCGAGCACGCCCTGCTGCACGCGGTGCCGCGGCTGACGGCGGCCCTGGTGCACGCGGACCCGGCGCCGGTGCCGGGCGAGGCGGACCCGCACCTGGCGCTGGCGCACCACGCACGGGCCGCGTGACGTCCGCCGCACGGGTCAGCCTCCGGAGGTGTCAGGCGACGCCCAGCCCCTCCAGCACGACCGCGCCAGGCAGTTCGGCGAACGCCTTGCCCGGCACCAGCAGCTTGCCGCGCCGCCGCCCGCTGCCGACCAGGACGTAGGGCAGGTCGACGACCGCGGCGTCCACCAGGACCGGCCAGCCCTCGGGCAGACCGATCGGCGTGACACCGCCGTACTCCATGCCGGTCCGCCCCGTCGCCGTGTCCATCGGCGCGAAGGACGCCTTGCGCACACCCAGGTGACGGCGCACCACGCCGTTGACGTCGACGCGGGTGGTGGAGAGCACGACGCACGCGGCGAGCGTGGTCTCACCGCCGCGCTTGCCGGCCACGACCACGCAGTTCGCGCTCTGCTCCAGCAGCTCACGGCCGTAGTGCTCGACGAAGACGGCGGTGTCGGCCCACTGCGGGTCGGTGTCGACGTAGACGATCTGCTCGGCCGGCACGCTGCCGTGCCAGCGCCGTACGGCGTCGGCGACCGGCGGGGTCAGCTCGTCGAGGCAGTCGGGGGCGGGCGTGGCCTGCTCGAAGTGTCCGATGGGTGCCTGCATGGCGGCACGCTAGCAACTGCGGCGGGCGCGGTGCGGGGGCGTCTCAGCGCACGGGCGGCACCGAGACGGCCATGATCATCTCCATCGGCTCGTCGCCCTCGTTGCCGTAGGTGTGCGGGGTGTTGGCCTCGAAGGAGGCGCTGGCGCCGGCCGGTACCCGGTGGGCGACGCCCTCCACGGTGAGGGTCAGCTCTCCGGCGGTGACGTGCACGAGCTCGACGGTGCCGGCCGGGTGCGGGTCGGACGGGCTGGACTCGCCCGGCATCAGCCGCCAGTCCCACATCTCCAGCGGGCCGGGGGCCTCGGTGCCGGCCAGCAGGCGGTTGTAGCTGCCGGCGTCGGTGTGCCACAGCCGTACCGCCTGGTCGGCGGGGACGATGCGGACCGTCGGGCCCTGTTCGTAGTCGAGCAGGGTCGTGATGCTGATGCCCAGCGCGTCACCGATCTTGACGACCGTGCCGATGCTCGGGTTGGTGCGGGCCTGCTCGATCTGGATGAGCATGCCGCGGCTGACGCCGGCCCGCGCGGCGAGCCCGTCGAGGGTGAATCCGCGCTCGGTACGCCAGCGCTTGACGTTGCGCGCGAGGGACTGGGTCAGCAGGTCGAGGTCTGACACATTCCGTCCAATATCCGGGAAGTCAAATATTTTCGATGACAGCGTTCACTTCACTGAACTACGGTGGGGTGCACCCGATCGTCCACCGAACTGTACTGCGAGGCGTACCGTGACAGCATTCTTCGCCCTGGCCACCAGCCTGCTGTGGGGCCTGGCCGACTTCGGCGGCGGAGTGCTGACGCGACGCGCACCCGCCCTGACCGTGGTCGTCGTCTCCCAGGCCATCGCGGCGGCCGTGCTCGGCGCGATCGTGGTCGCGACGGGCGGCTGGAGCGAGGCGGGACCGCGGCTGTGGTTCGCCTTCGCGGCCGGCCTGGTGGGCCCGGTGGCGATGATCTGCTTCTACAAGGCGCTCGCGCTCGGCCCGATGGGCGTCGTCTCACCGCTCGCGACGCTGAGCGTGGCCGTACCGGTCGGCGTCGGCCTCGTCCTGGGCGAGCGGCCCGGGCTGACGCAGGTCGCGGGCGCCGCCGTCGCCGTCACCGGGGTCGTGCTGGCGGGCGGGCCGCAGCTCAAGGGCGCCCCCGTGCAGCGGCAGACGATCCTGCTCACGCTCGTCGCGGCGCTCGGCTTCGGCGCCGTGTTCGCGCTGATCGCGGAGGCGTCGACCACCGTCACCGGGCTCTTCCTCGCCCTGTTCGTGCAGCGGGTGACCAACGTGGCCGTCGGGGGCGCCGCGCTCTGGGTCTCGGTGAAGCGGGGCGGGGCCGCGCTGCCCGAGAGCGGCTTCCCGTGGGCCGCGCTGCCCGCGCTGGGCTTCGTCGGCCTGGCGGACGTCGCGGCCAACGGCACGTACTCGATCGCCGCCCAGCACGGCCCGGTCACCGTGGCCGCGGTGCTCGCCTCGCTCTACCCGGTGGTGACCGCGCTGGCCGCCCGGGGCTTCCTGCGGGAACGCCTGCGCGCGACCCAGGCGGCGGGGGCCGGCCTGGCCCTGCTGGGCACCCTGCTCCTGGCGACGGGCTGAACCGGCCCTCGGGGAAGGCGTCCCCCGCCTCGGGTCCACGGCTCAGGCAGACCCGCGTCCGCGGGCTCTCAGGCCTCCGTCTCCAAGCGCGCCAGACCCGCCGCCTGCTCCTCGTCCAGTTCGGCCAGTCTCGCCGCCGTCTCCTCGTCCAGGCCGGACAGCGCCAGCAACTGGCCGGGCGTGACGCCCTCGGGTATCGGCACAGGGGCCGGCGTGCGCAGCGGCGGCTGCCAGCCGTCGTCAGGCGTCCAGCGCCGTACGACCCGGGCGGGCGCCCCGGCCACGACCGCGTGGTCGGGCACCGTGCCCCGCACCACCGCGCCGGCGGCGACCACCACGTTCCGGCCGATCCGGGCGCCCGGCAGGATCACCGCGCCGGTGCCGATCCAGCAGCCCGGGCCGATCTCCACCGGCTCCATGCGCGGCCACTGCCTGCCGATGGGCTCGTGCGGGTCGTCGTAGGAGTGGTTCGTGGAGGTGACGTAGACGTACGGCCCGAAGTAGCAGTCGCTGCCGATGGTCACGCTGGTGTCGGCGATGACATGGCTGCCGCGCCCCAGCACCACCCCGTCGCCGATGCGCAGGATCGGCTCGGGCCCGAGGTCGAGGTCCGGCATCAGGCCCGCGGTGAGGGTGACCTGCTCGGCGATGATGCAGTGGGAGCCGACGTGGATCCACGGTTCGCCGAAGACCGTCCCGAGCGGGAAGGCGAGCCTGGTACCCGTTCCCATCGCGCCGAAGCGGAAGCGGCCGGGGCGCTCGGCGCTCACCGAGCCCGTGCGCTGCACCCAGGCCCAGCCGGCGTGGACGGCGCGCTGCGCGAGGCGGCGCCGCCAGGACGAGAACGTGTTCTTGCGCATAAGCACCCGCTCACCGTAATCCGCGCGCCGCACACCCATCAGCCCGGAACCCTGTGATCTTCACCCCACCGGGTGGCGTACCGTGCTGCCGAACGACGAGCGAGGAGGCACCCATGACGCACCAGGCGCTGATCACCGGCATCGGTGGCAGAGAACCGGAGATCGACGACGAGGCGTTCGTCGCGCCGACGGCCTCGGTGATCGGCGACGTGACGCTGAGCGCGGGCGCGAGCGTCTGGTACGGCGCGGTGCTGCGCGGTGACGTCGAGCGGATCAGCGTCGGCTCCCAGAGCAACATCCAGGACAACTGCACCCTGCACGCCGACCCGGGCTTCCCGGTCACCATCGGCGAGCGCGTCTCCGTGGGCCACAACGCCGTCGTGCACGGCGCGACGGTGGAGGACGACTGCCTGGTCGGCATGGGAGCCACGGTCCTGAACGGCGCGGTGATCGGCGCCGGCTCCCTGGTCGCGGCGCAGGCGCTGGTACCGCAGGGGATGGTCGTGCCGCCGGGGTCACTGGTGGCGGGCGTCCCGGCGAAGGTCCGCCGGGAGCTGAGCGAGGAGGAGCGGCAGGGCGTGACGCTCAACGGCACCATGTACGCGGAGCTGGCGAAGGCGCATCACGAGGTGCATGCCTGATACGTCGTGCGAGTGCGGGTGGTGGGGGGCTGGTCGCGCAGTTCCCCGCGCCCCTTCGGCCGGACTACTCGCCGGCGCCGACAGGTTCCGGTTCCTGCTGTGCGCCCTGCGCCTGCGCCTTCTTCGCCTTGCGCTTGACCACCAGCATGGAGGCCAGCCCGATCAGCAGCGCCGCGACCAGGCCCAGCCAGGAGAACTTCTTCAGCCAGGACTCGGCGACGACACCCACGTAGTAGATGACGGCCGTGGTGCCGCCCGCCCAGACGACGCCGCCGAGGAAGTTGGCGGTGAGGAACTTCCAGTACGGCATGTGCAGCACGCCCGCGAGCGGCCCGGCGAAGATGCGCAGCAGGGCGACGAAGCGGCCGAAGAAGACCGCCCACATGCCCCACTTCTGGAAGGACCGCTCGGCCGTGGCGACGTGCCCCTCGCTGAAGTGCCTGGGGAACTTCTTGCCGAGCCAGGCCAGCAGCGGCCGTCCGCCCTTGCGGCCGATGGCGTAGCCGATGGAGTCGCCGATCACCGCGCCGGCGCTGGCGCACGCGCCGAGGACGACCGGGTTGATGCCGCCGTGCTGGGAGGACAGCAGCGCCGCGGAGACCAGGACGATCTCGCCGGGCAGCGGGATGCCCAGGCTCTCCAGGCCGATGACGAGGGCCACCATCGCGTAGACGGCGCCGGCCGGTACCGTGTCGAGCCATTCCTGGACGTGCACTGCCGGTCCCTCCCGTTTTCACTGCCCTGCTGTCCCGGCGCGCGCCGTCGAGGCGCACGCCGGAAAGCCTACCGGGTCGGCGGCCGGCGGCGCCGGGCCGCGTGTCCCGGCCGGACCGCCGGCGGCCTCACCCTCCCACCTCCGCGCTGGTGCTCAGCCGCAGGTCGCGCGACGAGGCGCCGATCCACACCGTGCGGCGGCCGGTGCCGAGCACCCAGTCGTGCCGGGCGGTGTCCCAGCAGGACAGGGTGCGCGGGGCGACGCGCACGGTGACCCGGCGCCGCTCCCCCGCCCGCAGGGTGAGCCGCCGGTAGCCGCCCAGCAGCCGTACCGGCTGGTCGAGGGGCAGGTCCGGGGACGCCCCGACGTACACCTGCGGCACGTCCACGCCGGTGCGCGGGCCGGTGTTGCGGACGGTGAAGCCGACGTCCAGTCCGTCCGCGGTCCACTGCGCGGACGGGTCCTCGTAGGCGAAGGAGGTGTACGACAGCCCGTGCCCGAAGGGGAACAGCGGCCGCACCCCTTCGGCGTCGTACCAGCGGTGGCCGGCGTGGACGCCCTCGGAGTACTGCTCGACGCCGTCGACGCCCGGGTAGCGGCGCGGGTCGCCGGCGACGGGGTGGTGGTCGTCGTCGACGGGGAAGGTCTGGGTGAGACGGCCGCCGGGGTCGCAGTCGCCGAACAGCACGGCGGTGGTGGCGGCGGCGCCCTCCTGGCCCGGGTAGTACATCTGGAGCACGGCGCCGGTGCGCTCCAGCCACGGCATCGCGGTGGCCGAGGAGGTGTTGAGGACGACGGTCGTGCGCGGGTTGGCCTCGGTCACCGCCTCGATCAGCCGGTCCTGGTGGCCGGGCAGCGCGATGGTGGTGCGGTCCTGGCCCTCGGTGGCGTCCTCGTAGGCGAACAGCACGACCTGGTGGGCGGCGCGTGCGGTCCGTACCGCCTCGGCGAGGTCCGCGGCCCGGGTGGCGCCGGTGATGTGCCGCAGCCGGAACAGCAGTCCGGCCGCCGCGCCCTGGGCGGTGATGTGCAGCCGGTGGGTGCCGGCGGTGAGGCGGAGCGTCGCGCGGCGCACGGCGAGACCGTCGGGGGCGGTGCCGAGCAGGCCGCCGGAGAAGGCCTCGCCCCAGCCGGGGGCGAGCGGGAAGAGTTCGGTGCCGTCCAGCTGCACCTTGGGGCGGCCGGTGGGCGCACCGGAGAAGTGGAGCACGAAGGTCCACTCGTCGGCCTCGGCGACCGTGAGCGTTCCGTCGTACGTCCATGTCGTCCCGGCGTCGACCCTGTGGCCCTCGCTGGTGAAGGCGGGGGTGAGCGCGCCCGGCGGGAGCGGTTTGCCGTACAGGTCCTCGCCGAGGGCGTGGGTGACCTCGCCGTCGGCCCGTGCGCGCAGGGCGTCCAGCGGGCTGTCGGCGTGGTCGGGCACGACGTGGGCGCTGCCGCCGCCGCTGACGAAGGGCACCGCGCCGGTGGGGCCGATCACCGCGATGCTCCCGGCGGTCAGCGGGAGGGTGCCGTGCGGGTTGTGCAGCAGGGTCGCCCCGGCCTTGGCGACCTCCAGGGCGACGGCGGCGCCCGCCGTCGCGTCCCGTGCGGGGCGGGGCGGCACCTGGCCGTCGAGCAGCCGGAAGCGGTCCATGACGGCCAGCACGCGGGCCACGGCGCGGTCGACGTACTTCTCGGCGACGCGTCCCTCGCGCACGGCCGTGAGCAGCGCGGTGCCGAACCAGGTGCCGTTGGGCATCTCCATGTCGAGTCCGGCGGTGAGCGCCTTGTCGGTGCTGTGCCCGGCGTACCAGTCCGTCATTGCCCAGCCGTCGAAGCCCCAGCGCTCGCGCAGGACGTCGGTGAGCAGGGCCTGGTTCTCGCAGGCGAAGGTGGCGTCGACCTTGTTGTAGGCGCCCATCACGGCTCCGGTGCCGGCCCGGACGGCGGCCTCGAAGCCGCGCAGTTCCACCTCGTGCAGGGTGCGTTCGTCGACGCGCACGTCGATGGACATGCGGTCCTTCTCCTGGTTGTTCAGCGCGAAGTGCTTGACGGTCGCGATGAGCCCCTCGCCCTGGATGCCCTCGATCTCGGCGGCGACCAGGTCGGAGGCCAGCAGCGGGTCCTCGCTGAACGTCTCGAAGTTGCGGCCGGCGTAGGGGACGCGGATGAGGTTGACCATCGGGGAGAGCAGGACGTCCTGGCCGAGGGCACGGCCCTCGCGGCCGATGACCTGCCCGTAGCGGCGGGCCAGCTCCGGGTCGAACGCGGAGGCGAGCAGGACGGGGGCGGGCAGCGCGGTGGCGGGCCGGTTGACCCGCACGCCGGCCGGGCCGTCCGCCAGGCGCAGCGGCGGGATCCCGAGGCGGGGCACCCCTGGGACGTAGCCGGCCTCGCCGAGGGTGGCCGGGTCGGTGGCGCCGTGCAGCAGCGAGACCTTCTCGTCGAGGGTGAGCGCGCGCAGGAGCCGTGCGACCCGGGACCCGGCCGGGCGGTCGGGACCGCTGCGCGCCGAGGCGCTGTGGCTGAGGGCGAGGGACCCGGTGGCCGCCGCTACGACGGCGATCGTGCCGCTCAGCAGGGACAGGGCGGACCTGCGGGAGACAGTGTCGGACACGGGCCGTCACTCCTTCGGTGCGCGGGAACGGCGATGTGAACCGCATGACCCACCTGTTTGATGGACCGTCAGAAGCCGTGGCGCGTCGGCAACGTACGACCGGTGATCACCCGAGTCAACGAGGCGAGGGGGAAAACGCCGGGGGACGGCGGGAAACGGGGGTGGGCGCCCGCTGGACGGGTGACCCCCGCGCGAGGTCACCGCCACGCCGGCCGGCGCGCGTCAGGACGCGCCGCGCATCCGTCCACAGCCGCCTCCCATCCCACACCGGGCCCGCTCCTATCCCGGTCGCCCAGGATGGCCCGCATGTGCGCCCCCGACTCCTCCCCCACGCATCCGGGTACGGTCCGCAAGGCCGTCGTTCCCGCCGCCGGGCTCGGCACCCGCTTTCTGCCCGCGACGAAGGCCACACCGAAGGAGATGCTGCCGGTCGTCGACAAGCCGGCCATCCAGTACGTCGTCGAGGAGGCCGCCGCGGCCGGCCTGTCCGACGTCCTGATGGTCACCGGGCGGCACAAGCGGGCCATCGAGGACCACTTCGACCACGCCGTCGAGCTGGAGCAGGCGCTGGCGGCCAGGGGTGACACCGTGCGGCTGGACGCGGTACGCGATGCGGCCCGGCTGGCCGACATCCACCACATCCGCCAGGGCGAGCCGCTGGGTCTGGCCACGCGGTGCTGTGCGCGCGCCGGCACGTGGGCGGCCGGCCGTTCGCCGTGCTGCTCGGCGACGACCTGATCGACCCGCGCGAGACGCTGCTCAGCCGCATGCTGGAGGTCCGCGCGGCACGGGAGGGCAGCGTGGTGGCGCTGATGGAGGTGCCGGCCGAGCAGATCCACCTCTACGGCTGCGCTGCCGTCGAGGCCACCAGCGAGGCCGACGTCGTACGCGTCACGGGGCTCGTCGAGAAGCCGGCCCCCGCCACGGCTCCCAGCCGGTACGCGGTCATCGGCCGCTATGTCCTCGACCCGGCCGTCTTCGACGTCCTTGAGCGCACCCCGCCCGGGCGCGGCGGCGAGCTGCAACTGACCGACGCCCTGCAGGAACTGGCCGCGGCGGGCACGGTGCACGGCGTGCTCTTCCGCGGCCGGCGCTACGACACCGGCGACAAGGCCGAGTATCTGCGCACGGTGGTGCGGCTGGCCTGCGAACGCCCGGACCTGGGGCCGCGGTTCAGGGCGTGGCTGAGGGACTTCGTGGCGGCGCTGGACGCCGGGGCGGGCCCGCAGGACACCTCACGCCCGGCGGCATGAGGAAGGCCGGGAGCCCGCACGGACGCGGACCCTCGGCCATTCCCGCCGGGTGCCGGCTCAGCCGTTGGGGCGCAGGGTCCACACCACGGTCATTTCGCCGGTCACGGCGCCGTCCGCGCGCCGGATCTCGATGGCGACCGGGAACTCGGGCCGCTGCCCCGCGTCCAGTTCGGCGACGACGTCGGCGGCCGGGCGCCCCAGCGTCGCGGTCGCGGTGACGGCCCCCATGGCCAGCTTCTTGTAGGCGATCTCGGCCCGCACGGCGAGCGGTACGGCCCGCGCGAGCTGGTCACCGAACGCGGCCAGCACGATCGCGCCGCTCGCCGACTCCCCGAGCGTGAACATCGCGCCGGCGTGCGGCCCGCCCACGTGGTTGTGGAACTCCCCCTGGTCCGGCAGGGACACCACCGCCTTGTCCGGGGTGGTCTCAAGGAACTCCAGCTTCAGGGTCCGGGCCATCGGCACGGTGGCGGCGAGCATCTCGCCGATCGACATCTGGTCTGCGCTCATGGCAGCATGTTACCCACGAGTAGGGTCGCGGAGCCAGACTCGCGGACCGCTCGCCGTATGCTTGCCGCCCATGTGGCCAGGAGATCAGTCGTCCCAGGGCGGGCAGCCGGGTCCCGGCGGGCAGTACGGTCCGGGCGCGCAGCCGGGTCCGGGCGGGCAGTACAGCTCAGGCGGCCAGCCGGGTCCCGGCGGGCAGTACGGCCCAGGCGCGCAGCCGGGTCCCGGCGGGCAGCCCAACCCCTACCACCAGCCCGGCTACCAGCAGTCCGGCCCCTACGCCCAGCCCGCTCCGGCCCCTTGGGAGGTGCCCACGGTCACGGCACCGCCGCCGCCCGGCGGTTCGGGCCGCCGGACCAAGGTGATCGCCCTCACGCTCGCCGCGGCCGTGGTGGCCGCCGCGGCGGTGACCGGCGTGGTGCTGCTGGGCGGTGACTCCGACGGCGAGGCCGCCCCCGACCCGACCGCGTCCTCCGCGTCGGCCTCCCCCACCGCGACCGGCGACTCCAGGAACTCCGACGCGGCACCGAAGCCGACGATCGCCGGCTGGAAGGTCGTGGTGAACGCCGACCTGGGGGTCGCCTTCGACGTACCCGCCGCCTGGACCCTGAAGTCGCGCGACTGGGTCAGCTACGTCTCCGAGAAGAACGACCCGCAGGACAAGCCCCTGGTCGCCATGAAGGCACCCGCCGTGCTGAGCGAGCAGTGGTGCGGCGAGGACACCGACCGCGACGGCAGCATCGACTACACCTCGCTGGGCAGCGCCGGTTCCCGGGGCAACAACGGCGCGCGCAGCACCGAGGAGATCGCCCGCGCCGACTCCGCGGCCTGGGTCTACGGCGCCTACACGCAGCCGGACCACAAGAAGCTCACCACGTCCGCGGTCACGTCCTTCACCACCGCCTCCGGCCTCACGGGCAGCCTGGCCACCTCGCAGTCCTCCGGAGTCGTACGGCGGCACAAGTGCGACACCGAGGGCAAGGCCACCACGTTCGCGTTCAAGAACGCGGAAGGCGACTTCGCCTCCTGGTCGTTCGTGGGGGCAAGGGGATCGGCGAGGAGGTTCCGGACACGACGATCCGGCAGATCCTCGGCACGGTCCGGCTGGTCGAGCCGTCGCAGTCCTGATCTGGTACGTCCCTGACAAGGGGCAGTGACCGATTCGTGTCCGTGGCGGCACTAGGGTGGAGCGCCATGTGGCCAGGACAGCAGCAGCCGCCCGGGGGCGAGCCGAACCCGAACGCGCAGAACAACCCGTATCAGCAACCGAGTCAGCCGGGGTACCAGCAGCCGAATCCGAATCCGTATCAGCAGCCCGGTTATCAGCAGCCCAACCCCTATGGGCAGCAGTCGCAGTGGGGGGCTCCCACGCCGGCCGGCGTTCCGCAGCCGGCCACGCCCCCGCCCGGAAACCTGGGCGGCGGCAGCGGCGGCGGCGACAAGAACCGGACCAAGCTCGTCGCGATCGTCTCGGCCGGCGCGGTGGTGCTGACGGCGGCCGTCACCGGGTTCGTCGTGTTCGGCGGTGACGACGAGAAGACGACGGCCGGTGGTTCGGACAAGCCGACGACCCCGCCGTCGGTGTCCGCGTCGCCGACCCCGACGACGCAGCCGACCGGGTCCGGAGCGGGCGACAACCCCCGTTCCGGCGAGGCGGAGAAGGCGACCATCCCGGGGTGGAAGGTCGTCATCAACCCCAAGTACGGCACGGCGTTCGACGTCCCCGCCAACTGGGTCGTCAAGGACCCGGGTCTGTTCATCGGGTTCGAGGACGAGCAGAAGGGCGACGGCTCCGCGTACATCGGTATGAGCGCGCCGGCCTTCTACAACGAGAAGTGGTGCACGTCCGTCTCGAACGGCCGGACCAGCGACAAGGAGCTGGCGGCGGCGGGCACCAAGGGCGAGAACGGCGCCAAGGACACCGCCAGCGTCGCCCGCGGCGACTCCGCCACCTGGGCCTTCGGCGGTTACACCGACCAGAACGAGAAGACCAGCCGCAAGTACCTGACCATCGGCAACCCCGCGCCGTTCACGACCAAGTCGGGCCTCAAGGGCGACGTCGCCACCAGCTTCACGACCGGGGTGCCGAAGAAGGCCAAGTGCGACACCGACGGCAAGGCGACCACGTTCGCCTTCAAGAACTCCGTCGGCAACTTCGTCGCCTTCACCTTCTACGGCGTCAAGGGCGTCAAGGAAGAGGTGCCCGACGCGACGATCCAGCAGATCCTCAGCACGGTCCGGCTGCACGGCGACCCGGTCGTGAGCTGACCCGGTACGGACCGGTCGTGAGCCGACCCCGTACGCCGCTCCGCCCCGTGCCCCGCACGGGGCGGGAGGGGAATCGGTTTGGCAGGCCTGCGTCCCGCCGGTCATAGTCACCGGGTGACCTCCGCCTCCGACACCCCCCGCCGTCCGCGCCGGCCCTCCTGGGCCGGGCGGAACTACAGCCTGCTGACCCTCGCCGCGTTCCTCACCAGCGGGGGCAGCCAGGCCGCGCTCATCGCCTCCGCGTTCGCGGTGCTCGGCGCCGGCGGGGACGGCGGCGACGTGGGACTGGTGGCGGCCGCGCGCACGGTGCCGCTGGTGCTGTTCCTGCTGATCGGCGGGGCGGTGGCGGACCGGCTGCCGCGCCACCGGGTGATGGTCGCCGCCAACGCGCTCAACTGCCTCTCGCAGGGCGTCTTCGCCGTCCTCGTCCTCACCGGCAGCCCGCAGCTGTGGCAGATGATGCTGCTCACCGCGCTCGGCGGAACCGGGCAGGCGTTCTTCAGCCCGGCCGCCGAGGGCATGCTGCTGTCGTCCGTGGAGGGCGAGCACGCGGGGCGGGCGTTCGCCGTGTTCCGGATGGCGATGCAGGGCGCGGCCCTGGGCGGCGCGGCCGCGGGCGGGGCGCTGGTCGCCGCGGTCGGGCCGGGCTGGGTGCTCGCCGCCGACGCGGTCGCCTTCGCGCTCGCCGGGGCGCTGCGCTCCTTCCTCGACGTGCGGCACATCCCGCCGCGCGCTCCCGGCGGCGGCATCCTCGCCGATCTCAGGGAAGGCTGGCGGGAGTTCGTGAGCCGGCCCTGGCTGTGGGGCATCGTCGCGCAGTTCTCCGTCGCCAACGCGGTCGTCGGCGCCGCCGACGCGGTCTACGGCCCCCTCGTCGCCCGCGACCACCTCGGCGGGGCGGGGCCCTGGGGACTGGCGCTCGGCTTCTTCGGCGCGGGCACGGTCGCCGGGGCGTTGCTGATGACCCGCTTCAAGCCCCGCCGGCTGCTGCTGGCCGGCACCCTGTGCGTCTTCCCGCTGGCCCTGCCGTCCGCGGCGCTGGCCGTGCCGGTGCCGCTGGGGGTGCTGTGCGCGGTGATGTTCACGACCGGCGTCACGCTGGAGGTGTTCGGCGTGTCCTGGATGACGGCGCTGCACCAGGAGATACCGGAGGAGAAGCTGTCGCGGGTGTCGGCCTACGACTGGTTCGGCTCGGTGGCCCTGGTGCCCGTCGCCATGGCGATGGCCGGCCCGGCGGAGAGCGCCTTCGGGCGCACGGCGTCCCTGTGGGGGTGCGCGGCCCTCGTCGTGGCGGTCACCGCGGCCGTGCTGTGCGTGCCGGACGTGCGCCGGCTGCGCCGCCGTACCAAGACCGTGGCGGCCGGCGGCGCGGAGGGGTCAGCCGATGCCGAACGCCCCGTCGGGCGGCACGGGTGAGGGCACCGCGTCCTCGTCCGTGACCGGGCGGGCGTCACCCGTGAACGCGCGCAGCGCCGGCCCGTGCTCCACCCGCGCGGGGAAGGCGTCGGCGGCGGTCAGCCGGGCCAGCGCGGCCGTGTCCAGCGGGTGGTGCGCGGCGAGCAGGATCGCGTTGCCGAAGCGCCTCCCGCGCAGCACGCCCGGCTCGGCGATCAGCGCCAGCTCCCCGAAGAGGGCGCCGAAGGTGGCCAGTTGGGAGCGCAGGAAGGCGAACGGCGCCCCGTCGGCCAGGTTCGCGACGTAGACGCCGCCGTCCCGCAGCACCCGGTCGGCCGCGCGGGCGTAGGCCAGGGTGGTCAGGTGCGCGGGGATGCGGGAGCCGCCGAAGACGTCGGCGACGAGCACGTCGGCGCTGTCCGGCTCGGCCGCCTCCAGCCAGGCCCGCGCGTCCGCCGGGTGCAGGGCGATACCGCAGGCGGCGGGCAGCGGCAGCTGCTCCACGACCAGGTCCAGCAGCCCCCGGTCGGCCTCGACGACGTCCTGCCGGGAGCCGGGGCGGGTCGCGGCCACGTACCTCGGCAGGGTGAGCGCTCCGCCGCCGAGGTGCAGCACGTCCAGCGGCCGCCCCGGCTCCGCGACGGTGTCCAGCACGTGCCCGAGCCGCCGGGCGTACTCGAACTCCAGGTACGCCGGGTCGTCGAGGTCGACGTACGACTGGGGTGCTCCGTCGACCGTGAGCAGCCAGGCACGCTCACGGTCGACGTCGGGCATCAGCTTCGCGGTCCCGTGGTCGGTGACGCGGGTGACGGGTATGGCATCGCTCACGACACCATTGTCGCCTCAGCCGACGGAGGTCACCGTCCCCGCGCCCACCGTCCGCCCGCCCTCGCGGACGGCGAACCCGAGCCCGGGCTCCAGCGGCACCTCGCGCCCCAGCTCCACGGTCACGTCGACCGTCTCGCCGGGCCGCGCCACCGCCGCCGCGCCCAGGTCGAGGCTGCCGACGACGTCGGCGGTGCGGATGTAGAACTGCGGCCGGTACCCGGTGGCCAACGGCGTCGTCCGGCCGCCCTCGCGCGCCGACAGCACGTACAGCCGTGCCGTGAAGCGCCGGCGCGGTGCCACGCTGCCCGGCGCGGCGGCCACGTGCCCGCGCCGTACGGCGTCCCGGGGCACGCCGCGCAGCAGCAGCGCCACGTTGTCCCCGGCCTGCGCTTCCTCCATGGGCCTGCCGAAGGTCTCCAGGCCGGTCACGACGGTGTCCACGCCGGCGCCGAGCACCTCGACCCGGTCGCCGACCCGGACCGTGCCGCGCTCGACGGCGCCGGTGACGACCGTCCCCCGGCCGGTGATGGTGAGCACGTTCTCCACCGGCAGCAGGAACGGCGCGTCCAGGTACCGCTCCGGCATGGGCACATAGGTGTCCACCGCGTCGAGCAGCGCCTCCACGGACGCCGTCCAGCGCGGGTCGCCCTGAAGCGCCTTCAGCCCGGAAACCCGTACGACGGGCGCGGCGTCGCCGCCGTAGCCGTGCGCGGTGAGCAGGTCGCGGACCTCCAGCTCGACCAGGTCGGTCAGCTCCTCGTCTCCGGCGTCGGCCTTGTTCAGCGCGACGACGATGTGGTTCACGCCCACCTGCCGGGCCAGCAGCACGTGTTCGGCGGTCTGCGGCATGATCCCGTCGAGCGCGGAGACGACGAGGATCGCCCCGTCGAGCTGCGCGGCGCCGGTGACCATGTTCTTGACGTAGTCGGCGTGGCCCGGCATGTCCACATGGGCGTAGTGGCGGGTGTCGGTCTCGTACTCGACGTGCGCGATGTTGATGGTGATGCCGCGGGCGGCCTCCTCCGGGGCGCGGTCGATGCGGTCGAAGGGCACGAACGTGCCGGTGCCGCGCTCGGCCAGCACCTTGGTGATGGCGGCGGTCAGGGTCGTCTTGCCGTGGTCGACGTGTCCCATGGTGCCGATGTTCAGATGCGGTTTGGTGCGCACGTAAGCCGTCTTGGGCATGGCTGTACCTCGAAGCCTCGTAGGAGGAGAAGGGACCCCAAGGAACCGCCGACCCTCCCCCTGCGGGGTCCGCGGGACGATCCGGGGAGGGTCAGCTTCGGGCGCCGTCGACGGCGGCCAGGATGACGGGAACGGCAGCCTTCGGGGCATCCGCGACGGCGGATGCTGCGAGAAGGAAGGCGTACCGGAACATGACGTCGATCATCGCCGAGCGGCCGCCCGGCGTCGAACGATTTATCGCCTTACGGCTGTTCAGGCGCCGATGCTCCGCAGCGCCTCGCGCACGCTCAGCGGCGCGAGGCGCCGTTGCTCCCGGACGAGGAAGTCGCGCACCGCGTCCGGGTCGGTCTTGGCGTACTCGCGCAGGGCCCAGCCGATGGCCTTGCGGATGAAGAAGTCGGGGTGGCCGCTACGGCGGAGGCAGTAGCCGAACAGCCGCTCGGTGTCGGTGTCCGCCTTGAACCGCAGCTGGTGCAGCAGGGCGGCACGGGCGACCCACAGGTCGTCGTCGTCGATCCAGGCGTCCATGGTGGCCGCGAGCGCCGGGTCGGCCGCGACCAGCGGGCCGACGACATGGGCGGCGAGCAGGTCGACGGTGTCCCACCAGGGGACGGTCGTGATCAGGTGCCGGACCACGGGCAGGAAGCCGGAGGAGCAAGGCCGACGTGCCGGCGCAGACAGTCGACGGCGAAGTAGTGGTACTCGCGCTCGGGCAGCGCCCAGCAGCGCAGCGCGATCGCCGCGCAGTCCGCCTCGGCCGGGCGCGCTGTGCCGGCCAGGACGGTGCGCGACAGGGCACGGCGCGCGGGGGTGGGGATGCCGAGAAAGGGGGCGACGTCCTTCATGTACGCGCGCATGGCCCCGGCCCGGTCCCCGTCGGCGGCGGCCCCGTACACCTCGGTCAGCCGCGGCGGGACGGCATCGGCGAGCGCACTGCGGGGCACGGCGGCGGGGCCCGTACCTGTGACGGTCATGAGACAGACCATACGGCGATCAGACACCTGTGTCGGTTACTGTCGCCGGATGCCCGATGCACCCACCCGCTCTGGGGGCACCGCGGTGGCCTCGCGCCCGGCCGCCGCCATGGAGCTCGCGGTCCCCGCGCCCGTCCCCGGCACGCTCACCGCGCGCTGCACCCGCGTGCTGCGCTCGCCCTGGTCCCGTTTCTCGCTGCTGGTCGCGCTGCTCGCGGCGGCCGGCTGCTCAGTGCTGCTGTTCGAGCCACAGCGGCTTTTGACGCACGGCTGGTCCCCGCAGGCCGGCGGGGCGGCGGCGGCCGCTGCGTTCACGGTGGCGTACGGGCTGTGCACGGTGGCCTTCGTGCCGCGGCCGCTGCTGAACCTCGCGGCGGGTGCGCTGTTCGGCACGTCGCTGGGGCTCGCCACGTCGCTGGCCGGGACCGTGCTGGGCGCCGGGATCGCCTTCGGCCTGGGCCGGGCGCTCGGGCAGGACGCGCTGCGCCCGCTGCTGCGCGGCCGGCTGCTGAAGGCGGCGGACGGACAGCTCAGCCGGCACGGCTTCCGCTCGATGCTGCTGGCGCGGCTGTTCCCCGGCATGCCCTTCTGGGCGGCGAACTACTGCGCGGCCGTCTCCCGGATGCGCTGTCTGCCCTTCCTGCTCGCGACGGCACTCGGCTCCGTCCCGAACACCGCCGCCTACGCGCTGGCCGGCGCCCGCGCCACCACCCCGACGTCCCCGGCCTTCCTGCTGGCGATGGCCGGCATCGCGCTGCCTGCGGTGGCGGGGGCGGTGGTGGCCTGGCGCAAGCGGCACCATCTGCGCCGCCGCTGAGGGGGCGGGTCCGGGCCGCCGCCCCAGGGAAGGGGCCGTCATCCGGGGACGCTACGCTGCCCTCGACACGTGATCATCGCGTACGGCGGCCCAGTGCCCCGTCGCCCCTCCACGACCGGCTCTTGGACTGACGTAACTTCATGTCTTGGTTTGAATCGCTCGTCCTCGGACTCGTCCAGGGGCTGACCGAGTTCCTTCCCGTCTCCTCCAGCGCGCATCTGCGGCTGACCGCGGCCTTCTCGGGCTGGCACGATCCGGGCGCGGCCTTCACGGCGATCACCCAGATCGGTACGGAGGCCGCCGTGCTGATCTACTTCCGCAAGGACATCGCGGGCATCCTCTCCGCGTGGTTCCGCTCGCTGTACGACCGGTCCATGCGCCGGGACCACGACGCCCAGATGGGCTGGCTGGTCATCGTCGGCTCGATCCCGATCGGCGTGCTCGGCGTCACGTTCAAGGACCAGATCGAGGGGCCGTTCCGCGATCTGCGGGTCACGGCGACCATGCTCATCGTGGTCGGTGTCGTCATAGGCATCGCCGACCGGCTGGCGGCCCGTGACGAGTCCGGCGGCCGGCACCGGGCGCCCAAGCAGCGCAAGACGCTGCAGGACCTGGGCGTGAAGGACGGCCTGATCTTCGGTCTGTGCCAGGCGTGCGCGCTGGTCCCGGGCGTCTCCCGGTCCGGTGCGACCATCAGCGGCGGCCTGTTCATGGGCTACCGGCGCGAGGCCGCCGCCCGCTACTCCTTCCTGCTCGCGATCCCCGCGGTGCTCGCGTCCGGGCTGTTCGAGCTGAAGGACGCGATGGAGAGCGACCATGTCGCCTGGGGGCCGACGATCTTCGCGACGGTGATCGCGTTCGGCTCCGGATATGCCGTCATCGCCTGGTTCATGAAGTACATCTCCAGCAAGTCCTTCATGCCGTTCGTCTGGTACCGGGTCGTCCTCGGCGCCGTCATCATCGCCCTCGTGACGGCGGGCGTCCTCAGCCCGCACGCGGCGGAGTCCGCGGGCTGAATCGCGGGCCGCCGGACCGGGGAGGTATGACTCCATGGCACTCTCCCAGCAGTTCGCGCGCGTGTCCCCCGAGTACCTTGAGCGCTGCCGGCAGTCGGCGCTCGACTCCCCGGGCGCCGCTCCGGGCTGGGACCCGCCGGCGTCCGACCGCCTGGACACCGGCTGGGCGAGCTGGGGGCTCGCCGCGTACTGCCGCTCCGGCGGCGCCGATCCGGCCGTGGCCGGGCTGCTCGACCGCGCGGTCTCGGCCACGTACGGCCAGACCGCCGGGTATCTGGACCACGACGAGGTGTACGACGGCTTCACCGACCCGCCGCGCGTGCTGGACCCCGCCGAGGTCGAGAAGATCGCCCGGGACCTGGGGGACGTCGACGTGGCCGCGCTGCTCGCCGAGCTGCCGGACGCACCGGCCGAAGCGGCGGCCGCCTGCGGTCACGCGGAGGGCTTCAGCGGTGATGTGCGGGCCCACCTGAGCGAACACTTCACCGCGCTGCGCGAGTTCTACGCCGGGGCCGCACGGCGCGGGCAGTGTGTCGTCGTGTGGATCGACTGAGCGCGAATCCGACAGAAGCCGTGCGTGATCCTGTAGCCAACCGGTAGCGCAGTGTCAGCTTCTGCCCCTAGGCTTGCGGGCATGTTCCCCGATTCCAGGACCTCTGGTTCCGTGCGCTCGGCCGCCGAGGTGAACGAACGCATCCGCGCGCTGTGGATGCGCGCGGGCGGCTCGCTGTCGGAGCAGGAGCGCGCGGAGTACGAGCTGTTGGTGGTGCAGTGGGCCGCGGCGGTACGGGGCGAGGTGGCCGCAGCGGCGTGAAGCACGGCGCCGCGCCCCCTTGAGGCGCGGCCCGGCCAACCGGCATCCCGGGGAGCGGCCCTGCCACCCGGCGCCTCGGGGCGCGGGGGGGTGACCCGGTATCCCGGGGGCGCGGCCCGGTCGTACGGCGCCTCGGGGGCGGCCAGACACACGGCACCTCGGTCCCGACGCGGCCACCCGGCGCCTCGGGACGCGGCGCGGTGGCCCGGCATCTCGGGGCGCGGCGAGGCCGCCCGGCGCCACGGGGCGCAGCCCGACCCCCCGGAATCTCGGGGCGCAGCCCGGCCGCCCGGTGCCTCGGGGCGTGGTCGGCCGCCCGGGCCGGGAAGCCCCGGCCCACGCCGTCATCGTCCGCCCGACACCCGTAGCACCGCCCCCGTGGTGTACGCGGCGTCCGGGGACATCAGCCAGGCGACGGCGGCGGCGATCTCCTCGGCGCGGCCGGGGCGCCGCAGCGGAATCGTGGCCGCCGCGCGGTGCGCCCGCTCCGGGTCGCCCATCGTGGCGTGCATCTCGGTGTCGATCACACCGGGCGCGACCGCGTTGACCCGGATGCCGTCCGGGCCGAGTTCCTTGGCCAGCCCGAGGGTGAGCGCGTCCACGGCGGCCTTGGTGGCGGCGTAGTGGACGTACTCGCCGGGGCTGCCGAGCGTCGCGGCGGCCGACGACACGTTCACGATCACCCCGCTCCCCCTCGGTGTCATCAGCTGGGCGGCACGCCGGGCGCACAGCAGCGCCCCGAGCAGGTTCACCTCCACCACCCGGCGCACATCGGCGGTGGCGGTGTCGGCGAGCCGGCCGAGCGGCCCGGTGACCGCGGCGTTGTTCACCAGCCCCGTCACCGGCCCCAACTCCCGCTCGACGGTGGCGAAGAGCCGGTCGACGTCGGCTTCGACGGACGTGTCCACGCGCACCGCGAGCCCGCGCCCGCCGGCCGCGCGCACGGCGTCCACGACCCGCTCGGCGGCCTCGGCGTCCCGGACGTAGCCCACCGCCACGTCGTGTCCGTCGGAGGCGAGTCTCAGGCAGGTCGCGGCGCCGATGCCGCGGCTGCCGCCGGTGACGACGGTGAGAGGACGAGCCATGAGGACCCCCGGAGGTGAGCGACGGGCATTTGATCGATCATCGATCACTCTAGAGGCACAGATGCGCCAGCAGATCCCCCTGGACCGGATACGGCCGCTCCACCGGCAGCTTCCCGGTCGCCGCGTCGAGTTCGCCGGCCCGCACCAGGGCATGGATCTCGGCCGCCAGCGGAGTCACGTCCTCGATACCGACGATCCACTCGTCGGCGTAGCGCGCCGCGGCCTCGCCGCTCAGACCCAGCTGCAGCGAGCGGTGCGGCAGCGCGGTGAAGTGCGCATCGCGCTCCGGGTCCCACTGCACCCGCGCCGGCGCCTGCGCCAACTGCCGCTTCCAGGAAGCCCGGTCGCCGTGCAGCTCGGGCACGTGGTGGGACAGGCAGGCATTGCGCAGGGCCCACTCGAAGCCCTCGCGGGTGATCTCGACGGCGAGGACGGTCTCCTGGTTCTCCTTGGTCCCCCAGCCGCAGCGGTACATCATCCACAGGAAGGACGGCTTGATCCAGGTCATGCGGTCGCGCTTCCACGAGGACGGGAAACGGCCGGTGCGGGCGGCCGGGCGGCCGATCTGCGGGCGGTAGGCCTGATAGACGGTCACCGTGGTGTCCGTGTAGCGGGCGCGGATGCGGTAACGGGGTTCCGGTACGACGTTCTGATCGTTCACCCCGGCAGGGTGGCCCGCGTGTCCCCGGTCCGGCCACCGAATATCGCGGCATGTCCCTTGGCTGCAACGGCGCGATGACCAACACTGGTCCGATGACGCAGCGTGTGGAGCTCGCCACCGTAAGAGACCGGCTGGCCGTGGACGCCCTGGTGACCGACTACGCGGCGGCGGTCGACGATGGCGACTGGGCCGCGTACCGGGAGCTGTTCGCTCCGGACGGGCGGGCGGACTACCGCTCGGCCGGCGGCATCGCGGGGGACGCCGAGCGGGTCGCCGAGTGGCTCGCCGAGAGCATGCGGGCGTTCGCGATGCGCCAGCACCTCATCGTCAACCGCCGGCTGCGCTTCGGCGTGCTGGACCAGGAGACCGGCGACACGGCCCAGGTGCGGGCCGACTACGTCAACCCGATGCGGCTGGCGGGCACCGACGGCGCCTCCACCGCACCGGACTTCGTGTGCGGCGGCCGCTATGCCTTCGCCGCCGTCCGCACCGACGACGGCTGGCGGCTGCGGGAGGTGGTCGTCGAGGAGAAGTGGCGCCGCCCGCCCCCGGCGGCGACCGCCTGAACGGGGGTTCCGCACGTCCGGGCCGGGTCCCCGGTCGGCAGGTCGTGTCGCCCGGTGGGGTCCCCTGTCGGCAGATCGCGTTCGGCGCGCACACTGGAGCCCCCACCGGGTAGGAGGGCGGCATATGAAGACGCTCAGCAGTTGGCTCGCCTCCCCCTGGCGCCGCGCGGCCCTCGGCGCGCTGGCCGGCGCCCTGCCCGTGCTCGCCTTCCCGGCGCCCGCCGCGTGGTGGTTCGCGTACGTCGCCCTGGTGCCCTGGATCCTGCTGGCGCGCGGCGCCCCGACCCAGCGGCGCGCGGCGTACGACGGCTGGTGCGGCGGGTTCGGCTTCATGCTGGGCATGCACCACTGGCTGCTCCCCGACCTGCACGTGTTCACGCTCGTGCTGGCCGCCCTGCTGGGCGCGCTGTGGGCGCCCTGGGCCTGGCTGGTGCACCGCTTCCTGGCGGGCGTGCCGGCCAGGGGCCGGGTCGCGGCGGCGCTGCTGGTGCTGCCGTCGGCCTGGCTGATGGTGGAGCTGGTGCGCTCCTGGCAGGGGCTGGGCGGACCGTGGGGCATGCTGGGCGCCAGTCAGTGGCAGGTGGGTCCCGCGCTGCGGCTCGCGTCGGTGGGCGGGGTGTGGCTGCTCAGCTTCCTGGTGGTGGCCGTGAACGTGGCGGCGGCAGTGCTGGTCGCGGTGCGGGAGTCGCGGATGCCCGCCGTGGCCGGCCTGGTGGCCACCGCGGCGGCGACCTCGGCGGCCTGGGTGTGGTCGCCGCGCCCGCACGTGGACGGCCAGGCGCGGATCGCCGTCGTCCAGCCCGGGGTCGTGGACGGCCTCGACAGCGGCGACCGGCGTTTCGCCGTGGAGGAGCGGCTGACCCGGCAGCTGGCCGGGCAGCACGTCGACCTGATCGTGTGGGGCGAGAGCAGCGTCGGCTTCGACCTGACCGCGCGGCCCGACCTGGCCCGGCGTATCGCTGCGCTGTCCCGCGAGACGGGCGCCGACATCCTGGTCAACGTGGACGCGCGGCGCTCCGACCGGCCCGGTATCTACAAGAGTTCGGTGCTGGTGGGGGCGGACGGGCTCACCGGGGACCGCTACGACAAGATGCGCCTGGTGCCGTTCGGCGAGTACGTCCCGGCGCGCTCGCTGCTCGGCTGGGCGACCTCGGTGGGCAAGGCGGCCGGCGAGGACCGCAGGCGCGGCACCGGGCAGGTCGTGATGGACGCCGGACACGGGCTGCGGCTGGGCCCGCTGGTGTGCTTCGAGACGGCGTTCCCCGACATGAGCCGGCGGCTCACCCAGGACGGCGCGGACGTGCTCGTCGGCCAGTCGTCGACGTCGTCGTTCCAGCGCAGCTGGGCGCCGGAGCAGCACGCCTCGCTCGCCGCGCTGCGTGCCGCCGAGTCCGGCCGGCCGATGGTGCACGCCACGCTGACCGGCGTGTCCGCGGTGTACGGCCCGGGCGGTGAGCGGGTCGGCTCCTGGCTGGGCACGGACGCGAGCCGGGCCGCGGTGTTCGAGGTGCCGCTCGCCGACGGGGTCACCCCGTACGTCCGCTACGGCGACTGGCCGGTGGACCTGGCGGTGCTGGTGCTCGTCGCACTGGGCCTGGCGGAGGGCGTGCGGGCGGTCAGGCTGCGCCGGAGCGCTCCCGCACCGCACGTACCACCCGCTCGCACAGTTCGTGAGTCTCCAGTGCGTCACGGGCGCTGAGCACGCGGCCGGCGCGCACGGCGTCCAGGAAGGCGAGCACGGCCTGTTCGATGCCGCGCTGCCGGGCCACCGGCACCCAGTCGCCGCGCCGGCGCACGGTGGGCTGGCCCTTGTGGTCGACGGTCTCGGCGAGGTTGACGACCTGGCGCTTGGTGTCCTGTCCGGACACCTCCAGGATCTCCTCGTTGGAGCCGCTGAGCCGGTTCATCACGCCGAGCGCGGTGAAACCGTCGCCGGCGAGCTGGAGCACGACGTGGTGCAGCAGCCCGCCCTCGACGCGGGCGCGCACGCCGACGTCGTCGATCTGACCGGGCACCAGGAACCGCAGGGTGTCCACGACGTGGATGAAGTCGTCCAGGATCATGCTGCGCGGCTCCTCGGGCAGCCCGATCCGGTTCTTCTGCATCAGGATCAGCTCGCGCGGATGGTCGGCGCACTGCGCGTAGCCGGGGGCGAAGCGCCGGTTGAAGCCGACGGCGAGCGAGACGCCGCGCCGCTCGGCGAGCTCGACCAGCCGCTCGGAGTCGGCGAGTTGGTAGGCGAGCGGCTTGTCGACGTACGTCGGGACACCGGCCTCCAGCAGCGCGGTGACGATCTCCGGATGCACGGAGGTGGGGGCGTGCACGAACGCGGCGTCCAGCCCCTGTGCCAGCAGGGAGTCCAGGTCGCGGTGGCGCTGCGCCGCCGGCAGGTGCAGGCTGTCGGCGACCCGGTCCAGTGTGGCCGGGGTGCGGGTCTGCAGGTGCAGCTCCACACCGGGCTGGAAGGCGAGCACCGGCAGGTACGCCTTCTGCGCGATGTCGCCGAGTCCGATGACGCCGACCTTCACTCCGGGCTCCTTCACTGCGGGTCCGCTGACTGAACGGCAGCATACGGGGCCTGCGGTGGCCGCCAGTCGGCGATGCCGTCAAAGCTCCGCAGGAAGAGCGCGGGTCCCGCCTTCGAAAGGGAGGCGATCACCGCGTTCCGGACGGCGATCATGGTCCGGCTGGTGGTGAGGTCGAGACGGGCGACCTTCAGCGCCTGCCGGGCGATCGCCGTCGTACGGGGCAGCCGGGCGGCGGTGTAGGCGGCGAGGTCGTCATAGTGGTGGGCGAGCACGATCGCGTCCTCGACGGCCTGGTTGCCGCCCTGGCCGAGGGTGGGCGGCATGGCGTGCGCGGCGTCGCCGAGGAGGGCGACGCGGCCGCGGTGGTAGGCCGGCAGGGGCTCGGCGATGTGGTGCACGTCGTGGCGCAGCACGTCCTCGGGGCGGGCGGCGGCGAGGACGGCGGGGATCGGGTCGTGCCAGTCGCCGAAGCGGCGCAGCAGTTCGGCCCGCTCGTCGTCGGGGGCGCGTCCGCCGGGCGGGGTGGTGGCTGCGGCGTAGGCGTAGACGCGGCCGTCCTTGAGCGGGTGGGTGCCCCAGATGCGGCCCCGGCCCCAGGTCTCGTGCGACGCGAACGCCACGCCGGGCAGGGGGATGACGACCCGCCAGGTGGTGAAGCCGGAGTAGACGGGCCCGGGATGCTCGGGGAAGAGCGTGCGGCGTACGGCGGAGCGGATGCCGTCGGCGGCGACCACCAGGTCGGCCTCCAGCTCGCCGTCGGCGGTGCGCACGAGCGCCGGGCGGCGCGCGTCACCGGGGTCGGCGACGCCTGCCCCGGCGGCGGTGCGCACGGCGCCGGGCGGGAGTTGCGCGGCGAGGCGGTCGACGAGGGTCGCGCGGTGCAGCAGCACCATCGGCCCGCCGAACCGCGCCGCGGCGGCGTCGGCGTCGGAGCGGGACAGCCACCGGCCGCCCGGGGTGCGCAGACCTCCGTCGCCCTGCCAGGCGGCCAGGTCCCGGATCTCGTCGCCGAGTCCGATGACGTCCAGGGCGCGCAGGGAGTTGGGGGCGAGCGAGATGCCGGCACCGACCGGTTCGAGGGAGCGGGCCCGCTCCAGGACAGTGACGTCGAGGCCCCTGTGGTGCAGGGCGGCGGCCGCGGTCAGCCCGCCGATGCCGCCGCCGATGACGACGGCGCGCTGTGCCTGGCTCATCGTTCCTCCTCATGCGACTACAGCTGTAGTACGCGTCGAATGTACTACAGGTGTAGTGAGCCGGGTAGCGTGACCTCCATGTCCGCACGCACCCACGACAGCTCCCGCGCCGACCTCGTCGCCGACACCGCCCTGGCCCTGCTCGCCGAACGCGGGATGCGCGGACTGACCCACCGGGCGGTCGACGAGGCGGCCGGGCTGCCGCAGGGCTCGACGTCGAACGTGGCGCGCACCCGCCAGGCGCTGCTGGAGCTGACGGTGCGCCGGCTCGCCGAGCGGGAGGCCCGGGTACTTGCCTTGCACGAGATGCCCGACCCGGGCGCGGGCACCGACGCGGTGGTCGACGCGCTGGCCCTGGCCCTGCACCGGGCGCTGACCCGGCACCGCGACCTCACGCTCGCCCGCTACGAACTGGCCCTGGAGGCCACCCGCCGCCCCGGACTGCGCGCCTGCTACGACGCCACCGGCGCCCGCTTCCGTGACCAGCTGACCGCCCTGGCCACCGCCCTGGGCTCCCCTGACCCGGACCGGCACGCGCTGTCGCTGACCGCCTGGGCGGACGGGCTGATGTTCTCCTGCGTGGCCGGCGCGTACGAGGCCCCGCCCCTCGAAGCGGTGCGGCAGGGGGTGCGCGAGCTGCTGGCGGGCATGCTCGGGAGCTGAAAATCCGCTGGTCGGCCCCGCACTGCCTGGACGAGGATGCGGGCATGACGACACAGCGCCGCATCCCCGCCGCCGACGCCGACGAACGCACCATGCTGGAGGGCTGGCTGGACTACCACCGCCTGACCCTCGCCGCGAAGTGCGAGGGCCTGACCGACGCCCAGCTCAGGACGGCGGCCGTGGAGCCCTCCGAGCTGTCCCTCATGGGGCTGGTGCGGCACATGGCGGAGGTGGAGCGGATCTGGTTCCGCAAGGTGCTCGCCGACGACGGCGCCGGGCCGATCTGGTTCAGCGACGAGGACCCCGACGGGGAGTTCCATCTCACCGAGGCCGACACCTGGCAGGAGGCGCACACCACCTGGCGGTCGGAGATCGACGCCGCCCGGCGCAACGCGGAGGGTTTCGCCCTGGACGACCTGTCGAAGGGCGTGACCAGGCACGGCGGCGGGCGGCCCGTCTCCCTGCGCTGGATCTACACCCACATGATCGAGGAGTACGCCCGCCACAACGGCCACGCCGACCTGATCCGGGAGCGGATCGACGGCGCCACGGGCGACTGACGTCAGCAGGGACGCGCCCGGAACCCCCGTACGGGGTGCGAGATCACCCGTGCGGGGCATCCTGCGCTTGTCCGCCGACCTTCCGCGCCGCGCAACCAGCAGAGTGGCGCGGGTGCATCGAACGACGACCACCGCAACGCTCCTGGTCACCGTGGCTGTCTCGGCCCTCTCCGGCTGTGTGACGGTCCAGCGTCCGCCCGCGTCGGGGCCGCCGGCCCCGCCGGTGAGGTCCGCGTCACCCTCCGTGCCCCGGCCGGACGGCCAGGCCGAGCAGCGGATCGTGCAGGCACCCGCCCAAGAGGCCCTGGAGATGGTCGGACCGTCCCGGCGCCCGCAGCCCGAGCAGCCCCACCGCCCGGCGGCAGCCGGTCATCCGGCGCCCGGGCACAGGACACGGCCCGGGCCGCAGCACCACACCGAGGAGACGCCGCACCACCGCGCCGCCCGGCCGGAGCACCACCGCACGCAGACGCCACGCGCGCCCATCCCGGACGTGCGCGACACCGTCCGCCGCGGCACCGACGTGTGCGGCCTGGGCGAGCAGTACGGCGGCTGGAGCCCGGACAGCCCCCAGGCGCGGATCTGCAAGCAGACGTACGGCCGCTGAGCGGGGAACCCCGCGGGGGCCGTACCGCTCACTCCCCCAGCCGCGACTCCAGCCGCCGGATCGCCGCCCGGACGCCGTCGCCGTAGCCGTCGTCCGCCAGGGCGCCGGACGCCCGGCGGGCCCGGGCGAGATGGGTGCGGGCGGCGTCGGGGTGGCCGAGGCGGACGTAGTCGGCCGCCAGGTTCAGATGGAGCGAGGGATACAGCGCCCGGGCGGCGGGCGCCCCCTCGTGCCGGTCGAGCCGGTCGCCGGTGAGCTCCTCGGCGGCCGTCAACGCCCGGAGATCCCAGGCGAGTTCGTCGGCCGGATCGTCCTGGGTGTCGGCCAGGTAGTGGGCGAGGGTACAGCGGTGCAGCGGGTCGCCGTCCTCCCCGATCTCCGCCCACAGAGCGAGAAAGCGGTGCCGGGCCTCCTCGTGGTCCCCGCCGTGCAGCAGCATCACCACCTGTCCGATCCGCGTCAGCACGGCGTCCGACGCCGTCCGCTCCTGTCGCTCCGCCACCGCGCACCCTCCGTCGGCCGTCCCGCTCTTGCCCCCGACGCTAACCGCAGGCACCGGCGATCCCGCTCAGGCGGCACCGGGCCGACCCACGGGGAACCGGCCCGGCGGCGGCTCAGGCCAGGTTCGGCACCGTCCAGTCGATCGGGTCGTGGCCCTGCCGGGCCACCGCCTCGTTGATCTGGGTGAACGGGCGGGAGCCGAAGAACTTCTTCGCCGACAGCGGTGAGGGGTGCGCGCCCTTGACCACCGCGTGCCGGCTCTCGTCGATCAGCGGGAGCTTCTTCTGCGCGTAGTTGCCCCACAGCACGAACACCGCCGGGTCGGGCCGGCCGGCCACCGCGCGGATCACCGCGTCGGTGAACTTCTCCCAGCCGCGCCCCTTGTGCGAGTTGGCCTCGCCGCCGCGCACCGTCAGCACCGCGTTGAGCAGCAGCACGCCCTGCCGGGCCCACGGCATCAGATAGCCGTTGTCGGGGATCGGCGTACCCAGCTCGGCGTTCATCTCCTTGTAGATGTTGCGCAGGGACGGCGGGATCCTCACGCCCGGCCGCACCGAGAAGCACAGGCCGTGCCCCTGTCCCTCGCCGTGGTACGGGTCCTGACCGAGGATCAGGACCTTCACCTGGTCGTACGGCGTGGCCTCCAGCGCGGCGAAGACCTGCTCGCGCGGCGGGTACACGGGACCGTTCGCCCGCTCCTCCTCGACGAACTCCATCAGCTCCTTGAAGTAGGGCTGCTGCAGTTCCTCGCCCAGAACCCCGCGCCAGGACTCGGGCAGCATGGCGATGTCGGTCACGTCAACGTCCTTGAGATCGTGCGGTCGCTTCCTGACTTCAGAACCTACCGGCACCCACTGACAACGCCTCCCGCGCGGTCCCTACCAGCTGGTCTTGCGGGACAGCTCCCACATCATCATGATCGTCGAGGGGTCCAGCGCCCGCTCCGGACCGGCGATGTCCTCGCTGGCGGCCACGTACTGCTTGCCCTGCCACAGCGGCAGCAGCCGGGCGTCCTCCACCATGATCTTCTGGGCTTCCTCGAAGTCCTTGACCACGTTGGCGCGGTCGCTCTCGCGGCGCGAGCGGGGCAGCAGGATGCCGGTGATCTCGGGCTGCGGGTAGGGCGTGCCGAGCGCGTTCTGGTCGCCGACGAACGGGGCGATGAAGTTCTCCGGGTCCGGGAAGTCGGGGAACCAGCCACGCCCGAAGACCGGGTACTCACCCTTCTGGTAGCCCTCGACGTAGGCCTTCCAGGGCCGGCTCTTCAGGGTGATCGTGAACAGGCCGGAGGCGTCGAGCTGCCGCTTGATCTCCTGGAACTCCAGGGCGGTCTCCGAGCCGTAGCGGTCGGTGGCGTACCACAGGGTCAGCGGGACGGGCGTGGAGATGTTCGCCTCGGACAGGATCTTGCGGGCCTTGTCGGTGTCCGGCTCGCCGAAGTCGTCGAAGAAGCCCGTGGTGTGACCGGTGAGTCCCTTGGGGACCATGGAGTACAGCGGGTCCACGGTGTCCCTGTAGATCTTGTGGGCGATGGCCCCGCGGTCCACGACCTGGGCGACGGCCCGGCGCACGGCGGCCTTGCCGGCCCACTTGTCCTTGGGGTTGAACACCAGGTAGCTGATGTCCGCGCCGGTGCTCTCCACCAACTGCAGGCGCTGCGTGCCGTCCTTGCGCTGCAGGGCCACGATGTCGTCGGCGGCCAGACCGCGGTAGGTCACGTCGATCTGCTTGTCGCGCAGCGCCTTGACCATGACGGAGGAGTCCTGGAAGTAGCGGATGGTCACCGCGTCGTTCTTGCGCTTGGCGTAGCCCTCGTAGTGGTCGTTGGCCTCCAGCTGCGCCTCCTTGCCCTCGTCGTAGGACTTCAGGACGTAGGGGCCGGAGCCGAAGACCTTGCCGTCCTTGCGCAGCGCGTCGGCGGGGTAGTCGTCGGGGTCGACGATGGACATCGCCGGGGTGGCCAGCACGAACGGGAACGTGGCGTCCGGCTTGTTGAGCCGGAAGACCACCTCCGTGTCGCTGGTGGCCGTAACGCTCTTGAGGCTGCCGAGCAGTCCGGCGGGGCCGCCGGGGACGTTGATGCGGCGGATGCGCTCGATGGAGTAGGCCACCGCCTTGGCGTCCAGCGGGTCGCCGTCGGCGAACTTCATCCCGGGCCGCAGCACGCACCGGTAGGTCTGGTTGGAGGCGTCGGTGAAGGAGCACTCCTTGGCGGCGTCCGGCTGGGGCGTGGTCGCGGCGTTCGGGTACGCGAGCAGCGTCTGGTAGATGTTCCTGAACAGCTCCCACGAGCCGTCCCAGGAGGCGGCCGGGTCGAGCGTGCTGGGTGCGCTCGTGGTGCCCACGACGATGGGTCCCGCGTCCTTGGAGTCGCCGCCCGACACCAGGCCGCAGCCGGTCATCAGGGACGTTATGGAAGCGATCGCCGCCACTTGCCGCAGGCATCGGTTCCGGTTGAACACGCGCACGCTCCTCGATCTGCCATACCAAGGGTCGGCAGACCATACCGCAGTGCGCCGGTTGTTGAACCTGGTTCGGTCACCATGTGAACAGACTGTTGATGACTACGTTGTCATCGGCCCGGAACAGGCCCTTTTGCGGACACGGGCGCCGTTTCCGTCAAGAGTGTGACGGTAACGGCGCCCGAATCGTCATACGGCGCCGGTGGCGGCGCCGGGCGTCAGGCGACGCCGGCGTTGAGGAACAGGCCGCCGTCCACGACGAGGGTCTGGCCGGTGATCCAGTCGGACTGCTCCGAGGTCAGGAACGCGGCCGCGCCGCCGATGTCGGAGGGCACGCCGAGCCGCTTGAGCGGGTAGACCGCGGCGGCCTCCTCCTCGCGGCCCTCGTAGAGCGCCTGGGCGAACTTGGTCTTCACCACAGCCGGGGCGATCGCGTTGACCCGCACCTTGGGCGCGAACTCGTGCGCGAGCTGGATGGTCAGGTTGACCATCGCGGCCTTGCTGACGCCGTAGGCGCCGATGAAGGGCGACGGGGCGAGGCCCGCCACGGAGGCGATGTTGACGATCGCGCCGCCGTTGTCCTTCTGCCAGGCGTGCCAGGTGCGCTGGGCGAAGCCGAGCGCCGAGATCACGTTGGTCTCGAACACCTTGCGGGCGACGTTCAGGTCGAGGTCGGCGATCGGGCCGAAGACCGGGTTGGTGCCGGCGTTGTTGACCAGGTGGTCGACGCGGCCGAAGGCCTCCATCGTGCGCTCGACGGCCTCGGCCTGGTGGGCCTCGTCGTGCGCCTTGCCGGCGACGCCGATGACCCGGTCGGCGCCGAGCTTCTCGACGGCCTCCTTCAGGGCGTCCTCGTTGCGGCCGGTGATGCAGACGCGGTCACCGCGGGCGACGAGCGCCTCCGCGACGCCGTAGCCGATGCCGCGGCTGGCGCCGGTGACGAGGGCGACCTTGCCCGACAGCTCGGGGAGTTCGGAAGTCATGTGCGCTGTCCCTTAGTTGAGCGGTCCGCCGGCGACGTACAGGACCTGGCCGGAGACGAATCCGGCCGCCTCGCCCGTGAAGAAGGCGACGGCGTTGGCGATGTCCTCGGGCTCACCGACACGGGCCACCGGGATCTGGGTGGCGGCGGCCGCCTTGAAGTCCTCGAAGCCCATGCCGACGCGGTCGGCGGTGGCCTTGGTCATCTCGGTGGCGATGAAGCCGGGGGCGACGGCGTTGGCGGTGATGCCGAACTTGCCGAGCTCCTTGGCGAGCGTCTTGGTGAAGCCCTGCAGGCCGGCCTTGGCGGCGGAGTAGTTGACCTGGCCGCGGTTGCCGAGGGCGGAGGACGAGGACAGGTTGACGATACGGCCGAAGCCGGCGTCGACCATGTGCTTCTGGCAGGCGCGGGTCATCAGGAAGGAGCCGCGCAGGTGCACGTTCATGACGGTGTCCCAGTCGGCGACGCTCATCTTGAACAGCAGGTTGTCGCGCAGCACGCCCGCGTTGTTGACCAGGATCGTCGGCGCTCCGAGCTCCTCGGCGACGCGGGCGACGGCCGCCTCGACCTGGGCCTCGTCCGAGACGTCCGCGCCGATGGCGATCGCCTTGCCGCCCGCCGCGGTGATCTTCTCGACGGTGTCCTTGCAGGCGGCCTCGTCGAGGTCGATCACCGCGACCGCACGGCCCTCGGCGGCCAGTCGTACGGCGGTGGCGGCGCCGATGCCGCGCGCGGCGCCGGTGACTACGGCGACCCTCTGCTCAGTGGTGGACATTGCTGTTTCTCCTCGCCCTTGAGAAAGCCTGAACGCCTGCCGGCTATGTTGCTCCTACGGTACGCCCCATGGGTGAGCGACCGCTTAGTACCTTCGGCGAAGGTGACGCTAGAAGCGTTGGCACGCGGTGTCAACGGCACACCGGCCCGGTGTGATCCATTACCTGTCAGGGGGGTGGGGAACCGCAGAGCGGAGCGAGTCGTTCGTCTGCGGCACAGCGCCCGCGGCCGGTGGTCGCAGCAGGGCCGCAGGCGTCATCTCCAGTGACCCGTGGCGGTCAGCGCACCAGCAGGTTCAGCAGCCGTTCCGTCTCCGTGGACGGGTCCGACGTGAGGCCCGTGTGGACCGGGCCCGGCTGGACGATCGTCGAGCGGGGAGCGATCAGCCAGCGGAAACGGCGGCCGGCGTCGTCGCCGGACGCCTGGCCCGCGCCGGGGCCGCCGCCGCAGACCTCCTCCACGGCCCGCAGCGCCGCCCGGATGCCGGGCACGTCCGCCTCCGGGTCCAGGGCCCGCAGCCGCGCCTCGTCGAGGTGCGTGCGGGCGCCGACGTAGGCCTGCGCGCGGCAGTAGACCAGCACGCCCGCGTTGATGCACTCACCCCGCTCCACCCGTGGCACCACCCGCAGCAGGGCGTACTCGTAGACGTCCCGGCCGCCGCCCTGCCCGGCCCGGGTGATGTGGCGCTCGGCGAGTCCGCCGGCCACGTGGATGTGCTGCTCGCTCACTTGTCCCCCTCGATCCCCGTGACGCGCTCGTGGATGACGGCGGCCCGCGCCAGCAGCGGGCGCGCGTAGGCCCGCCGCAGCTCGTCGGGCCGCTCGAAGCCGGGCTCGCCGGTCAGCCAGGCGTCGGGCACCTCGGCGGTGACCTCGGCGAGGAGGTCCTCGGTGACGAGCGGGGCCAGCTCGGCGGCGGCGCCCGCGAGGTCGGGGGCGAAGCCGCGCAGGGCGTGGTCGCCGGCGTCGTAGGGACGCGCGGCGGAGGTCTCGGCGCCAGGCCAGTTGTGGTGCCAGATCATCGTGGCGCCGTGGTCGATGAGCCACAGCTCGCCCCGCCGCACCAGCAGGTTGGGGTTGCGCCAGGAGCGGTCGACGTTGTTGATCAGCGCGTCGAACCAGATGATCCGGCCCGCCTCCTCGGGCGTGACCGCGAAGGCGAGGGGGTCGAAGCCGAGCGCGCCGGAGAGGAAGTCCATGCCGAGGTTGGTGCCGCCGCTGGAGCGCAGCAGCCCCTGCACCTCCGCGTCCGGCTCGCCGAGTCCCAGCACCGGGTCGAGGTCGAGGGTCACCAGGCGCGGCACCCGGAAGCCCAGCCTCCGGGCGAGCTCACCGCACACCACCTCGGCGACCAGCGTCTTGCGGCCCTGCCCGGCGCCGGTGAACTTCATGACGTACGTCCCGAGGTCGTCGGCCTCGACGAGCCCCGGCAGCGAGCCGCCCTCCCGCAGAGGCGTGATGTAGCGGGTCGCGGTGACTTCCTTGAGCATCGCCCCAGGTTACTTGTGGCCGCGAGGTGAACCGCCCGTCCCCCGGAGCCGTACTGATCTGCGTATCTCCAGGCTTCCACCGAAGGGACGTCGGCATGACCAGCGAATCGTACGAGGCCGCCTCGTGCCCCACCCGCCGCACCGTCGTCGCCGCGATGGGCGTCGCCGGTGCCGCCGTCGCGCTGACCGCGTGCGGCTCGGGCGACGGCGGCGGTTCCACGGCGAAGTCGGGGACCGTACTGGCGAAGACGTCGGACATCCCCGAGGGCGGCGGGAAGATCTTCAAGGACCATCAGGTGGTGGTCACCCAGCCGACGGCGGGCTCGTTCAAGGCGTTCTCCGCCAAGTGCACCCACCAGGGCTGCGCGGTCAGCGGTGTGCGCGACGGGGTCATCACCTGCCCCTGCCACCACAGCGAGTTCTCCATCGCCGACGGCAGCGTGAAGCGGGCCCCGGCGACCCGGCCGCTGCCCGAG
>NZ_PQSS01000065.1 GCF_002920535.1 Streptomyces sp. Ru71 | reverse complement strand
GGCGCCCCGTGTCTGACCAGGCCCGGCCGTCCTCGCGAACGGTGTTGCCCCACACCCGCACCTGCTGGCGGGCGTCCTGGGTGTAGCGAGAGCTTCCTGCCCGTGCGCGGCGGAAGTTCGTCGGCAGTCCGACCGTCGCCCCGTATGCAGCCCGGCCGCCGCGGTGCAGGATCCGGTAACCGCGGAAGCGGACTAGCCGGTTGTGGGCCCGGGTCGACAGCAGCGTGCGGTCGCTGTTCTGGTCGTGCAGCACCTGGCCGGTGTTGCGGTCGACGACCTGCCCCTGCTCGTTGCGATACCGGTCGGGCGGGCCTGAGGGCCGACGCGGCCCGGTGCCGCGGGACCCACCGTCCCCGCCGTCCGACGGGCCGCCCGCACCGGGGTCGCCGTCGGCGGTGGGCTTGCGCCACTTGGCCAACTGCTCCCTGTCCGGCCGGCGGCCGATCAGCAGCCATTGCGCGCCCTTGGCGCCGAGCCGTGCGCCCAGCCCGCCCATGGCCGCCGCTGCGGTGAGCGGGGCCAGGCCGCGCCTGGCTTCGGCGGTGGCATCGGCGAGGATCCCCCCGGTGTCCACCGGCATGCCGGCGCCGTCGAACAGCGGGGTGAGTGCGCCCATCAGCCGCTGGCGGGTGCCGAGCATCCCGAACCGGCCGCCACCACCGCTGGTGAAGGCGCGCAGCCCTGCGCTGTGTCCGCTTGCGCTGGGGGAGTTCATGGCGAGCGCTGCGCCGAGCTCGGAGGTGTCGCCCGGCATGTGGGTTCCGCCGACCTTGGCGTAGCGCATCCGCATGGCCATCCGCCGGCCGAAGGAGGTTATGCCGGTCAGGAGCCTGCGGTGCCCAGCCGCGCCGGCGATGGCCAGGACATCGATGAGCAGGATCCGCTCCACCATCAGGTCGGGCCCGTTGGTGATGGTGGCGTCGACGGCGATCCCGAAGAAAGGGATGAATGCGCAGATCCCGACCACGGCCAGGACCGCGATGCCCCACAGGGACAGCCACTTCCACACGCTCTGCCGCGCGGGCCCGGGCAGCATGCCCGCGACGAAGGTGATGCCGCCGGCGGCCGCCGCGGCCGCGCAGACGCCCTGGGTGCCGAGCAACACGATGGCGCTGGACAGGAGCATGCCGCAGATGAACAGGGCGGCGATCAGCAGGAGGGCGGCGCCGCCGACTCGCCACCAGGTGGGCTTCTCGGCGTAGGCGGCGCACGACGTGCCGACGGTGCCGGCCCGTTTCATGTCCGCGAGGAAGGCGGCAAACTCACGGTCCTCGTCTGTGACGAGCGCATTCGATGAATCGAGCAGTTCCCCGCCGGGTGTGAGGGCCGGCAGATCGTCCTCGGTGTCCTCCCCGCTCGGCACTCCCGCTTCAAAGCCGCGCTCGCAGTACTTCCTGCCGGGGCCGCGGATCTTGCGGCAGACGTCCTTGCCGTGGGCCGAGACCTTGACGTTGCCTGCTTTGTACCCGCCGGTGATCCATTTGAGGTGGACGGCATACGCCTTGCGGTCAGTCTCCTGGGCCGGGTCGAGGATGCGTCCGTACTGCAGCAGCATGTATGGCTTCACGACGAGAGCGTTGGTGATCGAATCCTGGATGGGCCGGGCCACCTCCTGAGCTGAGACCGGGCCTTCCCCATCGCGCTGCATGCACTTGGTCTCCTGATGGCCGGCCATGCCGTCACAGGGAGCCTTGCTGGCGAGCTTGCCGCCCCAGTCGTAGGAGTTGACGCTTTGCTGGGCGACCTCGGCGGCCACCTGCTGGGACTGGCCCAGAGGGCCGTGAGGGCCGAGCAGGGTGTCGGGGCGGATGAGAGTTGAGGCGGCGATCGCCCCGATGAGCAGGGTGAGGAAGATTTCGCCCAGACCGCGGCCGACCCGACCGCGCACGATCATGAACCCGGCGAAGACGAACGCCCAGGCCAGCAGCAGACCCTTCAACCCCAGGGTGTCGACCACCACGTTGTCGTAGGTGTCGGCGACCTTCTGCGCGGGCTTGGTCAGGATCTTCAGCAGCGGGAACCGGAAAGCGACCTCGATCGCCCAACCCGCCAGCCCGACCAGAAGCCGGATCAGAGTGAACAGTCCCGACAGGGCGAAGGCCAGGGCCTGCGTCTTGAAGGCGACGATGGATCCGCCCTCGGCATTCAGCTCGTATCCGTCGATCGGCACCCCCTCGGAGGAGGTGATGTTCAGTGGGGCGAGCAGGTCTGAGCTCTCGCTGTTGCTGCCGGCCGCGTACACCACCTGGGTGTTCACCAGAAGGAACACGCCGGTGAGCAGCACGACGAAGCCGGCCGAACGCCAAGTCGCCCGGTCTGGACGGAACACTTCAGCGCCGCCTTTGCCCAGCCGCACGCCGCCGCCACATCACCAGGGCGGCCACAGCCGCACCGGCAGTCCCCAGCCTCCGCACGCCACCGGCCACGTCCCGCTTGTTGCCCGCGGTCGTCGTGGTGCCCCGCTCGCAGTACGCCTTGGCCGGTCCGATGATTCGAGCGCAGGGGTCCTGGTGGGCGGCGCGGGAGTCGGCGGCGAACCCCTGTCCGGTGTGCGGCCACCACGTCTCCGGCACGGACACGCAGAGAGCGAAGATGACCGCGCTGGCCACAAGGGCGATCACGGTGAGGACGCTCGCGGCAGCCGCGACGCGCCGGGAGCGGTCCCAGGAAGACGTGGCCATCAGGCGTGCTCCTTCAGACGTGCCTCCACGGCCTCGCCGGACAGCGGATCCGGCACGGAGGGGGAGACAGCGCTCGTGCGGCGTCCGGGCGTGGTGGTGATGGAGGTGGCGATCCGTGGGATGCGGGGGATGGAGACCTTGATGCGGCCGGTGTTCTGCCGGGGGCAGGTCAGCAGGAACTCGCCCTCCCGGCCCTTGTGACCGACCGGGGACAGACCAGTCGTCACCAGCCGCACCAGCTCGTCGTCGTTCGGGTCGAGACCGATGAACTCCAGGCCCCGGCGAGCACGTTCGCGGTCGGCGGTGCGGGCGAGTGCCCGGTAGGCCATCAGCCCGCGGTCCGGGCCGAGTTCAACGGCGTCGTGAGATCCGGCAATGAGCCCTGCGCCGTGCTTGCGGCCGTCGTGAAGGATCTCGTGCACCAGGGCAGTGCCCTCGGCCGAGCTGGTCAGCCAGTACAGCTCGTCCAGCACCACAGCTGTGAACCGCGCCGGGTCCTCGAACGCGGTCTGCCGGGCGATCGCGGCGATCAGGTAGAGCACCGCTCGGCCGATCAGCGCCTCCAGCGGCTGCTGGTGCAAGACCTCGGGCTTGTCGAACGCGGCCTTAGGCGGCAGCTTCAGCCCTGTCGTGGTGATCACGATCATGTCGGAGGCGGACGAGGCGTCCAACCTGACCGGCGGCAGCGTCGGGTCGAAGACCATCCGGGCCAGGGTGTTGGCGGCGACGACGCGGATGAGGCCGGCGAGGGTGGCGGCCGCATCCTGCCGTTTGCCCGTCTCGCGCGTGGCCATTTCTTCGAGGACCTTAAGGACGCGGTGCATGGAGGGCGCGTCGCTGAGGGCGGCCTGCTCGACAGCGTGGTGGAGGACTTCGCCGCTGGTGCTCATCGGGCCGATGCCGAGCTGCAGGGTGAGGTAGGACAGGGCGTAGTGGCGGCCTTCCGGCCCGGTGAACATCCGAAGCGGGTCAATGGACACTTCGGCCTGGGCGGCATCGATGATCTGGACACGGCCTTGGGCGGCGGTGCGGGCGAAGGCGGCCCACTCGCGCACGGGGGTGCGGTCGATGCAGATCGCGCAGCCACCGCGCGCCCATACCGCTTCCGCGATCAGCTTCTGCAGCACGCTCTTGCCCGCGCCGAGGTCCCCGACGATCCCCATGGACGCCGATGCGTCGACCTTGGGCGCATCGGCCACATTGATCATGACGGGGCGAGTGGTGCCGCAGTCCAGGTCGATGCCGAGGAACATCCCGTTCGGGTCGCCGACCTCAGCCGCGGTGAAGGCCCCCGACAGCGCCCAGTCCTCGCTGACCTGGTGCTGGGTGAACTCCCGCACCACACCCGGACGCACGGTGCCGGGCAAGCCGAGGGTGAACAGGGCCTCCTGCAGGCCGGCCGGGCGCACGGCGCGGTAGTCGGCACCCGCCAGCAGCGCGGCCAGCGCCCGCGCCCTCGCGTCGCACACGGCGGCGCTCGGCCCCCACACCGTCAGCACGGTCACCGACTGCACCTCCACCTCCACGGAGGTGCGGGACAGGCGGGCATCCAGCTCGCCCAGGTCGCGGGCGGCCTCGGTGAGGGAGGCGGGCATCCCGGTCGGGCGGGCGTCGTACTGCTCGGCCTGGTCGATCAGCTCGTTCTTCTTGCGGCGCACCTGGTCGCGGGCCTTCTCCGCGGGCACGAGCGTCAGGTCGACGGTGTAGTCGACGGGAAAGTCGAGCATCTCCAACTGGGCGAACAGGTCGGCGGCGTCCTGGCTGACCGCGGGCGGGCACTCGGCCAGCGCCAGCTGCGCCTGATAGCCCACCCCGGCGTCGGACTCGACCTGCAGCCAGCGCCGGCCGAGCGGCGAGCCGGTATTCACTCGCCACCAGGCCGTGCGGCCCGACCGCGTGATGCTGCCCGTGCTCTTGAGCCCGTCGACGTCGTCGAGCTCGGGGTCAATGCCGCCCTCCTGCAGGCGGACCTGACCGAGGTCGGCATAGCTGGGGGAGCGCAGCACCCCGTCCCGGATCTTCCCGCCATACAGCTCACTGGCCTCGGCCTCGGCCAGCAGCGGCTCGGCCAGGCCGCGGTGGAGGGCGTGCTGGATCATCCACACGATCTCCGCCGGGCGGGCCGGTCGGAAGGCGATGCCACCGGCGAGCGCGGCTTCCACCCGGGAGGCCTGCTGGCGGTAGGCGGTCACCTCACGCCGTGCCACCGGTGCCGGGCGCATGCCGAGCATCGGCGCGATCTCGGCCCACGCCGCACCGAGCGAGGCCGACACCTGCAGGCCGCCTGTCTCGGCCTGCAACGGCACGGCCAGCCACAGGGTGCGGCGGTGCATCTCCTGGTCGTCCAGCAGGTCCAGGGTGGCCTCGACGTTCTCCACCCACGGATGCCGGCCCGAACCGGGTGCCTGCTTGGCCGGCTCGATGCCCTCAATCATCTTCAGGGCGATCTCACCCGGGTCGACCTGCGCGCACAGACCGAACAACCTGGGCGCCCCGGACAGCGACCGCATCAGATGTGTGATCTTGGCGAGCTGTTCGTCGCGGACCGCCGCCGGCACGTACGTGCCCTGGACGGTCTCCTCACGCTGTCCCTGCGCGTCCGGGCCGGGGTGAAGGCGGTAGACGGCCCACACGCTGCCCTGCGTCGACCACACCAGGTGCCCGGCGATATGACGGATCGGAACCCTCAACGGGCACCCCCCTGCTGGGCGAGCGTGAACAGCTGCTGCACACCCGACACCGGCCCCGCTGCCACCGCAGCAGCAACCGACAGTGCGCGACGGGGTGCCAACGAGGGGCCTGGGGCCGGGCTCGGGTGCGGCGCCCGGGATGGACGCCGCTGAACCTGCCGGCAGGGCGCGGCCTGCGCAGCAGTCCCGGGTGCGGGTGCCTCCTCGATGGTGAAGCCGCCGAGCAGCGGGCGGGCAGCGCGGTCGCGGGCGGCCCGCCCGCCGATCCGCCCCCCGCGCGGCTGCCAGAGAAGCAGCACCCAGCCCAACGCGGCCTGCATCGGCGCTCGACCACGGATCTTCGGCCGGCGCACCGCCCAGATAGCCAGCACCCACGCGACGATAGGCAGCGGGAACATCCACGACCACCAGCTGATGGTCTTGATCAGAAGGAAGCCGCCGCCGACGGCGAGAGCGATCTGAGCAGGGGTGTAGGGACCGAGGGGGATCTTCCAGTCGGCGACCTTGCCCAGCACCCAGGGGTGCCGGCGGGCGGCGGTGTAGAAGCGGCCGACCTGGCCGGCCGCCGCCGCGCTCACAGCCCGCCTCCGACGCCCGGGGAATGGCCACGGGAGGCGGGGAGCTCGGACTGTACGACGCCGGGGACGGCGTGTGCGCCCTTGGCCGGGTTCTTGACCTCGTCCACGAACATGTTCGCGAGACTGTCGCGGGAGTTGTACAGCCCGAGCGCGATGATCATCAAAATCATGGCCCCGATCCCGGCCTTGAGGCTGAACTTCTGAACCATGATCACGACGACGAGGCAGATCAGACCCGCCTCCAGGCCCTTGGTCGCCCAGTCCTTGAACATGTTGATCCACGAGTCGCCGAGATCGTCCAGCTGCCCGGCGAGCATGAAGGTGTGCACCGTGTTCACCGCGCACCCCCGTCCCGGGCAGTCCCGCACTCCAGCGCCGCGACTTCCCACCGGCCAGAGCGGGCCTTCAGCGTGAGCTCGTACGCCAGCGGCCACCGGCCGGCGGCGTCCCGGGCCTCCACCGAGGCCTGAACACGCACCTTCGTGCCGTCGGCCGGTACCTCCCCGGCGGTCGCGGCCTCCTCGATGGCTGACACCTGCTGCACGGCGACCGCCGTGTAAGGGGCGGGGGAGAGCGGCGCGACCGTCACGCCGGGCGCGAGGTAGCGGTCGACTTCTCCGGCGCCCGTCAGGTAGGCGGCGAGGAACTCCTCGACTGCGGAGGACAGGTCCCCCTCGGGGACGGTCACGCCGTACGGCGACTTCGGAACCGAGGCGCGGGCCGGACCGGCCACCACGCCGGGGGCACCCGTCACCGTGAACGAGGTGCCCGCCCGGTCGGCGATCACCGGCAGTGCGTAGTACCGCACGGAGCCGTCGGCATACTGCACCGCCACCGTTACCGACCACGCACCGCCGTCGCGCTGCGCAGTGCGCACCGCCGTCACGGACAGTGGTGCCGGGTGCGCATCGGAGGCGGGGTCAGGCAGGTCGACGCCCGGCGCCATCGAGTGCGCAAGCCGCGCCTGCGCACTCGTCTCCTCGCCGGCGCTGCTGCGCAACCAGGCGCTGAGGAACAGCTGCGCATAGCCGCCCGGGTCGGCGGCGGCCACCGCGGTGCGCACAGCACTGGGCTTGGCCGCCGTGGCCGCCTGGACCGTGGTCGGGGTGGAAGCGACGGCGACGCACAGGGCGATGGGGCCGGCCGCGACGGCGGTCAACACCGCCACCCGCGACAGCCGTACCCGGCGCCGCATCAACTCCAGCCGTGCGCCGGCCGCCATTGCAGCAGCCGCCTCGCTCTTGGAGGCCTGCTTGCCAGGGGACATGGTCAAACTCCCAGGTCAGTACCGGATGTTGCTGACCTTGAGAAAACCCGTCGACCCTGACCTGACCACCGACCATCAGACCCCGACCAAGGTCACGATGGGGACACGAAGTGCATGGTCGGGGTCATGGTCGGCCCGACCACAGGCCTGACCACGGCTGCGGTGAGCGGATGAAGGGACATCGGGGCCCGGTCCACGGTCCAGCAGGGCGAGCGTCTGGCCGAACACGCGACGCTCGTCCACCGGTCTCTGCGATGCGCAGACGGCAGCTCCCGGGACCCTCGTCAGGCGCCTACGCAGTGCCCCACCCGGGATCTGCGCAGCGGAAGAACAGGAATCATCGGCCCGACTGCGCAGCCTGACCGCGCATGCAGGCTGCGCAGGATCCTCGACCGGTTGCGCAGGCCGATTGCGCATCGCCTGTCCGCCGCTGCGCAGTCGGGTGCGCAACCGCTGCGCAACCGTCATGGCCCCTGCCTGAACTTCTGACCCGAGCAGCGCGTGCTGATGCCCGGCCCGCGACGGCGCGGCCGGGGCATCAGCAGTCCAGGCGAAGCCCTGCGCCCTCACCGCGTGCGCGCTGCGGGGAGGCCTGGTCGGCCCGACCAAGAGCCCGACCGCGGCAGCTGGACGGCTCGTTGCTGGATCGTGACCGATGGTCGGGGATCATGGCTGTCAGCCTGGTCGGGGCCGGCGGGTGAGCTGTCCGCATGGAGTACTCGCACGCCTGCACCCCCAGGCCCAAGGCCCGCCTCATCTCGGCGGGCCTGGTGTGCTGCTCTGGCTACCGCGTGCGGCCCGATTCGGGAGCACGGCGGTGAGCCGTCTTGGGGCAGGGGTCCGCCGAGGCGTCATGGCGGGCGATCAGTTCACCCAGATCGCCAATGGCCTGTTCCGCGATGGCCGGTTGTCCTACAAGGCGAAGGGTATTTTCGGGTACGTCAGCACGCACCGGGACGGCTGGCAGGTCACCGTCGCCGATCTGGTTGCCGTGGGTCCTGATGGGCGGGAGGCGATCCGCGCCGGCCTGAAAGAACTGGAACAGTACGGCTACCTCGTCCGTGAACGACTGCGCCGGGCAGACGGGACGCTCGGCGAGGTCGTCTACTCCATCACCGACCGCCCCGCCGCCACCCGCGACGTCGCCCTGCGGGAAGCCACCTCCACCGCGCTCGCGATCGCAGACGAACACCATGCCGGCTTCGCGGCGGGGATCCGGCGCGGGGTGATGGCGGGTGATCAGTTCACCCAGATCGCCAATGGCCTGTTCCGCGACCCCAGACTGCCTTTCAAGGCGAAGGGGATCTTCGGGTACGTCAGCACGCACCGGGAGGGCTGGCAGGTCACCGTCGCCGATCTGGTGCGCCGCGGCCGCGAGGGGGTCGACGCGGTCACCACGGGGCTCAAGCAGCTGGAGCGATATGGCTTCCTCTGCCGCACCCGCGAGCGGAACACCGACGGCACGCTCGGGCAGGCGCTGTACTTCATCACCGACCTGCCCGCCCTGCAAAACCCCAGGTCGCAACCAGAGTCGGGTTTTCCAGGATTGGATGAGCCTACGTTGGCTGATCCCGGCACTAAGAACACCAACAGAAAGAAGACCAGCAAGCAGAACACCAGACCCCTCCGTCCGTGCGGCAGCCGCGGCGCCGCGCAGACACCCGCGCGGACGGACCAGCCGGCAACGCCGAAGCCTCTGCCGGCGCCGCCCGCCGCGGATGAGCTGCATCCGGGCATCCGGCTGCTGCTCGACCTCGGGGCACAACGCCCCGAGCTGCTGCTGACCGGGCAGGCGCTGACCGATCAAGGCCGCGTCGTGACCGTGATGCTGGAAGCCGGCTGGAGCCGCGAGCAGCTGCTGCACGTCATCGCCGACCGACCCTTGCCCAACCCGGTGCGGACCACGGTCGGCGCGATCATCGCCGCCCGCCTGCGCGCAGCCCAGGCCTACCCGCCGCCCGCCCTCGCGGCCGACCACCACGACACACCCGGTTGGAACGACCCGCAGCCGCTGCAGCCGACCGGGTCTTGCGCCGCATCGCGCACGGTGAGCGAGGCGCTCACCTACCGGGCCCTCGTCGAATGCGCCGGCTGCGGCCTTCCCGGGCCTGCTCCCGGCGAGGACCTCTGCCCCACCTGTCTCGGCTGGCCTGTGTGCCACACCTGCCCGGGCCCCACGCCCCGTCGCGCCCACCCCGACGGCGACGGCCGCTGCACCACGTGCGCCTCCGCCTGACCCAATAGCCAGAAAGAAGCAGCCCGTGACAGACCCCCTCCATGCCCCGCCGCCCGCCGGGACCGGACACCGCGAGCCCTTCACCCGCGATCCCGGGCGGCGGAAGAAGGAACGCCCCCCGCGCCCTTTGGCGGCCGAGCCGCAGACGGTGCCCGCCGAGCTGGAGGTCACGGCCCGCACCCAGGACGGCATCGTCATGGGCCTGCGCCCCGCGCCCTGCGCGCCGGCCACGTCCGCGACCGCACCTGTTCGGCTGGCTGCGGGCTCGTACTCGTCTGCGAACGCACTGCGCCGCTCGTGCGAGGTCGGCCGGCACCTGCTGTGCGATGCGAACCTGCGCGGAGCCGGGACCAGGCTCCGCCTCAGCCGGACTGGTCGCCGGTGAGCCGGCGATGCTCCAGCTTGCCAGTTAGGTCACCCCCACCCACATCCTGCAGCGCATCGCCACCGGGCACGTCACAGGGAACGCTGCGGACGACAGATGTGAACCCGGGCGGCCCGTGAGCGCACATCCGCCGGGCGTTCGGCCGACGACCCGTCCGGTATCTCAGCACACGCCTGCACACCACCGTTGAAGGGAACTCGTCTCATGTCCCAGCCCGAGTGCACCCCGGTTGTCCGAACCCCGGACGTCTATCTGATTTTCGCGCACGAGCCGTACTACCCTGGCCCCGGGATCCAGGAGATCAACACCACCGTCGTCGCGGCAGGCTCACTGCTCCACCCTCACGTCCTGCAGCCCGACGGCACCCGGATCCACGGCCTTCTCACCCAAGGACGCCGGCCGGGCGAGATCATCCCGCTGGCCACTCTCACTCACGAACTGAACGGCGGCGCCGACTGGCCGAGCGTCGGCAACTGGGAGCGCGTCACCATGGACCTGGTGCACCTTGTGCGGAGCCAGATGTGCGACGCGCTCAGCCTGGGACTGCCCGACGTTGCCCGGGCCCTGATCTGCACCGGCCCCGACAGCCACGTGCGCGCCTTCGATACTGCAGCCGGGGAGTTCATCGTCTACGGACCGGACGACCGCACGAAGGTCCTGGCCGACGTCGGCATGTTCCTTACCGGCGTCGCGGCCGAGCAGCCCTTGTGGCCGGGCGACGGGCTCCTGCCGCCGCGGTGGAAGAGGGCCTGACAGCGAGGGCACGCTGATCAAGCGGCCAGGACAGCTCGAGACATACGCCTGCCGCCCCGGGAGTAGCGTCCCGGGGCGGCAGGATGGTCAACTGCTATCGCTCACCTGGGCGACTCATAGATCCGTCCACGGGCGAGGCTTGCCGCCGGCCAACGGCCTCCACACGCTGGGGGCGGGACCGTGCTCCTCCAAGTCTTCCAAGACGGCGGCTCCCATCCCCACTTCCCGGGCGAGTCCCGCTACGAGCGGGTGCTGAGCCACCATCGCCTGCAGATCGCTCATCCGGTTCTCCAGCCTGGCGCGGGAGGCACCGGTGAGCACAAAAAGGACACGGGGAAAGGCCGGATACCAGCGCAGCCAGCCAGGTCCTGTGGCGCTCTGTTTGCGCCGGCCGACGGGTTGGGCCTCGTACTGGAAGAGGCGGGCGTACTCGATCAGTTTCCCGGCCAGACGCTCACTGCTCATGGTGCTGCGATCGACTTCCACGAACGCGCGCAGCTTTCTGCGGTGTTCGCCCTCGACGACGGTGTAGTACATCACCGCGTCGGCCACGATCCGCTCGCCCTCGCCGATGGAGTGGGACACCTCAGGGGTCCAGTCCCAGGGGCCGTGCTCGTGTCCGAGCCGACGGGCGTTGGCGGCGAAGGCGAGGTGGGCGCGCACGACGGTGAGCGTATGCGGGGTCTTCAGCGACGCTGCCGTGGTGGAGGTGATGGGGTAGGGCGGCCGCCCCCGCAAGACGGGCAGGTCGCGGGTCAGCCGCGCGCCCTCCTGCGTGAGGTACCAGGCGTGGGTACGGGTGCGGCTCGCGCCGGGCAGCACAATGCAGTCGACGACGCCGTCGGAGCGCAACCTATTCAGCACACGGGACATTAGCTGTCGTGTGCCGTCCGGGCGCAGCATCCGGCGCAACTGGCTGGTCGTGGCGATGCGGTGCTGGGCAAGCCCGGCCAGCACTTGGTGGGCCAAGGGCTCAGCGGGACTCGGGGCCAATGTCGTTCCCGGATTGCTCCCTACGGCGCTGCTCATGACATGTCCTTCCACGGCCATGGCGGTCTGCTGAACAGACCGTCGGTTGCTGCAGAGGAAACCCCTGAGCCCCGACCAGACCCCCCACCACCAGGCGCCGACCGTGGTCACGAAGTCGAAACAGCCTCGTGCTCCGCGCCATTACCGGCCTCCATGGGCCCGACCAAGGGGCGTGCCCGTGCGCAAGAGCACTCTCCTTCCGGCGGGGGAGTGCGCCACCACTACGGCAAGGGCTGCGGTGCGAACAGCAAACGGCTGCTTGGGAGAAGTTCGGCGATGGCCGGTCCGCAGCAGCCGGGGCTGCTGCGGGGCGTGGTGGCGAGCCACGCCATGCCGGCCATCGTGCGACATCCGGCCCGCAAGGGACCAACGCCCCGTAACCGGATGCCGCGCCTATGGGACGGTGAGCGAAGAGGCGCTCACCGCCGTTTTGTGTCCCGCCGTTGCGCGGCCTGCTGAAGGATCCGTCGGCGCGTCCACCTTCGGCGTGCGCCCTTGTCGGTGAGCGCGTCAGGAGTTTCCAGGAGGGGAAGGTTGCCCTGGGACAGGCTGCTGGAGAAGGAGTTGAGGCTCTTGAACCCCAGCAGCGCCGCGGCTTGAGTCGCGCCCAGCAGCTCGTCGGGATCGCCGTCGACGGGAACGTCGGGCAGTGCGGGGGCCGTGCGCTTGGCGCCGGCTTGCCTGCCGCGACCAGGGCGGGTGGCCATCCAGCCCAGCAGGGTCTGCACCCGCCACAGCTGCCGGCGGTAGGGGTTTTCGGCAGTTCCCAGCTCTTCGACGACATCCGGGTCGGGGAAGTAGCCGGGATGATCGCGGACGAAGGTGGTGACCTGGTTGGGGTTCTTGTACCCCAGGAACCTCGATGCCTCGGCAGCGTTCAGCAGGTCCTGAGGGTCACGGGCGGGCGGTGTGTGCTTGCGCAGTCGTGCCGGCGGGCGGTTCGCGAACCACTCGCTGACCTTCGCGTGATCCCACAGGCGGGCGCGGCCGCGCATGGCGGCGATCTCCGGGAAGCCGTTCTGGGCGCGGTCGTTGTAGAGGCCGCTGATCCGCGCTGGCGTCAGGCCCTGTTCTGCCGCGATCTCGGCAGCGTCGGCCAGGCGAGGCTCACGGCGCGAGGTCATGGCACAACTGTCCGTCCTGTCGGAAGTGAGCCGGCCCGCCCGGCTCACCTCACATAATGGCAGGAGTTAGAGAGGGGGGTCCAGCAGGCTGCCCAGGTTTCCCGGCTGGGGCGAAGAGGAAGTCATTCCTCGGGAAGCAAACACACCCCGCGGCGAGCCAGGTCCTCCGCCATCTCCGAGTAGGCCAGGGCAGCAGGAGTCATCTCCCACTCGGCCAGGGCGAGCAGCACGATCAGCTCCTCACGGTCCTGAGAGGCGTCGCACGGCACACCGGCCGCGGTCACGGCCGCCAGCAGATCCTGGCCGGACAGCCCGGCGCAGCGGTCCGCCACCCTCTCCCGCAGGTCTGCAAAACCCTGCTGGTACAGCTCGCTCGCTTCACGCAGGAGCAGCACCAGGTCCTCGTCGTGGCCGGCCGATGCGGCCGCGGCGAGGTCGAGGAGGCGCTGGGTGGTCGTCATCATCAGCAGTATGCCCTTGAAGAAAGCTCAGAGGCTTCCGGGAGATCTCAGAGCGGACCGGCACAGCCGTCGCACGCGACCGCCGAGTCCGCCGGGCCGCAGGTCGGGTTCCCTGCGCGGCCCCTCCCGCAGGGCTGAGCGGACCTGCTCCACGAGGGCCGCGAACTACAGGCCGTCGTCCGGGCAGGCCACGCCGGGGTCGGGCGCTGCGCAGGCTGCGGCGTGCCGGATCAGATCGATGATGCGGCAGTCGGCGCGGAAGCTGTCTCCTCGCACCTGTCCCACCGCAGCGTACGGGGCGGCCAGCCGCGGCCGCCGGCCGATGGAGAGCAGTACGTCGTGGCGGGAGGCGAAAACACACAGCGAGCAGGAGCAGCCTTGCCGGACCACGGGTGCACTGTATAGCAGCATGTATCTTCGGATAGGTGAGTCGGCGAATTGGATGTGGCTGTCAGTCGGGACCGCCTGGCCGAACAGATATGCGTTCATTCACTCCGCATGCGGATCCGTAGGATCCGCCCCCGGGATTCTACCCAAGTGGCGAAACAGAGTGTTTGTTTTTACGTGATTTTGAAGGACAATGCCGATCTGTTCTTTTTGCAGGGCTATTCCGGTCGCCTCTTGGAGGAGATTGCCGTAGTCTCGCAGCGCCAGCAGGTGATCCCGCAGCTTGAATATTGGGCTGAGCGGCCTGTTTAGCCACCAGTTTCTCAGCCACTCAACGGGGCGCTGGACAAGGTTCTCGGCGTACTTTTCAACGTTTAGCGGATCGGCGGCCATGCTTGCAACGCTCGGAACTATGTCAAGCGCCTGATTGACGAATGCTGGATGCGGGTTATCGAACTTCTCGGATATTCTAGTGAGCGACTCGTTGAACTTGCGTTTTGCTGTCCGTGCTTGACCCAAGGTCGCGCTATTCGATATGTCTTCCTGGTATTTCGCAAGCATTTTTCGCAGCGGGGCGTATTCTTCCCTTAGATGGTCTACCGATTTGGTGATGTCCTTCCCTCGGCGGAACGTTTCCAGGAACAAGGCAAGTGCGGGAGGAAGGTAAAGAATTGCGGGTTGCTCACCCTCGAATACTTCACTTACTGTCGACCGGAACGCATCCGCTACCGCACCATAGACGCGCTCCTGCGCGGATTCTCTGACGTATTCCGTCATTCGATGGTATTCAGCTAGTCGGCGAAGTGACGGAGAGAACGGCATGTTCGCATGCTCAGAAAGTCTCCAATAGACGAACGTGCGAAGATGGGAAATTCCCGCGATGACACTTCCACTTTCGAAATAGCCGATGTGGTCCAGTAGTTCAAGTGCAAGGGCTCGTAGAGGGTCCTTGTGATATTCGCGCTCCAGCTCCTTGACGCGCTCGACCAGCCAGCGGTCGGCTAGCACGCCTTCGAGAGCCCCGCGTAGACCCTCAGCGAGGTCTTCTTTGGGCTCGTAATGGCTACTCCACCCCGATGGGGGTGTGGAAAGTTCGAGGCAGGCTCGCACCGTCTGAGCCACTGCACGTGGATCGGCCAAGCTGTGCCACGTGTCCAGACGGTAACCCGTTGAGTGAGCGTTGGCTAGGAAGGATTCCAGTTCGGAGGATATGGGATGTGAGTAAGGCCTCGTATCCAACACTCGCAAGATTCCTCGATCGAGAAGAGCGCTCCGCAGAGTTAGTCGATCGCCGTCTGGTGGATTCTCGGAAGCGAGGACGAACAGGTTCTCGTATAGAAGTATTGCATCCAAGAGTGCGCTCAGTTCGATCAAGCGCTCCTCGTTTGAGGGAAGCCACCACGATTGAATGGCCGTCCTGTATTGCAGGCCAATTCCAGAATAGAGCCCTCTTCCCAGGTAGAATCCGAATTCTCGCCCAACTGGAGCGTGATCCAGAAGTCGTGAGCTTTCACAGACTGCAGTTTGGTCCACAATTACTGCACTGCCGCAGGAATGTTTCATCTCAGATCCGATCGCCATGCCGTCTCTTCCAGGCTGCAGCGGATCGACTCGCGAGGCCACTGGAGAAGATCAACAAACGTAGAGCTGATCGACAGTACGACTTCGGCCAGTGCAGGCTGAACCGGTCCAGGACGTAGGCCTCGCACTGCTGCCGGTCCCAGCCCCAGTCGATGAGAGGGAACACGCCCGTGCGCCCGGGGACCTTGAGGCGGCCTGGTCGCCGAAGCGGCGGCCTTCCTCGTTGGCTTTGAGAGGGCAGGATGTGAGCTGATGTACGTTTCGTCGTTGTGGATGAAGTAGCCGTCGCCTGACGACTTCGGACGTGGCAGGTGAACAGCCCCGGCTCTGGCTCGGTCAGGATGTCGCGCCGGGTCAGGCGCCCAGGTCCATCGCCTCGCACACGCCCCGTGCCCGCAATCGCCCGTGGTCTGCAGGTGGGCATCAGCCACGCGGTCTGGTCGAGTCTGGGCACCACCCTCATCGTGCTCGTAGGCGCAGGTGCCTGCTGTTGTCGCGGCGCACGTGCCGCTGCCAGGCGTCGGCGGGGGAGTGGTCGGCGAGGTCGGCGGCGACTTGGTCCCGGGAGAAGCGGGCGGTCGGCGCGGGGGGCCACGGGGGACGGGGTGGGTTCGGGCGTGGTGGCCTGTCGGGCAGGGCGCGGCGCCGGCAGGCGAACCGGTGCCGCGCCGGGGTGGGTGGAGAAGGGGAAGACAGGGGTAGGGCGTCAGTGGCCGGTGTGAAGGGGGGAGCTGTCGGCGCCGGAGGCGGCGTTGGACCAGCCGGAGGACCTCTGTTCTTCCCAGCAGGCGGGGGGGATTGCCGGTCTGTTTGGTGGGAGGAGGGGGTGCGCTCGGGGCAGCGGGCTGCGGCGCAGAGGGAGAGGTGACGGGGCGGCGGCCGGGTGGGGGAGGCTGACTTCGGTGTAGGCGATGCGCTGGCGCAGGCTGATGCCGAGGTCGTCGACGCTGAGGTAGATGGAGTTGCCCTTGATCTCGGTGATGCGGCCCTTGACCAGGACGGTGACTCCGTTGGTGAGGGATTCGGCGGCGTTGCGGGCGAGGTTGCGCCAGGCGGTGCACACGTAGCGGATCGGGGTCCCGTCGCGCCACTTCTGTGTGGCGGTGTCCCACTGGCTGGGGGTCTCGGTGAGGCGGAAGCGGCAGACGGCGATGCCGGATTCGGTGAAGCGGCATTCGACGTCGCTGGTGACGGTGCCCGACACGTGCATGATCGACGGGGCCATGCGAACACCTCCTATCTCAAATAATGGTGTATTCTGAAGGGGGGTCAACGCCTCGTCCGCTGTATCCAGCGGCGCACCCGTCGCGGCCACTGCCGCCACCCTCCGGCTGCCGCTGGCGCCGGTGTGGCTCCTGCGCTGAACACGGTGGAGTCATCGACCTCCATATGCAAAGGCACCGTCTGTCCGGGGTGGACGAGCAGTCCGTCGGGGGTGTCGAGGTGAACTGAGACCCGCACGGCCTGCATGTCGGCGTCCAGGTAGGCGAAGACCAGGACTCCGGCGATCTCGATGCACGGCAGACCTTCGTCGTCGAGGCCGGCCATCGGGTGGAAGACAGCTGCGCTGTTGACCTCGGCGCAGACCTCCTCGTCCGGGAAGCGAAAACCGTCCGGAGCGGGCAGGGTTCGCGCCAGTCGGCCGATGGTGTCGGCGTACAGCGAGTAGTGCTCGTCTCCACGTGCGTGGTCCGCCCCGTAGTACAGGTCGACGGCCTCGCGGTCGTTCCGGGGTGGGTGCTGCGGGATGCCGTCGTCCCCGAGCAGGTTGTCCCAGCTGCTGCGGACGTGCCCGGCCAGGTCGGCCAGCGCGGAGTCCTCGTCGTTCCACAGCGTCACCTCGTCGACGTGACGGTCCTGGCGGCGCAGCACCCAGACGCTGCCCGCGACGAGCCGTGTGCGGGGCACCGGGCCGGTGAAGTCGAACCGGTCGAGCCATGCGCCGAGGATGTCGACGGTGTCGGCACCAGGCCAGTTGCCGGTGTGGTCATTGAGCGCGTTCATCTGCTCGTAGAGGTCGATGACGGCTGCGCCCTCGGGCGTGGCCGGGTCGGGCCTGATCACACAAGCCTCCTTCAACGAAGGGATGGGGCGAGTGGGGGTCACGGGTGGCCGTCCAGGAGGCTGCGCACCAGCCCCGTCAGGCGTTCCTGCTCGGCTGTGAGCTGGGCGGTGCGCAGGAGTCGCCTGCGCAGGACGGGCACGTCGAGGCTGATGCCGGAGGGAACGTCGGGCCGGTCCGGCGGGAAGACCAGGCGGTGGTACCGGCTGTGGATCATCCATGCCTCGTACCGGTCGGCCGGGCTGCCGCTGCGGGCGGCGTGGCCCTCGTCGGGCGATAGCGAGGGGCACGGTCAGGACGGATCGGTGCAGGGCCGCCCGGCCGGGTGGCTGGCCTGGACCGGACGCTGCCGATATTGCGTGGCCGTGCCGTTGAGCATGGGACAGTGCGCGGCGGCGTACGGCAGGCACTCGGGCTGTAGCGCCGGTTCCGGGGAGCAGCCCTGGGTCACGTCGGCCGGGCGCGCGATCAACAAGCACCGCTCGTCCAGGTGCTGGCCGCAGATCTGGCACAGGCGGTGCAGGAACGCGGTACGGGCCCGCTCGGCGTCGAGACTGCCGAATGCCGCGTGGCCGCCGTGGATCACAGACACCCACGGCACCACCAGCCCGCCTGCCAGCGGCTGGCGCGCACAGCGCTGGGGGATCGGGTGCATCGGTGATTTCCTTCGGATCGCGGGAGGGCGGGCCGGCTGGGAATGGCGACGGTCGGGCATCAGCTGTTCTCCTGTGGGGGCGGTTCGGGCAGGAGCGCTTCCCAGGGGGCGTAGCGGCAGTCGGTGGCGGCGTGCAGGCGCAGGTGCAGCCAGGCCAGGTCTTGCCCGGCCGGCAGGACGGCTTCGGCGCCGATGGCCGCCGCCCGGGGATACGCCGTGGCGTCGTCTGGGTCGGAGGCCCCCTCAGGCCCGGTCGGCGGGGCATGTGTCGGAGCGTGAAGTTCGTGGAGCTGCGGTCGTCCAGGAGTACGAGCGGAGCGCGCCGGAACTCGTCGGAGGTGAACAGAGGTGAGGGCACGTGCTTCAAAGGGACCGGGCACGGCAGCAGCCCGATCGGGTCGTGGTCGAGGCGGTCGCTGATGACCAGCACCGACTGGTGGGGTCTGTCCTCGAAGGCGTGTGCGGAGGCGGACATGGTGGGTGACACGTCGCTTTCGTCAGGGGGCGGGACAGCCGGCGGGCTGTCCCGCCTCGCGCGGGTCCGGATCCGCCTGCGCCGCACGCGGCATTCGTGATGGGGCCGAGGGGTCGGTCTGGCGTTCCGGGGCGGGCACCGTCTTCCGGCACCCGCCGGATCCGCGTGGGTCAGGCGGCAGCGGTGGGCCGGTGGCTGGCGACGGCCTGCTGCTCGACCTCGGACAGCTGGTAGCTGCCGTCGTCGGCCTGGCCGAGGGATTCCAGGAGCAGCAGGTAAGCGGCCTGGAGCCGGTCGGGGGACTCCCAGAGGTAGACGTGGGTCATCCGGGCCGCATCGAACTGCTTGGGTTCGCGGATGGCGTCCTCGAACGCGGCGGCGATGTGGGCGAACAGCACGTTGGCCAGACGGTTCTTGGGGAAGCTGGCGGCGGTCTCGCAGGCCGAGTCGTTGTCGGGGTCCTTGGTTCCGAGCAGCAGCGCCACGGTCTGGGTGCGCTGCTTGTCGGCCCACTTGCTGTAGAAGCGCGGCAGGTCCATCAGGATCTGCTGGGCGAACAGCCGGGCCTCGTCGGGCAGGGTCTTGCCGCGCACGAGCCGCTTGACGAACTCCTGCCTCGGTCCGGCGGCAGCCTTCCAGGCCCGGTTGCACGCCACGATCCGGGCCCGCTCCTCGGCCTTGTGCTCGTCCTCCTCGGTCCTGGGCTTCTTCGGCCGCGCCCGGACCTTGTGGCCGTACGCGGCCGGGTCGGCGCAGTGCCACACCGGCCGGTGCTCGTCGTCGAGGCGAGCGCTGTGGCCGGGGCAGTTCGCGTGGTTGTCCTCGGTGAGCCGGTTGCCCAGCCCGCTGGTGAGCTCCGTCAGGGGACGGGAGGGGTCCTTCTCGCAGGACGGCACCCGGCCCAGCAGGGGGATGTTCGCCGCCCTCAGCTCCTCCTCGGCCTTTGCGCGGGCCTGGGCGTCGGCGAGCTCGGCGCGCAGCAGGGCCACCTCCTGATCCCAGTGACCGCGCCCGCCCTTGCCCTCGGCGTGGTCCCGCTGGAGCGCACGCATGAGCCGGTCCTCCGCGCCCCGCACACCCGCCACCTCGGCGAGCTGGGCCGTCTGCTCCAGGTCCATGCCTGCCGCCGCTGTACGGCGCAGGGTGGCATCGGTGAGCTTCTGCGCCGCCTTGGCCTGCCTGGCCGCGTTGCGCCCCACACCGAGAGCCTTGGCCGCCGTGCGCCGGTCGACGTCGCTCATGTCGATCAGGGCGAGTTCCTGGGCCCGCAGCGTGTCGCGCTCGCTCATGCCCTCGCGGTGGTCGTTCTCGACCAGGGACAGAAACCGCGTCCAGCCGTCGCGGCCGACCAGGTCCTCCCGCACGTACGCCTTGACCAGGCGTACGGGGCGGCCGTCCTGCTCGGCGGCGGCGTTGGCGGCTTGGGCCGCCTGGGCACGCCTCCAGCCCTTGAAGACGCCGTAGGTCCCGTCGGGCCGGGGCCGGACGCTGATGGGCTCCTCGACGCCGAGTTCCTTGACGGAGGCGATGAGCTTCTCGTCCGGCTCGGTGTCGTGCTCGCGCGCGTTGCACTCGTCGCGCACCAGTAGTGCCGGGTCGAGCCTGACGACCTGCGGCGGGGCCTCCTCGTGCTCGTCGGTCGGGTTCGAGACGGCGATGGCCATGCGGCTCTCCTCCTTTGCCTCATCGGCGAATTGCGAGAAACAACCAACTCCCCATGAAATAAATAATAGTGTGTCTTGTTGTGGAGGGTAGATACCCCTTGACCTGCGCAAATGTGGGTCTGCTGCGCTGTGTTGACCGCTGAACTGCCGTGCGTCTGGGGTCCGTTGGCGCCGGGTGGTCGGTTGCCGGGCTGGGCCGGGGTCAGGTGGTGGGCGGGCGTCGGCTGCGTAGGTGGGTGGCCCGGTTCTAGGCGTCCAAGTCCGGGCGCTGCCCGGATGATGAGGGCAGCGGTGCGTTGCGGACGTTCATGGCCCAGGTGAGCAAGCCCAGTTGCGCGGATGGCAGCACCCAAGGACCTGCTCGTCGGTGTCCAGGACGGCCAGCGGGTTCTCGGCGGCCTGAACGTCCTCGGCGTGCCTGTACACCCGGGGGGCCGGTCGAGCCGCAGGGCGAGGGCCAGGCTCGCGCCCCGCTGTGGTGCGTGACGGCGCTGGGCAGGCGTGATCACCTGGTGGCCGCCCGGAACTGAGATTTCGTCGCGCTGGAGCCGCAGGTAGATGCGATGGTGTTCTTTTCGGCAATCTACCGGTCGAGGTACGTCAGGATCTTCCGCCGGATGGGCGATTTGCTTCGCATTTCGGGCCCGCATCGCTTGTGCGCAGCTGGCGCTGCGCGCCGTAGGCTCCTCGCGTGATTGAAACGTTCGTGTTCGACGTCGGTGAGACCATCACCAGGGATGACCGCTACTGGGCCTCATGGGCCGATTGGCTCGGCATCCCCCGCCACACGCTGTCCGCTCTTGTCGGCGCAGTGGTCGCCCAAGGAGTCGACAACGCTGAGGCGCTCCGCTTGGCCCGGCCGGACATCGACGTTGCTGCCGAATATCACGCTCGTGAGGCTGCCGGCCGGGGGGAACAGCTGGCGGAGAGCGATCTCTATGACGACGTGCGCCCGGCGCTGACTGCCCTCCGGCAGGCCGGTGCGCGCGTGGTCATCGCGGGCAATCAGACGCCGCGTGCGGGCGAGCTCCTTCGCGCCCTCGATCTGCCGGCTGATCTCATTGTGACGTCGGGCGAGTGGGGGGTCGCGAAGCCGCAGCCGGAGTTCTTCCAGCGGGTCATCGATGTCGCGCAGGCAGCCCCGGAGGCCACCCTGTACGTGGGAGACCACCCGGCGAACGACGTCTTCCCGGCGAAGGCGGCCGGGCTTCGTGTGGCGCACCTGCGCCGTGGGCCGTGGGGGTACTTGTGGGCGGATGACCCGGACGTCAGGGAAGCGGCGGACTGGCGGATCGACAGTCTCGCCCAGCTCGTGGCGCTTGCCGGCGACTGACCGCGCGGGCCGCGGCCCAGGCACCTGGCGTCTGTCACCACGCTCCAAGTCGTGCACTGAGCGTCTCCGTGCCGGTACGGTTTGAAATGACCGTACTGAACTGGAGCCGCAGTGGCAGCACTTGGGTATGGCGGGGTAGGACGTCGCATCGCCTACTACCGGCGGCTGAGGCGCATGACGCAGGAGCAGCTCGCCCAGGCTGCCTGCGTCGCGCTCGGGACTATCCGGAAGATCGAGCGTGGAGAGCGAGGGGTAGGCGACGCCACCCTCGAAGCCATCGCTGCCGCCCTGTCCCTCGACCCCCCGCTGCTCCGCACAGACCGCGGCCCAGCCCACACTCCGGTGCACGACGCCCTCCCCGCCCTCTCCGCGGTCATCGCCACGTACGACGTGCCCGAAGACGGCCCTACCCGGCCCCTCCCGGAGCTGCACGTCGCTGTCAGCGAGGCCGCCGACTGGCGCCTGTCCGCTCAGTACACGCGCATTGCCCGCCGGATGCCTGACCTGCTCGCAGAGCTGGCTCGCGCCTACCACGCCACCGCGTCAGGCCAACGAGCCGAGCTGGCCGGCCTCCTGGTCCAGGCGTACCGCTCAGCCGACGCAGTCGCGTACAAGTTCGGCGCGCGCGACCTCTCCGCGCGACTCGTTGAGCTCATGAGGTGGGCCGTTCCGGAAGCAGACGATCCGCTGCTGACTGCGTCCGTCGCCTACGTGCGCACCGAGACCTTCTTCGCCGCGCGCGCCCACGCCGCAGGCCTTCGCGCTCTCGAACAAGCCCTGGACGCGGCCCCGGCACCCGCCAGCACACCCGACATCGCGGCCCGCGGAGCGCTCCACATGCGAGCCGCAGTCATCGCCGGCCGAGCGCGCGACGCATCAGCCGCCGTCACCCACCTCGACGAGGCCCAGGCGCTCGCCAGCCGGGTACGAGAAGACGTGTACCACGGCACCGCGTTCGGACCCGACTCCGTTCGCATCCATGAGGTATCCGTCGCCGTCAGCCTCGGCGGCGAGCACGTCGGCCGCGCCCTGGACGTGGCCAGGGAGTGGAAGCCACCTGCAAACCTCCCAGCCGAGCGGCGATCCGGGTTCTACATCGAACTGGCCAGAGCGCAACTGTGGTCGGGGATGGCCGACGACGCCTTCGAGTCGCTGAAGGTCGCCCGACGCATCGCGCCGCAGCACACGCGCGAACACCCCTGGGTGCGGGAAGACGCCTCCACGCTGCGCCGCTTGAAGCGCGCGGACTCCGAGACCCTCTCCAACTTCGCCGAATGGTGCTCCGCAACCTGAGCTCAGCCGACCCCCCTGCGGCTACCCCTGGGCGGGGTACTTAGGGTTCCCGGCAGCCCCCACCATCTGTTGCACGCGTAGGAAGCAGCAGATGGGGGACGCGGTGCCCGACACACAGCTTGCGCCCACCGTCATCGATGGGCGGCTGAGCATCGCCCGGCTGCACGGTGAAGCCTGCTTCGACTGTGGGGCAGTGAACAAGACCCTGCGCGCCGCCGGTCACGTCGTGCTGCGCGGCAGCGATCGCGTGTGGCAGATCGTCACATGCGGCTGCCGCGCAAGGAAAACACCGGCGTGACCGCCACAACCCCGGCAGACCCCGGCGACCGCTCGCGACGGCCCCGGGGCGTGGCCAACGCTACGTAGGAGCGTCGACATGACGAACGGTACCTGTCCCAGCCAGGACTGCTCACCCGGATCGAAGATGACGATCCGGGTCTACACGGTGGACCGCTACGGCACCGTCACCCAGGACCGTGGCAAGGTCAGCGTGCTGCCCGCACAGGAGCCGCCGCCGGCCACGTCCGCCTTCCCCCCGTGCGCGTGCCCGCGCTGCCGCGGCGGACAGGCGGCCGCCCGGTGAACACCGTTATCGAGAGCAGCAACGCAACCGCCCCTGCGGACATCGCCACGATGCGCGAGACAGCGACGCTGCTGCTCGGCCCGGAAAACGGTCGTGAGATGCCGCCGCCGGCGCCCGACGATCTGGAGACGCTGACCGCCCTGCTCCGCGGCCACCTGCAGCTGCTGATCCCTCTGGTGGAAGCCAGGGCCGCACGACAGCCGGAGGACAGCATCGCGCGCTACTGCGCGCTCGCCTGCGTCGGTGAGGCCCGGCGCAAGCTGAGCGAACAGGCAAGCCCCCGCTACGGGGGTGAGGCCGGTCACGCCCGGCGCCTGGCTCGCGTGCTGCGCGCCCTGTGTGACCACTACGAGGCCAGGGGCCACGCACAGCGATGAAGACGATCACTGGTCTGCTCGTGTACGTGGCGGCTGTGACTGCCCAGGTCCTCGCCCTGGTGCTGGCGCGGACGTCCAGCTAGCGCACGCCCAGGGCGGTCGCAGGGTCAGGGCCGCACCGCAGAAACGCCCCTCCCGTCAGCGGACCGCAGGACCCGGCGGGAGGGGTCGCAAGACACCCGCCCCAAGCCCCAACCCTGGACAGGTCGAGCCTTGGGGCGGGTCTTTTCCCTGAAACACAGCCACTGCCAGAGGTTCTGGACGGCATCCGGCCTGGTCTGCTCGCGCTGGATGCCGCACGACACCGAATGGAGAAGATCATGACGACAGCTTTGCAGCGGGACGCGTTCCCGCTCACCCCGCCCGAAGGCCGTACCCCGTTCAGCGCGGAGGCGCCGTCGGAGCCGGCGACCCGGCCGTGGGCGCTGCGGTTCGCCCGCGTCCCCGACTCCACCAACGCCGTCCGTATCCCGGCGCACGTCTACGACCACGGTCGGCAGGTCAACGTTTGCGACGACGGCGGCCTGCTCACCTGCATGGCCAACACGCACACGCCGACGGTGCCGGGCGGGTCGACGACGAACCCGCCGCCGCTGGACGAGGGGCCGAAGGACTGATGGCCGCGCCCGTCCTCATCGTTGCCGCCGCCGACGACTGGCCCACCGATCGGGTCGTCGTCGAGCTGGAGGAGCGCGGAGCAGAGGTGTTCCGCATGGACACCGCCGACTTCCCGCTGCGGCTGGCCCTGTCTGGCCGCATCGGCCAGGAGGACGCGTGGACGGGCGATCTCACCACCGATCACCGGACGGTGGAGCTGTCCCGGGTGGGCGCGGTGTACTACCGCGCCCCCAGAGCGTTCCAGTTCCCCGAGGGGATGTCCGGCCCGGAGGAGAGATTCGCCGCCGCTCAGGCCCGCGCCGGCCTTGGCGGTGTCCTGTCCGCACTGGAGTGCCGGTGGGTGAACCACCCGACCGCGATGGCGCGAGCGGAGTACAAGCCCGTGCAGCTCGCCGCCGCGCGTTCGGTCGGGCTGACCATCCCCGACACCCTGATCACCAACCGGCCCGACGACGTCCTCGCGTTCGCCGTCGACACCGGCCGGCCGCTGGTGTGCAAGCCGGTCGCCTCGCCCGTCCTCATCGAGGACGGGCAGCTCAAGTCCGTCTACACGCGCCGCCTGACCCCGGAGGATCTGCGCGACCTGGACGGCATCAGCACCACCGCCCACCTGTTCCAGACCTGGATTCCCAAGGCGTACGAGGTGCGCCTGACCGTGGTCGGGACGCGGATGTTCGCGGCCGCTATCCACGCCGGCAGCGAGGCCGCCCACGAGGACTGGCGCAGCGACTACGCCTCCCTCACCTACGAGATCACCACGGTGCCCCGGCCCGTCCGCCGCGCGATGCTGCGGCTGATGGACGTGCTCCGACTCCGGTACGGCGCGGCAGACTTCATCGTGGACCCCGAGGGGCAGTGGACGTTCCTGGAGGTCAACCCGTGCGGACAGTGGGACTGGATCCAGGTGGCGACCGGCCTGCCGATGGTCGAGGCGATAGCCGACGAGCTGCAAGGAGGCTCCTGATGGACTGGAAACCGCGCGCGGCCGCGCTCGCCGAGCAGGTCTCGTATCCGGGCTCGGGCTGGTGGGCGGCGCTGCGGGAGACGCCCCGGCACCTGCTCGTGCCGCGCTGGCTTCATCCCGGCCCGCGCGGGTGGTCGGTCGTGGACGGCCCGGCCGACGAGGAGGCGTGGGCGACCGCGGCCTACTCCGACGCCACCCTGGTCACCCGGGTCGGGGACGTGCACGCCGACCATGCCGGCGTCGGCCAGGTGGTCACCGGCCTGCCCACGTCCTCGTCGACACTTCCCAGTCTGGTCGTTGCGATGCTGCGGCACGGCCGGCTCACTGCCGGGCTGCGGCTCCTCGACCTGGCCACCGGCTCCGGGTACAGCGCGGCCCTGGCCTGCCACCGGCTCGGTGACGACCTGGTGACCACGCTGGACGTCGATCCGTACCTGACCGAGGCGGCCGCCGAGCGCCTGGACCGGATCGGTTGGCACCCCACCGTTGTCACCGCGGACGCTGGCCGCAGCGAACTGCCGGGCGTGTTCGACCGGATCGTGTCCATGGTGTCCGTGTCGCGCATCCCTGCCGCGTGGCTGGCAGCGCTCGCGCCGGGCGGGCGCCTGGTGACGACCCTGGCGGGGACCGGCCTGATCGTCACTGCCGACAAGAGGGAGGACGGAGGGGCGAGCGGGCGGGTGGAGTGGGATCGGGCGTCGTTCATGGTCACGCGCGCCGGTGACGACTACCCGCCCGGCCTGGACGACCTGTTCACCACGGCGTGTCAGGAGGACGGTGAGGTGTCCTCCTCGCCGTTCCCCGTCCTGGACGTCATGCGGGCGTGGGAGGTGTGGTCGATGCTCTCTCTGACGGCCCCCGGCATCGAGCACCGCACCGGCACCGCCGACGACGGCAGCCGCCTCACGTGGATGCTGCATCCCGACGGCTCCTGGGCCCGGGCGCGCACAGAGCCCGGCGACCGGCACACCACCGTGCACCAGGGCGGCCCGCGCCGCCTGTACGACCTCCTGGAACAGATTCGATGGCGGTGGCTGGAGCACGGCGAACTGCCTGTGTACGGGGCGAAGGTCACCATCACCCCCGATGGCGAGACGACGCTGTCGCGCGGCGGGTGGACGGCCACGCTGTGAGGCCGGTGGGCGCTTCCGGCCCGCGGGGCGGGCGCGGCACACTGGACGGACTCGACGAGGGAGGGACACGGGATGGACGACGAGCCCCTTGAGCAGTGGGCGGCACGCCGCGAGCAGCGTCGGCCGGCGCCCGGGGAGCGGCGGGCCATGCCGCTCGGCGACGACTCTGAGCGCGGTTCCCACGTTGGGCCCGACGCGCCGCGCGGCATCCAGGAGTGGGACGGCCACCAGTGGGCACCGGCCGGGATTGCCGAGGACTTCACCACCGCCGCGGCCGAGACGGGCGAGGACGCCATGGCGCGGGCCGAACGGGTTCCCCTGCCGAAGTTCGGCAAGCTGCCCGCGCGGCCTGAACCGTGGCGGCCGACCGAGGTCTTCCGCCGCCCCGCCCCGCCACGCTCCTGAAGCACCTCGGCAGCGCAACCCGGAACCGCCCCGCCCATCTGCCCCGTGGCAGATGGGCGGGGCATTTCCCGATCAGCGGGTGAGGACAAAGACGCGAGTTTCCAAGGCGTCGGCGATCCCCAACAGGTCACCGTAGCGCGGGTCGGTCTCGCCGGACTCGATGCGCTGGAGGTGACTGCGGCACAGCTCGGTGGCCTCGCAGAGCGACTCCTGCGTGTGGAGTGAAGCGATCCGCAGGTCAGCGATGCGTTCGCCGAGCTCCGACGCCGTTCGGTGATCCAGTCTGGAATGTCCGAGGCACTCGGCGGCCGACTGAAAACCATGGCCAGATGTCCGGCGGACATGAGCGTCTCCAGGCGGTCGTAGCTGGAACCTCCCATCACGGAGAGCATCTCGTCCAGCGAAGGCTCCAGGCGTATGCGTACCGGCGCAGGATCCGCGGCTCGGCGGCCGCTGGGCCGCTCTGGGCGGCGTCGAGCCTCTCTACGGCCGCGATGACGCCGGTCGGTCGCAGGCCAACTCCGGCGCCGCGGCCTCGGCGGCCGGACCGGCCGAGCACGTACCCGTGCAGATTGACCACGCTCTGGTGGGCCGCGTGCTCGATGACGGTGTACCGGACGGGCGGCTGGCGGCGGCGTCGGGGCATGACGGAACTCCATCTGTGCAGGGGACCTGCGGGATCGGGGGCGGATGGCCGGCTGGAGAGGGGCGCCAGTCAGGCGGTGGGCAGAAAGGCGTAGGAGGAGAGGACGTAGTGGCCCAGTTCCCGCAGGGTGTCGGCGGTGAGTTCCACAGCTGCGGGGCTGTTGTCGGTCGGTCGGGTGAACGCCTCGATTTCGCTGTTCCAGGCGAATCCCTGGGCTGTGAGGGTCTCCTCTGTGCCGGGTGAGAGGTCGTCTGAGGACCTGGGGGCGGCGACCAGTCCGTGAGCGGGGTCGAGTACGACGAGGAACACCGGGTCTCCTTCCGGCGCGGGCCGCCCGCGCGGGGCGGCCCGCAGGTCAGGGCGTACGGCTGGTCAGTGGGTGACGGTGATGGTGTAGTCGGCATCCAGGGCGGCGAGCGCGGCACGGATGGCGGCGCGGGTCTCCGGGCTTGGCACCGAGTGGGGGAAGTCCAGGGCGTGCACGGCGTCGTCCAGGTCGAGGTCACTCATCGGCAGCGTGTAACCGCTGCGGTAAAGGGCGACGGCGGTTGCGGTGGCGGCGCGGCTGCGGTTGTAGGCGATGGCTTCCTCGGCAGTGACGTCGGTGCTGAGCGCTTCGCGAGCGGCGGGCGATAGCGCTGCGATGCCGGCGCTGAAACGGCGGGCGGTATCGGAAGCGCCGATCGCAGCGCGCGGCGCAGCGTTAGAAGCATGGCAACTCCTGGGGCTGGAAGGAGCAAGGGGCCGCCATGCTGTGAGGGAGGTGACGACCCCGCTTCATTGCTAATAATAGTGTGAGTATTGTGAGTGCGAACCCACCCCCTGACCTGCAAAAACGGGTGAATTGCGGTGCTTGCAGACCATGATGCGCGCCATGGCCGACGACCGACGCGGCGGGCGTTCTGGCGCGGCAGATGGGGCGGCGGGTGTCGAGCGATACAACTTCGCCCCGGCCGCCCAGCTCTCTCTGGACTCTTGCCTCAACCTGGCTGCGGTCGGCCCGCAATCCACAGCGGCGGCGACGACGGGAGTGCGGACATCCGCCCGGAGTGGTGAATCCCGCGAGCGGCAAGTAGGGAGCCGTGAGCATGCCGGGGACGACGGCGCCTGCACCAACGGGACGAAGCGTTGCTGTTTCGCTATGCGCCAGACGACAGCCGACCCGCGGCCTGCTCCCACGGCTGAGGCTCGACCACGTCGCCCCCGTCGAAGGCGTCCTCCTCGAACCAGCCCGTCCCCGCGAGCCATATCTCCAGCCACGCTGCGAGGCTGGCGGAGTCGAGGAACCAACACTCATCCCACGATCCGCCGCTATACGGGCTCGGCTCGAAGAGCAGGACCTGACCGTCGTCACTGAGGCAATCAACGCCTGCATACATGCCACAGCCCCAGGTCAGGATCGGTACGACGCCTTCGGGCCACTCCGGGTGCTCCACTCCAACCGACGCCTCACGTCGCGTCAGGTATTCGCCAACGACGCTGGAGCCCGGACCAAGCAGTGGCAGCAGTCGGTAGTCAGGGCCGAAGCCGCCGTCAGCAACCTCGCGATACAGGCGCGCAAGTAGGGGATGCAGCGCGAAGCCCAGTTGCCTCTCGGCTTCCGCGATCTGGGCGTTGTCGACGGGCGCGGGAAGGTCCTTGCTGTCCGATGCGGCCCGGGTGGCAACGCGTTGCACGAGGTCATCAATGTCGGTCATGGCCGTGATGCTGCCAGAGCCCACTGACATGTCGGCGCCCAGATCCGCCGGGCAGACAGGTAGGCGACAGGAAGTTCAGAGAAGAAGGACGCGTGCGTTGTCGCGGACGGAGCGAGCCCTGCGGCTAAGCCGGTCCTGGACATCTGGAGCGGAAGCACGGCCTAGACCGGGGCCAGCGTCACGGCCATCACCAGGTGGTACTGGCTACGTGTCCCAGGCACGCACCCCAGCCCGGCCGCGGGCTCACGCCGTCGCGACCTCGGCCGCCGACGGCGCCGCCTTCCTCGCGGCCGGCTGGTCGGTCTGCCCGATCACGTGATCCGCGAAGTTGTGACCGACGGAGAGAACCGCCCATACCGCCTAGAAGGTCGCCAGGGTCGCGATCTGCTCAATGGAGGTCATCGGGGGTACTCCTGCCGCCGCCAGGAGACCGTGGTCCACAATCAACGCATGGACGTCCCCGAGCTGCTGGAAGCCGCCTCCCTGCTGGTCCCCGCAGAGATCGCCACCGAGAACGACATCACGATCAACGATGTCTGGGACTACCTCGCCCACGACGAGTGGGAGACGGCCTTTGGACTCCTGGAGGAACTCGGCGACGTCCACCCGCTTCCGCTCGACTTCTGGGAGAGCCTCGCCACGGCCGCCGGGCAGATGCGGATGGAGAGGAGCGCGGCCTGGTGCCACTGGCGCTGCTACGAATCTCGAAACGGGATCATCCGCGCCGATCTCACGCTTCGGCCGGCCAGCGAGAGCCGACGGCAGACTCCGTTCTCCGGAGCCGGTGTTCTGCGGCCGATGTGGAGCATCGGAAATCGAACACCAACCGGTGAGGAAGCCCTCAACATCGCACGCCTTTGGGTCGAGTTCACCCCCGCTCTGGGGCCTGGCGAGCGTTCCTCGGTGCGGCTTGCCCCCCTCGACCCCTCGCAGTGGCGACACCTCCAGCCCGGCCAAACGATCACGATGCATGAAGACCGGACCATCGGTGGCACGGCTGTCGTCCTGAAAGTCCAGGGGCCTACGGCCACGCCCGCCCGATAAGACCTGCCGCCCCTGGCTCCTGCCGTTGGTGCAGAGAAGATGCACGTCATGCGGTCCCGCTTCCACGTGGCCGGGCAGCGGCCGTCGCGGGCGGCCGGGCTGTACGCCTGGTCAGTGATCGTCGCGTCGGTGTACACGGCGCGGATCCGGTACCGGGGCGGAACGGACATGGCCCCCGGTGGTATGTCGACGAACGGACATGGCCCCCGGTGGTATGTCGACGCGCACCCCCCGGGGGCCCACGGGTTTTGCTGTGCTGCCGTTACGGGACGTTCGGGGTTGTCTCGCAGGACTGGGTGGCTCTGTCGGTGCCGGCCTCGCCGTCGCAGACGTCCGGGCCGTCGGCGCCGCCGTCGAGGTCGTCGTCGCCGGGGCCGGCGCGGAGGGTGTCGGCGCCGGCGTCGCCGCGCAGGTCGTCGCGGCCGCCGGCGGTGCCGACCGTCCTGGTGACGAAGAAGTCGGTGTTGTCCCCGAAGATCTGGTCGTTACCGCCGCCCCCCTCGATCCGGTCGGCGCTGGCCGAGCTGAGGTTGGCGTCGACCACCGAACTCTCGCCGACCAGCAGGTCCGGCCCGCCGGTGCCGATGATGTGGTCACGGCCTGAGCCCGTCGCGTAACCGCCGAACTCGTCATGGATGTTGTGGTCCCCGATAACGAACACACTGGCGCCGCCCGCGATCAGGGTGTCATCGCCGCCGTTGCCTTCGACGGTGCCGTCGGCGTCGCTGTCGCCGACCATGCGGTCGCTGGCGCCCGCTCCGCTGAAGAGCACGTCGTCGCCGGCGCCCTGGGCGGTGCCGTGAAGGGCCCGGGAGTCGCCGCCCATGTCGTCGGTGCCGTCGCCGCCGTCGAGGTAGTCGCGCCCGCCGTCGGACGCGTTGGTGCCGTAGCTGTCGCCGATCATGACGTCGGCGTCGTCGCCGCCGTACAGGCGGTCGTTCCCGCCGCCTGTGGCGTCTCCGCCGTCCACGGACCGACTGTCCCCGATCAGAGTGTCGGCCTCGTCGCCTCCGATCAGAAGGTCGTTGCCGCCGCCCGTGGTGTTGCTTTGAACGCCGAAGGTATCGCCGACCAGCTCGTCGGAGCCCGTGCCGCCGTCGAGCTGGTCGTTGCCGAGTCCGCCGCTGACGACGTCGGTGCCACCGAGGCTGCAGATCCGGTCGTTCCCGCCCAAGCCGTGGATGATGTCATCGCCTGAGGTCCCGATGATCACGTCCGCGCCGCTGGTCCCGTTCGTCGTCACGCCGGGCGTGGTGATGACGATCGTGGCCGGGCGGCCCAGGCAGGTCGGCGCCGCCGCGCCCGCGTCCGTCGCGCCGAGACCGAGGACGCCTCCGAGCACGAGCGCCCCCGCAAACCCGCTCGCGGCGGCACGACGGAGCCGCTTCCTGGCTCCGGTTCCCTGACGACTGCTCATCATCCTTCTGCCTTTCGGTCGGCACGGTCGTCCGTGCAGACCGATGCCCCTGCGGGGCGCGGCCAGCAACGACGCGGGCTCGCAGTGCAACCGGATGGCGGCGCGAAGCAGCCCGGACGGATCCTCCGATCCGTCCAGCCGTGCCTGTCATGTGTCAGTGGTTGCGGGGGAAGCCCAGGTCCACGTCCGCCGGGGGCCTTGGACGGGTCGGGCCAGCGGGTGGTGACGACGTTGCCGCGGGTGTAGAAGTGCGTGTCGTCGTTGCCGTGGATGGGGTGGTCGCCGACGACCACCACACTGTCGCCGACTGCGGTCAGGGTGTCGTCGCCGCCGTTGCCCTCGATGACGCAGGTCGAGCAGGAAACCCTCCTCGCCGGCAGGAACACACCCACGCCGTCCGCGGCCGAGCGGGCCTTCAAAACGGCTCGGCCGTGTCGCCAAAGCCACGGTCGGTGTTGTGGCCACCACCCTCGCCTACGGGCCCGGCAGCGCGCATGTCGGCGCGAAGGTCACCACCGCCAGCCCGGAGCGGTTCCCCGGCGCGGAGGTGGAGCCCCGTCGCGAGCTGGAACTGGGTGGGGCGCCGATCGTGAAGACGCTCACCCTGGGTGGCGAGGAGCAGCAGCGGGCGGGGACCACGATCGCCTATGACGAGGCGGAAGGGCCGGTGACCGAGACCGCCCCAGCGGCAAGGTGACCACCACCGGATCGTCACCACCGGCAAGGATGGCCGCACCGTTAGGACCCGTCAGTAGTTTTACGACGACAAGAGCGGGCGCCTCACCGCCCTTTTGGGAGCGAGGGCGGCGCGGCGGGCTCACTGCGGCAGGAGTTCGATCTCGATGGCGAGCGCGCCGAGCGCTTCCTTCTCCGCCGGGTAGATCTCGCGGATGTTGGTGAGCTGCTGCTCGCGGGAGGAGGCCGGGTTTACGTTCGCCGGACCCTCCCCGTCGAGCAGCTCCTCGAAGGTCTTGTACTCCGTGACGCGCTTCACCAGGACGTCACACGTCTCGTCCGTGCCCTTGATGCGGAAGCGGATGACGTTCCCGGCGGCCAGGTCTTTGAGGTGGGGATATTTCACCCGCACTTCGATCGTCTTCTGGCCAGCGGCGACAAGGTCGAAGTACCGGCGGTAGAGGTTCAGTTCGTGGACGCGCGCGGCGGCAGTTTCCGTCATCGGGCGGGAACGCTCCTAGCAGTTGCAGTGGACATGAGTCGGCCGAGTTCACCGGCCGAGTACGAGCGGAAGAAGTGGCGGGGGTCGGCGAGTAACACGTCCGTCAGACCGAGCAAGCGGTCGACGTACTCACCCAACGAGCCGGGCCACTCTCGGGTGTCGAGCATCCACGGGGCCGCCCCTTCCGGCAAGGGTGCGCGACCCTCGCGGATGAGGGACTTGGACAGCTTCGCGCCCGTGTCCGTGACCACCTGGGGGCAGAACAGCCGGGCGGGCAATTGCCCGGGGGTGAGGCCGACCGCCTGGAGGGCACCGTCGACGAGGATGCAGCCGGGCATCCAGTCGCTGCCCTTGACCATGACGTACAGCGTGCCGACCGCCCCGCTGATCATGAGTTCCTTGACCAGGTTCCGGTAGAGCGTGGCCAGGTCCAGGTAACCGCCGTCCGTCGGTTCGATGACCACCTCGTACTCGCCGTGGTGGAGGCACACGGCCGAGACCGTTGCCCGCTCGAAGCCGTCGTCCCGTACACGGGTGCGCTCGGCGTACTTCTCGGCCCACCCGCAACCCGGACGCGGGCAGGGGACACGGACATGCGGCACGCCGGACGACGGGGACAGGTACCAGCGGGCAGCGTCCATGCGCGGCAGCACCCGTAGCCAGGTGCGTCGGAAGTGCGGGGCCGCTTGCTGCTGGGTATACGTCTCGACCGAGAACGGCACCTTCAGCCGCTCGGAGAGCGCGGTGAACAGCGGCCGGTAGAGCTTGTCGATCTGCTCGGCGATGCCGGCTGCGCCGAAGGCGTGAGCGTAGGCGCGCTGGTAGCGGTGGCCGCTCTCTTTGTCGGTGATGATGGCGTACGGGGCGTTGTCCAGTGCGCCGAGCTGTACAACGGCCGGGACGCCGAACCGGTCGCGGATGCGGGCCGCGGTGGCGAAGGTGAGCGACTGGACCAGGGACGTTCCGATGTGCGGGGCTCCGTTGATCTGCGTTCCCACCACGAACACGATCCGCTCGGGTTCCGCGTTGACGATGTGCGGCCTGAGCAGGTCTTCCGCACTCGTGAGCGCGTTGGCGAGCACGGTGTTCGGCGATACGGGATAGGTGGTCACCGCGTCTTCCCCTCGGTAGATGGGCAGGAAAGCGCCGCAGAGCGGCGGGTGTGGTTGGGCGGTCGAGTGGTGGACCCGCCCCCGCGCCGGGAGGGAACCAGGAAAAGCCCGGGGGCGGGAGTCATCGGAAGGTGCGCCGCCCCGTGGTCTTCGGTGGCGGCCCGTCCCCTCCGGGCAGTGGGGTGGGCACCGGGCGGGGACGGGAGCTTGCGGGGGCGCTGGTCGACGGGTGGGCAGCGGATACACGCCCAGGGAGTACCGGGCGTCGGAGTCCGTCACGGTGAACATGAATGCCCGGCCCGTGGCAAGGGAGCGCAACGCGTGCTCGTAGGCGCGGTCATCGTCTGCCCACGCACGCAGGTCTGCGTCAGGGCGAGGAACGTCTGGGCCAGCGGCAGTGAGGGGCGCGTCTCGGAGGTACAGGGCGTCAGGGGCCGGGGACAGCAGCCGGGCGAGGTGGTGAGCTTCCGCGCGGAGCCAGCGGGCGGCGAGGCGCGGGGAGCGGCCACGGTAGGTGGCGAGCAGCACCTCGCGGGAGCCGCTGAGGTCGTGGGCGGTCGCCTCACAGCGGAAGGCTATTGGCGACCGCATTGGGGCACGTGCAAAGGCCGGCGGGGCGAGCGTCAGCACGGCCGGGCTCACCGCGCGTGCTCCCGTGCCGATTCCTTCGCGGCGATGAGCTGTGTGAACTGGATGGAGTACAGCTCAACCTGCGTCGGGGTGAGCACGAGCACTGTCTCGCAGGTGCCGCCGTCTTCGTAGTGGACGGTTACGGGCAGCGCGGCCTGCCGGGCGCGGTGATCGTAGATGGCGTCTCGACGCATCGGCGTGACGTGCGTGACCGGGACGGGCACGGGGCGCAGGGTGGTTCCGTCCGACTTGGCCCGCCAGTCTTCGCCCCCACCCGGCGGGCGCAGGTGGTACGACGCCGAGGTGTCGCTCGGCAGGGCGACGCATACGCCGATCTTCCCGCCCTTGGCGAGGTCGAGCGCCAAGTCGCCGAGGCGGGGGTGGAACGGGGCGCCAGCGCTTAACGCAGCGCCATGAGCGGGAAGTTGCTTCGCGGTTCGTTCGGCCATGCCCCGAAGCTAGAAATGTCTCCGGGGCCCAATATGAACCGTAGGAATACGACCCTCACCCGTCGAGGTGAAAGCGGTCTGACATGCGACGCAGCTTCTCGCGGGTGCTCGCCCGTTCGGCGTACACGATGCTGCGCAGGGTTGACCGGGCGATGGGGTGGTTGCGTACGAGCTGGGGGGCGATGCGCTCAGCCTTCTCCAATTCCTTCAGCGCCTTGTCGCGGTTCCCGTCCCACAGCCAGGCCCGCGCCAGGTCCATGTGATGGTGTCCCTGACGAGAGTTGGGAAGCGACTCGATCACTTCCTTGCTCGTGCGCCGGTTTATCGACAGCGCCTCGCGTTGCTCGTGCATTTCCAGGGCGACGCTGATCGCGTGGATCTGCACGTTACCCGGCGAGAAGGTGAGGCTGTGGCGGTCGTAGACCGGAGGGCCGGCGGTCTCCATCCGCTTGGCGGCAGCCCGTGCGTGCTTGATCCGGTCTTTCGCTTCGGCCTTGCGACCACCCCGCGCAGCCGAGACAGCCGCACGCAGTTGCAGGGACCCCCACGCCCGCACGGCCAGCGGCTCACCGCGGTCGTATTCCTGCTGCACGCTTCGGAGCGCTCGGTCAGCCAGGGCCATGGCGTCATCCCAGTCCGCCGTGGCCCACATGTCCCACATACGCATCCAGTCGGCGACGGCAGGTATGACCGGGTCGCCCGACAGCCGCGCGGACCAAGCGGCCCGTTCACATGCCATGGCGACCAGCTCAGGGTGACCCAGGGCGTGCGCGGACGTGTGAGCGAACTTGCAGCACACCGCGTAGATCGCGTACGCCTCTTCCCGCTCGTGGCCCGTGGCGACTTCGGCCAGGGCGCGCGTCTCGCGGAAGAGATCGGGGAGTACCTCCATGATGGCCGTATTGGCCGCAGCATCGCGCAGGCGGTGCAGCCGAGTGGTTTCCTGCCACAGCTGACGAGCGGGCCGGGGTGTCCCGTCGAAGACGGGAGCGAGGTCGTAGCGGCGCAGTTCGCGCATGATCGCTGCGGCAGAGACCTGCCACTGGTTCTCGGCCGGAGAGCTGTTGTACGGCCGTCCGATCAAGTCGTTCGGATGTACGTGCAGCTCCGAGGCGATCAGGTTGAGCAGTCCGACGCGATCCAGTTCGATGAGTCCGCGTTCCATCTTGGACACCCAGCCCTGCGTCTTGCCCAGGGCGGTAGCGAGGTCGGCCTGAGTCATGCCCAGGCGGAGCCGGGCGCGGCGTACGCGGTCGCCGATCTCTTCGGCTTCCTCAAGCATCAGCGCGCCCCCCTGTAGGTGAGGCGCCGGCGATCCAGCAGGCTGCTAGGCATCGTGCTCCATCCGTCAAGGCTCTTAGCCTCGACGGTACCGAGACTGCGCATCGAGTGTGCAGTGGTATGGGTCGGGGAGCGCCCAAGGGGATGCAATCCGCGTCGGGGATCGGAGTGTGACAGCAACAACCGCAGCAGGGCGGGAGCGTCCCGCTGCCTGGGAAGGATCGCGGGCTGGTCGTCGTGCTGCGAGACATGGGCGGCGCAGGCGTGCAGGACGGCGGTGAGCGTCGTCGCCGTCTTCTCGGACGGTTGGTGTCCAGCGGCGGCCTCCATCTGCTACACCGAGACGTGGGGGCGGTGGGTGAAGTCGTCTTTGTGAAGGGTCAGGCTGCCGCGGTAGCCGCTGCTGCGGGAGAGCCGCGGCAGGTCCTCGTCGGGGGTGGTGGTCTCAAGGCGTTGACGGGGGCCCAGGCAGGCGCGCATTGCGGTGAACCGGTCCCAGTGGCGGGGGGTGGTGGGTGCCGGTGACGTGCACCGCGCCGCGGATTGCCCCACCCAACTCGAAGACGACTGTGTCGTGCTGGCGGGGGCCGGCGGTGGCGCGCACGGGGCCGGTGGGCGTGTCGATGGTCAGGTTCGGTGGTTCATGACTGCTGCTCCTCGGCGGTTGGTCGGTTGGGTGGGTTGGGGTCTGCCGCCCCGCGCTCGCCGAAGGGGAGGGTGCGAGCGTCGGGGCGGCAGTTCATCGGCCAGTGGCGGACTGGCCGGGTCGGCCGTTTCCGTCTCCCTGGGGGAGGGGAGGCGGGAACGGCGTCTGTGGGTTGGTTCTGGGGTGGCTTGTGGCGGCGCAGGTTGGCCTGTTTGGTCAGGGACACTTCCTTGCCGCACGGGCAGGCGCCGTAGCGGCGGCCGTGCAGGTGGAAGAACTTCGCGCCCGTGTTCGTGGCGTTGGCGGCGTGGATGGTCCCGGGGGGCGGGGTGGTGTTGGTGCAGTAGCCGTTGGCGGTGACGGCGGGCTTGTCAGCTACGGGGGCCGTCGGTGTCGGGGATCTGGGGCAGGACCGGCGCGTCGTAGACGTCCGGGCGTGCGGCGGGGACGTCTGGGCACGGGATGACGGCCTGCTGGAGTTCGGCTGTGTCCATGGGGTGCAGCCACCTGTTCCGTACGGTCCAGCCGCACGCGCGGGGGTGAGGCTCGGCGGCCGTGGTGGCGACCAGGACGGCGCTGCGTACGGTGCTGCCTTCCAGCGCGAACACCAGCAGCGTGCGCAGCGCGCAGAAGTCGTCCTCGTCCAGCACGGCCAGGCGCAGCGGGGCGGTGCCGACGCAGAGGTCGGCCTGAGCCCGGACGAACGTGTCGTCGGTGCGCTCGGCCACGAGGTTGATTGTGTGCTGGCCGTCGGCGAGTGCTTGGAGCAGGGCGGCAAGCGCGGTCAGGGTGCGGCTCATGGCGGTCGCTATGGCGGCGTCGGCGGGGCGGGTGAGCTCCGGGCGTGCGGGCATGCGGGTACTCCTTGCGGACGGGGGCGGTGGGCACCGGGGGCCGGCGTACGGGTCTCGTGGCGCGGCGGGGTTCTTGGGGGCGCCGCGGTCTGCTCCGCAGATGCGTCGCGCTGCCGCTGCGCGGCAGAGGGAGGGGCGGGCGCGCTCCGCGCTGGCCGGATGGGGGAGTGTTCCGCGCGCTGGGGCCGGGCGCGCACCCCCGGGCGGTCCGGGAGGGTGCCCGCCGGGTGCTTGGGCGGGGCGTGGGGCCCGTGCGGGCCGGGGCCAGGGGAGGGGGAGGTTCCCGGCCCGCACGGGGTCTGTCAGCCGTGGGCGGCGGCGGCCGTCAGGGCGGGCAGGGCGAGCGCTTCGAGGGCGGCGGCCTGGTCGGCGTCGGTGAGGGTCTGCGCGGTCGACGTGACGGCCTGCATCACGCCCCCGGCCGTCATCTGGCCGCCCCGCACGAAGTGCGAGAGGATCATGTCCTTGGCCTCGGCACCGATGCTGAGCGTCTTGGTGACGTGCTCGATGGTCTTCGTCGGCTCGGCCAGCGTCTTGGCGGCGGCGGCCTCCACCTGGCGAACCTTGGCCTCGACGTACTCGCGTGACAGGAAGGTGCGCACGGCGTCGGCGGTCTTGGAGGTTATCAGCTCCAGCGTCTTACGCTGGGTCTGCCCGGACCAGGACACAACGCCCTCGTCCTGCTTGCCGCCGAGGTGCACGGCGCGCATGACGTCCTTGGTCTCGGTCAGACCGTTGCGGCACACCTGGATGACGGCGCGCGGGGTGATGGTGTAAGCACCGGCGCCGACCTCGCTGTTGGTGATGACGAAACCGGCCGAGATCATCGGCAGTTCGTCGCCGCTGCGGCCGTCGAACGGGGAACGGTAGCCGCGCAGCAGCTCGCAGGCCTGGACGGCGACCGCTTCGGACTCCACACGCACATACATGCGCCGGTCGGTCAGGTCGCACCCCGTGACGCGGGTGGGGTGGCCGGACTGCCGCACCCCGTCCAGGGCGGCCAGCAGCATGTCGAAGTTGTCCATGAGCTTGTAACTGTCGGACAGCAGCGCGCGGGCCACGCCCTCGCCCGGCGGCACGCCGGGGCCGCTGTCGCCCCGGAACGCGCGGAGCATGAAACGGCGCTCCGGCTCCTCGCGCAGCCACGCGTTGACGTTCTCGTCCAGCAGCGGGACGTTCTCGGCGCGCATGCGGCGCAGGTAGGCGAGCGGAATACGGAGCTTGTCGGAGATCCCCTCGTCGGCCACGCCGGTGGGCCGGTAGATGCCGTCGACCTCTGTCACCCCGTCCTCGGTGATCAGGGACTCGATGCCCTCGACGTGCAGGTTGCCTTCCCGGAAGTGCAGGGCGGCGGCGGGGGCGATCACGTCGAGCTTGTGCCGGTTCTGGTCCTCCAGGATGCGGACCAGGTCGCAGAGGTCGGCGTTGCGGGCACCGGTGGGGGCCACGTTCGTGGCGCGCTCGGCGAACTGCTGAGTCATGCGGTGTTCTCCCCTTCGTGTTGGCTTCTGCGGTTCGGGGGCGGGGCCACCGCCCCCGAACAACTTCAATAATAGTGTGTTTCAGGGTTGTGTGAACCCACCCCTGACCAGCACACTCAGACCGTGGCGCGGTACTCCGGCAACGGCGTCAGGCTCGTACGCCGCACACGCGTGACCACAGGCACGACTGCCACGCCACGCATCTCACATAGGTCGTAGCGCAACTCCGGCTCCCCGCCGAACGGGTCCGCGTACGCGTGGATGGCGCACACCCAGTACGTCCCGTGCCGCTGTGTCAGGCTGCCGTGATAGTCGGCCTTCTGCCACAGCACCGGCCCAACGTGCTGCGGGTCCAGACTCCGCGCGACCGCGATCACCATCGGGTCCGCCATCCGCTGAGCCAACAGCAGGACGAACGCACGCGCGACCGTGGAACGGTCCACAGGGACACCGGCCATGGCCAACCCGGTGTGCCCGGTGCGTACCCCCAGAGCCCAACCCAGCTCGAAGAACGGCCGGACCATCTCCAACTGCTCCAACGGCACCCGCAACGCTTCCGGGTCACCCAAGCTACGCGCTAACTCCTTTAGCGCGTACGCCGCCTGCTCCTGCTCCGCCACCGTGAGCGGCACCCCGGCCTCTTCGGCCGGCTGCGCCATTCGTGTGCTCTCCATGGCTCCCATCCCCTTTGATGTCAGGTGGGTTGGGGGGCGCTCACCTTGAGCGCCCCCTGAGCGGATTACTTGAGGAATCCGCGCGAGCGGAGGAACTCGGCCGTCAGGTGCGCGACTCCCTGGGGCTTGTAGATCTGCGGGAATCGCCGCATTTCCACTTCCGTGCGGCCCTGCGCGTCGGGCTCGATGAATTCGTGAACGAGCCGGTACGGCTGGTCACCCATCGGCATTTCCAGCACCACCGGCCCAACCTTGGTGTCGAACCGGATTCCGGTGTAGCTGGCGTCGGAGTTGTGCACGACCTTCGCCCCTACGCGCTGGCAGATGAGTGGCAGGAAGTTGGCGATGGTGCGGGCCTGGATGGCAAGGCCACCCATGGGGACGTCCTGGCCACGTAACCGGCGCACGATGCCGTCAAGGATCTGGATTTCCACGTCTTCCCCTTCGTTGGACTTCTGCGGTTGTCGGGGTTCGCCTCCCCCAACACTTCAAATAATAGTGGCTGTGATGCGGGATAGGAAGCCCGTTGCACCTCGCGTTGCGTACGCGGTTTCGCCCGATGTTGCGTCAGGTGTTGCACTGGTGGTTGCGGCGACCTCGTGGCCGGCTTCTGCGTCCCTGCTGGTCAACGGCCTACAGACAGTTGGTCGGACAGCTGACAACCCCTCTGCTGCCACTTGCCCCGGCCCGGTTGGAGAATGAGTGAGGAATGGGGTGCGGTGTTGGTGACTGCTTCGGGGATAGGGGACGGGGCGGTGTTAGTTGCGCGTCGGCCCGAAGCCGCCGCGCGATGCCGTCGTGTGTGGCGTGTGTGCCTGTGAGGGGGTGGGCCGGGCCAGGCAGCTGCCCCGCTCTCCCTGTCCCTTGCTGCTCTCTCCTCCGCACTGCCCGGGCGGTCTGCTCCCCCCCTCCGGGCTCGTCCTACCAGGATGGGTGGGTCAGGCGGTGAAGTTCGGTGACGTTTTCGCGGTGAAGTTCGGTGACATCCACGCGACGGTTTCGGTGTCACGCCGGTGCAAAAGGGGCCGCGCAGGCGTCCAGGCGGGAACCGGGCTGAATTCCAGGTTCTGCGCAGTGCATCATTGATGCAGGGCTTGGCCTCCGACAATCTGCATCTGACATGACGCCAACCCACCCCGCCCCCGCTTACAGCCAGCCGCCCGCGTAGCGGGCCCCAGGGCCGGGAGCGTCAGCGGACGGACCCTCACACCCCGCAAGCGGGATGTGAAGCGGGATGTGAACTGAGCGAAGCACTAGTCGGAACGGGGGAGCGCAGCGGACTCGTT
>NZ_PQSS01000064.1 GCF_002920535.1 Streptomyces sp. Ru71 | reverse complement strand
GGCGTTCGGCGGCACGGGTGCTCCGGGGCCGGGAGCGGGCCGGTGGCGTTCGGCGGTACGGGTGTTCCGGCGGCCGGGAGCGGGCCGGTGGCGTTCGGCGGCACGGGCGCTCCGGGCGCGGGGAGCGGGCCGGTGGCGTTCGGCGGTACGGCGGTGCCGCCGCCGGGCGTGGCGTCAGCGCCCTGGGGGACACCGGCGCCCTGGGGGAGCGCGGCGCCCTGCGGGAAACCGGCACCCTGCGGCACACCAGCGGCCGGCGTAGCCCCGGCGGCCGGCCACTGCTGCAGGGCGGGTGTGCCCTGAGCCGGGGTGGCCTGACCCGGAGCGGTCTCGGCGGGCAGGGGCTGGGCTGCGGCCGGTGCGGGCACCGGGTGCGGGAGGCCGGGCGCCGGTGCCGTGCCCGGGACCTGCGCGGGGACGGGGGCACCCCCGTCACCCGGGTTGCCCGGGGCCCCGGCCGCGGGAAGGGGCTGCCCCGGAGCGCCCTGCGCCGGGGTGAACTGGGCCGGGATCGGCCGCCCCGGGACCGGCTGGGGCGCGGGCGCCGGGAGGGGCTGTGCGGCCGTCGCCGGGACAGCGGGCTGCCCCGCGGTGCCCTGGGCCGGCACGGGGCCGGCGGCACGAGAAGCCTCAGCCGGAGTAGCCCCGGCGGCGCCCCCCACGGGCGGCGCGACCGCCCGGCGCCGTCGGCCCGTCGGGGCGTCGGCGGACACGGCGGGCACGGCGGCGGGCGCATCGGCCGGGGTGGCCGTCGGGTGCGGCTGCGGCGGGGTGTGGTGGTCGGAGCCCCCGTCGGGCGCGCTGTCAGGGCGGCCGTGGGCGATCAGGACGTCCGCGGGCACACCCGGCCCCGGCACGGGCAGCGGCATGGCCTGAGCGGGCCCTTGCTCGGCGGCGCCCGAGGCATCCGCGACGCCCGAGGCATCCGTGGCGTCCGGAACCTCCTCGTCGGCCGGGCGGTCGGCGTCGGCCGGCGGGAGGGCGAAGACGGTGCGCGGCGCGGCCTCCTGCGCGGCGGCGCGCTCCTGCGCGGCCGCGAGGGCACGGCGACGCCGCCCCGTCGGCTGCGGAGCGTGCGCCGAGTCCGTCGTGTCCGCCGCGTCCCCGGTGGAGGCGGGAAGCGCGGGCGGCAGCGCGTTCTGCTGGCCCTCGACCGCGCGACGGGCCCGTCGGCCGGACGGCACCGGCACACCCTGCGGCGGGACGGTCCCGCCGAGCCCGCTGCCCGCGGCCGCGGTGCCCGCGGCGTGCTCGTCGGCGGTCACCACGGCACCCTCGGCCGGGGCTCCCGCCCCGCCCGGCGTCGCGGCCGCGCGGCGGCGCCGCCCGGTGCCGCCACCGGCCGGTTCCAGGGCCGCGGCCTCGGCCGGCGCCTCCTCCTGGGGCGCGGCGGCACGACGGCGCCGCCGCCCGGTGCCGCCGGGGCCCTCCGGGGAGCCGGCCGCCTCCTCGGCGCCGTCGAGCTCCAGGAACGCGTCGGTGGACGAACGCCGGGCCCGCCGCCGCCCGCCGCCGGAGGTCTGCCCGTCGCCCGGGACCCCGTCGGCGCCCGCGGCCGGATCGGCGCTCTCGGCGTCCGCGCCCGGCGCGACGGCTCCCGCCCCACCGCCGAGCGGGACTTCGAGGACGTAGGCGCTGCCGCTCATGCCCGGCACCTCGTGGGTCTGCAGCACACCGCCGTGGGCGCGCACGATCCCGCGCACGATCGGCTCGTGCACCGGGTCTCCCCCGGCGTACGGCCCGCGCACCTCGATCCGGGCGACCTCGCCGCGCTGCGCCGCCGCGACGACGACGGTGTTGTCCAGGTAACCGCCCGTGGAGACGGGCGCGTTGCCGGTGGCGTCGACGCCGGCGACGTCCGCGACGAGGTGCGCGAGCGCGGTCGCGAGCAGCCGCGGGTCGACCTCGGCCTCGATGGGCGGCGCGTGCACGGCGAACTGCACCCGGCCCGGACCGATCAGCTCCACGGCACCGTCGACACCCGAAGCGACGACGGCGTCGAGCATGACCTTCGTACGGGAGACCTGCTGCCCGGCGGCGTCGAGCCGCTGGTAGCCGAGGACGTTGTCGATGAGGGTGGTGATCCGCGAGTAGCCGGCGGACAGGTGGTGCAGCACCTGGTTGGCCTCGGGCCACAGCTGCCCGGCGTCGTCGGCGGCCAGGGCGGCCAGCTCGCGGCGCAGCTCCTCCAGCGGCCCGCGCAGCGAGGTGCCCAGCAGGGTCACCAGCTGCTCGTAGCGCGCGTTCAGCGCCTCGTGACGATCCTTCTCGCGCTCGGCGAGGGCGGCGTAGCGTTCCTCCCCCGCGGCCAGTTCCTCCGCGTGCTTGTCGCGGAGCTCCTCCAGCTCGGCGATGTGCTGCTGGCGCAGCGCGGTCAGGTCGGAGGCGTGCTCCTCGGAGAGCTTCTCCAGCTCCTCGGCGTGCGCCTTCTCCAGCGTCGCCTTGGCCTCGACCAGGGCCTCGTACGGGCGCCGGTCGGTGAACGTCATGACGGCGCCGACGAGCTGGTCGCCGTCGCGCACGGGCGCGGTGGTCAGGTCGACGGAGACCTTCTCCCCGCCCTTGGACCACAGCACCTGCCCGCGCACCCGGTGCTTGCGCCCGGAGCGCAGGGTGTCGGCGAGCGGCGACTCGTCGTACGGGAAGGGCGTGCCGTCGGCGCGCGAGTGCAGGACGAGGCCGTGCAGCTCCTTGCCGCCGAGGTCGCTGGCGCGGTAGCCGAGGATCTGCGCGGCGGCCGGGTTGACGAGCACGATCCGCCCGTCGGTGTCCGTGCCGACGACACCCTCGGCGGCGGCCCGCAGGATCATCTCGGTCTGCCGCTGCGAGCGGGCCAGCTCGGCCTCGGTGTCGATGGTGCCGGACAAGTCGCGCACGACGAGCATCAGCAGCTCGTCGCCGGTGTAGCCATAACCGTCGTAGGCCTGCTGGCCGTTCTCCAGATTCGCGCTGGTGACCTCGACCGGGAACTCGGTGCCGTCGGTGCGCCGGGCCATCATCCGGGTCGGCTTGGTGCGCGCCCGCGGGTCGATGTGGTCGGGGCGGCGCATCGAGCCCGGGATGAGCTTGGAGTCGAAGTCGGGCAGCAGGTCGAGCAGCCCGCGCCCCACGAGGGCGGTGCCCGGCGTCTCGAACGCCTCCAGCGCGATGGTGTTGGCGTTGACGACGGTGCCGTTGGCGTTGACCAGCACCAACGCGTCGGGCAGCGCGTCCAGTATGGCTGCGAGGCGAGCAGCGCCTCGGGATGGCCTGCTGCTCACGAGACGCTTCCTCCCTGTTACCGCACCTTGCCGACCGCTCGGGCCATCTTGCCAACCGGCCCGCGGCGTGTCACGCGAGGGAGTCTACGGGGAGGCGTTGCGGCTGCGATGCGGGATGAGCCGGTTGCCCACACGTCCCGGTGACGGCCTCGTCGCGGGCCGGCGCCGCGGCGGGTTCAGTCCCGCAGGTCGGGCAGCAGCGGCACGAAGCGGTCCCAGCGTCCGATCTCGCACCCGTCGCTCCGGTCGAACCGCGCGTCCACCGGGCGCCCGGCCCAGGTGCCGGTCACGTGGGCGGTGGCCGGCCCGCCGTACTGCATGGTGCACATGCTGCCCTCGGGCACGGGCGTGAAGGTCTCCTGCCCCCACCGGGTGTTGCGGTCCAGCGCCTGGCACGCCCCGGCCGCGTCCGGATGGGTGCCGCCGTCCGGGTGGCAGGAGACCTCGTACGTCCCGTCCCAGCGGGGACCGGCGCCCTGGACGTGGACGACGAGATGGTCACCGCCGCCCGGCCGGTCCTCGTCCCGCACGGGCGGCGGCATCAGCGGCCCGCTGCCCGCGCCGGGGTGGGCGGAGGCGACGGAGGGCGCGGCGGACAGCGATCCGGCGGCGAGGGAGACGGCGGCGAGGACGAGGACGCGGCGCAGTGCGCCGGCCGGCCCGTGAGGCGTGACGTGTGACATGACCTGCCTAACGCGACCCGCGGCGGGACGTTGCGCCGCACCGTAAGGGCTTTGCCCTCCGGCCCGCCTGCCTAGTACCGTGGGAGCCGATTGGTGACACGACGCTCGACTGTGTCATCATCTGCACGCACCACTCGCGCTCGCGCGAGCGGCTGTGCTGGAGGCGTCGCCTAGTCCGGTCTATGGCGCCGCACTGCTAATGCGGTTTGGGCCTTAAAGCCCATCGAGGGTTCAAATCCCTCCGCCTCCGCGCTCGATCACCGAAGCCCCGGTCCCCAGGACCGGGGCTTCGTCGTTCCCGGCCCCCGCCCCTCACCCGCCCTCATCCACGTTTTCGCAGGTCAGAGGGGTTCCAGGGATCGGATTTCACATGTCGGCGGCAGTCATGTAATGTTCTTCCTGTCGCCGCGAGCGGGCCGAAAGGAACGAAAGCGGAGGCGGAAAAAATGAACAAGCACTCGTAGCTTAACGGATAGAGCATCTGACTACGGATCAGAAGGTTGCAGGTTCGAATCCTGCCGAGTGCACAGAACAGAGGCCCCGGAGCAATCCGGGGCCTCTGGCGTTTCCGGGGCGTGCGGGCGGGCCCAGTCCTGTGATCGCGGAGATTTTCGACGTGGGGTGGGGCAATGGGCGCGGGGCGTTCGTCGCGTGGATGGTCCTTGGACGAGGAGAACTGGTCCCGCTGGTGGTGGGTCCCCCTGGCCGTCGTCGTCATGGCGGCTGCGACCTGGGGTGTCCTGGGGCTCGTCGAGGGCGGTTGCGAGCGCGGTCCTCGGGGCGGTTGTGTGGCCGCGGACGGCTACAAGGTGCGCGGGTGGGTGCTCTTCCTGGCCGCGATGCCCTCGTACGTCGTGCTGATCACCGGTCTGGTCACCGATCGCTGGCCCCCTGCCCTGGGCGTCGCCGTCGGCGGTGTGGCCTGCGGGCTCTTCGCGCTCACGCAGGGAAGGACGGTGCCGCACCTGACCGTCGCCGGCGTTCTCCTTGTCCTGGCCGTCGTCGCGCCGGTGCTGGCCTGGCGGCGTCGAGGCGTGCGGGCGCGTTGAGGCGCGGTGCAGCGGGTCGTGTTGTCAGTGGTCCCCCCTACCCTCGCAAGTGATGGCACAGGTGTGGAGATGCGCGGGGCTGCGGTGGGTGGGGGGCCGGCCCGTGCTGGGCTGGGATGGGGGCGGTGCTCCGCGCTGACCTGGGGGAAGAGCGTGGCCTTCGGGGTCGAGGACGGGGGTGTGCGGACGTGTGTGGGGGCGCGGGGGCATCCCTGTCCGGGGCGGGTGGAGGTGTCGGCGCGCAGTACCGGTGCGCGGTGTGAGGAGTGTGCGCGGCTGGACCGGGCGCACTCCGTGGCGGCGGACACAATGGCCGACGACCGGCGGCCGTACCACGTCTATCTGGCCTGGTTCGGGCCCGGCATGGTCAAGGCCGGGATCACCGCCGTCGAGCGCGGGTCCGCCCGGCTGCTGGAGCAGGGGGCGGTCTGCTTCAGCTGGCTCGGCGCCGGGCCGCTGATGGCCGCGCGGCGCACGGAGGAGCTGCTGCGGGCCGCGCTGGGCGTGCCCGACCGGATTCCGTACGCCGAGAAGCGGGCCGTGCGGGCCCGGCTGCCCGGCACCGAGGGTGAGCGGGCCGCGGAGGTGGTGGCGCTGCACGCGCGGGCCCTGGCGCTCGACGGCTGGCCGGAGTCGCTGGTGCGCGAGCCGTGCCGGGTCGTCGACCACGTGGAGGTGTTCGGGCTCGGGCGGGAGTCCCGAGCGGAGGTCGTCGGGGAGGTGGCCGGGCTGGGCCCCGGAGGCGTGGTCAGCGGGGAGCTGGTCGCGGCCGCGGGCCCGGATCTGCATCTGCGTACGGCGCGCGGCATCGTCGTCCTCGACACCCGGCTGCTGCCGGGCTGGGGGCTGGTGCCGGCGGCGGGGCGGGAACCGTCCGTGCCGGTGGTGCGGTTCAGGAGGGAGCGGTCCGCGCAGGACGGGTTGTTCTGACCGTTCGGCAAAGAGGGTTCCGGCCGGGCAGGGCGGGCGGCCATGCTGGGCGTCATGACCGATCAGCAGCCCGCCCCACTTCCCGTACCGGCCCACGAACCGCCCTACTACGCCGTCGTCTTCACCTCCGTGCGCACCGAGGACGAGGACGGCTACCCCGAGACCGCCGACCGCATGGACGAACTCGTGCGGAAGATCCCCGGGTTCCTCGGGATGGACCACGCGCGCAGCGCCGGCGGGCTGTCGATCACCGTCGGGTACTTCCAGGACGCCGAGGCCATCGAGGCATGGCGCAGCGACCTCGAACACCGGCGTGCCCAGCGGCGCGGACGCGAGCAGTGGTACGAGCGGTACACCCTGCACGTCGCCAAGGTCGAGCGCAGCCACGGCTTCGTGCGCGACGCCGCCGGCTGACGCCTGTCCCGCCCCGGAGGGGTTCCTGAGAGCCCCCTGTGTGTTTCTCAGGAAAATCACAGACGGGCGAAAGCCTCCTCTCAGAGGCCCCGGACAAGGTGGTCACCATGACCACGACCTCGCCCCAGGGGCGCACCGAACTGCTGAGGCCGGACGGGAGCCCCGTCCGGGTGCTTGTGGTGGACGACGAGCTGTCGATCACCGAGCTGCTGTCGATGGCGCTGCGGTACGAGGGCTGGCAGATCCGCACGGCGGGGGACGGGCAGGGCGCCCTCCGGGCCGCGCGGGAGCTGCGCCCCGACGCCGTCGTGCTCGACATGATGCTGCCCGACATGGACGGGCTGACCGTCCTCGGACGGCTGCGCCGCGAGCTGCCGGACGTGCCCGTGCTGTTCCTGACCGCGAAGGACGCCGTCGAGGACCGTATCGCCGGGCTGACGGCCGGCGGCGACGACTACGTCACCAAGCCGTTCAGCCTGGAGGAGGTCGTGGCCCGGCTGCGCGGGCTCATCCGGCGCTCCGGCGCCACCGACCGGCGGTCGGACTCCGTGCTCGTCGTGGGCGACCTGATGCTCGACGAGGACAGCCACGAGGTGTCCCGGGGCGGCGACAACATCCACCTCACCGCCACCGAGTTCGAACTGCTGCGCTTCCTGATGCGCAACCCGCGGCGCGTGCTCAGCAAGGCGCAGATCCTCGACCGGGTGTGGTCCTACGACTTCGGCGGCCAGGCCAACGTCGTCGAGCTGTACATCTCCTACCTGCGGCGCAAGATCGACGCCGGGCGCGAGCCGATGATCCACACCCGGCGCGGCGCCGGGTACCTGATCAAGCCCGCCGTGTCATGAGCGGACGGCGACGGCCGCGTACGCAGAGGCGGGGACGACAGCCGCGCACGCTGCGGACGCGGCTCGTCGTCGCGTCCGTGGTGCTGATCGCCGTGGTGTGCGCGGTGATCGGCACCGTGACCACGCTGGCGCTGCGCTCCCACCTCTACGACCAGCTGAACCGGCAGCTGGGGGAGATCGCGATGCGGGCGGCGGGACCCGCGGTCGGTGAACCGGGGCCGCGGCCGATGACCGGCCAGGACCCGCTCGACTTCGTCACCCGGGCACCCCAGGGCGGCTTCGGCACGATCGGCGCGACCGTCGTCAGCGGCAAGGTCACCCTGGGCGTGGTCAGCAAGGCGAACGAGGTCAAGATGGCCGAGGCCGTCTACCTCGACTCCGGGCAGCTCGCGGCGCTCGGCGCCGTACCCCGTGACGGGCACCCGCACACCGCGGACCTCCCCGGCCTCGGCAAGTACCAGGTGGAGTACCAGAGCGGCCGCAACGGGGCCTTCTACGTCGCCGTTCCCACCCGCCAGACCGACTCCACCGTCAACACCCTCATCCTCGTCGAGGTCAGCGTCACCGCCGCCGGTCTCGTCGCCGCCGGCATCGCCGGTTCCGTGCTGGTCGGCGTCGCCACCCGCCCGCTGCGCAGGGTCGCCGCGACCGCCACCCGGGTCTCCGAACTGCCCCTGCACTCGGGCGAGGTGAACCTCTCCGAGCGGGTCCCGGAGTCCGAGTGCGACCCGCACACCGAGGTCGGCCGGGTCGGCGTCGCCCTCAACCGCATGCTCGACCATGTGCACGGCGCCCTGCACGCCCGTCAGCAGAGCGAGATGCGGGTACGGCAGTTCGTCGCCGACGCCAGCCATGAACTGAGAACCCCGCTCGCCTCCATCCGCGGCTACGCCGAGCTGACCCGGCGCGGCCGGGAGCAGGTCGGGCCCGACACCCGGCACGCGCTGGGCCGGATCGAGTCCGAGGCCGGGCGGATGACGCTGCTCGTGGAGGACCTGCTGCTGCTCGCCCGGCTGGACGCCGGCCGGCCCCTCAGCTTCGAGCAGACCGATCTCGTCCCGCTCGTCGTCGACACCGTCAGCGACGCGCGCGCCGCCGGACGCGAGCACGTGTGGCGGCTTCAGCTGCCCGACGAACCCGCCCTCGTCCTCGCCGACCCCGCCCGGCTCCAGCAGGTCCTGGTCAACCTGCTGGCCAACGCCCGCACCCACACACCGCCCGGTACGACCGTCACCGCACGGGTGCGTGCCGGCGGGCCCTGGCTGTGCGTCGACGTCGAGGACGACGGACCCGGCATCCCACCGGCGCTCCTCCCGCATGTCTTCGAACGGTTCGCGCGCGGCGACTCGGCCCGCTCCCGGGCGACCGGCTCGACCGGCCTCGGTCTCGCCATCGTGCAGGCCGTGGCGAGCGCGCACGGCGGCGCCGTGACCGTCGACAGCGTGCCCGGCCGGACCGTGTTCACCGTGCACCTGCCCCCGCTCGTCCAGCAGGGGCCGCGGGACTCACAGGCACGGCACAGCGTCACCACATGGGTGCAACAGGGCGTCTGACCACAGTCGCTCGCATGCGAACCGACTCTTCTCCCGGCACCCTGCCGGCGCGGGAGCACCTCCCGGCCGACTCAGCCGGAACGCCTGTCCTGGACGTAGTGATCCCCGTCTACAACGAGGAGAAGGACCTCCGGCCGTGCGTCGAGCGACTGCACGAGCACCTCACCCGGACCTTCCCGTACGCGTTCCGCATCACCATCGCGGACAACGCGTCGAGTGACGCCACCCCGCTGGTGGCGGCGCGGCTGGCGGAACGCATCGCGCAGGTACGGGTGTTCCGGCTGGAGCAGAAGGGCCGCGGGCGTGCGCTGCGGGCCGTGTGGTCCGCCTCCGACGCGCCCGTCCTCGCCTACATGGACGTCGACCTGTCCACCGACCTCAACGCGCTGCTGCCGCTGGTGGCGCCGCTGATCTCCGGCCACTCCGACCTGGCGATCGGCTCCCGGCTGGCGCGCAGCGCCCGGGTGGTGCGCGGGCCCAAGCGCGAGTTCATCTCCCGCTCCTACAACCTCATCCTGCGCGGCTCCCTGCAGGCCCGCTTCTCCGACGCCCAGTGCGGCTTCAAGGCGATCCGCAAGGACGTGGCCCAGGTGCTGCTGCCGCTGGTGGAGGACACCGGCTGGTTCTTCGACACCGAGATGCTGGTGCTCGCCGAGCGCGCGGGGCTGCGCATCCACGAGGTGCCGGTCGACTGGGTCGACGACCCCGACTCCACCGTGCACATCGTGAGGACGGCCACCGACGACCTCAAGGGCGTGTGGCGGGTGGGCAGGGCGCTGGCCACCGGGTCGCTGCCGCTGGACCGGCTCGCCCGCCCCTTCGGCGACGACCCGCGCGACCGCGACATCAAGGACGTCCCCACCGGACTGGCCCGCCAGCTCGTCGGCTTCTGCGTGGTCGGCGGACTGTCCACCCTGTTCTACCTGCTCCTGTACAGCGGCTTCCGCACCGTCACCGGCTCGCAGCTCGCCAACGCGCTCGCGCTGCTGGTCTCCGCGGTCGCCAACACCGCCGCCAACCGCCGGCTCACCTTCGGGGTGCGCGGCCGCGGCGGCGCCGTACGGCACCAGGCGCAGGGGCTGGTCGTGTTCGGCATCGGACTGGCCCTGACCAGCGGCTCGCTGGCCGCGCTCGGCGCCGCGACGTCCCAGCCCGCGCACTCCACCGAACTGGCCGTGCTGATCGCCGCCAACCTCGCGGCGACCGTGCTGCGGTTCCTGCTCTTCCGCGCCTGGGTGTTCCCCGAGCGGGACACCGCGTCGTACCGCGCCGACGGCACCGATGCCGACACCCGCACGTATACCGCCGCCGACTCCTCCTGGCGGGACGTCACCCTGCAGCTGCAGCCGGTGCGCCCGCACGACACCGACCCGAGGGACCGCCGATGACCACCCACAGCTCCGACGACGTGGCCACCTGGGGCCCGCCCCCGACCGCACCCCCGACCGCATCCCCCACCGTCGCCCGGCCCGCCGCGCCGCCCCCGGAGGCCGACGGCCCCCGGCCCGCGGACCCCCGCTGGGCCCGCCCGGCGCTGCTCGCCCTGCTGCTGGCCACCGGCCTGCTCTACCTTTACAACCTGAGCGCCTCCGGCTGGGCCAACTCCTTCTACTCGGCGGCGGTCCAGGCGGGCAGCAAGAGCTGGAAGGCGTTCTTCTTCGGCTCCCTCGACGCCGCGAACGCCATCACCGTCGACAAGCCCCCGGCCTCCCTGTGGCCGATGGAGCTGTCGGTGCGGATCTTCGGCCTGAACTCCTGGGCGATCCTGGTGCCCGAGGTGCTGATGGGGGTGGCGACGGTAGCCGTCGTGTACGCGGCGGTACGGCGCCGGTCCGGTCCGGTGGCCGGCCTGCTCGCAGGCGCGGTGCTGGCGCTGACCCCGGTCGCGGCGCTGATGTTCCGCTTCAACAACCCGGACGCGATGCTGGCGCTGCTCATGGCGACGGCCTGCTACCTCGTCGTCCGCGCGCTGGAGGACGGGCGGACCAAGTGGCTGGTGTGGGCCGGGGTCGCGATCGGTTTCGCGTTCCTCGCCAAGACCCTCCAGGCGTTCCTGATCCTGCCGCCGCTGGCGCTCGTGTACGCGGTCTGCGCGCCGGTGCGGCTGCGCAGGCGGCTCGGTCAACTGGCCCTGGCCACGCTCGCGCTGGTCGTCTCCGGCGGCTGGTGGGTCGCGATCGTCGAGCTGTGGCCGGCGTCCTCGCGGCCGTACATCGGCGGCTCGCAGAACAACAGCTTCCTGGAGCTGACCTTCGGCTACAACGGGCTCGGCCGCATCAACGGCGACGAGACGGGCAGCGTCGGCGGGGGCGGCGGCCCGGGCGGCGGCAACGGCGGCGGCATGTGGGGCGCCACCGGCTGGGACCGGATGTTCAACTCCGAGGTCGGCGGCCAGATCTCCTGGCTGCTGCCGACGGCGCTGATCCTGCTGGTGGCCGCGCTGTGGGCGACCCGGAAGGCCGGCCGTACGTCCGTGACCCGTGGCGCGTTCCTGGTCTGGGGCGGCTCGCTGCTGATCACGACGGTCGTCTTCAGCTACATGGCGGGCATCTTCCACCAGTACTACACGGTGGCCCTCGCCCCCTATCTCGCGGCCGTGACCGGCATGGGCGCCGCCGTGCTGTGGGAGCGCCGCAAGCGGACCTGGGCGTCGCTCGCGCTCGCCGCGTCCGTCGTGGCGGCGGCGGTCTGGGGGTATGTGCTGCTCAACCGCACCGCGGAGTACCTGCCCTGGCTGAAGTGGCTGGTGCTGGTCGGCGGCCTGGCCGGCGCGCTCGGGCTGATCTTCGCGGGCCGCGTCACCCGGCGGCTCGCGCTCGCCGCGGCGGCCGTGAGCGTGCTGGCGGCGCTGGCCGGTCCGACGGCGTACACGCTGAGCACGGTCGACTCCGCGCACACCGGTTCCATCCCGACGGCGGGTCCGGCGGGCGCGAGCATGATGGGCGGCCGGGGCGGCCCCGGCGGCGGCCCCGGGGGCGCCGGGACGCGCGGCGGCTTCGGCGGCGGGGCGATGCCGGGCCAGCAGGGCCAGCAGGGCCAGGGCCAGGGCAACGGCTTCCCGGGCGGCGGCACCGGCGGCTTCCCCGGCGGCGGCCTGCCCGGCCAGGGCCAGAACCAGCAGGGCCGGCAAGGCCAAGGCGTGCCCGGCGCGGGCGGTTTCCCCGGCGGCCGCAACGGCGCCGAGGGCGGCATGGGCGGCGGCGCCGGCGGCCTGCTCAACGGCGCGAACGTCAGTGCCGAGGCCAGGAAGCTGCTGGAGACGGACGCGTCGAAGTACACCTGGGCCGCCGCGTCCATCGGCTCCCAGAACGCGGCGAGCTACCAGCTCTCCACCGGCTACCCGGTGATGGCGATCGGCGGCTTCAACGGCACCGACCCGTCCCCGACGCTCGCCCAGTTCAAGAAGTACGTCGAGGAAGGAAAGATCCACTACTTCATCGCCGGCGGCGGCATGGGAGGCGGCGGCATGGGTGGCAGCGGCACGTCGTCGCAGATCACCTCCTGGGTCGAGAGCACCTTCAAGAAGGTGACGGCCGGCTCGGCCACCTTCTACGACCTGACGCAGAAGACGAGCGGCTGAGAAGGGAAGGCCGTACGACGGAGGACCCGTGGTGTGCACCGCCCCGCGATCACGGTGCGGCGCACACCACGGCACGGACGCGACCAGCGCTGTACGGGTGCTTTCGACGTCCTCGCGGTGCTTTCGGCCCCTCGTCAGGAAAGGAGTTGTTCCGGCATTGTCCGCATGACCAGAGGGGCAGGTGGCGGGTGACTCCGGCGCACCGCAACGACAGGCCGTACGAATCCAGGAACCGTGCGAGGCGACGCGGCGCCCTGGCCGTGAGCGTGACCCTCTTCGCCGCGATGGTCATGGCGTTCCTGGGCGCCGCTTCGGCCAGCGCCCAGGCACCGCTGTGCTTCGGGCGCCCGGCGACCGACCCGGGCAGTACGACCGGGACTGCGGGCAACGACGTGATCATCGGCACGCCCGGGGCCGACACGATCGACGGCCTGGGCGGCAACGACCTGATCTGTGGTCTGGGCGGCGACGACCGCCTCATCGGCGGTCCGGGTGACGACCGGATCGACGGCGGCGACGGCAACGACGACGTCGTCGGGGACGGTTTCGCCCTGCAGGGCGACGTGAAGGGCCCCACCGGGTCCGACCGGCTGATCGGCGGCGCCGGGGACGACTCGATGGTCGGGGACAACTACGCCGCTTTCGGCGACGCCGAGCACGCCTCGCCCGACACCCTGTCCGGTGGTCCCGGCTCCGACAACCTGGTCGGCGACGTCCGCGGCGACCACGCGGACGGCGGTGCGGACGACCGCCTGGACGGAGGGGACGACAACGACAGCCTCATCGGCGACTCGCTCGGCTTCTACGCGGCGACCGGCGCCGGTGACGACGTCCTCCTGGAGGGCCCCGGCGACTTCGGCGACGCCACCGGCGACAGCACGTCCTTCATCGGCAGTGCCGGCGGAGCGGGCGGCAACGACCTCATCGACATGGGAGCGGACGGCGGGTTCTTCGCGATCGGCGACCACAGCGCCCCGACCACCGCGACCGGGTCCGGTGACGACCGGATCAGCGGCGGGGCCGCCGGCGAGCTGACGATCATCGGTGACAACAGTGTCGGGGACGCGGCCGGCTCCACCCTGACCGCGGGCAACGACCTGATCACCGCGCGCGGCGGGGACGACACCGTGTTCGGCGACAACGTCTCGTTCAACCCCGAGACCCAGCAGTACGACCTCGTCGGCAGCGCGGGCGGCCGGGACCGCCTGGCGGGCGGGGCCGGGAACGACTCCCTCTTCGGCGGCCCCGGCGACGACCTCCTCGACGGCGGCCCCGGCACGGACACGTGCGACGGCGACGGTGGCCGCAACATCGTGATCAACTGCGAGACATGACGGACCGGCAGAAGGGCCCGGCCGGGTGAGCGGCCGGGCCCCTTCCGCGTGCCCCGGCCCCGCGAGGGACACGGGCCACGGAGCGACACGGCGGCACCCCCCTAAAGTGGGGCGCAGTGGCCGAGTCTTTGGAGGTTGCGCCGATGGCGAGGGCAGCGGGGCCGGCGCGGTTGAGCGTGTGGCGGCAGGACAAGCCACGGCGCGGCGGCCGGGGCGGTGGCCAGCCGTCCGGGCTCGACCGGGACCGGATCACCGCCGTCAGCGTGCGGCTGCTGGACGCCGAGGGTCTGGCGAAGTTCTCCATGCGCCGGCTGGCCGCCGAGCTGAACGTGACCGCGATGTCCGTCTACTGGTACGTCGACACCAAGGACGACCTGCTGGAACTGGCCCTCGACGCGGTCTACGGCGAGATGCGGCTGCCCGATCCCACGGCGGACGGCGTCGACTGGCGCGAGCAGCTGCGGGAGCTGGCCGCGCAGTACCGCGGGGTGCTGGTGCGCCACCCCTGGGTGTCGCCACTGGTCGGCCGCTACCTCAACATCGGGCCCAACAACGTGGCGTTCTCCCGGGTGGTGCAGCAGGTCGTGCGCCGCACCGGCCTGCCGGTGCACCGGCTCACCAGCACCATCTCGGCGGTCTTCCAGTTCGTGTACGGCTACGGCACTCTGGAGGGCCACTTCAACACGCGCAGCGCGGCCCTCGGCATGTCCCGCGACGAGTACTTCCGCAACTCGGTGGCTCAGGTGAGCGAGTCCCCGGCCTGCGCCGAGGTCCTCCAGGAGTCCAGGGCGATCATGGAGGCCCGGGGTGGGGACACGGTCGAGGAGATGATGGAGCGGGACTTCACCTACGCGCTCGACCTGCTGATCGCGGGCATCGAGGCGCTGGTGGAGCGCGAGGGGTGACGCGCTAGTCCTGCTCGGCCAGCCGTGCCGGGAAGCCGCCCGTGGCCACCGGACCCCACCGCTCGGGCGTGATCCGGATGATGGACTTGCCCTGCTTGACCATGGCCTGCCGGTACTCGTCCCAGTCGGGGTGCTCCCCGGCGATGTTGCGGTAGTACTCCACGAGCGGCTCGACGGAGTCGGGCGTGTCGATCACCTCGGCGGTGCCGTCGATCTGCACCCACGGCCCGTTCCACTCGTCGCTCAGCACGACGAGGCTGACCCGGGGGTCGCGCTTGGCGTTGCGGGTCTTGGCGCGCTCCGGGTAGGTGGAGACCACGATCCGCCCCGAGTCGTCGACCCCGCAGGTCAGGGGAGACGCCTGGGGGCTGCCGTCAGCGCGCCGGGTGAGCAGCAGGGCGCGGTGCCGGGGGCGTACGAAGTCCAGCAGCTCGTCCAGGGAGACACGGGTGTTGGTCGCGATGTTCGGTGCCATGCCCGCAGCCTAGGCCGCGGGCGCCCGGATGTGCCTGACCCTGGCGTTCCTACGCCTGCGGCAGGGTGTCGCCCTGCACCGCCTGGATGTCCAGCTCCACCTTCAGCGTGGTGCCGATGGCGGCGATGCCGGCCTGGAGGACCTGGTTGTAGTTCATCGCGAAGTCCTCGCGGTGCAGTTCGGTCGTGGCGCGGAACGCGGCGCGGGTGCCGCCCCAGGGGTCGGCGCCGGAGCCGAGGTAGGCGAGGTCGAGGTCGACGGGCCGCAGCACGCCGTGCATGCCCAGCTCGCCGTGCACGGTCCAGCGGTCGGGGCCGGCGGCGGTGAGGCCCGTGGACCGGTAGGTGATCTCCGGGTAGGCGTCGACGTCCAGGAAGTCCGGCGAGCGCAGATGGTCGTCGCGCATCTTGTTGCCGGTGTCGATGGACGCGGCCTGGATGACGGCCTCCACCCGGGAGCCGGTCACGTCGTCCGGGGCGATCTCGATCCGGCCGGCGAAGTCCGTGAACCGGCCGCGCACGCTGGAGATGCCCAGGTGCTGGGCGACGGCGCCCACGGACGAGTGGACCGGATCGATGGTCCACGGGCCGGGCGGCGGCAGTTCGGTGCCGCCCTGCCGGGCCAGCGTCACCGTGCCGACCTCGGCGCGTCCCGACGCGGTGACGATCGCGCTGGAGGCGGCCGGCGCGTAGCCGACGGCGGTGACGATGACGGTGTACGCCCCGGGAGCCAGGGCGGTGTCGTCGCGTACGGCGCCCTCGGTGTCGGCCTCGGCGCGCAGCACCTGGGTGCCGGTCATGTCGGTCACCGTGACGACCGCGTGCGACACGGCCCATCCGTCCCGGGTGCGGATCCTCGCGGTCAGTCCCATCCCGTTTCTTCTCCCTGCGAAGCTGTGCAAATCGGTCGTAAGAGTCCGGCCCGCGGCGGGGCGCACCTCCGCTCGAAGTGCGCTCGCCCGCCGCGGGCCGGGGTCGGACTACTCGCCGGGGTGGGCGAGTTCGATGTCGTGGCCGTCCACGCCGCCGCCGTTGACGGTCAGCGCGGTCGCCACCGGCGGGTAGCCCGTCGCGATGACGGTGTACTCGCCGCTGTCCAGGTCGGTGAAGGCGTACGCCCCGTCCGAGCCGGTGGTCGCGGTGCCGACGACGTTGCCGGCGGCGTCGACCAGGGTCACCCGGGCGTCGGCCAGCGGGCCGTGCGGGGCGCGGACGACGCCCTGGAGCTGGGCGCCGGTCTCCAGGTCGACCTCGACGCGGGTCACGCCGGCGCCGCCCACCTCGACGGGCAGCGCGCGCGGCCGGTAACCGGCGGCGTTGACCGCGATGGTGACCGTGCCCGGGACCAGCTCCGCGAAGGAGAACTCGCCCTGCTCGCCGGTGGTGGCGCTGGCCAGCAGGTCACCGCGCACATCGGTGACGATGACCATCGCGTCCTTGACCGGCAGCGCCGACTCGACGGCCCGCACCACACCGGTCAGACCGCTGGTACCGGACAGCAGGATGTCGTACGTGACCGGCTCGTCGCCGACGACGATCGTGGACGCCTGCGGCTGGAAGCCGTCGGCGGAGGCGATCAGGACGTAGGACCCGGCGCCCGGCGCGCTGACCGCGTAGGAGCCGTCGGCCTGCGCCACCGAGCGGCCGAGCTGCCGGCCGGCCAGCGAGATCAGCGTGACGGCGGCCTGCGCCACCGGCGCGCTCTCGGCGCCGCGGACGAAGCCGCGGACCGGGATGCCGCCTACGGTCGGCTCCTCCCGCTCGATGGTGGCGACGGCGGCGAGCTTCTGCGGTGCCGTGCCGTCCGTGGCGGCCTCGGTGTCCGAGGCGGCCGAGGCCCAGCTGGGGGTCTTGTCCTGAACCGGCTGGGCCGGGGTGGCGGCGGCCTCGGCGGCGGAGGGGGCGGCGGCGGGGGCCGCGGCCTCGGTGTGCGCCTCGGCGGCCTGGGCCAGGGCACCGGTGGTGCGCAGCGGGACCTCCTTGATGAACAGGGTCACGAGGAAGGCGAGGAAGGCGATCGGCGCGACGTAGAGGAAGATGTCGCCGATGCCGTGCCCGTAGGCGCCCTCCAGCCAGGTGCGGATCGGGCCGGGCAGCGCGTCCATGTCGGGCAGCGTGCTGCCGCCGGCGGCCTTGGCCGCGGCCAGCTGCTCCTTCGGGCTGAGCTGCCCGATGGTGTCCTTGGCGTAGTGGCTGATCCGGGTGGTCATCACCGAGCCCAGCACGGAGACGCCGACCGCACCGCCGAGGGAGCGGAAGAAGGTGACCGTGGAGGACGCGGCACCGAGGTCGCTCGGGGCGACCTGGTTCTGCGTGGACAGCACGAGGTTCTGCATCATCATGCCGACGCCGAGACCCATCAGCGCCATGAAGATCGCCAGGTGCCAGTACGGGGTGTCGTAGCGCATCGTGCCCAGCAGGCCGAGGCCCGCCGTCAGCAGCACACCGCCGGCCACCAGCCAGGCCTTCCACTTGCCGGTGCGGGTGATGACCTGGCCGGAGACCGTGGACGACACGAACAGGCCGCCGATCATCGGGATGGTCATGACGCCGGACATCGTCGGGGACTTGTCCCGGGCCAGCTGGAAGTACTGGCTGAAGAAGACGGTGCCCGCGAACATCGCGATGCCGACGAACAGCGAGGCGACCGAGGCCAGCGTGATGGTGCGGTTCTTGAACAGGCGCAGCGGGATGATCGGCTCGCTGGCCTTGGTCTCGGTGAAGACGAACAGCAGGGCGAGCAGCACCGAGCCGCCGACCATGACGCCGGTCTGCCAGGACAGCCAGTCGTACTTGTCGTCGGCGAAGGTGACCCAGATCAGCAGCAGGCAGACGGCCGCGGTGATGAAGAAGGCACCGGCCCAGTCGACCTTGACCTTGCGCTTGGTCTCCGGCAGGTGCAGCGTCTTCTGCAGCACCACCAGGGCGATCAGCGCGAACGGCACACCGACGTACAGGCACCAGCGCCAGCCGAGCCAGTCGGTGTCGGTGATGACACCACCGATGAGCGGACCGCCGACGGTGGCGACGGCGAAGGTCGCGCCCAGGTAGCCGGAGTAACGGCCGCGCTCACGCGGGGAGATCATCGCGGCCATGATGATCTGCGCCAGGGCGGACAGACCGCCGGCGCCGATGCCCTGCACGGCACGCGCGGTGATCAGCATGCCCGGGTTCTGCGCCAGACCGGCCACGACCGAGCCCGCGATGTAGACCACGAGGGCTATCTGGACCAGCGCCTTCTTGCTGACCAGGTCGGCGAGCTTGCCCCACAGGGGAGTGGTGGCCGTCATCGCCAGCAGCGAGGCGGTCACGACCCAGGTGTACGCGCTCTGACCGCCGCCGAGGTCGGTGATGATCTCGGGCAGCGCGTTGGAGACGATGGTGGAGGACAGGATGGCGGCGAACATGCCGAGCAGCAGCCCGGAGAGCGCCTCCATGATCTGCCGGTGCGTCATCGGAGCATGGCCGCCGGAGGCGCCTCCCCCGTGCTTGGCATGAGCCCGCACACCGGCTGGTGTGGTCGTTGCCATGGGCTTCCTTTACTTACGTGCTTGCGGGTGTACGGGTGGTCGTCTCGACCACGGGTGGCGGTGCGGGGGGCCGCAGCGGGGATGGGGGTCCCGCCTGTTCGAGCGCGGCCGGGAGCTTGGGGGAACGGCAGTCGTCGAAGCTGGCCCGCAGCCGCTGCATCAGGCGGGTGAGCTGGGCGACCTCCTCGTCGCTCCAGTCGCCGAGCCGCTCGGCCAGCAGCTGGGTGGTGGCCCGGGACATCGCGTCGAGCTTGCGGTTCCCTTCCGGGGTGAGCCGCACGATGCGCGACCGCTTGTCCGCCGGGTCCGGGGAGCGCTCGATCCAGCCGCGCTCGGCGACGTGCGCCACGTGGCGGCTGGTGACGGACATGTCCACGGCCAGCAGCTCCGCCAGCTTGCTCATGCGCATGTCGCCGTACCGGCCGAGCAGGGTCAGCACGGCGGCCGAGCCGCTCGGGCAGTCGGACGGCAGGATCCTGCCGAGCTCCCTTTTGACGGCGCCGAAGGCGCTGAACTGACGGATCAGCTCCTCGTACTGCGCCTTTGCGGCCATCACGCCTCCCGTATTCGTTGCTTAGGGCAACCATAGGCTTGGTTGGTTGCCGCAGGCAAATAAAGGGGGAGCCGCCGGGATAAAAACTTGGCAAAGGCAAGTATTGCGGAAGTAAACGTGCAGGTGGGGGTGGTCGCAGGGGTGATCAGCCCCGCACTTGGGCCCGAGGGGCGGATTCGCTAGTGTCTCGGGCCATGGCTAACACCCAGGGCCCCCAGGGCAACTACGACCCCGCCGGCAGCACCCAGATGTTCCGCGCGTTCGTCGACGAGGCTCCCCAGGGACGGCAGCAGCAGGCCGCTGCCACCTCCTCCGGCCCGCGCATCGGACTGATCGTCGGGGTGATCGCCGCCGTGGTGATCGTCGCGGCGGTGGCTTGGCTCGCGCTCAAGTAGGCAGCGGCGCGGTCACTTCCAGACGACCGCGACGTCCCGTGTCTCCACGTGCATGCCCAGCGGCACCCGCCAGGCGTCCACGCACACCGTCCAGGTCCGCTCCAGCCGCGCCCCGGCCCCGATCGGCGCCGGCAGCGCCGCGGTCGACTCGACGGTCCCCCAGTCGATCCCGAGCCCGCCGATGATGTGCGTCCCGAAGGTCACCGTCCCCGAACGCACCGGCGTGCCGCCCGAGTTGCGGAAGGTGACGGTGACCTTCTCGCACCAGCGCTGATCCGCGGGCGCCCGGACCGGGCCGGTCCAGGTGAGGGCGGCGGGGGCCGGCGGCGGCTTCGGGGCGGGAGAGGGTGCGGGCTTCGGCGTCGGCGATGGTGTGCCGGCGGAGGGCGGGGCCTGCGGGGAGGTGTGCCCCGGGGCAGGCGCCGGGGGCGCTCCGGGCCCGTGCGGTGACGCCGGAGCCGGTGCCCTCGAAGGCACGGAGGCGTTCGCGGGCGCCGGTGCGCCGGGTGCCATGTCAGCGGCCGTACGGCGGTCAGGGGCCGCGGTCCCGGCGGACGCGGCGGACTCGGCCGGCGTCCGTGGTGGCCGTGAACTCCCCTTCTCACCGGGCGCGTTGTCCGCCCGGCCGTCCAGCGGGACCAGCCGTACGTCCTCCGTCGGCCTCGCCGCCGTACCGGAGGCCAGGGGGCCGCCGGCGGCGCCCACCGCGGCGTATCCCTCGCGGCCGTCACCGCCGCCCGTCGCCAGGAGCACCCCGCCCGCACAGACGACGGCCGCCGACGCACCGATCACGGCGCCCCGGCGGCCACGTGTCCACGTCGATCGCAGCATCGCGCCATGGTGACTGACGCCGCATCAGAAATGAAGGGTCAGTCGGAGATGAGTCCCTCGCGCAGCTGGGCCAGCGTGCGGGTGAGCAGGCGGGAGACGTGCATCTGGGAGATGCCGACCTCCTCGCCGATCTGCGACTGGGTCATGTTGGCGAAGAAGCGCAGCATGATGATCCGCCGCTCGCGGGGCGGGAGCTTGGCCAGCAGCGGCTTGAGCGACTCGCGGTACTCCACGCCCTCCAGCGCGCTGTCCTCGTAGCCGAGCCGGTCGGCGAGCGAGCCCTCGCCGCCGTCGTCCTCGGGGGCCGGGGAGTCCAGCGAGGAGGCGGTGTAGGCGTTGCCGACCGCGAGGCCGTCGACCACGTCCTCCTCGGACACGCCGAGCACCGAGGCGAGCTCCGCGACCGTCGGGGAGCGGTCCAGCTTCTGCGACAGTTCGTCGCTGGCCTTGGTCAGCGCCAGGCGCAGCTCCTGGAGCCGGCGCGGCACGCGCACCGACCAGGAGGTGTCCCGGAAGAACCGCTTGATCTCGCCGACGACGGTCGGCATCGCGAAGGTCGGGAACTCCACTCCGCGTTCGCAGTCGAACCGGTCGATCGCCTTGATCAGGCCGATGGTGCCGACCTGGACGATGTCCTCCATCGGCTCGTTGCGCGAGCGGAAGCGGGCGGCCGCGTAGCGCACGAGGGGGAGGTTGAGCTCGATCAGGGTGTCCCGGACGTAGGCACGCTCGGGGCTGTCCTCGTCGAGGGCGGCGAGCCGCAGGAACAGGGAGCGGGACAGCGTGCGGGTGTCGATGTCCCCGGTCACCGGAGGGGCCGCGGCCGGCTCCGTCGGCAGGGCGGGGGCCGGCACGGCCTCCAGGGCCGAGGCGTCATCGAGAACGTCGAGCGTCTCCGGCGCTGTCTCGCTCTTCGTGAGCGTGAGCACCTTCGAGCTGCCCTGGTCTGCGGACATGCCACCCCCTTTGGGTCGCGGGACGGTCGCGGCGGACGCTCCCACGAAGGAACGCAGCCTTCACCTGAATACCGGAGCCGAAGCCACGGCAAACGCTCTTCCGGCAGAATGTCACATGTCGGCAACACGCTGTAGTGACATGTCGACATGCGAGATGCGAAACGGCCCTGGAAACAAGGGGTCTGACGGGCTTTCGGGCCGAAAACACCGACATCCGCGCTGATGAGCGATTCGCTCGCGGCGGTGAGGGATCGATCCGGTATTCGGTTGTGCGCCGGTGGCGCGAACGGGTTGCTCGCCGGTCCGATTATGCGTCGATCCGGTTGGCCGAGCGCAGTCGCTGGAAGCTGCGGGCGAGCAGCCGGGAGACGTGCATCTGGGAGACGCCCAGCTCGGCGCTGATCTGCGACTGGGTGAGGTTGCTGTAGTAGCGCAGCAGCAGGATGCGCTGCTCGCGCTCGGGCAGCTGCACCAGCAGGTGCCGTACGAGATCGCGGTGCTCGACGCCGTCCAGGGCCGGGTCCTCGTAGCCGAGCCGGTCGAGCAGGCCGGGCAGCCCGTCGCCCTCCTGGGCGGCCTCCAGCGAGGTGGCGTGGTACGACCGTCCGGCCTCGATGCAGGACAGCACCTCCTCCTCGCTGATGCGCAGTCGCTCGGCGATCTCGGCGGTGGACGGGGAGCGCCCGAAGGCGGTGGTCAGGTCCTCGGTGGCGCTGTTGACCTGCACCCACAGCTCGTGCAGCCGGCGCGGGACGTGGACGGTGCGGACGTTGTCGCGGAAGTAGCGCTTGATCTCGCCGACGACCGTGGGCATGGCGAAGGTCGGGAACTGCACCCCGCGGTCCGGGTCGAACCGGTCGATGGCGTTGATCAGCCCGATGGTGCCGACCTGGACGACGTCCTCCATCGGTTCGTTGCGGGACCGGAAGCGGGCGGCGGCGTAGCGCACGAGCGGCAGGTTGGCCTCGATCAGCGCCCCTCGTACCCGGTTGTGCTCCGGCGTGCCCGGCGTGAGCTCCTTCAGCTGCGCGAAGAGCACCTGGGTGAGTGCCCGGGTGTCGGCGCCCCGGCTGCGTCGGGGTGCGGCGTCCTGGGGCGGTGCCTGAGGCGCAGTACTGGCCGGCACGGTCAACTCCACCTCGTCATCCGTCAACTCATCCGTCAAAAGCGGTCATAGCATCACAAGACATGTCCACTGTGTGCAAGCACCGCATATCTACGTGTTGGGGTAAGAGATGGGCCATAAGACGACTAAAACCCCGCACCCTTGGCGGGTGCGGGGCAGGCCGGCGCTCGGGCCGGGAGGCTCAGTACGCGTAGTCGGCGATCACCCACGTGGCGAACTCGCGCCACAGGGCCACGCCGGCCTGGTGCTCGGGGTGCTCGACGTAGCGGCGCAGCGCGTCGGCGTCGTCGAAGCCCGAGTTGATCGCGAAGTCGTAGGCGATGGGGCGGTCGCTGATGTTCCAGCCGAGCTCCCAGAAGCGGATCTCGTCGATCTTGCCGTCGAGCGCCTCGAAGGCCTCGACGCCCTTCACGACCCGCGGGTCGTCGCGCTCGACGCCCTCGTTGAGCTTGAAGAGAACCAGGTGGCGGATCATGGGGTACTCCCGGGGGTCAGCCCTTGCCTCCATTGGCGACCCATGTCATGAAGTCACCGATGGCCTTGGCGGCGTCCGATATGCCCTCGAACCCTATCTGGACGTAGTCCGCGGCCTTGGCCGGGTCCGTGATGATCACGTACAGCGCGAAGACCACGAGCGCATAGACGGCGATCTTCTTCGCGTTCACCGCCATCGCGGCCTCCCTGTCACGGACGTGCCTGGTGGGTCCCCTGTTGCCGGCCGTGAGTGTAACGACCAGTCGTATTTGAGGACCAACGGCCCACGCCGAGACGTTGCGTGAGACTCTGGCGGCGGGGGTGGTGGCATGGCCACGGTCGAGGACGTACGACGGCTCGCGCTTGCGCTGCCGCGCACCGAGGAGCATCTGATCCGGGACCGGGTGAAGTTCCGCATCGGGCGGATCGTCTACCTCGCCCTGTCGCGCGACGAGACCGTCCTCGGCTTCGCCTTCCCGAAGGAGGAGCGGGCGGCGCTGGTCGCCTCCCAGCCGGAGAAGTTCTCCCTCCCCCGCGCGTCCGACCTGCGGTTCAACTGGGCCGAGGCCCGGCTCGCCGCGCTCACGCCGGACGAACTGGCGGAACTGGTCACGGACGCCTGGCGGATGTGTGTCCCGGTGAGTGTGGCTCGGGGGCATCTCGGGGGGTGAGGGGGCTGGGACGCAGAACACCCCCCGTCCGCGTTGCCGCGGCGGGGGGTGTTGTCAGCGGTAGCGGAGGGATTTGAACCCTCGGTGACTTGCGCCACACTCGCTTTCGAGGCGAGCTCCTTCGGCCGCTCGGACACGCTACCGAGGGAGACCTTACAGCACGGGGGGCCGTGGACCGAAATCGATAGGCGGGGGGCCGCCGGGCGGCGGTCAGCGGGTGCGGAAGAAGTCCGTGAGCTGCTGCGCGCACTCCCGCGCCAGCACGCCCTCGATCACCTCGGGCCGGTGGTTGAGCCGGCGGTCGCGGACCACGTCCCACAGGGAGCCGGCCGCGCCCGCCTTGTCGTCCCGGGCGCCGTAGACCACCCGGTCCACCCGGGACTGGACGATCGCGCCCGCGCACATCGTGCACGGCTCCAGCGTCACGACGAGCGTGCAGCCGGTCAGCCGCCACTCGCCGAGCGCGCTCGCCGCCCGGCGGATCGCCACGACTTCCGCGTGCGCGGTCGGATCGCCGGTGATCTCGCGTTCGTTGTGCCCGGTCGCGAGCACGCTCGTGCCGTCGGGCGCCAGGACCAGCGCTCCGACGGGCACGTCACCGCCCCGGGCCGCCCGCGCCGCCTCGTCCAGGGCGAGCCGCATCGCGGGCCGCCAGCGGTCGCGTACCGGGTCCGGGGCCGGCGCGGTGTCGTGCGGGACGGTCAGCGGACCGCCTCCAGGATCTCGGAGGCGCCCAGCGCGTCGGCGATCTCCGACAGCGCGTCGCCCTCCAGGGCCAGCAGCTCCTTCGCGCTCACGCCCAGGTCGTCCAGGAGCGCGGAGTCGCCCACCGGGCCGTTCGGCACGGCCTCGGCGGTGCCGCCGTCCTCGTCACCGGCGGCGTCCTCGGGGTCGCCGTCCTCGGTGCCGTCCAGGTCGAGCGCGTCCAGGTCGGTGTCGTCCTCACCCGGCTCCCGGCCCAGCAGCTCGTCGGTGAGCAGCAGCTCGCCGTAGGAGCTGCGGGCGGCGACGGAGGCGTTCGAGACGAAGACCCGCGGGTCCTCCTCGCCGTCCACCCGGACGACGCCGAACCACGCGTCCTCCTGCTCGATCAGGACGAGCACCGTGTCCTCGTCGGGAGAGGCTTCCCGGGCCAGGTCGGCCAGATCCGACAGGGTCTCCACATCGTCGAGCTCTGTGTCGCTCGCTTCCCACCCGTCTTCGGTGCGCGCGAGCAGTGCGGTGAAGTACACCGTGACTCTCCCACTGGTCTTAGGCGTGCCGGTTGGGGGTCCCCCCGGCGGAGGTTACGGACGGGGAGAAGCTCGGGCTCCGAGCCCCACCCACTCGGAATCGTGGCAGAAACAAGGCGTTCAGGGGACGTCTTCGGCTCCCTGTGTCCGGCAGTTTTGCACGCGGGTCCGCGGGCACGTCCATCTGGACTCACCAGCACACTCGTTGCCGCCACCTGCGGATCGTACGCGGGTTTTCACATCTCCCACGCACGCCCACCCCGGCAACGCCCGCACGGCCCGCGGATCTTCCCGCCCATGGCCCCGCGTCCACGGGCGCCACGCGCTTCCGCGTCCACGGGGCACGGCGTGTCCGCGTCCGGCGGGTCACCGCGTCTCCCCGCGCCGCCGGTCTGCGCGTGTCCGCGTTCGCCGGTCTGCGCGTGTCCGCGCCTGCCGGTCTGCGCGTGTCTGGCTTTCACGGGTCACCGCGTGTCCCCGCGCGGCCGGTCTGCGCGTGTCCGTGTCCGCCGGTCGCCGCGTGTCCCGCGTCCGGCGGGTCACCAGCGGAACGTGCGCATACGCATCGCGTGCCGGAGCCGGGCCGCCTTGGCGCGGCGGGGCTGCACCCGGTCGCGCAGCTCGCGCGCCTCGGCCAGGTCGCGCAGGAACTGGGCGCGGCGGCGCCGCCGCTCCGCGTCGGTCTCCGGAACGTCCCGCTGCGGGGAGTCCCGTCGTGGGGAGTCCCGTTGCTGGGAATCCGGCTGCCGCGCGGAAGCGCGCTCGGGTATCTCGGGTTCTGACAGGTCAGCCATGTGGGAACACCACCCCCGGTCCGTCCCCACCACCTTCCCCCGGGCGGGCGGTCCGATGCCAGCAGCCGGAAGAAAACGATCCGCAAAGGCTCACGCAGCGTGCGGACGCCGGGTGCGGTGCGCCCGGTTACTGTTGTGGACATGCGTCTCCATGTCGTCGACCACCCCCTGGTCGCCCACAAGCTCACCACGCTGCGCGACCAGCGCACCGACTCCGCGACCTTCCGTCGGCTCGCCGACGAGCTGGTCACCCTGCTCGCCTACGAGGCGACCCGGGACGTGCGCACCGAGGCGGTCGACATCCAGACCCCCGTGGCCCGGACCACCGGCGTCAAGCTGGCCCGGCCGCGTCCGCTGGTGGTGCCGATCCTGCGGGCCGGGCTCGGCATGCTGGACGGCATGATGCGGCTGCTGCCGACGGCCGAGGTGGGCTTCCTCGGCATGATCCGCAACGAGGAGACGCTGGAGGCCTCCACGTACGCCACGCGGATGCCCGAGGACCTCTCCGGGCGCCAGGTGTACGTGCTGGACCCGATGCTGGCCACGGGCGGCACCCTGGTCGCCGCGATCCGCGAGCTGATCAAGCGCGGCGCGGACGACGTCACGGCCGTCGTGCTGCTGGCCGCGCCCGAGGGCGTCGAGATCATGGAGCGCGAACTGGCGGGCACGCCGGTCACGGTCGTCACCGCGGCGGTCGACGACCACCTCAACGAGCACGGCTACATCATCCCGGGCCTCGGCGACGCGGGCGACCGGCTCTACGGGGCGGCGGAGTAACACCGGAGCGCGCACCCCGGCGCGGGTGAGCAACCCCGGAACACGGCGCCCCGGCGCCGTTGGCACGGCGCCGGATCGGCGGAGCGCTCAGCAGCCCTTCTTCGGTGCCGTGGACGCCGGGGCCGTCAGCTTCTTCAGGGCCTGGTCGGCGGCCGGCTTGGCGTCCAGGGACTTGAAGGTGTTGCCGATGATCAGGTCGATCGCCGCGCCCTTGTGGGCGGCGTCGGTGCGGCGCTCGGCGCCGGCCAGCTGCGTGGCGAGGACCGGCAGCGAGGTGTTCAGCGAGGAGGCGGGGCCGAGCAGCACCGCGGTGCCGGGCACCTTCTTGTCGTAGTCCTTGCTCGCGTTGCCCACCTCGCCGATCCGGAAGCCGCGCTTCTTCAGCTCGTCGGCGGTCTGCTTGGCGAGCCCGCTGCGGGGCGTCGCGTTGAACACGTTGACGGTGATCGAGCCCGGGGCGGGCAGGGCGGCGGCCGCGGCGGACGACGGACCGGCCTTGGTCCGGCAGTCGCCCTTGGAGCCGGACGCCGTCGCTTTCTTGCCGCCGCCGGTGAAGACGTCGATGAGCTGCAGCGTGCCCCAGCCGATCACTCCGAGCACGGCGACGCAGGCGACGGTGAGGAACACCAGCCTGCCGCGGCGCCGGGGACGGCGCATGCGCGGGTACTTGTCCCCCGTGATCCGGTACTTGCCGCCCATGCCGGGGGGAGTCAGCATGCTCATGGGCGCAGCGTAGTGCGCCCGGGCGGCGATGCCTACTAGATGATCATTCGATCCGCCCAGGAGAACCCGAAAGGGCCACACCGTGACCGGACGGAGTCACTCCGTGGGGTCGGTGCCGCCCTCGGACGCCCGTCAGTCCGGCTGCGCCCCTGCCGTCAGTCCAGTTCCAGGACGCGTGCGTGCAGCACCTGGCGCTGCTGGAGCGCGGCCCGGACCGCGCGGTGCAGGCCGTCCTCCAGATACAGGTCGCCCTGCCACTTCACGACGTGCGCGAAGAGGTCGCCGTAGAACGTCGAGTCCTCGGCGAGCAGGGTCTCCAGGTCGAGCTGCTGCTTGGTGGTCACCAGCTGATCGAGGCGGACCGGGCGCGGCGCGACGTCCGCCCACTGCCGGGTGCTCTCCCGGCCGTGGTCGGGGTACGGCCGGCCGTTTCCGATGCGCTTGAAGATCACACGGAAAGCCTACCGGTCCTGGCGTTCGGGGCGCAGCCATGGAGACGGAGTGCGCCACCGGAAAAGATGTTGCAGAACAGGGTGAAACGGAAACGGGGGCCGCGCCCGGCCTCGGCGGCGGCGACCGGCTTCCTGTGGCCTCTTCCCCGGCCGGTTCGCCCGAAAGGGGTCGGCACGGCCCGGCGGAGGCGGCAGTCCACCCCCGCCGGGTGCGTCAGCGCTCCCGCTTCTGCTGCGGCGGGGTCTGCTCGGGTCGCGGGGTCCCGCCCCGCTCGGGCGTCCTGCGTGCGGCCTCGGCGCGCAGCAGGGCGCGCAGGACCGCGTAGGGGTCCGTGGGCATGGTCGTGCTCCTCGTGGTGTCGAACTGACGGACCGATGGCGGCCGGAAGCCGGGTTCGGTCAGCAGCGCAGCACCACGGAGCGCAGTGCGAGCAGGGCGGTGTACGGCGTCCGCACCCCCGCCCGCGGGACGGGGCCGGTGGCCCTGGCCGGCGCCGGCGCGTCCGGCAGGGGCGCGGGGCGCGGCGGTACGGCCGTGCGGTGCGCGCCCTGGACGGGCGGCCGTACGGCGGTGTCGGTCACGTCGTGCTCGGCGCTCGCGGTGGCGGCGGGGGTGGCCGGCGGAGCGTATGCCTCGCCGAACGCCTCACCGGGCACGAGCAGCGCGAGCAGCAGCACGAGCGCCCGCAGCCAGGTGTGGCTGCGGGGGAGGGCGCGTGCGGTGCGGCTCACGCAAGGACATCTGCCCGGGGCGTGCGGGCCGGCCCTCGCACCGGCCGCGAGATCCGCCCGCTCGGACTACACCCGTTGCGGCGAGCTTCCTTTACATCGGCGCGGGAGCGCACCGCGCGCGGGGGCGCACCCCGCGCTACTTCTTGCTCTTGGCCGCCTTCGCCGCCGCTTTCATCTCCTGCTTGTGGGCGCGGACCTTCGCCAGGGACTCCGGTCCGGTGATGTCGGCGACGGAGCGGAAGCACTGGGACTCGCCGTAGGAGCCGGCGGCCTCCTGCCAGCCGGCGGGGCGCACGCCGAACTGCTTGCCCAGCAGGGCGAGGAAGATCTGCGCCTTCTGCTTGCCGAAGCCGGGCAGTTCCTCCAGGCGGCGCAGGAGTTCGCGGCCGTCGTCGACGCCCTTCCAGACGAGCTCGGCGTTGCCGTCGTAGTGGTCGACGAGGTACTGGCACAGCTGCTGGATGCGTTTGGCCATGGAGCCCGGGTAGCGGTGGACGGCCGGCTTCTCGGACAGCACGGCGGCGAACGCGTCCGGGTCGGTGGCGGCGATGTCGTGGGCGTCCAGGTCGTCGGCGCCGAGGCGGTCCGCGATCGTGCGGGGGCCCTTGAACGCCCACTCCATCGGGATCTGCTGGTCCAGCAGCATCCCGACCAGCGCGGCGAGCGGCGACCGGCCGAGCAGCGCGTCGGCCTCGGCGTCCTGGGCGAGGTGCAGGGTGACGTCCATGTCTCGATGATCCCGCGCGGGGTGCGTGTCTGCGCGCCGAGGTGGCCGTTCGTCCGCGGGCCGGTGGGTGGCCGCTCGCGCAGTTCCCCGCGCCCCTCGGTGGGCTGCGGCGCCGTCGGCTCGCATGCCCCGTCGCCATGGCCCTTCCCACGGTTCGAGTACGATCCCCGGAACCGCCTACTTAGGTGAGGCTAACCTAAAGTCAAGAGGGGCCGGAGTGACGACCACCATCCACCGGGACGCCTGGGGCATCCCGCACCTGCGCGCCACCGGCGCCCTGGCGCTCGCGCGGGCCCAGGGCCTGGTCACCGCACGCGACCGGTCCTGGCAGCTGGAGGTCGAACGCCACCGCGCCCAGGGCACCTCGGCCGCCTTCCTCGGCCCCGCCTCGCTGGACTGGGACCGGTTCGCCCGGCGGGTCCGGCTCGCCGACACCGCCCGCCGCTGCTTCGCCGCGCTGGAGCAGCGGGACGCGGAGACCTCCGCCTGGGTACGCGCGTACGTCGACGGCGTCAACGAAGGCCTGCACCCCACCGGGGAGTTCCGGCAGGTGGGCCTCGCCCCCGGCCGCTGGGAGCCCTGGACCCCGCTCGCCGTGTGGCTGTCCACGCACATCCTGTTCGCCGGCTTCCCCGCCAAGCTGTGGCGCGAGGAGGTGGCACGGCACCTCGGCCCCGGCGCGGTCGAGCTGTTCGCCGCCGACGGCCCCGCCACCGCCGGCAGCAACGGCTGGCTGGTGAGCGGGGAGCGCACCACGACGGGGCAGCCGCTCATCGCCGGCGACCCGCACCGCTTCATCGAGGACCCCGGCGTCTACCAGCAGATCCGGCTGGCCTGCGACGAGTTCGACGTCGTCGGCCTCGCGGTGCCCGGCGTCCCCGGCATCGCCCACTTCGGCCACACCGGCACCGTCGCCTGGGCCATCACCAACGCCATGGCCGACTACCAGGACCTCTACCGCGAACGCCTGCGCCGCACCGGCGCCGGTGTCGAGGCACTCGGGCCGGACGGACGCTGGCACCGCGCCGCCCGCCACACCGAGCTGGTGCGGGTCGCGGGAGAGGAGAGCGTCGAGGTCGAGGTCATCGAGACCGCCCGGGGACCCGTCGTCGCCGGAGGACCCGAGGGCCTGGAGGACGGCACACCCCTCGCGCTGAGCCTGCGCCATCCGCCCCGGGTCACCCACGACCTCGGCTTCGGCGCCCTGCTGCCCCTGCTGCGGGCCCGCCGGGTCGCCGACGTGGACCGGGCGCTGGACGCCTGGGCCGAACCCGTCAACGTCGTGCACGCCGCCGACACCGAGGGCGGGCTGCTGCACCGGGTCGCCGGACGCGTGCCGGTGCGCGCCCGGGCCAACCGCACCCGGCTGGTTCCGGCCTGGGAGCCGGGCCACGAGTGGACCGGCTGGCACGAGATGCCCCGCGCCGGCCTCGACGACGGCGTCGCCGTCATGGCCAACCAGCGCGGCCTCGCGGCCGAGCTGGGCACGGAGTTCGCCCCGGACCATCGCGCCGAACGCATCCGCGCCCTGCTGTCCGGTCGGCGGGAGTGGTCCGCCGGCGACATGGCCGCCGTCCACATGGACACCCACCTCGCCTCCGCCGGGCCCCTGCTCGACGGTCTGGCCGCACTCGAAGGGCTCGGCCCGGACGCGGCCGCGCTGCGCGACCGGCTGCTGGGCTGGGACCGCCGGATGGACGCCGCAAGCCGGGACGCGGCGCTGTACGCGGCCGTGCGCGGCGCCCTCGTGCGGCGGTTCGCCGCGCAGGAGGCGTTCGCGGCCCTCACGTCCCCGCCCGCCTACCCGGAGGTCTTCCAGCCCTGGCTGGCCCTCACCCCGCGCATCGGTTTCGCACTCGAACACCTGCTGCGGGCACCGGACGTCTACGGCATCGACCGCGCCGCCCTGCTGCGCGCCGCCGTGGAGGAGGTCGCCGCCCGGCCGCCGGCCGGCACCTGGGGCGACACCCACCGCCTCGCCCCCTGGCGGGCGCTCACGGCAACGCCGTACGACGCACCGGGCCTGTCCGGCGACCACGACTGCGTGCTGTGCACCACCGCCGTGCCCGGCGTCACCGATCTCGCCGCGCGCGGACCGGCGGCCCGCTACGTCTGGGACCTGCACCGGCGCGACAACAGCCGCTGGGTGGTGCCCCTCGGCGCGGACGGCACCGCCGACGCGCCGCACCACCGCGACCAACTCCCCTTGTGGCTCAAGGGAGAACTCGTTCCCGTCGTCACCGACTGGGACCAGCTCACGAAGGAGAGCGATGTCTGACCTCCAGCACCGCGAGGCCGTGCACGAGCAGCGGATCGACGGCTTCGGCACCGTCCGCGTGCTGCCCCTCGACCCGCACGCCGACGCCGAGGTGATCCACCGCTGGGTCAGCGAGGAACGCGCCGTCTTCTGGGGCATGACGGGGCTGACGGTGACGCAGGTGGCCGAGATCTACGCCCACATGGAGACCCTGGACACCCATCACGCCTTCCTCGTCGCCAAGGACGGTGAGGCGGCCGCCCTCCTGCAGACCTACGAGCCCGAGGCCGACCGGGTCGGCGAGTGCTACCCCGTGCGGCCCGGCGACATCGGCGTCCACCTGCTGCTCGCCCCGGCCGGCCCCGCCGGTGCGCGCACCGGCTGGACCGCCCACCTGGTCTCGGCGATCACGGCCTATGTGCTGCGCGGCCTGGACCGGCAGCGGATCGTCGTCGACCCGGACGTGCGCAACGGCAAGGCGATCACCCGCTTCGAACGGCTGGGCTTCGAGATGGGACCGGTGGTCGTCCTGCCCGAGATCGACCTGCCGGACGTGTACCTGCCGCAGAAGCACGCCCAACTGGCCTTCCTGCACCGGGAGACCGTCCGCCCCGGCTAGCCGACGGCTGCGAGGAGACCGTCCGCTCGGGCCGGCCGTACGGGAGCCGGGTGACCGTCCGCCCCGGCCGTACGGGAGCCCGCTGAGCGATCCGCGTCTCGCGCGCGTACGTACTGCCGAGGGGAGTTCCGGGCGCCCGGGACATCCGGCGGCAAGCGGAGCGGACGGCGGCAGGGGAGCGGACCGCGTGGTCGACAGGCATGCGTGCGGACAACGACGGACAGGGCGCGCGGTGCTGCTGGGCGCCCTGCTGACCCTGCTCCTCCTCGGCGGCGCGGCGCCCGCCTGGGCGCACGCCGTCCTGCGCGGCACCGACCCCGCCGACGCCTCCGTTCTGACGACGGCCCCGGACCACCTCACCCTCACCTTCACCGAGTCCGTCGCCCTGCTCGACGACTCGGTCCGCGTCTTCGATCCCGGCAACCACCGGCTGCGCACCGGCGAGCCACAGCACGCGCCGGGCCGCTCCGACACCGTCCGCGTCACCCTGCCGGCCGGCCAGGGCCGGGGCACGTACACGGTGGCCTGGCGGGTGGTGTCCGCCGACAGCCACCCCGTCTCCGGCGCCTTCACCTACTCCGTCGGCGCCCCCACGCCCGCGCCGCCCGTCGCCGCCACGCAGCCGGAGAACACGGCCGTCGGCGGCCTTTACGACCTCGCCCGGTACGCCGCCTACCTGGGCGCCGCCCTGCTCATCGGCGGCGGGGTGTTCCGGGCGCTGGCACCGGGGGCGGCGCGCACCCCGACGGCGGTGGGGTGGACGACGCTGGCCGCCGCCACCGCCGTACTGCTGCTCCTGCGGGCGCCCTATGAGAGGGGTACGGGCCTGTCGACCGTGCTCGATCCCTCCGGCGCGGCCCGCACCCTGACCACCCGCCCGGGGATCGCCCTGGTGGCCCGGCTGGGCCTGCTGGCGGCGGCCGGTGTGCTGGTGCGGCGCCGGGCGTGGGGCCGAAGGGCGCGGGCGGCGGGCGCGGCACTGGCCTTCGGCCTGGCCCTGACCTGGGCGGTCGCCGAGCACGCCGCCGCCGGGATCCAGGTGCCCGTCGCGATGGCCGCCGCGTTGCTGCACCTGCTGGCGGCGGCCGTGTGGCTCGGGGGCCTGGTCACCCTGCTGTGCACGTCCGACGTGCCGGTGGCCGCCGTCACCCGTTTCTCCCGGCTCGCCCTCGGCTGCGTCACCGTCCTGGCGCTCACCGGCGTCTACCAGTCCTGGCGCGGCCTCGGCTCCCTCGACGCGCTCACCGGCACGGGGTACGGCCGTCTGCTGCTGCTCAAGCTGGCCGCGGTGACGCTGCTGCTGACGGCCGCCGCCGGGGCCCGGCATCTCACCGGGCGGCTGCGGACAGGGGCGGAGGCCGGCGCCGTACGGGAGCGGCTGCCCGCGATGGCCGGGGGACCGGAGCCGCACACGAACGGGACGGCCGCCGGCGGCGACCCGGACCCGGCGCTCTCCCCGCGGCCCGACCGCCGGCTGCTCCGCCGGGCCGTCCTCGTTGAGACGGCCCTCGGCGCGCTCGTCCTGCTGATCTCGACCGTCCTCGCCGGGACCCTCCCCGGGCGGGCCGCCGCCGAGGCGGCCAAGACGCAGCCGGTCGCCGCGCCCGGGCTGCCCACGGCCTCGGTCACCGACGTGCCGTTCGACGTCGGCACCCCGGGCGGCCGCGGGAAGGTGCAGGTCACGCTGGACCCGGGGCGGGCCGGCGACACCTCCGTGCAGGCGGTGGTCTACGGCCCCGACGGCGGCCTGGCGACCGTGCCCGAACTGCGGGTGTCCTTCACCCTGCCGGCGCAGCGGATCGGGCCGATCGACGCCCGTGTCACCGACCGGGGCGGCTACTGGGCTGCCGACCGCGTCACCCTCCCCCTGCCCGGCACCTGGACGATGAAGGTGACGGTGCGGGTGTCGGAGACCGACCAGGTCAGCGAGGTGCGGCAGGTCGTCCTCGCGCGCTGACCGGCGCACCGGCACAGCCGCGCGGGCCCCACGCCAATGGGGTGAAGGTCAGCCGATCGGATGACCCCCCGTTCCCGGACCCGGGGCGACAATGAAGTTGTTTGCCCAGTTCAGCGGCGTACCGGGGAGGTGAGCGCGTCATGGGTACGACGGCCACGGCCGCGCCCCGTCCGGAGGGCGACGACGACACCCGCACCCTCGCCGTGATCATGCACACGGCGTTCTTCGTGCTGCTCGGCGCCTCGCTCGCCCGCTTCCTGCTCCGCCACCCGGGCGAGCCGCGCACCCCCTGGGTGGTGGCGCTGTCCCTGTTCCTGGCGCTGCTCTACGTCCTCGGCCCCGCCCTCGGCGCCCGCCTCACCGCACGCCGGCTGGCCTGGCTCACGGCCGTGGTCGCGACCTGGGCGGTGCTGGTGACGCTCGCCCCGAGCTTCGCCTGGTGCGCGGTCCCCCTCTTCTACACCGGGCTGCGCACCCTGCCGGCCCGCGCCGCGATCGTCCTCGTCGGCGGGCTCACCGCGCTCGCCGTGACCGCCCAGGCGCAGCTGGCGGGCTGGCCCGACCCGAACGTGCTGCTCGCCCCGCCGGCCGTGGCCGCCGTCGCCACGGCCGTGTTCGTCGTCATGGAGCGCCAGGCCCGCCGCCAGCGCGAGCTGATCGACGACCTGATCCGCACCCGGCGCGAACTGGCCGCCACCGAACGCCGCGAGGGCACCCTCGCCGAACGCGAACGCCTCGCCCGCGAGATCCACGACACCCTCGCCCAGGGCCTGTCCAGTCAGCGCATGCTGCTCCAGGCCGCCGACCGGCTCTGGGACAGCGACCCGGGCACGGCCCGCACCCACGTCCGTACGGCCGCCTCCATCGCCGAGCGCGACCTCGCCGAGGCCCGCCGCTTCGTGCACGACCTGGCCCCGGCCGACCTCGCCGAGGGCGGCGGGCTGCTCAAGGCGCTGCGCGCGGTGGCCGAGCGCGCGGCCACCGCCGACCTGACGGTCCGCGTGCACGCCGAGGGCAGCCCGGCGCATCCGCTGCCCGCCCTGGTCGAGTCGGCCCTGCTGCGCATCGCCCAGGGCGCCCTCGCCAACGTCCGCGAACACGCCGGCGCCCGCACCGCGACGCTGACCCTGACCTGCCTGGACGACGAGATCGTCCTGGACGTCGCCGACGACGGCCGCGGCTTCGACGCCTCGGCGAACGAGGCACGGCCCGCCACTTCCGTGCGCGGCCACGGACTGCCGGCGATCCGGGCCCGCCTGCGGCAGCTGGGCGGCACCCTCACCATCGAGTCGGCACCGGGCGAGGGCACGGTGCTGTCGGCCGCGATCCCCCTGGAGCCGCCCGTATGAGCACCGTCGTCCGAGTCCTGGTCTGCGACGACCACGCCGTGGTCCGCGCCGGGCTGCTCGCCCTGCTGGGCAGCGCCCCCGACATCGAGGTGATCGGGGAGGCCGGTAGCGGCGAGGAGGCGCTCGCGCTGACCCGCAAGCTGCGCCCGGACGTGGTCCTGATGGACCTCCAGCTCGGCGAGGGCATCGACGGCGTCGAGACCACCCGCCGGCTGGTCGCCGAGCGGGACGCCCCGTACGTCCTCGTCCTCACCACCTACGACACCGACGCCGACATCACCCGGGCGATCGAGGCCGGCGCCACCGGCTACCTGCTCAAGGCCGAGCGGCCCGAGGAGCTGTTCGCCGCGATCCACTCCGCCGCCCGGGGCCGCACCACCCTGTCCGCCCCCGTCGCCGGGCGCGTCATGGCCCATCTGCGCAACCCCGCCCCCGCCCTGACCCCCCGGGAACGGGACATCCTCACCCACCTCTCCCGCGGCCTCGGCAACCGGGACATCGCCCGCGAGCTCCACATCAGCGAGGCCACGGTCAAGACCCATCTGCGCCGCATCTACGACAAGCTCGGCGTCGACACCCGCTCGGGCGCGGTGGCGGTGGCGAAGGAGCGACGGCTGGTGCCCTGAGCGGGCCGGAAGCAAGGCATCGGGCTCACCGCAGGCGGCGCGCACTGACCTCCTGGTCGAGTCGCCAGCCGAGTCCGCCGTCGGTGGACCGTTCGTTGCGCCAGTGGAAGGTGTCGGAGGTGATGTCGGTGAACGTCCAGCGGACGAGGTCGCCGTCCACGGCGCGCTCCATCACGATGTCGTCGTCGATCTGGCGGGCGTACATGTGCACCGGATCGCCGTGGGCGGTCCCGTGGAAGGTGAACCGCCACAGCTGCAGGCGCGGGTCCCAGATGCGCACGCACAGACCGCACTCCTGGTCCGGGGCGCGACCTGCGGCGGGGAGTTCCTCGCGCCCGGGCCATTGCCAGACGTCCAGGACCGCCCTGCCCTCCAGGGCGTAACCGAACTCCCATTCACCGCTGACGCTGTGGGCCGGTGAGCCGTCGGCGGGGTAGTAGGTGATCCGGGTCGCCCAGTGCCCGGTCAGCCGGCCGAACTGCTCCATCTCGGCGGCGTAAAGGGGGCTGGGCCCGTCGGCGAGCAACGTCTTCATGCGTGCGTCTCCACGGTCGCGAGGGGAGCCAGGGCGGAGGCGAGACAGTCGACGAGGGGAGCGGCGTACGCACCGTCCGGGTCGAGTTCCGGATCGTAGATGGCGACGTCGAGCCCCACCAGCCGGCCGGTGCCGGCCAGGGTCGAGACGAGTTCGGCGAGTTGCGGGAAGTCCAGGCCGGGCCGGCCAGGGGAGTCCACGGCGGGCAGGACGCGTTCGTCGAGTACGTCGAGGTCGAGGTGGAGCCAGACGCGGTCCAGTTCGCGCTCTGCCAGGCGGCGGGCGACCCGCTCCGTCACGCGGGCGACACCGGTCTGCTGGAGCTCCCGGGCGGTGAACCGGGTCACCGGGGGTGCTTCCCCTTCCTCCCGGTCGCCGATCTGGACCACGTCCTCGTCGGCGACCAGCCCTCGGCCCACCTCGGGCCAGTGGGTCAGCAGCAGCTCGCCCCGGCCGGTGGCCAGGGCCAGGTCCATTCCGGCCGCCGCGCCGAGGGACGAGCCGGCGTCCCAGTTGCCGGGGTGGCGGAAGTCGTTGTGCCCGTCGAGGTGGACCAGTCCGCAGCGTCCGTGGCGCCGGGCCCCCAGCAGACAGCCCAGCAGGATGCTGCAGTCGCCGCCCAGGACGACGGGGAACCGGGTGGCGGCGAGGGCGTCCCGGACCGCCTCGCCGAGCCGCAGCGTGTGCTCGCGCAGGGTCACCCCGTTGCGGATGCGGGTCGCAGGCTGTGGGTCGAACGCGTAGCGGGGACGGTCGAGCTCCACCACCCGGGCCGGCCGCAGACGCTCTTCCAGCCCCGCGGACAGCAGTGCGTGCGGCGCCCGCCAGGTTCCGGGCTCCCGGCCCGGCGCGGGCGGCCGCAAGCCGATGTTCCAGGGGGCCGCGATGACTTCGACGGCAGTGGCCATGGGCGTCTCCTACGCGACCTGAAGCCGATCCAACCGGATAACATCAGTACACCGGTTGGACAGACGGAGGCAAGCAGAAAGGCGGTCAGCCGTGGCGGGAACCGTCCAGCCCCACACCTTCAGGCCCCGCGACCTGGTCGGCGGGCATGTCGTCATCGACCTGGTCAACACCGTGACCGCACGCGACACGGAGCCGGTCGACTGGCTCGACGGCTACCCGCGCCTGCTGGAATGGGCCGCCCTCACCGGGCACTTCGCCCCTGCCGACCTCACGGCCCTGCGACGGCTGGCCGACACCGAGCCCGACGCGGCCGAGCAGTCCCTGGACCGCGTCCGCGAGCTGCGCGAGGCCCTGCACGATGTGCTCACGGCACTGATCCACCACGAGGCACCCGCTCCCGAGGAGGCGGTCGACCGGATCGGGAGTCACTGGAAGCGAGCGGCCGCCCATGCCCGCCTCACCGTCCGCGGGGACACGCCGCGAGTCGAGGTCGGCGTCGGGACGTCGGGGCTCGACTACCTCCAGCACGAGATCGCCCTGCAGGCGCTCGACCTGCTGCGTGCCCTGCCACGGGAACGCACCCGTGTCTGCTTGGGTCCGCGATGCGGCTGGGTGTTCATCGACAGCTCCCGGGGCGGCCGTCGCCGCTGGTGCTCGATGGCCACCTGCGGGAACTCCGCCAAGGGCCGGACCCACTACCAACGCAGACGAGCCCAGGGCGCGGGGCCGGACGGGCCTTGAGGGCGCTGCCGGAGGGCCACGGGTCCGGCCTCGCACGAGTCGGGCCTTCGTTCGTCCTGACGGGCGCAGGAGGTGGAGCTCAATCGGGCGTGTGCGCGTCGGCCTCGGCCGCCGCCCGCTCGGCGGTCTCGGCGATCAGGGCGGCCGCGCGCGCGGCACGTCCGGTCGCGTGCCAGTCGCCGACGCGCTCGACGGTCTGGCCGGGGGGTAAGTCGCCGAGCTGACCCGGGCGGGCCGTCGCGTCCTCGGTCACAGTCCGCAGGAACCGCGGTCGAGGTGGAACCAGCGGGCGTTGGCCCACCGGCACAGCCGGATACCGACGCTGACGCCGACCAGGGTGACCAGGGCGGGCAGGTATCCGCCGGCGACCTGCACGATCGGGATGGCCGGGCAGCCACCGGAGATCGCCCAGCCGGTGCCGAACAGCACCGCGCCGGGGATCACACCGGCGTGGATGCGCCCCGGGGTGCGGCGGACCCGCAGCAGGGCGAACGCGCACACGATGATCGCGACGGCGCCGGCGAAGGAGAGGAGCATGCGCAGGTCCTGGAAGGTGAACATGCGGTTGAGCTCGGTGTAGTCGCCGAAGCCGATGTTGGAGACGGTGAAGCCGAGAGTCAGTCCGGTGATGATGTTGGCCACCAGGACCGCACCGCGCGTACGCATCAGATCACCTTCCACAGCAGGAACGACACGGCGACGGCGGTGCCGAAGAACACGGCGGTCGCGACGAGGCTGACCGGACGCAGACGGCCGCAGCCGTTGAGTCCGTGACCGGAGCTGCACCCACCGGCCAGCCGCGTGCCGAACCCGACCAGCACGCCTCCGACGAACAGCAGGACGAGCATGGTGACCGGATCGGCCGTGACCAGGTCCCGGAACCCGGGGCCCATGTCGAACCGGAGGCGGAACCGCCCGGAGGCGACCGCGGCGATCAGTCCGCCGAGGAAGATCGACACCAGCAGGGCGGCCTGGGTGACCAGCGGGGCCGGGCCCGGTCCGGTGACCGGGGTGCCGTCCGCGCTCACCACCGGTTCGACGTCCGCCACGGCCGGCTGTGACGTCCCGTACGAGGCCGGCGGCACGGTGGGCGCGGCGGGGCCGGTGCCGAAGTGCTGGGCCGCCGCCGGGGCGGTGGCGAAGTGCGCTGCGTTCGCCGGGCCGGTGCCGAGGTGTTCAGCGTTCGCCGGGGCGGTGCCGAAGTGCTCCGCCGTCGCCGCGGCGAGGGCGTCGGCCAGAGCGCGCTCGTCGGTGAACTCCTCGTCCATCCGCTCCAGCCGGCGCTCCCTGCGCCAGTGCAGCACGCGATCCCACGCGGACGAGACCCCGAAGGAACGGTCCGTGGTGAGGGCGTAGTTGATGGTGATCAGAGCGAGCCCGGCAGCGCCGGCCCACCAGGGCCAGTAGCCACTCATGCGGGGCCTCCCATCCATTCGGTGAATCGGGCCCACCAGCCGCGCTTGCCGCCGCTCCCCCGCCGCGCGCGTCGGGACGGGCGTTCCGCGGGCTGGGGAAACTGCGTGGATGACGACGGCCGGTGATGCGAGACCGGGATCGTCGGAGACGCCGGCCCCAACCCGGCCGCGGGTTGCGAAGCCTCGGGCACCGGTGCCGACGGGTGGGGCGGCTGGGCCGGTGTCGGCCCTTGCCAGGAACCGCCCGTCGGTGCCCAGGGATCGTGCCGTGGCGGCGGCGCCTGCCCGGCTCCCTGCTGCGGTTGGGCGCGGCTGGGCCGGTCGGCGTCTTCGAGGTGCCGCGCCCGGGCCCCGTTGGGCAGCAGGCTGATCGGCACCCGCTCACCGGTGAGTGACATCTGGTAGCGCGCGCAGCCGCGCCACTGGTCCTCGCTGTCGCAGTAGTAGTCGCGCCACCCCTGCAAGCTCTCCCTGAGAAGGGGGAAAAGGGGGCACCCTACGGCGTGCGAGCAACTCACGTTGCTCCCTTCCGACCGGCGCACACCACCCGTCCGGTGAGGGCGGTTGCCGTTCTCGGTCTGTCGCCCTCGCCGCGCCCGGGCCGACGATCTCAAAATGACGCGGAGACGGCCTGTCACAATGTGGAGGAGCGCCTCCATTTCCCGGCCGGGCGCGATGGAACCACTGTTTCGGTATTCCGGGCAAACTCAGGGCGATTGCGGATCGTGGTCGCTCGATGCCGTCGGGTGAGACGCGCCATGCCGAACTTGAGCCCTATGCCCCTTGCGTCCGGATCTGTGCGCCCCATGGCGGGCCCTCTGAGAGCCGGACGCCCCCTCCTGGCCGACTCCTTCATCGACGAGAGTCGATCATTTGTGGAGACAATGCGGATACGGACATCCGTTGTGGCGGAACGGTGAAATTCGGCTGTGACGAAACTGTTGATATTACTGGTCCGTAAATGAGGGGTCGGCGTCAAGGGAGCGAATCATGTGCCAGCGTGCTGTTTGCGGGTCATGCCGGAAAGTGACTTACGAGGGCTGCGGACAGCATGTGGAGCAGGTGCTCTCCGGCGTGCCGGCGGATCAGCGGTGCCGGTGCGAGCCGGGGCCGGTGTCGGTGCCTGCGCCTGCGCCGGTGCCGATGTCGGTGCCGGCCCGGTCGGTCGGGAGGGGCGGCTGGTGGGCCCGGCTCACCGCCTGGATGAAAAGCCCGGCCTGAAACAGGGGGCGGTCGCGGCCCTCGCCGACGCGCGCCTGTGACTGGGCTCACACTCAGCCAGGCGCGCGGTGAGCCTGGCCAGGCGCTGGGCGGGCCGGACAAACGCCAGAGGGCCGGGCCGCTTTCGCGGTCCGGCCCTCTGGGCTGGCGGAGGATACGAGATTCGAACTCGTGAGGGGTTGCCCCCAACACGCTTTCCAAGCGTGCGCCCTAGGCCTCTAGGCGAATCCTCCGCCGGAAACATTACATGACCGAGGGGAGTGCTCGCGAACTCGTTCCCCCTGGCCCGCATCGGGTAGGCTGTGCGCAGCCCCTCACGCGGCGCTATCTGACTGAACTCCCCCAGGGCCGGAAGGCAGCAAGGGTAGGTCGGCTCTGGCGGGTGCGTGGGGGGCGCTTGCGTGTGTGCGACGGGGCCGCGGCGCCTGGTGCCCGGGGTGTCCTTCGTCGCCTCTTCCGGCTGCCCGGATTGTCAGTGGGCGCCTATAACCTCGTAAGCGTGTCGTCTCTCGCGCTGTACCGCCGCTATCGCCCGGAGTCCTTCGCCGAGGTCATCGGGCAGGAGCATGTCACCGACCCGCTGCAGCAGGCGCTGCGGAACAACCGGGTCAATCACGCGTACCTGTTCAGCGGGCCCCGCGGATGCGGCAAGACGACCAGCGCGCGCATCCTCGCCCGCTGCCTGAACTGTGAGCAGGGTCCCACCCCGACGCCGTGCGGCGAGTGCCAGTCCTGTCTCGACCTGGCCAGGAACGGGCCGGGTTCGATCGACGTCATCGAGATCGACGCAGCTTCCCACGGTGGTGTGGACGACGCCCGTGACCTGCGTGAGAAGGCGTTCTTCGGGCCCGCCCGCAGCCGGTACAAGATCTACATCATCGACGAGGCCCACATGGTCACGTCGGCCGGCTTCAACGCGCTGCTGAAGGTCGTCGAGGAGCCGCCGGAGCATCTGAAGTTCATCTTCGCGACCACCGAGCCCGAGAAGGTCATCGGCACCATCCGGTCGCGGACCCACCACTACCCCTTCCGGCTCGTGCCCCCGGGGACCCTGCGCGACTACCTCGGCGAGGTCTGCCAGAAGGAGAACATCCCCGTCGAGGACGGCGTCCTGCCGCTCGTCGTGCGCGCCGGCGCCGGCTCCGTGCGTGACTCGATGTCCGTCATGGACCAGCTGCTCGCCGGCGCCGGCGAGGACGGTGTGACCTACGCCATGGCCACCTCCCTCCTCGGCTACACCGACGGCTCGCTGCTCGACTCCGTCGTGGAGTCCTTCGCCTCCGGTGACGGCGCCGCCGCCTTCGAGGTCGTCGACCGCGTCATCGAGGGCGGCAACGACCCCCGGCGGTTCGTCGCCGACCTGCTGGAGCGGCTGCGCGACCTCGTCATCCTCGCCGCCGTGCCCGACGCCGCCGAGAAGGGGCTGATCGACGCCCCGGCCGACGTCATCGAGCGGATGCAGGCCCAGGCGCGCTCCTTCGGCGCCGCCGATCTCAGCCGCGCCGCCGACCTCGTCAACGAGGGCCTCACGGAGATGCGCGGCGCCACCTCGCCCCGTCTCCAGCTCGAACTGATCTGCGCCCGCGTCCTGCTCCCGGCCGCCTACGGCGACGAGCGGTCCGTGATGGCCCGGCTCGACCGCATCGAGCGCGGCGTGAACTTCTCCGCCGGCGCGGGGATGCCCGCCATGGGGTACGTCCCCGGGCCCGAGGCGCACGGGGGTGCCATGCCCCACGCGGGCGGCCCGGGCGCCGTTCCCGCCGGTCCGGCGGGTGGGGGCGCCGGTGCGCCCGTTCCCGCCGGTGGCGGGGCTGCCGCGGCGCGCGCGGCGGTCCGCTCCTCGGGCGCGGGCGCGGGCGCGGGTGCGCCCGGTGCCGGGGCGCCCGTCGGCGGTCCGGGCCCGGGCCCCGGTGCCGGGGTGCCGGTGCCGGCCGCTCCGCCGGCCTCCCCGGCCGTACCGGCCGCCGCGCCCGGTGGTGCCGGGCAGCAGGGCGGAGGCCGGCCGGCGACCGAGGCCGCCGCCCCTGCCGCCCAGCACGCCGCCCCCGCCGCCCAGCACGGCGATTCCGCCGCCGTCTCCCCGGCTGCCGACGCGCCGGCCGCCACCCCGTCCCCCGCTGCTCCTGCCCCGGGCGCCTGGCCCACGGCCGCCCCGGCCGGAGGTGGCCGCAGGCCCGGTGGCTGGCCCACCGCTGCCCCGGCGGGCGGCGGTACCCGCCCCACGGCGACCGCCGGTCCCGGCGGCCCGGGCCCCGCGGCTGCTCCCGCC
>NZ_PQSS01000063.1 GCF_002920535.1 Streptomyces sp. Ru71 | reverse complement strand
GCCCCCTGCCCGACAGGACTCAGCGGTAGAGCACCGCCCGCTCCACCGCGCTCCACGTGGTGCTGGTCACCACGTACAGCGCGGCGGCCAGCGGTACGACGGCGACGGTGACGAGCGTGAAGAAGGACATGAACGGCATGACCTTGGTGACCGCCCCGAGCCCGGGAACCTGCTCGTTGGGGCCGGCCGCCGGCAACGGGGCGTTCTCGGCCATGGTCCGCCGGGTGCGGCGGTAGTTGAACGCGGCGACGACGGCGACGAGCGCGAACAGGGCGAGGTAGACGAGCCCGGCCCCGCCCAACGGGCCGCCGTCGCCCAGGGCGTCCGCCCACCGGTCGCCGAGCGGCGCGGCGAGCAGCTGATGGCTGAGCAGCCCGTTGGCCTCGCCGCCGATCGTGGTGTTGGAGAACAGGTGGTACAGCAGGAAGAACGCGGGCAGCTGCAAGAGGCTCGGCAGGCAGCCCGACAGCGGTGAGACCTTCTCCTCGGCATGCAGGGCCATGACGGCCTTCTGCAGCTTCTCGGGGTCCTTGGCGTGCTTCTTGCGCAGCTCGGCGATCCTCGGCTGGAGCGCGGCCTTGGCCTTCTGCCCGCGGGCGGCGGCCCGGGACAGCGGGTGCACGAGCAGCCGGACGAGCATCGTGAACAGCACGATCGCCGCGGCGGCGGAGGAGGCGTGGAAGAGGGGCTGGAGCAGCTCGGCGAGCCGCTCGACGAGCTGGGCGAAAACGGACATGGGTGAGTGGCCCTCCGGGGTCACGTCGTGCCGGGACAAGAGAGATCGGCATGACGACCCGCGCGGGGATACCCCGATTCCTTCCGCACCCGTGCCTGGGACGGCGGCCCGTGCCGAACGGCAGGGTGGGCGTGGTGTCGGGGTGGAGCCCTACGCGGCGGTCGCCAGGAGGGCGTGCCCGGGTGCCCGGGGCCGGCGGCGGCCGGGCGCGTCGGGGTCGCGCTGGGGCAGGAAAGCCGTACGCCGGGCCCGGTCGCGTATCGCCGTACGGATACGGGTGCGCGGCAGGGCGGGCACCGAGCACGCGGCGACCAGCGCGCACAGCGCGAGCGCGGAGCCGGCGGCGGCGGTCGCGGCGAGCGCGACGGTGGCGGAGAGGCTGCCCGTGTCGAGCAGGGCTATCTGGAGGACGAGGAGCAGCAGCACGGCGGCGGGACGCAGCCCGGCCCAGTCGCGGTTCACCGGCACTCCCCCATCCCCTTCGTCATCCCCGTGACCGTATGAGCCCGATCACATGAGCCCGTTTACCTGGGCCCGTTTGTCTGGGCCCGTCCATATGAGCCCGTTTATACAGGATCCGCGTCGAGGGGCTGCAGCAGCCTCCGTGGCTGGAGCAGGGCCCGGCTGACCGGATCCGCCGGGTCGGGGTCGAGTCCCGGCCCCGGCACCATGACAACGTCCGCCACCGGCACGATGGTTCCGCAGTCGCGACATTCGCCGTACGGGCCGAGTTCGCGCTCCGTGCCGCAGGTGGCGTGCCGGAACAGGCGCAGCGGCTGCTCGCCGTAGTGCTCGCGGCCCCACAGGCCGAGCGAGCGCAAGGTGGGCCACAGGGCGAGGCCGCGCTCGGTGAGGACGTACTCGTCGCGCGGCGGCGACTGCTGGTACCGGCGCTTTTCGAGGATGCCCTGCTCGGTGAGGGTCTGGAGGCGGCCGGCGAGGACGGCGCGGGGGATGCCGAGGTGGACGAGGAAGTCGTTGTAGCGCCGGACGCCGAAGAAGGCGTCGCGGATGACGAGCAGTGTCCACCGCTCGCCGACGACCTCCAGTGCCCGGGCGATCGAGCACTCCTGCGTCGCGTAGTCCTTGCCCAGTGCCATGCCGTCCACTGTAGCGACTTTTCCGGCGAAGGTTCATTCACCGAACCCACCCTGCTACGGTGGCCATGTCCAGGTAGGTTCAATCACCGAACCGAGGAACGGTCATGCCAAGCCCCGACCCCGCCACCCAGGCGCCCGCCCCCGGCCGGGACACGTCCGGCACCCGTCCGGCCACCCCCGCCCCGATCCGGGACGCCCCGGCCGCCCGCCCGCGCGCCACCCTCGCGCTGACCAGCGCGGCCACCGCCGTCGCGCTGATGACGTACACCGCGCCGATGGTCACGCTCCCCGACACCGCCGCCGACCTGCACACCCCGCTCTCCGCCCAGGCCTGGCTGCTCAACGGCACCCCGCTGGGGCTGGCCGCCCTCCTTCTCGTCGCCGGCAGCCTCGCCGACGACTACGGCCGCCGCCGGATCTTCACCGCGGGCACCCTCGCCCTCGGCGTCACCACCGCCCTCGGCGCGCTCACCACCTCCACCTGGCTGTTCACGCTGGCCCGCGTCGCACAGGGCGCGGCCAGCGCCGCCCTGCTGGCGAGCAGCCTCGGCCTGATCGTGCACGCGTTCCCGACCCCGCGCGGCCGGCTGCACGCGACCGGCGTGTGGGGCGCGTTCGTCTCCGGCGGCATCGCGGTCGGCCCGCTGCTCGCCGGGGCGCTGCCGAACTGGCGGACGGCCTACGGCGTCCTGGGCGCGGCGGCGCTGCTCACGGCGGCCCTGTCGGCACGCACCCTCACGGAGTCCCGCGCACCGCGCGGCGGACGCCCCGACGTGCTCGGCGCGCTGACCTTCGGACCGGCCCTGGTCGCCCTGGTCGCCGCGCTGACCCTGGGCCGGGACGGCTGGCTGCGCGCGCCGGTGGCCCTGTTGCTGCTGGCCACCCTCGCCCTGCTCGCCCTCTTCGCCGTCGTCGAACGCCGCACGGCCACCCCGATGATCGACCTGACCCTGCTGCGCCGCCCCCGCTTCCTGGGGTCCTCGGTGGGCGGACTGTTCACGGGCCTGGCGGTGATCGGCCTGTTCAGCTATCTGCCGGCGCTGCTCCAGCAGACGCTCGGCATGTCGGCGATGGCCACGGCCTGGCTGTTCCTGCTCTGGTCCGGGCTGTCCTTCGTCGTGGCACTGCAGGCCCGGCGCCTGGCGGGCCGCGTCCCGCCCCGCCTCCAGCTGGCGGCGGGCTTCGCACTGCACGCGGTCGCCGCCCTGACCATGCTCGGCGCCCTGTCCGCCGGGTCCTGGGCGCGTCTGCTGCCCGGCCTGCTGATCGGCGGGGTCGGCAGCGGACTGCTGAACGCCGCGCTCCCGCTGGTCGCGGTCGAGTCGGTCCCGCCCGAGCGCGCGGCGATGGGCTCCGGCGCGCAGCAGACGTTCCGCTACATCGGCTCCTGCGCCGGCGTCGCGCTGACCATCGCCGTGGCGACGTCGACGGACGGCCTGACCCGCGGCGCGGACGCGGCGCTGGTGGTGTCGGCGGCGCTGGCGGTGGCGGGCGCGGTCGTGGTGGGGGCGCTGCGGGAGCGGTCGCGATAGAAGTGCTGCGGGAGCGGAGAGACTCCAGGGCCGGGGAAACCCGGTCACTACCGGGGCCGCATCCGCACGAGCTTCCCCCACACCACCAGCCGGTACCGGGAGGTGTACTCGGGCGTGCAGGTGGTGAGGGTGAGGTAGTAGCCGGGGCCGGTGTACCCGTACCCCGGCCGCACGGCACTCCTGGGTACGGCCGCGAGGACACCGGAGTCACGGGGTGACGTCTGCGGCAGCACCTGGTCGACGGCGTACATGTAGACGGCGGCCGCGGTCTCGACCCGGACCTCGTCGCCGCGCCGCAGCCGGTTGACGTACCGGAACGGCTCCCCGTGCGTGTTCCGGTGCCCCGCGACGGCGAAGTTCCCGGCCTGCCCCGGCTGCTGGGTGGCGCGGTAGTGACCGACGTACCCCTTGTCGAGCACGTCCCGCCGCCCCGTGCCCTCGGCGACGGGAACGCGGAGGCGGAGGCGGGGGATGGAGAGGACGGCGTAGGCCGGGGAGGCGGTCCGATCACGGCGCCCGACGGACGCGGGCTCGGGCACCGGGGCAGCCACGGACCCGGGCGTCCGGCCAGGCCGACCACGCTTCTCCGCACGAGGAGAAGCACGCCCACCGGCCCCGTGCCCCACGACCGTCCCCCACTCCCCCTCCCACTCTCGCTCCAGTGCCGCCACCTGCCGCTGGGCACCGGCCCTGGCCTGCCGGTTGGTCCACCACGTCTCGTGGACGACGAGCAGCAGGACGAGCACCCCCACGGTGACGAGCAACTCCCCGCCCGCCCACAGCACACGACGGCGGACCGCGCGCCGGCGCAGACGGCGATGGTGAACGACAGGACGGACGGGCCGAATACCTAAAAGACGATTCCGCACGCGCACGGCACCCCCTGCGGCTCGGCAGGGCCGCACGATACGACGCGCGGCGCGAGGTCTGAAGCCCCGTACCCGAGGCATGTGGGGATCCACTCCTGGCCAGCGGATACCTCACTTTCGTCACCCATCGGCAGTACGGTGTCCCCCATGCGCTCCGACACGCCCGCCGAGAACGTCGACCACACCGCCGAAGCGGCACGCCTGGAGCGGGCCGCCGGCCTGTATCCCGAGGACGCGGAAGCCCTGCTGCTGCGGGCCGCGGCCCACCTGGAACTCGCCGGCGACCGCCCCGCCGCCACCACCCTGTACGACCGCCTGCTGGCGACGGGGGATTCCCTGGAGAACCCCCACCTGGTCCGCGCCCGCAAGGCCGCGAACCTCTGGGAGTACGACCACGGGGCCGAGGCCCGCGCGATCATCGAGGGCATCCGGGTCGCCGCCCCCCGCGACCCCGCCCCATGGGTGATCGTGGCGGAGGCCCTGGAGTCGCACGACGAGCTGGAGGCGGCGCAGGACACCTTCACCCAGGCCGCGCACCTGCTGCTCCCCGCGGAGGGCGAGCCCCCGTACGCCACCCGCCCCCTGCTCTTCGGCCGCCACCGGGTCCGCCGCATGCTGGGCCTGCCCCACGACGACTGGGACGCGCAGGCGGACACCCTCAACGCGGCGCCGATCCCCCTGGACGAGCTCCACGACCCGAAACGCGTCTGGTCCCTCGGCTCCTCCAACCCGGCGGAACTGCAGGCGGAGATCTCCCGCCTCCAGGCGGAACTGGGCACCTACCGAGAGGCCCTCTCGCGCCCCTTCCCGGTGGCGGTCCTGCACTGGCCGGCACCCGAACTGGCAGAACTGGTCGCCGACTACCCAGCCCTCGCGGAGGAGTACCCCTCCTACGAGGCCCACCTGTCGACGATAGAATCCTCCCTCCGCGAACTGGCCACCTCGGGCACCCCCAACCTGGGCATCGTCACGGGCACGGTCCCGTCGTACGAGGCCTTCGCGGCATCGGAGGGCACGTCCCCGTCGGACCCGACCCTGCTCCCCCAGTACGCAACGACCCTGGCAGCCCGAGGCCGAGCAATGGCCTGGCCTCCGGGGCGGGGGAGGGGTGCTGGTGCGGGTCGGGGGCGGCTTATGGGGAGTGTCACGGCGCCAGCCGGAACAACGCCGAGAGGGTCTCCTAGGGTCGATCAAGGCAGGTGGGGAGGCGTTTCTTGGCCTACCCCACCTCCCTACGAGGCTAAACAAGGTACTTAGCGGGCGAGCCCTGGAAAAGCTTCCTCGATGATCTTGATCAGTTGCCGAGCCCCATTGACATCCAGTTGGATGCTCTGACTGATCTTGTCGGGAATCTGCCGGTCGCGCGACCCGTAGGTGTCCAGCTGAAGGACACGTCGCTCACCGACAGTGAAAGAACGAAAACCGCACGTCACTGCTCCATGCAGTCTCTGGACATCCGAGGAGACCGGCTCAAACGTCTCGATCAAGGCCATGCTGCCACTCTTACACACCTTCCCCCTCAACTTCCGCTCGTTCGCGCAGGATTACCGATTGCACCTCCGGTGAGCACGGCGCGCGGGGCTAAGCCACCACCTCGTTTGACGGCTTGACAGCGGGTAACAGCCGCTGGCCCGGCGGGACTCTCCGGTCCCCATGGGAGTCAACCTCATGCGCGTGCCCCAACTGGACGTTTAACCCAGGAGGTTGGGGGGCGCCGTTCACCACTAGTACATAAGATCATCACAGTCGCTCCAAGCTGGCCTCAACACCGAGCAACCTGGATGATTCCTATGTCAAGCGCCTACGAGTCGGACCCCATCTTCGAGACAGTCCCGCGGCAGCTCTCGAATCTGGTGACGCGCATCCATGGCCGAGAGATCGCACTCCCGGACTTTCAACGAGACTTCGTCTGGGACGCGAGCCGCACGGAGGAGCTGATCCAATCGATCATCTCAGAGTTCCCCGTCGGCACTCTGCTCCTCTGGAAGCAAGGGGACGGCGAAAGTTTCGCCAGTCGCAGCTTCGAGGGCGCTCCCGACTTGGGCGACAAGAAGCCTGCGGAACTAGTCCTCGATGGCCAACAGCGCCTCACGGCGTTGTACCAAGCCCTAACCGGCGTCGGTGACGAACGGTACTACCTCAAGGTGGACGAGTTTGTAACAGTCGAGAATGACTACATAAAAGAGTTTCATGAGGTGAATTTCGACAGGGCAGTCATTTCCGTACCCGTCCCGACAAACAAGGCCCAGGCCAGGAAGAACCAAGAAATACTTGGCGCATCACATTTTCCGGTAGCCGACGTCAATAGTTTTGATGATTGGCTTGACGATTACGTCGAATATATCACCGGCAGCGATGAGACCTTCAGCGCCAAGTACCTCAAATCTCTCTATCGCAGGATGAGGGATAAGTACATTGTACCGCTGCGCTCTTATGGGTTGCCGGTCTTGACTCTGCCGGAAACAACCCCGATAGAGGCAGTATGTACGATCTTCGAAACCCTCAACCGAACTGGTAAGCCACTTGGCCCCTTTGAACTTTTGACCGCCCGCTATTTCCCGCAAGGGGTTAATCTTCGCGACTTGTGGATAGAGGCTCAAGAAAATTATAAGGCGCTGGTCGATTTCAAAGTCGATCCGTATAGCGTTCTGCAGACCGTCTGCCTCAAAGCCTACGCTTCCGCCCAACGGTCTGATGTCCTAAAGAAACTGACCGCACTCGACATTTCCACGCACTGGTCGTCGGCCGTCTCAGGCATCGCCGGCGTTATTGACATGCTGCAGTCCGATTGCGGACTGGTCGCACCGAAGTGGCTTCCTTACGGAATGCTGCTAATGCCGATGGGGGCTGTTTGGGGAGATGTCCAGAAGTTGGAGCCTCTAGGCCGAGCCGCTGCCTATAGCCGCCTGCAGCGCTTCTTCTGGTGCAGTGTATTCACCACAAACTATGACCAAGGCGCCAACAGTCAGGCGGGAGCGGACTACGCACGCCTAAAGGAGTGGGTCATCAGCGGAGACGGGCAGGCGCCAGAAGCTCTTGATGAGCTTCCCCTCAGCGCCTCTACCCTCCGCTCTGCCTCGGTGCGACGGAAGGCTCTGTACTGCGGTCTCATGTGCCTCCTTGCAACGGCGCGAGCCGAGGACTTTCACACCGGTCAGGCCATGACGCCATACCGCGTTGGAGAAGTTCAAATTGACTCTCACCACATCTTTCCGAAAGCATTCTTGACTCGCTCAGGAGTCACGGAGAGTGCGGAACTACTTCTCAATAGGACCCTGATCGACGCGGAAACGAATCGTATCATCAAAGATAAGGCACCCAGTAAATATCTGAGCGAGATGGCCGCCACTTATGGCGAGGATAAATTGAAGTCTGTCCTTTCCTCCCACGCCATCAGAAGCGACTCTGATAGCGGCCTAGCCAACGACGATTACGCGAAGTTCCTGGACGAACGACTCCATACGGTAATCCAGCTCATCGAGCGGGTAACCGAGCGGAGACTGCAGGAGGAGTAGGCATCTTCCCAAGAGCGCGAACCAATCGATGGAGCCGTGGCCCTTAAGCGCCTCGACGTGGACCCGAGCGCGTCCAAAGAGGGGGATATTTGTCCTCCCGTAGGAATGCTGTGATTGCTTGATACGCCTGCGTCAACCGCTCTAGGTGCACGTCATGTCCCGCCCCCGTGATCACCTCCACCTTGGTGTCCGGGCGGCGGGTCTGCATCTCCTTCGCCTCCTCGGCCGGCATCGTGCCCCGCTCCCCCCGCAGTACCAGCGTCGGGCAGGTGATCCGGGACCAGTCGGACCAGTAGTTTTCCGTTGCCAGTTCGCTTACCGCTTCTGTCATCGCGGCGGGGTCGAAGCGGGGGTGGTAGCCGTTCTCTCGTTTTTGGAGGCCTCGGGCCCAGGCCTCGTGGCCCAGGAAGGTCTTGGCCTCCTCGAAGGAACGGAACGGGGTCGGCCACGTGGCCAGCCACTTCGCTATGTCCGTCGGGAGGGACGGGGTGGGGCCCGCCGGGCCCGCTTCCATCAGGATCAGGTGGGAGACCAGTCGGGGGTGGCGGGCTGCCAGGAGGAGGGCTGTCAGGCCGCCCAGGGATTGGCCGATCAGCGTTGCGGGGGCTGCGCCGAGGTGGGTGAGCAGGGCTGCCGCGTCCGCGACCGCTGCCGCTCGGGTCATGTCTCCCGGCCTGCGCGTGCTCGCGCCGTGGCCTCGGGCGTCGTAGCGGATCACTCTGTGGCCGGTGGACAGGAGGCGGGGGGTCAGGTCGTCCCATTCGCCCAGGTGGCCCGCCAGGCCGTGCAGGAGGAGGACCGGGGGGTTCGGGGAGTCGGTCCGGCCCTGGTCGTCGTAGGCGATCCGGGTGCCGTCGTCCGTCGTCAAGTAGCGCACGAGGCACAGTCTCGGGTTGTGGGCCCGGCCGGTGCCAGCGGATTGCGGCTCGGCCGGGCCGGGTTCCTACTGCGGCGGGATCAGGTCCGCCCTTCCGAACAGCAGGGCGTAGCCCGGCGGGAGTTCGGACAGGAGGCGGTTCGTCAGGTCCTCGCCCAGCAGGGGCGGCAGGACGCTCAGGACCGAGCTGACGTCCCAGCGGGCCGTCGCCGGGGTCGCGCCCTCGATGCGGGTGGCCACCGAGTCCACGAACGCGGCTGCGGTCAGGCGGCGGGTGGCCGGGATCTGCGAGGCCACCACCACGGCCGCCTCGCGCGGGAGAGCCTGCGCCAGCGCCACGCGTTCCTCGCCGACCACTTGGCCGCCGAGTGCGGACAGGACGATGCGCGTGATGCTCTCCGCCTCCCCTCTCGTGGGATACTGGCCCGCTTCCTTCACCGCGTCGATCAGCCTGAACCAGCCCGAGTCGGTCGCGGTCGTGGTCGCCGTCGCCTGGCGGGGCCGCGGTGGCATGGGGGGCTTGGTCTGCAACGGCGTCGTGGTCGGCTTCAGTGTCGTCGTGTTCGGCACCGTCGTCGTCATGTGCGGCGTCCTCCTCCAGGTCCCGGTCGTCCGCGGGCGCCGGTGCACTGTGAGCGCCGGCGCCCGTATCCGAATCCCCTGCGGGGCGGTTCATACACGTGTTGTTTCCGGCTGGCCGTCAGCCGCTGATCTCCTTGCGCCGGCTGTCTCCGCCGCTGATCTGGATGCGGCGCGGCTTCGCCTGCTCCGCCATCGGGATGCGCAGGGTCAGGACGCCGGCGTCGTACGAGGCGTCGATGCGTTCCGTGTCGAGCGTGTCGCCGAGGAACAGCTGGCGGGTGAACGTGCCGGTGGGGCGCTCGGCGACGATCACCTCGGCGTCCCGGGGCGCCGGCGAGGTGCGCTCGGCGCGGACGTTGAGGACGTTGCGTTCGACGTCGAGTTCGATCGACTCGGGGTCGATGCCGGGGAGGTCGAAGTGGACCAGGAAGTCGTCCCCGGATCGGTAGGCGTCCATCGCCATCGCGGACGGGCGGGCCATGGCGCCGAAGACCTGCTGCGTGACGCGGTCGAGTTCACGGAACGGGTCGGTGCGCATGAGCATCACGGGTCACTCCCTTCCTCGCGGCTCTGTGTGCTGCCTCATGCGGTGGCTTCTGGTTTTTATATAACTCCGGGGAGGAAAATTGACAAGCCTCGACTCAGGTCCGAAGGCGGGTACGGCGTCGGCTTAATCTCGGGGCAGACCACCAAGGAGGCAGACATGGCCAAGGTCCCCAGCTCCGTCGTCGCCGCGAGCGGACTCGTCGGCGGGTACGGCGTGGCCCGTTGGACGAAGAAGCGGCAGCTCGGTGGGGCCGTGCTGGCCGTCGCCGGTGCGGCCGCCGCCCGGCAGTGGCGGGCGCGGGCGGGCGGGAAGGCCGCCGGGGCGCTGACCGCCGCGTATGTCGCCGCCTTCGCCGGGTCGCACCCGCTGGCCAAGAAGGTGGGCGCCTGGCCTGCCGTGTTCGGGGTCGCGGGGGCCGTCGCCCTCGCCTCCTGGGCCGTCGCCGACCGAGCGACCGAGCAGTAGAAGCACACCTCGCCTACGACAGCCAGGCCACCAGCCGCACACCCCGCCCACGCCCGAGCCAGGCAGCCGCACACCCCGCCCACGCCCGGGCCAGGCAGAGGCACACCCCGCCCACGCCAGGGCCAGGCAGCCGCACACCCCGCCCACGCCCGGGCCAGGCAGAGGCACACCCCGCCCACGCCAGGGCCAGGCAGCCGCACACCCCGCCCACGCCCGAGCCGGGCAGAGGCACCCCGCCTACGCCGTCGCCGGGCGCGAGCCCGAGCGGCCCTGGGCCGTTCCCGACGCGGCGCCCGAGGCCTTGGCCGCCACCGCCGTCAGCGGCTGCGCGATGTCCTCCAGCGAGCGGCGTTCCGCCTTCACCGCGAGGAACGCCGCCACCAGGCCGGCCGCGCACATCAGCGCCGCGCCGATGGAGAACGCCAGGACCGTGTCGCCGACCTTGCCGGTTCCGGTGAGGTCCGCGAAGAGCACGGGCCCGCTGATGCCGCCGGCGGCGGTGCCGAGGGCGTAGAAGAAGGCGATGGACATCGCGCGCGTCTCCATCGGGAAGACCTCGGAGACGGTCAGGTACGCGCTGCTCGCGCCCGCCGAGGCGAAGAACAGCACCACGCACCAGCAGGCCGTCAGCGTCGTGGCGTTGAGGTGGCCCTGGTCGAACAGCCACGCCGTGCCGAACAGCAGCAGGCCGGACAGCAGGTAGGTCGAGGAGATCATCACCCTGCGGCCGACGGTGTCGAAGAGCTTGCCGAGCACCAGCGGGCCGCAGAAGTTGCCGACGGCGATGACGGCGAAGTAGTAGCCGGTGTGGTCGGACGGCACGTCGAAGAACGTGGTCAGGATGGCGCCGAAGCCGAAGGTGATCGCGTTGTACAGGAACGCCTGGCCGATGAAGAGGGAGAAGCCGAGGATCGCGCGGCGGCGGTAGCGGGAGAAGACCGTGCGGGCGATCTCCACGAACGTGACGCTGCGGCGCTGGTGGATGGTGATCTCGCCGGCGGGCTCGGGCAGCCGCTCGCCGCCCCTCTCGGACTCCACCTGCCGTTCGATGGCGGAGACGATCTCCTCCGCCTCCCGGTCGCGTCCGTGGATCAGCAGCCAGCGCGGGCTCTCCGGGACGTGGCGGCGGACCAGGAGGATGACCAGGGCGAGGACGGCGCCGAGCGCGAAGGTCAGCCGCCAGCCCATGTCCTTGGGCAGGATCGCGGTGTTCAGCGCGAGGATCGACAGCAGGGAGCCGCCGACCGCGCCGAGCCAGAAGCTGCCGTTGATGATCAGGTCGACGCGACCGCGGTAGTTCGCCGGGATCAGCTCGTCGATCGCGGAGTTGATGGCCGCGTACTCGCCGCCGATGCCGAAGCCGGTGAGGAAGCGGAAGAGGAAGAACCACCAGGCGTCGAAGGAGAAGGCGGTCAGGGCGGTGGCCGCGAGGTACACCGCCAGGGTGATCATGAAGAGCTTCTTGCGGCCGAAGCGGTCGGTCAGCCGGCCCCAGAACAGGGCCCCGGAGCAGGCGCCGGCCACGTAGAGCGCGGCGGCGGTGCCGGTGATCTGGCCGGAGCTGATGTCCAGTCCGCTGCCGGACTCCGACAGCCGGCTGGCGATGTTGCCGACGACGGTGACCTCAAGGCCGTCCAGGATCCATACCGTGCCGAGGCCTATGACGATCGTCCAGTGCCAGCGGGACCACGGCAGGCGGTCGAGACGGGCGGGGATGTTCGTGGTGACGGTACGGCCGGTCTCGGCCTCGGCGGTGGTCATGGGCACCCTCCTGCTGCGACCCGTGCCGCTCTGCATCGAGCGGACCGCCCGGACGGGTGCCCGCCGAGTGCCGGTCTACGCCCCCAGCGCCTGGGTGACGACGTAGATCAGCAAGCCGGCCAGGGAGCCCACCACCGTGCCGTTGATACGGATGAACTGCAGGTCACGGCCGATGTGCGCCTCGATCTTGCGGGTGGTGTGCTCGGCGTCCCAGCCCGCCACGGTGTCCGTGATCAGGGAGGTGATCTCCTTGCGGTAGGTGGTGACGACGTGCACGGCCGCGCCCTCCACCCACCGGTCGACCTTGCCCTGGGTGCCCGGGTCGGACGCCATGCGGGCGCCGAGGGCGAGCAGCGAGGCCCGCACGCGCAGGCGCAGTTCGCTGCGCTCGTCCTCCGCCGCGGAGACGATCATGGATCGTACGGCGGTCCACGCGGACGCGATCAGGTCCTGTACCTCGCCCCGGCCGAGCACCTCGCCCTTGAGCCGCTCCAGACGGGAGCGGGTGTCGGTGTCGGACTGCAGATCGCCGGCGAAGTCGGTGAGGAAGCGGTCCAGGGCGCCGCGCGCCGGGTGGGAGGGCATGTCGCGCATCTCGGCGCAGAAGCGCAGCAGTTCCTTGTAGACGCGCTCGCCGACCTTGCGGTCCACGAACCGCGGGGTCCAGCCGGGGGCGCCGCCCTGCACGGCGTCCATCACGGAGTCGCCGTGCAGCACCAGCCAGTCGTGGGCCCGGGTGACGATCAGGTCGACGACGCGTTTGTGGCCGCCGTCGGCGACGATCTTCTCCAGCATCTTGCCGAGCCCGGGCCCGATCTCCTGGGCGTTCGCGCGCCGGGTGATGGCCTCGCCGACGACCGCCTGGACGTCGGAGTCGCGCAGCACGGTCAGCGCGCCGCGCAGGGCCGTGGACAGCTCGGCGGTCACCCGGTCGGCGTTCGCCGGTTCGCAGAGCCAGGTGCCGAGCCGGCTGCCGATGCCGACGGCGCGCAGCCGCTGCCGTACGACGTCCTCGGAGAGGAAGTTCTCGCCGACGAACTCGCCGAGGGAGATGCCGAGCTGGTCCTTCTTGGTGGGGATGATCGCGGTGTGCGGGATGGGCAGGCCGAGCGGGTGGCGGAAGAGCGCGGTGACCGCGAACCAGTCGGCGAGCGCGCCGACCATGCCGGCTTCGGCGGCCGCCGCGACGTACCCGGCCCAGGCGCCCGCGCCGGAGCTGTGCGCCCACTTGGCGAGGACGTAGACGACGGCGACGAGGAGCAGCAGGCCGGTCGCGGTGAGTTTCATACGGCGCACACCGCGGCGGCGTTCCTCGTCGGCGGGGCCGAAGGCGGTCATCGCACGGGTGGCCGCGTCCGCGGCGGGCGCCGGGCGGGTGCCCGCTGCCGACTGGGCGCCTGGTCCCGGCCGGGTGCCTGGTGCCGGCCCGGTGCCGGGAGCCGATTGCGTCCCAGGCGCTGACCGCCCGCCCGGTTCCGATCGCGTGCCCGGGTCCGATCCCGTGGCCGGCTCCGATCCCGTGGCCGGCTCCGATCGCGTGCCCGGTATCGACCGGTTCGGGGTCTGATTCTCCCGTTCCATCCGCTCCATCCGATCAAGGTGCCCCGGACCCATTGTCCCTTTCGGTCACTGTCTCGTCCCCATATGACCGACTCCATATGACCGACTCCGGGGACATGGCAAAGGTTCCCGCGCCGCCCGGCCGGGGGGCCGTGTGCGGTCATATCGTGCTCATGCCGCATCATGAGGTGATCCTTTCGGAGTACCGGGCACTCGTCCCGGGCTCCCCTGGTCCGAGGAGACCTACCCCATGACCAGGCGTCACGGTTACGTCCTGCTCTGCGCGATCGTCATCCTGATCGCGCTCGTGTCGGCCGGCCTGTACGTCACCGTCGCCGGCGGTGACGGCCGCCACGGCGGGACCGGCGCTTCGCCGCACGACCCCGCCGAGCCCGCGTCCACCGCCGTGTGGGTCGGCACCTGGTCCGCCGCGCCCACCGGCACCGAGCCCGGCACCGAGACGCTCGGCCTGGCCGGACGGTCGGTGCGCAACGTGGTGCACACGAGCGTCGGCGGTACGAGTGCCCGTATCACGCTGTCCAACCTCTACGGCAGTACGCCGCTGACCATCACGCACGCCTCCCTCGCCGTCGCCGACGGGTCCGGCACGGCCGAGGCGCGGGAGGACAGCATGCGGCGGCTGACCTTCGGCGGGGCGGCGCGGGTCGCCGTACCGGCGGGCGGGCAGGTGCTGAGCGATCCGGTGCGGGTGACGATCCCGGCCGACAGCGACGTGCTGGTCACCACCTACTCCCCCACCCCGTCCGGACCGGTCACCGTGCACCAGCAGGCGCGGCAGTTCTCCTACGTCGCCGACGGCGACCACACCGAGAGCGTGAGCGGGGAGCCGTACACCGGGCGGGTGGCGTCCTGGCGCTATCTGACCGCCCTGGACGTCCTGAGCCACGAGGCCGACGGCACGGTCGTCGTCTTCGGCGACTCGATCACCGACGGCGCGGCCTCCACGGTGGGCGCCAACCGGCGCTGGCCCGACGTCCTGGCGGACCGGCTGCGGATCGCCGACCTGAAGGAACAGGACGGCGGGGACGGCCAGCGGGTGCCGCGGTACGGCGTCGTCAACGCCGGGATCAGCGGAAACCAGCTGCTCGCCGACGGGCTCGGGCGGCCCGCGGAGAACCCCAGCGGACTGAGCCGCTTCACGCGGGACGCGCTCGACCGGACGAGCGTCAAGGTCGTCGTCGTCGACCTCGGCGTCAACGACATCCTGCGCCAGCCTCGGCTCCCCGACCCCGGACGCGTCGTGGCCGGGCTGCGGACGCTGGTGCGGCAGGCACACGCGCGGGGCGTGAAGGTGGTCGGGGCGACGCTGATGCCGTTCGGCGGGCGCCCCGGGTACACGGCCGCTCGGGAGGACGTACGGCAGCGGATCAACGCGGAGATCCGCACCGGGCGGGTCTTCGACGCCGTCGTCGACTTCGACCGAGCGCTGCGCGATCCGTACGACCCTCGGCGGCTGCGGGCGGAGTACGACAGCGGGGACCATCTGCATCCGAACGACCGGGGGTACCGGCGGATGGCGGACGTGTTCGACCTGCGGCTGCTGACGGCCGGAGGATGGGCGGCGCTGTAAGGGAGGCCCTTTCGGGGGCTACTCGCCGTGCCGCCTCCTCGGATGCGGGTACTCGCCGTGCCGCCTGCGGTCCCGGTCCTCCCTGCGCTCCCGCTGCAGCTCCCGGCGCTCCCGCTGCAGCTCTCGCCGCTCCTCCTTCAGGCGCAGCCGGTCGGCGCGCGGCAGCTTGCGTTCGATGCCGATGCCGCCCCAGAAGGCGAAGCCGGTGACGATCACGCGGGGTGCGCCGGGCTCGCCCGCGACGCCGGTCTCCTCGTGGTCGAAGCCGCCCATGATGCCGATGCCCCGGACCACGACCTCGACGCCGGGCGGCACCACGATGTTCACGCCGCCCATGATCGCGACGCAGTTGATCACGACCTCGCGGTCCGCGAAGACCGCCTCGCGCAGGTCCAGCTCCCCGCCGCCCCAGAAGGCCACGCAGTCCATACGCCGCGGCACCGTCCAGCGGCCCTTGCGCTGGAAGCCCGACATGACGGCCACGGCCCACTGCGAGGAGCCCTCACCGCCGACGATCCTCTCCCGCCAGCCCCCGTCGCCGACGGGCTCCTTGGACAGGGAGACGGCCGGGGCGGCCGGTGCCCCCGCGGCCGGCAGGTCACGGGTGAGCGGCGCCAGTTCCCCGTACGTGCGCGCCTTGTACGTCGCGTCGAGGCGTTCCTCGAACTCGGTCATGTCCAGGCGCCCCTCGGCGAGGGCGTCCCGCAGGATCTCGGCGACCCGTTCGCGATCGGCGTCGGAGGCGCGGAGATCCGGGACAGCGTCGTCGGTCATGCGGGCAGCCTACGAGGAACGACCGGGCGGCGGCTACGAGATGGGCGCCTGAGCCGGGCGGCCCGGCTCCCGCGCGGGGCGGGTGCCCGGCTGCTCCGCGTACATCCGCGCGATCACCGCCTCGATGTCCGGCTCGCGCACCGACAGGTCCACCAGCGGGTACCGCGTCGCGAGCCGCGCCACCAGCGGCGCCGCGGACTCGGTCGCCGGGAAGGCCAGGTACTGGCGCGGGCCGTCGACCCGCACCACCCGCGCGGGCGCGGGCGCGTCGATCGGCGGGAGTTCGCGCTCCAGGTCCACCACGAGCGTGCGCTCGCTCTCGCCCGCCTCGTGCAGGCCGGCGAGCGGTCCGTCGTACATCAGACGGCCGTGGTCGATGACCATCACCCGGGAGCACAGCTGCTCGATGTCCTGCAGATCATGCGTGGTCAGCAGGACGGTCGTGCCGCGCTCGGCGTTCAGGTCCTTCAGGAACGAGCGCACCTTGGCCTTGGAGACGACGTCCAGGCCGATCGTCGGCTCGTCCAGGTACAGCACGTCCGGGTCGTGCAGCAGCGCCGCCGCGATGTCGCCGCGCATGCGCTGGCCCAGTGACAGCTGCCGTACGGGGACGTCCAACAGATCGCCCAGCTCCAGGAGTTCCACGCAGCGGTCGAGGTTGTGGCGGTAGCGGGCGTCCGGCACCCGGTACATACGGTGCACCAGCCGGTAGGAGTCGATGAGCGGCAGGTCCCACCACAGCGTGGTGCGCTGCCCGAACACCACGCCGATGCGGTGCGCGAGGCGGGTGCGTTCGCGGGCCGGGTCGATGCCGGCCACCCGCAGCCGGCCGCCGCTCGGGGTGAGGATGCCGGTCAGCATCTTGATCGTCGTCGACTTGCCAGCGCCGTTGGGGCCGATGTAGCCGACCATCTCACCGCGCGCGACCGTGAAGGACAGCCCGTCGACGGCCCGCACCTGCCGCCGCTCCCGCCGCAGGAACCCGGTCCTGCGGCGTACGTCGAAGACCTTCTCGACCCGGTCCACCTCGATGAACGGTTCCGTCATGCCCACAGCTCCCTGTTCTCCGGTACGCCGGTCAACTCCCGGTGTTCCGGTACGCCGGTCAGCTCCCCGTACTGCGGTACGGCCGTCAACTCCCGGTGCTCCGGTACGCCCGCAGCCCCGACCGCCAGGCCGCCCCGGCCAGGGCGCAGCACGCCACCGCGACCAGCGGCGGCGCGAACGCGACCCAGCGGGGCAGGTCCAGCGGCATCGGCAGGCCGAGGACGTAGGCCGCCGGCAGCCAGTTCACGAACGCCAGCGGCAGCACGTACACCACCCCGCGCACCAGCTCCGTGGCGAAGACGGTCGGCGGGTACTGCAGCATCGTCGTCCCGCCGTAGGTGAACGCGTTCTGCACCTCCGAGGCGTCCTGCGCGACGAACTGGAACGCCGCGCCCGCCACGAACACCGCGCAGAAGATCACCCCGCCGCTGACCAGCATCACCGGCATCAGCAGCAGCCGGGGCGCGGTCCAGTCGACGTCCAGCCGGGTCAGCGCCCAGCCGAGCACCAGCGCGCCCTGCGTGACCCGGCCCAGGCGGCGCAGGCCGAACCGGTCGGCGGCGACCTGCGCCAGCACCGGTGCCGGGCGCACCAGCAGGGTGTCCAGGGTGCCGTCGCGCACCCGCTTGCCGAGCCGGTCCATCGAGCCGATCGCCAGGTCGGCCGTGCCGAAGGCGACGGAGGAGACGCCGTAGAGGAAGGCGACCTGGGAGAGCGAGTAGCCGCCGAGCGCGTCCACGCGGGAGAACATCAGCAGGATCGCGACGAAGTCCAGGCCGGTCAGGGCGAAGTTGCCGAGCGTGGTCAGCGCGAAGGAGGTGCGGTAGGCGAGGGTGGAGCGGATCCACATGCCGGCGATCAGCCGGTAGGCGCGCACCGCCTCGCCCAGGCGGGAGGCACTGGCCGGTTCAGCCACCCTGGACCACCACCCTCCGCGTGGCCACGGCCTGCAGGGCCCGGCCCGCCGCCAGCAGGGCCACCGCCCAGCTCGCCTGGAAGAGGTACGTCGGCCAGGCGCCGGCGTGGCCGAGCAGGATGTCGGCGGGGGCCTGGAGCAGCGACGACCAGGGCAGCGCGCGGACGATCTCGCCGAGCGCGCCCGGGAACAGGTTCAGCGGCAGCAGCATGCCGGAGCAGAAGAACCCAGTGATCAGCAGCATCTGTGTCACGCCGGTGCCGTCCAGCAGCCAGAACGCGGTCAGCGCCACCAGGAAGCGGATGGCGAAGCCGACCACCATCGCCAGGCCCACCGCGACGAGGAAGGCGAGCCAGGTCATCGGGTTCGAGGGCAGTGCGACGGGGAAGAGCAGGGCGCCGAACGTGAAGGGAATCACACCGCGGCCCAGCAGTTGGAAGGAGGCGCGGCCGATGTCGGCGGCCAGCCACCACAGTTGCAGGTCGGCCGGGCGGTACAGGTCGATGGCGATGTCGCCGGTGCGGATGCGCTCCATCAGCTCGTCCTCCACGCCGCCGCCCCCGATGGCGAGGGTGGACAGCAGGGCCTGGCCGAGCCATACGTATGTCGTGGCCTGCGCCTGGTCGTAGCCGCCGAGCTGGGGTTTTTCGTCCCACAGGGCCAAGTAGGTGTATACCAAGATCAACCCGAAGACGGTGTTCGTGAACACCCCGGCGACCGTGGCCGCCCGATACGTCGCGTACCGTCTGAAACCGCCCACCGCGACGGCCGTGTACAACCGCCCCGCTCCCACGCCGACCGACCTCCCGGCTCGTCCCGGCACCGAAGCGCAGGAGCCTAGTGCGTGTCCGGCGCGGGCCGCCACGCGTTTTCCGGCCGGAGACAGGGCGGGGCGGGGCACCCGGGAACGAAACGCCCGCTGCGAGAGTCTTCAATGGAGGCGCAGACGGCGCCAAGTGGGCGCCCGCAGGCGTAGTAGGCCGTACGGGAACGTACGACGCGAAAACAGGAGTCCGTGCACGAGATGAGCGACGAGCCGCAGCAGCCGAACCCGGGCTGGGCCAAGCAGGAGCCCGGGGCGGCGGCCGACCCAAAGGCCGCGAGGGCCGCGAGGGCCGCGCGAGCGGCGGCAGCCGCGCGGTCCGCGAAGGCCCAGGCGCCCGCGCGGACCCCGGGGGGAACACAGGCTGCGCAGACCGCCGAAACGACAACCGACCAGCCTCGCGAAACGCCGGGCGCCGCGACCACGGACACCGCCACGCGGGGCGCGGCTGCCGCACAGGCCGACCGTGGCGAGCGTGCTGAGCGGGGCTCCGAAACCGCCCGTACCGCCGACGTCGCGGGGGTCACGCAGTCCGCGAAGAGCAGGGGCCAGACACCCGGCAGCGCCCGGCAGAGCACGGGTGCCTCGGGCACCGCCCGGCAGGGCGCCGGGGCCTCGCAGGCCGACCGTGCCGACCGGGGCGCCGAAAGCGCACGCGGCTCCGAGACCGGCCGTGGCGTCAAGAGCCCGGGTGCCTCTCAGGGCGTCGGCGCGAGCCCGGCGGCCGGGATCGCGGACGGCGCCGGGGCGGGGAACGCCTCCGAGACCATGCAGCTCGCCAAGGTCACCGCGCCCGGGAAGGGCACCGGTACCGGGAAGGGCACCGGAGCCGGGCGGGGCGGCAAGCCGGTCGGCGCGGGGCGCCCCGGCGCACCCTCCACGCAGGCGAACGCCGCAGCGGACTCCTCCCCCACCCAGCGGTTGCCCAGGACCACGCAGACCGCAGGGCCCGGGGCGGCCGCGATGGCCGCCGGGGCCGCGCCCGCCGCAGCGGGCGGAACCCCCGCCGGCCCCACGTCCGCCACAGCAGGCGCAATGGCTGCCGGGGCCGCAGCGGGCGGAACCCCGGCCGGCCCGGCGTCCGCCGCAGCAGGCGCGATGGCCGCCGGCGTCGCAGCCGGCGGAACGGCCACCCGGGCCGCGTCGGCCGCAGCCGGGCCGAAGACCCGCGGGGTTCCCGGAGGTCCCGGGGCCGCGTCCGCCGCAGCCGGACCGAAGACCCCCATGGCCACCGGAGCAAACCCCACCACCTCCCACGCCACCCACAACGCCTCCACCCCTTCCGTCATGCAGGCCGACGCCCCCGCCGGAGGCGGTAAGAAGGGGAAGCGGCCCAAGCGGACCGGGTGGCGGCGGATCGTGCCGACCTGGCGGATGCTGCTCGGTACCTTCGTCATCGGTGTGCTGATCGTCGCCGGGCTGTTCCTCCTCGGCTACTCCATGGTCAAGATCCCCCCGGCGAACGCGCTGGCGACCAAGCAGTCCAACGTGTACCTGTACGCCGACGGCACGGAGATCGCCCGCGACGGCGACATCAACCGCGAGAGCGTCACCCTCGCGCAGATCTCCAAGGACGCCCAGCACGCCGTGCTCGCCGCCGAGGACCGCGACTTCTACACCGAGTCGGCCGTCGACCCCAAGGCCATGGTCCGCGCCGCCTGGAACACCGCCACCGGCAAGGGAAAGCAGTCCGGCTCCACGATCACCCAGCAGTACGTGAAGAACTACTACCTGGGCCAGGAGCAGACCGTCACCCGCAAGGTGAAGGAGTTCTTCATCGCGATCAAGCTCGACCGCGAGAAGAGCAAGGACGACATTCTGGAGGGCTACCTCAACACCAGCTTCTTCGGCCGCAACGCCTACGGCATCCAGGCCGCCGCCCGCGCCTACTACGGCGTGGACGCCGTCGACCTCACCCCCGCCCAGGGCGCCTACCTGGCCTCCCTGCTGAACGCGCCCAGCGAGTACGACGTCGTCGCCCACCCCGAGAACCGCCGCGCCGCCGAGGCGCGCTGGAACTACGTGCTGGACGGCATGGTCAAGAAGGGCTGGCTCACCCAGGCCGAGCGCGCCAAGCTGAAGTTCCCCGCGCCGAAGGAGGAGACCCGCTCCACCGGCCTGTCCGGCCAGCGCGGCTACATCGTCGACGCGATCAAGGACTATCTGCGCGACAACAAGATCGTCGACCCGGACGACCTCCAGGGCGGCGGCTACCGCATCACCACCACGCTCCAGAAGGACAAGCAGGACGCCTTCGTCGAAGCCGTCAACGACAAGCTGATCAGCAAGCTCGACAAGGAGAACAACAAGGTCGACCGGTACGTCCGGGCCGGCGGCGCCTCCGTCGACCCCAAGACCGGCAAGGTCGTCGCGATGTACGGCGGCATCGACTACGTGAAGCAGTACACCAACGGCGCCACCCGCGGGGACTACCAGGTCGGCTCCACCTTCAAGCCGTTCGTGTTCACCTCGGCCGTGGAGAACGGCGCCACCACCCAGGACGGCCGCCCGATCACCCCCAACACCATCTACGACGGCACCAACAAGCGGCCCGTCCAGGGCTGGGACGGCGGCTACTACGCCCCCGAGAACGAGGACCAGCACTCCTACGGCCCCACCACCGTCCGCGAGGCCACCGACAAGTCCGTCAACGCCGTCTACGCGCAGATGGCCGTCGACGTCGGCCCGTCCAAGGTCAAGCAGACCGCGATCGACCTGGGGCTGCCGGCCGACACCAAGGAGCTCTACCCGACCCCGTCGATCGCACTGGGCGTGGCCAACGCGAGCGTGCTGGACATGGCCGAGGCGTACGCCACCCTCGCCAACCACGGCAAGCACGGCACGTACACCCTGATCGAGAAGATCACCAAGGACGGCGAGGGTCTCCCGCTGCCCGCGCAGAAGTCCCGTCAGGCCGTCAGCCGCGAGGCCGCCGACACCACGACGGCGATCCTGCAGAGCGTCGTCGAGAACGGCACCGCGACCAACGCGCTGGAGGCCGGCCGGCCCGCCGCCGGCAAGACCGGCACCGCGGAGAAGGACACCGCCGCCTGGTTCGCCGGCTACACCCCGGACCTCGCCACGGTCGTGTCGGTGATGGGCCAGGACCCGGACACCGCCGCCCACAAGCCGCTGTACGGCGCGCTGGGTCTGGACCGCATCAACGGCGGTGGCGCCCCCACCGAGATCTGGGCGCAGTACACGAAGGAGGCGCTGAAGGACACGCCGGTCAGCGACTTCGACCTGGAGCTTCAGGAGGGCGCGGACGTGTCGCAGGCCCCGAGCACCAGCCCGTCGCAGGACCAGCCCGGCACCGTGGGCGGCGACGACGGCGGCGCCACCGACGAGACGACCACCGGCGGCGACGGCACCCGGACCCCGGGGCGGACCCAGGGCCAGACCGGTTCCACCACGGACGGCTCCACCACCGGTGACACCACCGGCGGCACCCCCACCACCGACGGCGGGACGACCGGCGACACCACCACGGGAGGCGGTGGCACCACCGGCGACACGTCCGGCGGCACCACGACAGGGGGCACCACCGGCGACACATCGGGTGGCGGCACCGCCACCGGAGGGGGCGCCGACGGCGGCGGAGGCACGGACGTCGGAACGACCGACGGCGGCACCTTCCCGTAAGCCGCACAGCCGCATCGAGGCGCCGCGTCTGGCCCGGGTCAGTGGCCGGACGTGGCCTTCAGGCCGACGACGGCGACCAGCAGCAGACAGATGAAGAAGATCCGGGCGGCGGTGGCCGGCTCACCGAGCACCAGCATGCCGAGCACCGCCGCCCCGGCCGCGCCGATGCCCACCCACACGCCGTAGGCGGTGCCGATGGGCAGGGAACGGGCGGCGTACGACAGCAGCAGCATGCTCGCGACGATGCCGGCGCCGGTGAACACACTCGGCCACAGACGGGTGAAGCCCTCGCTGTACTTCATCCCGATCGACCAGCCGACCTCCAGCAGACCGGCGACGACAAGCAGGATCCAGGCCATGACGGCACCTCCGGAAAGATCACTCTGAACGGGGGTGCGTCGTCTTTGCCTTGCGTACGTCCGCCGCGGCCTTCACCGCCATGACGTACAGCCCGGTACGGCGCGTCTCGTCGGGCTTCACCGTCGAAGGTAGCAAACAACGGCGAAAGGGGCTGGTGACCATGGTCACCAGCCCCTTTCATGACCTCTCGGTCACAGATACAGGCCCGTGGAGTCCTCCGAGCCCTCGAACCGGTCGGCGGCCACGGCGTGCAGGTCGCGCTCGCGCATCAGCACGTACGCGATGCCCCGCACCTCCACCTCCGCCCGGTCCTCGGGGTCGTACAGGACCCGGTCGCCCGGCTCCACGGTCCGCACGTTCTGCCCCACCGCGACGACCTCCGCCCAGGCCAGCCGACGGCCCACCGCCGCCGTGGCCGGGATCAGGATGCCGCCGCCGGAACGCCGCTCGCCCTCGCTGGTGTCCTGCCGCACGAGGACGCGGTCGTGCAGCATGCGGATGGGCAGCTTGTCGTGCTGGGTGCTGTCGTTTCTGTTGGCGCTCACGCCACTGAACCTACCTGCCTGAACCGGATGCCTGGATGGGTGGGTCAGTCCCTGCGCCGCCGGGTTCCCAGAGCGAGCAGCCCGACGACACCGACCACGACGAGGGCGACGGGCACGACCCGCTCCAGCCGGGGCGCTCCCTCGTCGTCCACGAACTGCGCGCGTACCTCGCTGACCACCCGGTTGACCTGGACGTACGCCCGGCCGACCGTGTGGTCGAGGTTGGCGACGACCTTGGCCTTCGCGTCCCCGACGATCGTCTTGGGGTGCACCCGCACCCCGATCTCGTCGAGCGTCTCGGCCAGCACCTGACGGCGGCGCCTGATGTCCGCCTCGATCTGCGCCGGGGTTCTCGTGTCCGAGGTGTCCGCCACCGTACGGCCTCCGAAGTGAGACGATGCTGTTCTGGACAGTCTGTCAGTTCCTGGTCCCGCCGCACTGTCAGGACCCCCGGTTACGCTAGTCCGATGAGCGAGCGACTCCAGCCGGGGGACGTGGCCCCCGCCTTCACCCTGCCCGACGCCGACGGCAACGAGGTGTCCCTCGCGGACCACAAGGGCCGCAAGACCATCGTCTACTTCTACCCCGCCGCGCTGACGCCGGGCTGCACGAAGCAGGCGTGCGACTTCACGGACAACCTCCAGGTGCTGGCCGGCGCCGGGTACGACGTGATCGGCATCTCCCCGGACAAGCCGGAGAAGCTGGCGAAGTTCCGCGAGAAGGAGTCCCTGAAGGTCACCCTCCTCGCCGACCCGGACAAGCAGGTCCTTGAGGCGTACGGCGCGTACGGCGAGAAGAAGCTGTACGGCAAGACGGTCGTCGGCGTGATCCGCTCCACGGTGATCGTGGACGAGGACGGCAAGGTCGAACGCGCCCTGTACAACGTCAAGGCGACCGGACACGTGGCCAAGATCATCAAGGATCTGGGCATCTAGCCGCCCTGCCCGGCCAGTAGCATGGCCGGGCAGCATCAGGCGGCCGTGGTGGAACTGGCAGTCACGCTGGGTTTAGGTCCCAGTGGGGTAACTCCCGTGAGGGTTCGAGTCCCTCCGGCCGCACCAGTACTCAGCCCAGCAGCTCCCGTACGACCGGGACGAGGGCCCGGAACGCCTTGCCCCGGTGGCTGATCGCGTTCTTCTCCTCCGCCGTCAGCTCCGCGCAGGTGCGGGTCTCGCCGTCCGGCTGGAGGATCGGGTCGTAGCCGAAGCCGTTCCTGCCGGCGGGGGCGTGGCGCAGGACGCCGCGCAGTTGGCCCTCCACCACCCGTTCCGTGCCGTCCGGCAGGGCGAGCGCCGCCGCGCAGGCGAAGTGGGCGCCGCGGTGTTCGTCGGCGATGTCGGCGATCTGGGCGAGGAGGAGGTCGAGGTTGGCCTTGTCGTCGCCGTGGCGGCCGGCCCAGCGGGCGGAGAAGATGCCGGGGGCGCCGTTCAGTACGTCGACGCAGAGGCCGGAGTCGTCGGCGACGGCGGGCAGGCCGGTGGCCCGGGCGAGGGCGTGGGCCTTGAGGAGGGCGTTCTCGGCGAAGGTGACGCCGGTCTCCTTGACGTCGGGGATGTCGGGGTAGGCGTCGGCGCCGACGAGGTCGTGGGGCAGGCCGGCCTCGGCGAGGATGGCGTGGAGCTCGGTGATCTTTCCGGCGTTGCGGGTGGCGAGGATCAGGCGGGTCATGTCGTTCAGTATCGCGGTCCTCGCCGGCCCGCTGTGACGGTGCCGGCTACGGCGTGCAGACCTTGGTGAGTTCGCCGGCCGCGTCGGTGACGGGCGTCAGGTCGGGGGTGCTGTCGCCGTTCTTGACCGCCGTACGGACGTTGCCGACGGCGGTGCGCAGGTCGTCGACCGCCTTGTTGACGTCGGTGTCGTCGGTCTTGTCGCCGATCTTGTCGAGGTTCTTGTCGATGGCGGCGAGCGCCTCGTCGGTCTGGGTGGGGTCGTTGGCGGCGTTCTCGACGGCCTGCTGGAGGTCGGTGACGCTGTCGGCGATGGCGTCGGCGGTCTGTACGCAGTCCAGGGCCTTGCCGACGGCGTCGCAGCCGGTGGTGAGGCCGGCGGTGAGTGCGACGGCGGCCATGGCGCCGGCGATGGTCGTGGTGGTGCGGCGGCCTCGGCTCCCGGCCATGTTCGGTGTTCCTCCCCCTGGTGGCCTCCCCGGCCCCCGTGAGTGCTTGCCTGTCGGTATCCGTTCTGACGCGATGGCGGGCGGCTCGGTTGCCCGGGCCGCCCGTCTTTCTTGGCGCGTCTTTTACTTTTCGGCGAGGGCGGCGAGTGCCGCCCGCTGGAGCGCGGCCAGTTCTTCGCAGCCGGCGACGGCGAGGTCGAGGAGCGCGTTGAGTTCGTCGCGGGCGAAGGGCTCGGCCTCGGCGGTGCCCTGGACCTCGACGAAGCGGCCGTCGCCGGTGCAGACGACGTTCATGTCGGTGTCGGCGCGCACGTCTTCCTCGTAGGCGAGGTCGAGCATGGGGACGCCGCCGACGATGCCGACGGAGACGGCGCTGACGGTGCCGGTGAGCGGCTGGCGGCCGGCCTTGATCAGCTTCTTGCGCTGGGCCCAGGCGATGGCGTCGGCGAGGGCGACGTAGGCGCCGGTGATGGCGGCGGTGCGGGTGCCGCCGTCGGCCTGGAGGACGTCGCAGTCGAGGACGACGGTGTTCTCGCCGAGGGCCTTGTAGTCGACGACGGAGCGCAGGGAGCGGCCGATGAGGCGGCTGATCTCGTGGGTGCGGCCGCCGATACGGCCCTTGACGGACTCGCGGTCGCCGCGGGTGTTGGTGGCGCGCGGGAGCATGGCGTACTCGGCGGTGACCCAGCCCTCGCCGCTGCCCCTGCGCCAGCGGGGGACGCCTTCGGTGACGGAGGCCGTGCACAGGACCTTGGTGTCGCCGAAGGAGACCAGGACGGATCCTTCGGCGTGCTTGCTCCAGCCGCGTTCGATGGTGACGGGGCGGAGCTGTTCGGGGGTGCGGCCGTCGATGCGAGACATGGCGCCGAGCCTATCGGGAGCAGCGCGCAGGGCTCCCCCCGCGGTGGGAGGAGCCCTGTGTGCGGTGACCGGGGTGGGTCACATCATGTCTTCGATCTCCGCCGCGATCGGGTCGGCGTCGGTGCCGATGACGACCTGGATGGCGGTGCCCATCTTGACGACGCCGTGGGCGCCGGCGGCCTTCAGGGCGGCTTCGTCGACCAGCGAGGCGTCGTGCACCTCGGTGCGCAGGCGGGTGATGCAGCCCTCGATCTCGTCGATGTTGTCGATGCCGCCGAGCCCGGCGACGATCTTCTCTGCCTTGCTGGCCATGTTCCGTCTCCCTGAACTACCCGTTCCGAACCGCTATGTCGCAGTAACCCACAGTTGGCCCAACTTCGCGAGCGGTCATGTCGTATGTATCGAATGATGGCGATCACGACAGCGGAACCGAACCGTACCCGACTGGTCTACACCAGCTGACGGACGGTCGCCAAACCGCCCCCGCCGGGAGGGGGCCGGAAGGACACCGCCATGAGTGCCGAGAGCGCCGCCGCCGAACCGCGCCCGGTCAGTCCCGTGCGCGAGCGCTGGAACCGTTTCTTCCAGGGCCTGCAGAAGATGGGCCGCAGTCTGCAGCTGCCCATCGCGGTGCTGCCGGCGGCCGGCATCCTCAACCGCCTGGGACAGCCTGACGTGTTCGGCGACGACGGCCTGGGCTGGACGAACGTGTCCAAGGTGATGAAGGGCGCGGGCGGCGCGCTGCTCGACGGCTCGCTCGGTCTGCCGCTGCTGTTCTGCATCGGCGTGGCGATCGGGATGGCGAAGAAGTCGGACGGCTCGACGGCGCTGGCGGCGGTGGCGGGCTTCCTCGTCTACTACGGCGTGCTGCACCAGTTCCCGGAGAGCTGCCCGGAGGGCTCGAAGAAGATCCCGGACGTCGGCTGCCAGGTGACCGTCGGCGCGGACACCGGTTCGGTGACGGCGTTCACGTTCCAGAATCCAGGGGTGTTCGGCGGCATCGTGATGGGCCTGCTGGCGGCGTTCTTCTGGGCGCGCTTCCATCGCACGAAACTGGTCGACTGGCTGGGCTTCTTCAACGGGCGGCGGCTGGTGCCGATCATCATGGCGTTCGTGGCGATCGCGTTCGCGGCGCTGTGTCTGTGGGTGTGGCCGCCGATCGGTGACGGCCTGGAGAGCTTCAGCAAGTGGCTGCGGGACGCGGGCTCGTGGGGCGCGGGTGTGTTCGGTGTGGCGAACCGGGCGCTGCTGGTGATCGGTCTGCACCAGTTCCTGAACGTGCCCATCTGGTTCCAGTTCGGCACGTACAAGCCGCCGGGCGGGCCGGCGGTGCACGGTGACATCAACATGTTCCTGGCCGGCGACCCGAACGCGGGGCAGTTCACCTCGGGTTTCTTCCCGATCATGATGTTCGCGCTGCCGGCGGCGGCGCTGGCGATCGCGCACAGTGCGAAGCCGCACCGCCGCAAGGAGGTGGGCGGTCTGATGCTGTCGGTGGCGCTGACGTCGTTCGTGACGGGGATCACGGAGCCGATCGAGTACTCGTTCCTGTTCATCGCGCCGCTGCTGTACGTGGTGCACGCGCTGCTGACGGGTGTGTCGATGGCGGTGACCTGGGGGCTGGGCGTGCACGACGGGTTCAGCTTCTCCGCCGGTCTGATCGACTACGTCATCAACTGGAATCTGGCGACGAAACCGTGGGCGATCATCCCCATCGGGTTGTGCTTCGCGGTCGTGTACTACGCGGTGTTCCGGTTCGCGATCGTCAAGTTCGACCTGAAGACACCGGGGCGGGAGCCGGAGGAGGAGGTCGAGGACACCACGAAGGCCTGACGACGCCACCCGCTCGCGAAGCCCCCGAACCGTGCCGGTTCGGGGGCTTCTGGGCGTGGGCCCGAGGGGCATTTGCGGTGACCTGCGCCCGGTACGCGGCGTGACGCCGCGGTCGCGGAACAGCGGGTTCCTTACGCCGCCTTCATCGTGCTACAACAGGTCTACACCACTGACTGGTGTAGACCATGCGTCGGTTTCTGTCGCCGCGCATTCCTTGAGACGCCGCCGTCCTCATTGTCCCCTGGCGGCGCCTTGCCCACTGGAGGAAGTTGATGACCACGGCGAGCGCGGCACCCGCCGCACAGAAGAAGGGCGCCGGGCCGATGGCGGTCCTGCAGCGCATCGGCCGCAGCCTGATGCTGCCGGTCGCGGTGCTCCCCGCGGCGGCCCTCCTGGTGCGCCTCGGCAACACGGACATGCTGGGACGGGAGTCCTTCCCCGCGTTCGTCACCAAGATCGCCGGCTTCATGGCCGCCGGCGGCAACGCGATCCTGGACAACATGGCGCTGCTGTTCGCCGTGGGCATCGCGATCGGCTTCGCCAAGAAGTCCGACGGCTCCACGGCGCTCGCCGCGGTCGTCGGCTACCTGGTCTTCAAGAACGTGCTCGGCACGTTCACCGACAAGAACCTGCCGCAGGTGGCGAAGGCCGTCGACGGCAAGGTCGTCATGGTGGACGCGCCGGTGGACGCCAAGGTCCTGGGCGGCGTGGTGATGGGCATCGTGGTGGCGCTGATCTACCAGCGCTTCTACCGCACCAAGCTGCCCGACTGGGCGGGCTTCTTCGGCGGCCGCCGCCTGGTGCCGATCCTGTCGGCCTTCGCGGGCCTGGTCCTCGGCATCGTCTTCGGCTACATCTGGCCGGTCCTCGGCACGGGCCTGCACAACTTCGGCGAGTGGCTGGTGAAGTCGGGTGCCGTCGGCGCCGGCATCTTCGGTGTCGCCAACCGCGCGCTCATCCCGATCGGCATGCACCACCTGCTGAACTCGTTCCCGTGGTTCCAGGCCGGCGAGTACCAGGGCAAGAGCGGCGACATCGCGCGCTTCCTGGCCGGCGACCCGCACGCGGGCCAGTTCATGACCGGCTTCTTCCCGATCATGATGTTCGCGCTGCCCGCCGCCTGCCTGGCGATCGTGCACTGCGCCCGCCCCGAGCGCCGCAAGGTCGTCGGCGGCATGATGTTCTCCCTCGCGCTGACCTCGTTCGTCACCGGTGTCACCGAGCCCATCGAGTTCACCTTCATGTTCATCGCGCCGGTGCTGTACGCCATCCACGCCGTGCTCACCGGTGTGTCGATGGCGCTGACGTGGGCGCTCGGCATGAAGGACGGCTTCGGCTTCTCGGCCGGCGCGGTCGACTTCGGGCTGAACCTGGGCATCGCGACCAACCCGTGGGGCCTGGCCCTGGTGGGCCTGTGCTTCGCCGCGGTCTACTACGTGGTCTTCCGGTTCGCGATCACCAAGTGGAACCTGCCGACCCCGGGCCGGGAGTCGGACGAGGAGCTGGCGGAGCTGCAGAAGGCCGAGGCCAAGTAGCCGGCCGGCGCAGGAAGGCCCCCCGGAGCACTGGGCGCTCCGGGGGGCCTTTCGTTTTTGTGCGGGTCAGATGTCGTACGTCGCCCTCGGCGTCGCCAGTTCCACCGGGCCGGGGTACACCTCGCGGGCGTCGGTGAGGTTGACCTGGGGGTCGGTCCAGGGCGGGATGTGGGTGAGGACCAGGCGGCGGGCCCCCGCGCGCGCCGCCGTCTCGCCGGCCTCGCGGCCGTTGAGGTGGAGGTCGGGGATGGACTCCTTGCCGTGCGTGAAGGCGGCCTCGCACAGGAAGAGGTCCGCGTCCCGGGCGAGTTCGTCCAGGACGGGCGTGACGCCGGTGTCCCCGGAGTACGTCAGGACCTTCCCGCCGTGTTCGACGCGGATGCCGTACGCCTCCACCGGGTGGGCCACGCGTTCGGTGTGCACGGTGAACGGGCCGATGTCGAACGTGGACGGCTTGACCGTGTGGAAGTCGAAGACCTCGGACATGGAGGAGGCCGACGGGGTGTCGGCGTAGGCCGTGGTCAGCCGGTGCTCGGTGCCTTCGGGGCCGTAGACCGGCAGGGGCTCGCAGCGGCCGCCGTCGTGGCGGTAGTAGCGGGCCACGAAGTAGGCGAGCATGTCGATGCAGTGGTCGGCGTGCAGATGGCTGAGGAAGATCGCGTCGAGGTCGTAGAGACCGCAGTGGCGCTGCAGCTCGCCGAGGGCTCCATTGCCCAGGTCGAGCAGCAACCGGAAGCCGTCGGCCTCGACGAGGTAGCTCGAACAGGCCGATTCCGCGGACGGGAACGACCCCGAGCAGCCGACGACGGTGAGCTTCATAGAGCAGAAACCTCCGCTGGCGGGAGAACCGGAATGGGGGGCGACGGGGGTCGTGCGGTCCGTCGAGCGTAAGGCGCAAAACCCAGTGTCGCTCCTCCGCCAAGGTCTGTTGTGGGCGAACTCACCTGCGCTGTCACCGGTTCGGATGGATGTCGGGCCGTCGGGTTCCGGCCGTGCGGCCGATCGGCGTCGGCGAGAGTGTGACCGCAGGGGCGCGCTGCGTGCACGGCGCCGGTAACGTCGTCGGTATGGACACGTCCTGGTGGCTGGCGCTCGCGGCGGTGGTGCTGCTCGCGCTCGTCGCGGTGCTCGTGGACGGCTGGGGGCGGGGGCGGCGGGCCGCGGGCCGTTCCCGGCGGTCGGGGCGTGCGGCGGACCGGCCGCACCGTCCGCGGCCGGCGGAGATCTGGTGGGCGCAGGTGCCGTACGAGGACGGGCCGCAGAGCAAGGACCGGCCGTGTCTGGTGCTGTCGGTGCACGGGCGCCGGGTGCGGGTGGCGAAGATCAGTACGAAGTATCACGACGAGCGGGCCGGGGTGATCCCGCTGCCACCGGGTTCGGTGGGGGACGCTCAGGGGCGGGCGAGTTTCCTGCAGACCGACGAGCTGCGCGAGGTGCCGGTGGGTGACTTCCGGCGCCGGGTGGGCGTGGTGGATCCGGTGCTGTGGGACCAGGTCCGTCATCTGACGGACTAGTCACCCCGAGCGGCCGGTCAGCGGACGGTCACCGTGACCGTCCAGGCCTGCAGGCCCTTGCAGGTGATCTGTCCCGGGGTGGTGGGGCACAAGGGGCGGGAGGACGTCAGCTTCGCGGTTCCGGCCGCCACCGCCCGGTAGGCGGCCGTGGCGTCGCCGGGCTGGATGACGAAGCCGGCGTTGATCGCCCGCAGGGCGGTGCCGGTGGCCGTGACGGGCCGGAAGGGGCGGTCCGGGGTGCCGTCCAGGGTGAGCCGGACCTCGCCGTTCCTGCTGACGCAGACGGTACGGCCGTTGTCGGCGGCCGTCAGTTCCACCTGGGCACGGCAGCCGCCGGTGGCCGGGGCCGAGGGGGCCGGTGAGGAGGGGGCGGGCGCCGAGGGGGCCCGTGACGAAGGGGACCGTGAGGCCCCGCTGCCGGTGTCGCCGGTCTGCGCGCCGCAGCCGGCGGTGAGGAGCAGTGCCGTCGCCGCGAGGGCGCACGGGGTGGTTCGGCGCATGGTCTTCGCCCTTTCTGCCGTACCGGAGGACCGGCCGATGCAGATGGGACGTGTCACGGGCGCGGCTGGATCCCTCGGAGCCGCCCGTGGACAGCACTGAGCCCCCTCGTGGGAGGGGGCCGGCGCGTGCTTGACGATCCTGATGAGCCCTAGGCCCAGAGCTGGCCCTGGAGGGTCTCGATCGCTTCCTCCGTGGTGGCGGCGGTGTAGACGCCCGTGGAGAGGTACTTCCAGCCGCCGTCGGCCACGATGAAGACGATGTCGGCGGACTCCCCCGCCTTGACGGCCTTCTTGCCCACACCGATCGCCGCGTGCAGGGCGGCGCCGGTGGAGACGCCCGCGAAGATGCCCTCCTGCTGGAGCAGTTCCCGGGTGCGGGTGACCGCGTCGGCGGAGCCGACGGAGAAGCGGGTGGTCAGGACGGAGGCGTCGTACAGCTCGGGGACGAAGCCCTCGTCCAGGTTGCGCAGGCCGTAGACCAGGTCGTCGTAGCGCGGCTCGGCGGCGACGATCTTCACGTCCGGCTTGTTCTCGCGCAGGTAGCGGCCGACGCCCATGAGGGTGCCCGTCGTGCCGAGGCCGGCCACGAAGTGCGTGATCGACGGCAGGTCGGCGAGGATCTCCGGGCCCGTCGTCGCGTAGTGGGCACCGGCGTTGTCCGGGTTGCCGTACTGGTAGAGCATCACCCAGTCCGGGTGCTCGGCGGCCAGCTCCTTGGCGACGCGTACGGCGGTGTTGGAGCCGCCGGCGGCCGGGGAGGAGATGATCTGCGCGCCCCACATGCCGAGCAGGTCCCGGCGCTCCTGCGAGGTGTTCTCCGGCATCACGCACACCATGCGGTAGCCCTTGAGCTTGGCCGCCATGGCCAGCGAGATGCCGGTGTTGCCGGAGGTCGGCTCCAGGATGGTGCAGCCCGGGGTGAGCCGGCCGTCCTTCTCCGCCTGCTCGATCATGTGCAGGGCCGGGCGGTCCTTGACGGAGCCGGTGGGGTTGCGGTCCTCCAGCTTGGCCCAGATGCGCACGTCGTCGGACGGCGACAGCCGCGGCAGCCGCACCAGGGGGGTGTTGCCTACCGCGGCCAGCGGGGAGTCGTAGCGCATCGCCGATCAGGCCATACCGCCGGCCACGGCCGGCAGGATCGTGACGTTGTCGCCGTCGGCCAGCTTGGTGTCGATGCCGTCGAGGAAGCGGACGTCCTCGTCGTTGAGGTAGACGTTGACGAAGCGGCGCAGCTGGTCGCCGTCCACGATGCGGGCCTGGATGCCGGCGTGCCGGGTTTCGAGGTCGGCGAACAGCTGGGCGAGGGTGTCGCCGTTGCCCTGCACCGCCTTCTGGCCGTCGGTGTAGGTGCGGAGGATGGTCGGGATGCGGACCTCGATGGCCATGGCTCAGGGCTCCTGTCGGAAGGTGTCGTCGGTTCGGTCAGGCGCGCGGTGGTGTCTCCCCGGGCTGGGGGCACCGGGGAGGCTCGCCGTGGCACAAGGGGCCGTACGGCGGCGGCGAGGGTGGATCAACAGATGGCGCTGTTCAGCCTGCACAGGTCGACGTGCAGCCGCGCCACGAGCAGCATGCCCGGCGCCTTGTCGCTCACGTCGAGAAGAACCATGGGCTCATCGTATCGATTCCCCCTCCGGGTCCCGGAGTGTGATTCCGTATGCCGGACGGTTTTCGTCCGCTATCCGGAATCAGTAGGCCTCCACGACCCTGACCTCCTCCTCCGTGACCTCGCCGTCCACGATCCGGAAGGAGCGGAACTGGAACTCGCCGAGGCCGTCGGTGTCCGCGGTGGAGACGAGGACGTAGTGGGCGCCGGGCTCGTTGGCGTAGGAGATGTCGGTGCGCGAGGGGTGGGCCTCGGTGGCGGTGTGGGAGTGGTAGATGACCACCGGCTCCTCGTCGCGGTCGTCCATCTCGCGGTAGAGCCTGAGCAGGTCGCCCGAGTCGAACTCGTAGAAGGTGGGCGACATGGCCGCGTTCAGCATGGGGATGAAGCGCTCGGGGCGGTCCGAGCCGGCCGGGCCCGCGATGACACCGCACGCCTCGTCGGGGTGGTCCTTGCGGGCGTGGGCGACGATCTGGTCGTAGAGGGCCTGGGTGATGGTCAGCATGTGGGTCAGGATAAGCAGAAGGGCCGTTCCGTACCGAGGGTTGGTACGGAACGGCCCATATGCCGGACGTCCTGAGCGGCGGCCGCAGCGGGGCGCCACGAGAGCTCCCTGCGGCCGGACGTCCCCGGCAGGGTGCGTCAGCGCTTGGCGAAGGCCGCGGCCTCCGGGTTGCGGCGCTTGAGCACCAGGTAGGACACACCGAGGATCAGACCCCACAGCGGCGCACAGTACAGCGAGATGCGCGCGTCCTTGTCGATGCCCATCAGCACGATCACCATGCCGATGAAGGCCAGCGCCAGCCAGCTGGTGAGCGGGGCGCCCGGGGAGCGGAACTCGCTGCGCGGCAGCTCGCCCCGGTCGGCCTTGGCCCGGTAGCGGATCTGGCAGACGAGGATGACGATCCAGGCCCACATGCCGGAGATGGTCGCGAAGGACACCACGTAGTCGAACGCCTTGCCCGGCCACTGGTAGTTGATCCAGACGCCGACCATCATCAGCGCGGCGGAGAACGTCGTGCCGACGAGCGGGGTACCGCTGCGGGTCAGCTTGGTGAAGAACTTCGGACCCTGGCTGTTGAGCGCCAGGTCGCGCAGCATGCGGCCGGTGGAGTACATCCCGGAGTTGCAGGAGGACAGCGCGGCGGTCAGCACGACGAAGTTGACGATGCCGGCGCCGGCGGCGAAGCCCATCTTCTCGAAGGCGGCCACGAAGGGGCTCACGCCCGGGTGGAAGTTCGTCCACGGCACGACCGACAGGATCATGATCAGCGCGCCGACGTAGAAGACGGCGATGCGCCACGGCACGGTGTTGATCGCGCGGGGCAGGACGGTCTTGGGGTCCTTGGACTCGCCGGCGGTGACGCCGACCAGCTCGACGGCGAGGAAGGCGAACATGACCATCTGCAGGGTCATCAGGGTGTTGCCGATGCCGTGCGGGAAGAAGCCGCCCTGGTTCCACAGGTGGCCGACGGAAGCGGTGTCGCCGGCGTCGGAGAAGCCGAGGGTGAGGATGCCGGCGCAGATCAGGATCATGCCGATGATCGCGGTGACCTTGACCATCGAGAACCAGAACTCCAGCTCACCGAAGAGCTTCACGGAGATCAGGTTGGCGCCGTACAGGACGACGGTGAAGACCAGGGCCGACAGCCACTGCGGGATGTCGAACCAGTACGTCATGTAGGAGGCCGCCGCGGTGACCTCCGTGATGCCGGTGACGACCCAGAACAGCCAGTACGTCCAGCCGGTGACGAAGCCCGCGAAGGGCCCGATGAACTCGCGCGCGTACTCCGAGAACGAGCCGGACACCGGGCGGTACATCAGCAGTTCGCCGAGCGCCCGCATGATGAAGAAGATGACCAGGCCCGCGATGGCGTAGGCCAGGATCAGACTGGGGCCGGCCTTGGAAATGCCCTTGCCCGCGCCGAGGAACAGGCCGGTGCCGATGGCACCGCCGATGGCGATCATCTGGATCTGCCGGGCTCCGAGCCCGCGCTGATACCCCTCACCGCCGTCGTGCTCCACGGCCTCGTTGCCGTCGCGATGCTGGTCGACCTGCGCAGAGGTCATGAGTGGTGCGCCTTTCTCCATGCCGACCCGGGCCTTGAGTCGGCCGCGGATCGGGTCTCGATCCCCCCGGATGATGGAGCTGAGCGGGCTTCACTGGCCTGCTCGTGCCTGGCCGGCGGTTGCCGGCTCGGTGGCGCACCCGGCCGAACATTCGGGTGGTGTTCGCCGGGCGGTCGTGAAGATTTATCACGGCCGCAACAGAGATCACAGGTGGGCCCTGTGACGCATCACACAGGGAGAAGCGGACAAAGGCGACCCGGACGGGGCAGATGGGGACACCGTTTTCACAGGATCGTTATGCGGATTTGAGCGTCCTCTGAGCGAACACTCCCGCCGGACATCCCGGGACAGGTCAGGGCATCAGGGTCGTGACGAGCGTCTCCTGGAGGCCGCCGAGCCATAGATAGGCCATCACCATCGGCTTGCGCGGGTCCTCGTCGGGGAGGCGGTAGAGCAGGTCGGTGTCGTCCTCGTCGGTGATCTCCAGCCGGGAGCCGATGGCCAGGCGCAGATCGTTGAGCGCGCCCAGCCAGCGCTTCGACTCCTCAGGAGTGAGCTTGAGGACCGCGCCGCCGTCGCCCGCCGAGGTGAGCGCGTCCAGGGAGCGGATCACCGCCAGCGCGTTCTCCCGCTTGCCGGCCCGCAGGTCGTTCTCGGTGTAGCGGCGGAACTCGGCCGAGTACGCCTTGGCCTCCTCGGCCTCCCGCGCGGTGGCGGGCTCCTGCTCGGGGTCGGTGTAGGCGTCCGGGAACAGACGTCGCAGCACCGGGTCGGAGGGCGGCTCGCTGGGGCCCTCGGCGAACAGCTCGGCGAGCGGGTCGTCGGGGGCGTCCTCGGCGGGGCCCGGACCGATCAGCTCAAGGAGCTGGTAGGCCAGCGAGCGGATGATCGAGATCTCGACGTCGTCGAGGGCGACGGCAGCGCCGCCGCCGGGGAGCGGTTCGAAGGTTCCTGGCATGGCGGGGGTTCGCTACTTCCGGTCCTGCTGGAGGGTGGCCCACAGACCGTAGCCGTGCATGGCCTGTACATCGCGTTCCATCTCCTCGCGGGTTCCGCTGGAGACGACCGCCCTGCCCTTGTGGTGGACGTCGAGCATGAGCTTGGTGGCCTTGTCCTTGGTGTAGCCGAAGTACGACTGGAAGACGTAGGTCACATAGCTCATGAGGTTGACGGGGTCGTTGTGGACGATCGTCACCCAGGGAACATCGGGCTCGGGTACGGCGGACACCTCTTCCGCCGACTCGGTCTTCTCGATCTCGATGGGTGCGGCTGCCGTCACACAGCCCATGCTGCCACCTGAGGGGGGTACTCGCACAAACGGCCCCCCGGCATGGGCGATTCGGGTGGGCGTAGATCACACACCGCTTAAATCGTCAGAGTGACGAAATGGGAGTAGCATCCGTTGCCATGAACACAGCGGACCTTGGGCTGCCGGTGGACGTTCCCTCGACGGCGCTCTTCACGGACCACTACGAGCTGACGATGCTGCAGGCCGCCCTGAAGGCCGGGACGGCCGGGCGGCGGAGCGTGTTCGAGGTCTTCACCCGACGGCTGCCCAACGGGCGGCGCTACGGCGTCGTCGCGGGCACCGGACGCGTCCTGGACGCGGTGGAGAACTTCCGCTTCGACTCCGGCGTCCTCGGCTTCCTGCGCGAGCGCGCCATCGTCGACGACGAGACCCTGGACTGGCTCGCCGACTACCGCTTCAGCGGGGACATCTGGGGCTACCCCGAGGGCGAGGTGTACTTCCCGGGCTCGCCGATCATGCGGGTGGAGGGCTCCTTCGCCGAGTGCGTGCTGCTGGAGACGGTGATCCTGTCCATCCTCAACCACGACTCCGCGATCGCGGCGGCCGCGTCCCGGATGTCGTCGGCCGCGGGCGACCGGCCGCTGATCGAGATGGGCGCCCGGCGCACCCACGAGCTGTCCGCCGTCGCCGCCGCGCGCGCCGCCTACGTCGGCGGCTTCGCCTCCACCTCCGACCTGGCGGCCGGCTTCCGCTACAACATCCCGACCGTCGGCACCTCCGCGCACGCCTTCACGCTGCTGCACGACCAGGAGCGGGACGCCTTCCAGGCGCAGGTGGACTCCATGGGCCGGGGCACCACGCTGCTGGTCGACACCTACGACGTCGCCGAGGCCGTGCGGACCGCGGTGGAGATCGCCGGGCCCGAGCTGGGCGCGGTGCGCATCGACTCCGGTGACCTGCTGCTGGTGGCGCACCGGGTGCGGCAGCAGCTGGACGAGCTGGGTGCGCGCAACACGAAGATCATCGTGACCTCGGACCTGGACGAGTACGCCATCGCCTCGCTGGCGGCGGCGCCGGTGGACGCGTACGGGGTGGGCACGCAGCTGGTGACCGGCTCCGGGCATCCGACGTCCTCCATGGTCTACAAGCTGGTCGCCCGGGCCGAGACGGCGGACCCCCGCTCGCCGCTGAAGCCGGTGGCGAAGAAGTCCTCCAGTGGGAAGACGTCCATCGGCGGGCGCAAGTGGGCCGCGCGGAGGGTGGACGAGTACGGGGTGGCCGAGGCGGAGGTCGTGGGCACGGGGCCGGTGCCGGTCGAGCTGGCGGACCGGCAGCTGCTGGTGGAGCTGGTGAAGGGGGGCGAGGTCGTGGGGCGCGAGTCCCTGGACGTGGCGCGGGAGCGGCACGCGGCGGTACGGGCGGGCCTGCCGCTGTCCGCGACGCAGCTGTCCCGGGGTGAGCCGGTGCTGCCGACCGAGTACGTGTAGGTGGGCCAGCGGCGCGCGCCCGCGGCTTTCAGGCACCGGGTGCCGGCACCCACCTCAAGGGGCGCGGGGAACTGCGCGACCGGCCGGCCACCACCCGCACCCGGCAACGATCCGCACCCACCCCCACAGGCGCCGCAGGCACCCCGCACGCAGCCCGCGACTGGTAGCAGTCAGGTAGGGGTAGACAGCCCCTGTCTCAGGAACCCGTAGACCCCATAGCCGAAGGACCCAGCCATGCGTCGCGCCCTGATCGTCGTCGATGTGCAGAACGACTTCTGCGAGGGAGGCAGCCTCGCCGTGGCCGGCGGAGCCGACGTCGCCGCAGCCATCACCGAGCTGATCGGGCAGGCGCCCGCCGGCTACCGGCACGTCGTGGCCACCCGTGATCACCACATAGCCCCCGGCGGCCACTTCGCCGACGAGCCCGACTACGTACGCTCCTGGCCGGCGCACTGCGTCGCCGGTACCGAGGGCGTCGGGTTCCACCCGAACTTCGCTCCCGCGGTCGCCTCCGGCGCGGTCGACGCCGTCTTCGACAAGGGCGCCTACGCGGCCGCGTACAGCGGCTTCGAGGGCACCGACGAGAACGGCGTGAAGCTCGCCGACTGGCTGCGGGCCCGGGAGATCGACGAGGTGGACGTCGTCGGGATCGCCACGGACCACTGTGTGCGGGCCACCGCCCTGGACGCGGCCCGGGAGGGCTTCCGCACCCAGGTCCTCCTCGACCTGACCGCCGCGGTGGCCCAGGAGACCACCGAGCGGGCGATCGAGGAGATGCGCGAGGCGGGCGTGGAGCTGACCGGCAAGCCGGTCGTGGCCCGCGGCTGAGTCAGGGCTGAGGCGTGGGGCGGCGCAGCAGGAACCGGATCGGATGCCACAGCTCGGTCGCGAGCTCGGGTGAGCTGACACCGTTGTCGGGTGCCGTACGCCAGACCAGGCCGTCGGGATGGTGCAGGACGGCCGTTATCTCGTCCGGGGTCGGCGGGGCCGCGTTGCCCCGCAGGTAGACCGCCCGCAACCCCAGGTTGCGCAGCCGGGTCAGGGCGCGAGCCCGGTTCTGGGCGTGGACGAGGACCCGCACCCCGGCGGGGCCGTCACCGGCGGGGCTGGGCAGGTTCAGCGCCACCACCACCGTGCCGTTCGGCAGCTTGCAGAAACCTCCTGCGGCCATCTGGTCACATCCCCGTTTCGGTCGGCTCGGGCGCCGGTGTCGACGCCGGTGTCAATAAGACAGTCACAGCACGCACCTAAACACGATCGGCGGCAACCCGCCAGGGGTTGCCGCCGATACGCTTGTGACCTGCGGAAATGCCGACTACTTCACCGCGGGGCCGACCTGGAGGTTGATCGTGGAGCCGTCCTTGGCCTCCTGGACGATCCGGATCTTGGTGTTGGTGTCAGTGACCTTCACACCGGAGGACGGGTTCGAGGCGTCCCAGTAGGTGCTCGCGTGGTCGTTGAAGACCGAGACACCGGAGGACGGCCAGATCCGCGTCGCGACGTCCGCCTTGTGCAGCGTGATGCCGTCCGTCGGGTACAGGCTGAAGGGCGCGTCGTAGGACTGGATGCGGGCGCGCATCAGCGTGCCGTCCTTCCAGCGCAGCGCCTCGGGGTGGGAGTCGATCGGCAGGATCAGACCGGCGCCGGGGTGGGTGCCGGTGTTGTTGTCCGCCTGCGAGGTGTCCCACTTCCAGATCAGCAGACCGTTCTGGTACGGGTAGTGCTCCACCCAGTCCGGACGGGTCGTGGAGAAGCCGAAGTTGTACGGACCGGTCTTCAGCGTCTTGTCGTACGACACGTACTGCCGGTTCTCGGCGATGTAGTACTGCGCGTAGTCCTTGGTGAAGGACGCGCCGATGCGGGAGAACCCGGACTTGGTCCAACCGGCGTCGTCCGCCTCCGCGTTGTCGGCGAAGAGGGTGGCGCCGTCGGCCGTCACCGCGATCTCGTCGGCCGCGAAGCCCTTGAGGGCGACACCGCTGTCGGTCTGGTAGCGGAAGCGCAGGTCGATCTTCTTGCCCGCGTAGGCGTCGAGCGAGTACGCCAGCTTCTTGTAGCCGTCGACCGAGCCGGTCAGGGCCGGCTTGTCGCTGCCGTCGCGCGGGATCGGCTGGCCGTTCACCGTGCCGTCCAGGGCGGTCCAGTTGGCGCCGCCGTCCGTGGACACCTCGGTGTAGAGGTAGTCGTAGTTGGCCTCGATGTCGTACCAGCCGTCGAGGGTGAGGGCGGCCGACTTCTTGCCGGTGAGGTCGACGCTGCGGGTCAGCGTGTTCTTCAGGTCGTCGCCGCTGCCGCTCCACCACTGGGTGGCGCCCTGGGCGGGCTGGACGACCGTGGTGGTGACCGCCTTGTCGGGCAGGTTCACCACGAGGGCCTGCTTGTCCCAGGTGTTGTACTCGGCGACGCCCAGCTTGTGCGTGGACTGCTTGCCGGCCTTGGCGGTGTCGTAGTTGAGCCAGCCGAGCTGCAGCTTGTCCCAGGCGTTCATGTCGCCGGGCAGGTCGCCGATGGCGTCCTTGCCGCGGCCGAGCCAGGAACCGGAGGACATCAGCGTCCAGAAGCCGGTGGAGTTCTCGCCGCCCGCGGTGTCGTACTCGTCGGGCAGGCCGAGGTCGTGGCCGTACTCGTGCGCGTAGACGCCGAGGCCGCCGTTCTCCGGCTGGATCGTGTAGTCGCCGACCCAGACACCGGTGGAGCCGATCTGCGCGCCGCCCAGCTTGTTGTTCGCGGGGCCGGTGGCGCCGGCGTCGGTGCCGAAGGCGTACCAGCGGTGCGCCCAGATCGCGTCCTTGCCCTGGGCGCCGCCGCCCGCGGACTCGTCCTCGCCGGCGTGCACGATCTGGAAGTGGTCGATGTAGCCGTCGGGCTCGTTGAAGTTGCCGTCGCCGTCGAAGTCGTAGCGGTCCCACTGGTCGAACTGGGCGACGTCCGCCTTGATCTGGGCGTCGGTGCGGCCGGCCGCCTTCTGCTGGGCGACCCAGGCGTTCAGGCCGTCGCTGACGACGTTCCACACGCTCGGGCAGTTGGTGGAGCCGCAGGCGTTGTTGCCGTAGCGGGCCTCGTTGTAAGGCACCTTGACCCAGTCGGAGACCTCGCCGTCGACCGAGTAGCGGCCCGAGGACTGCTTCTCGTAGTACTTCTTCACCGACTCGACCTTGTTGCCGGTGCCGAAGTACAGGTCCTGGAAGTGCTTGCGGTCGTAGTCCGCCTGCCAGGCCGTGGAGTTGTCCTTGGTGCGGTCGGGCGCCGCGATCGTGTTGTGCAGCGGGCCGGGCGTGCCGCCGAACTTGGGGTCCGTCTGGTCGCCGAACTCCACCAGGATGGTGAAGATCTTGTCGGTCTTCTCGCGGCCCAGCTCGACGTACTTGCTGTCGCCCTTCTTGCTCTTGAGCTGAACGACCTTGGAGCCGTTCTTGTCCTTCACCTGGGCCTTGCCGGATATGACCTGGTCGAGCGCCTCCTGGCGCTGCGCTTCCTGGGTCTTGCTCAGCGGGCCGTCCAGGTCGTGCTTCTGCTGCTTCACCGGCGCCGGGTCGTGCCGGTCGACGCTGGCGGCGCCGGCGGTCGTGCCCGCCTCGGCCACCGCGAAGGTGGTGAATCCGGCGGAGGCCGCCGTGAGCGCGACACCGATCGCCGCAGCTCGGAACATCCAGGATCTACTGGCCACTTGAGTTCCTCCCCCGCGTGAGCGCACGCGGAAGGGGGCCCTGGTCATGGCGGGAGCCGCGCGCGCGTGATCAACGCGTGTAATCAAGTGACGTCATTTGACTAGAGGTTTGAGAGAAAAGACAGACCTTGACTTGGACAAGTCAAGTGCACTATGCGGAAGCGGGGTTCGCTTTACGGACACCGAGGGGGACCCCGTCGTGGCTCACTCGGGTATGCCTCGGGCACGCCTCGACGATGACTCGGTGCGCCCCCTGTGCACCGGCACTGTTGGTCAGGTCACGCTTACTGTTCGTTCCGCTCGGGCATGCACGCGAATAGAGTCGAGCACACCCCCGCTTCCGAGGACACGATTGCCATGCCTCGTCCGACCGTCGCACAGCTCGTCTACGGGTCGACCACCGTGATCTTCTCGACGCTCGCCATGCTGCTGCTGTCGCAGACGAGTTCGGGACCGGCGATCGCGATCATCGCCGTCGCGGCACTCGCGCTCGGGCTGCTCGTCGCGGTGACCGTGCCGACGCCGACGCCCTCCCGGGCGGCACCGGGGTCCGGTGCCGCCGAGGAGCAGGTGCCGGAGGCGACGGCCTCCGTGCGCTGAGGGTGCGTCAGCGGGTGGAGACCACCACCGTCTTGCCTGCTTTGTCGTGCAGGCCCTGTTTGTAGGGCTTGTCGAAGTAGCTCCAGCCGCCGCAGATCGCCGTCCAGATGCAGGCGCAGCAGAAGGCGAACGGAAGCCAGAGCACGCCCGCGCGGATCAGGGACGTCTGCACCGACGGGTTCGCGCCGTTGTCGAGGTTGGCCACCCGCATGTTCAGCCACTTCTTGCCGAGCGTCTGACCCGACCTGTTGATCATGACGGTGTCGTAGGCGATGTACAGGACGGCGGCGACGAAGGACTGCCCGATCGACTTGCTGACCTCGATCTTGGTGTTGTCCACGGTGTACTCGTTGACGCCGAAGCCCCAGGAGAGCAGCCAGACGACGATGCCGACGAGGATCATGTCGATGATCCGGGCCAGCGTGCGCCGGCCGCTGTCCGCGAGCGGGGGCATGCCGGCGAGGGGGTCGGTGGGGTAGCCGCCGCCGTACGGGCCACCGCCGTAGGGGCCACCGCCGCCGGGCGGGGGCTGTCCGCCCGGTGGGGGCTGGCCGCCGGGTGGCGGCTGACCGCCAGGGGGAGGCTGGCCGCCGGGTGGCGGCTGGCCGCCAGGGGGAGGCTGGCCGCCGGGTGGGGGCTGGCCGCCGCCGGGCGGGGTGTCGTACGGCGAGCCCTGCCCCGGGCCGGGCGGGGGCTGCTTCCGGAACGGGTCGTCTTCGGGCGGCGGGCCGGAGCCGGGGGGCGGTTCGCTGCTCATGGCCCGAGTGGACCGCGAAGCCCGGGGCTGTGCATCCGACGGGCGGCCGGACGGAGTAGCGGATCCGACGGCGGAGTGACGCCCCCTCAGCCGGCGACGAAGGTGTGCGCCGCCTTGTCGTGCCAGCACTGGCGCCACGGCCGGTCGAACACACCCCACACGACACCGACCAGCCCCACGGCGAGCAGGCCGGGGACGCTGTAGACCAGCCAGCGGCGCAGCGCGGCACCGAAGCCCGGGGGCTCGTGCGCCTCGATGTCCCGCACCTGGAGGCCGAGCAGCTTCTTGCCGAGCGTGCGGCCCCAGCGGGCGGTGGGCAGCGCCTCGTACAGGACGCCGGCCACCAGCAGGACCGCGAGCACGATGCCGAGGTAGACCGCCGTCGTGCCGTCCAGCAGCCAGACCGTGACCTCACGGCCGGACTGCCGGGCGGCGTCGATCTTGTCGTTGACGTGGTCGGCGGCCTTCGTCCCGAACGGTACGGCGGCGGCGGAGGTGATCGCGCCGAGCACCAGCGAGTCGATCAGCCGGGCCGCCAGCCGTCGGCCCAGGCCCGCCGGGCGTGCCGCGGCCTGGCGCCGGGCGGCCGCCTGGAACGGGTCCTCCGTCACCGGCTTCC
>NZ_PQSS01000062.1 GCF_002920535.1 Streptomyces sp. Ru71 | reverse complement strand
AGTGGATGGACTCCCTGCACTCGGAGGGCACGGGTGCGGGCCGTGCGCCGAGCACCTCGCGGTAGACGTCCGCGAGTCGTTCGGCGGTGTGCCGCACGTCGTGCGTGGACAGGACGTGACGGCGTGCCAGCCGGCCCAGCGACGCGCACAGTCGGGGGGCGCGCAGCAGCCCGGTGACGGCGGCGGCCAGCGCGGCCGGGTCCGCGGGCGGCACCAGACCGGGACCGGCGAGCGCGGCCGGGAGGCTCTCCCGGGCCCCGTCCACGTCCGTGACCACCACGGGCCGTGCGCAGGCCATCGCCTCCAGCGGGGCCAGGGCCATGCCCTCCCAGCGGGAGGGCAGCACCACCAGGTCGGCGGCCCGGTACCACGGCAGGGGATCGGCGACGGCGCCCGGGAACAGCACGGAGCGCGGGGCGCGGGAGCGCAAGGAAGCGCCCTCGGGCCCGTCGCCGACCAACGCCAGCCGGGCGCCGGGCACTTCGCGGGTCACGGTGTCCCAGGCCGCCAGCAGGACGTCCTGTCCCTTCTGCCGGCACAGCCGTCCCACGCACACCACGAGCGGGGCCTTCCCGGCCAGGTCCGGCAGCAGCGCGGCGCGAGCGGGGGCGGCGGGGGCGGGCCGGAAGCGGCCGGGGTCCACGCCGTTGGGGACGACGGACCAGCGCCCGCGCACCCCGGCGCGTACACCCCGCGCGCGCTCCGCCTCGCTCACGCACACCACCCGGGACGCCCAACGCGCCCCCCACCGCTCCCAGGCCGCGGTCAGCGCGGCCACCGGCCCGCCGACCGCCTCGAAGGACCAGGCGTGCGGCTGGAACACGGTCGGGATGCGGCCGCGCACCGCCAGCCGCCCGGCGAGCCCGGCCTTCGCGCTGTGCAGATGCACCACGTCCGGGCGGACCTCGGCGACCAGGCGCGTCAGACTCCCCACCTCCCCGGCGAGGCCGGCGCCCGGCGCACGGGTGGCGTGCCAGGGCCGTACATCCGCGCCGAGGGCGCGCACCGCGGCGGCGAGCGGGCCGTCGGGGCAGGCCACCGCCACCTCCCAGCCGGCGCCGAGCTGGGCGCGCGCCAGGTCGGTCACGACCCGGGCGACCCCACCCTCCACGGGCTGCGAGACATGCAGCACCCGGGCCCGAGGGGCGGTGGCTGACTGGTGCATGGCGCGGTTTCCTCGCTCACGGATGGTCCTCGTCACGGGCGGGAACGCGTCTGCTGCCGGTCGTCGATGGCGACGAAGAGCGCGTCGGCCCATGCCGCGTCCCGCTGGGAAACGAGCCGGCGGGCCGGCTGGTCACCACCGCGCCGCGATGCCTTGGCCAGATCGAACGCATGGGCGATCCTGTTCGCACAGGTGGTCGGAGGGCTCCGCTGTCGGAGAGATCCCGTCGGGCGCCTCGGAGGCCGCAACTCTAGTCGGCAATCGGACCAATGCGGTGAAATCCGGCAAGTGTGTCGGGGTGGTGAACCGTGGCCGCGGGTGCATCACCCCTTTGGCGGCACAACTCCCCAGGGGGTCACGCGTTGACACAGCGCCGGGCAATCGCCCGGGTGTTTTGCGTCAACCCCAAGGAGCACCTCTCCATGTCGCGTATCGCGAAGGGCCTGGTCCTGACCTCCGCCGCCGTCGCGGCCGTTGCCGGTGGCGCCGGCGTCGCCGCCGCTGACAGCGGCGCGGGTGCCGCCGCCCACGGTTCGCCCGGCGTCATCTCGGGCAACGTCGTGCAGGTCCCGATCCACGTTCCGGTGAACGTCTGCGGCAACACCGTCGACATCATCGGCCTGCTGAACCCGGCCTTCGGCAACACCTGCGTCAACGACTGACGTCGGACGCACCCCCCCGACCGGCCGTCCTTCCGTCTCCGGAAGGGCGGCCGATCCGCGTGTGCCCGGTCCGGGTGCGCGCGGTCCGCGTGTGCCCCGAACGGGCGGAAGCGGGGGTGACCCGCGTGGCGGGACTTGACCGGCCGGCCCGGGCGTCTCACCAGGGCAGGACGACGGTGGTGCGGCGAACGGGTGATCACCCTGCGCATCCGATCGGTTGCGGGGTGCACCCACCCCTCGCACGGTGGGCTTGAGAACCCTCGCCCACCGAAAGGAACCCCCATGCGTGGTCTGTCCGTCCGGCACGTCGCGTCCACCGCACTGTGCGCCACCCTCGCCCTCGGCCTCGCCGCCCCCGCCGCCATGGCGGCCGACGCCACCCACGAGGGCACCCGTGCGGCGTCCCGTACGCCGGAACCCGACGCGGACACGGTGCTCGACCAAGTCGTGGACCTGGGCGACCTCGGCAAACTGCTCACCCCGGTCACCGACCTGCTCGGCTCCCTGCTCAAGGACGACGACCCGGACGTCACCGCCGCAGAAGCGGACGACCTCACCGATGCCGTGCAGGACGCCCTCGCCGACGTCCAGACGTCCCTGCCGTCGTCGTCCACCGCCACGGTCACCACCACGCCGAGCACGGCGGCGACGCCGAGCACCGCAGCCACGCCGAGTACGCCTACCACGCCGAGTACGCCTGCCACTCCGAGTGCGGCGGCCACGCCCAGCACCGCCGCCACGCCGAGCACGGTGGCCACCCCGGCCAATCAGACGGACGCCGCGCTCGCCGACCTGCAGAAGGCCATCGACGCCCTGGTCAAGGCCACCAGCTCGATGAACACCGCCCAGGTGGGGCCGGCCACCACCGGCCTCGTGAACGGCGTGGTCAACCTCGTCAACGCCACCCTCAAGGACAGCGGCGTGTCCAGCACGGGCCTGACCGGCCTCACCGGCCTGACCGACGTGCCGGCGGTGTCCACACTGCCCGCGCCCCTCCCGGCGACGCCGGCCGTGGCGACCCCGGCCGTGGCGACGCCTGCGCCGACGGCCTCGTGAGGCGTGCGCGGTCGGCGGGCGAAATTCCAGAGATCTCATATGACGTTGAGAAACGCCGATGAGACACACCGTTCAATCGGGTGGGATTCCGGGTGCGTTGCAGAAATTTCTGCGCACCCGGTTTCCGTGTCCGGCGGGAGTCGTTAGGCACGGCGTCACCATTCCCCTGAGGCGACCTGGGTTGCCGAAGAAAGGAACACGATGAAGTCCCTGAAGGCTGCAGCGGTCGTTGCCGGGTCCATGGTCCTCGCGGGTGCCGCCGCGCCCGCGTTCGCCTACAACACCGCCGACCTCACGCCGACCAGCCTCAACGGCGCCGTGAACTCGCTCACCAAGGGCCCCATCGACGTCATGCCGCTCAAGCACCAGTCGGACGCGCTGGACACCGAGAACAAGGACTCGGCCCTCAGCACGGTGAAGGGCGCCACCGCCACCCTGAACAAGAGCGGCCTGCTCGGCGGACTGCCGCTGGGCGGCTGAGCGGGGGCACGCCGCCGCCACCTCACGGGGCCGGCTCCGCCGGGCCGGGGCGCACCGCACCCGCCCGGACGCCGAGCCGGCCCTCGGTCGTGTCCGCGACGCTTTTCGAGACGGATCCCTCGGCGGTGTCCGCGGCGCTTTTGGGCACGGATCCCTCGGTGGTGTCCGCGGCGCTTTTCGGCACGGATCCCTCGGTGGTGTCCGCCGGCTCTTCGAGGCGGGTCCCTCTGCCGTGTCCGCGGCGGGCTGTTCGACACGGGTCCCTCGATCGTGTGGAGCACCGGCGTGCCGTCGTCCGGTCGGGTGAGAGCGGGCCGGGCGGCGAGAGGACCGCCGATATGGTCGCGCGGTGACCTCAACCTCCACCGAAGCCCCCTTCCGCGCCGACGACCTGGGCACCCTCGTGATGATGCCCTGGAGCGGCGAGGCGCCCGACGGCGCCGACATGCCGTACCTCCTCGTCTACTCCCTCGGCGACACCGCCGACGGCCCCGACGGGACGGCCGCCGCGATCGAGCGGCTGCTCAGCGGCCACGGCCTGCCCGTCGGCGGCGACCTGGTCGACGGCACCGCCCGGCCCAGTCTGCCGGTGAGCCTGCTCGTCGAGTCCGGCGCGGCCATCGTCACCCTGCCACCGCTGGTCGCACAGTGCCTCCCGCCGCAGGAGTGGATCGCCGCCGCCTCCGCCCGCGGCTACGCCTACCTGGTGTTCACCACGCGCGCGTGGCCCGAGGCCGAGCCCGGCAAGGCCGTCGAGCCGGAGGCCCTGGCGGAGTTCGCCGGCGCCGAGGAGACCCTGCAGGCCGCCGCGCACATCGTTCTGCCGACCCGCAGCGTGCGCCGGTGACGCACTCCCACCGGGCGCGGTGACCGACTCCCCACCGGGCACGGCGGGGACTATCCCTGGGCGCCGTGGAACAGATTGTCCGGCCGACAATCACGCCGTCCTATTACTGCGGCAGCCGGGCGAATTGTGCGCTCGCCGCGTTTTCTGGCTCGTTGAGCGGTACGCACGCCCAGCCTCCGCATTCGTGAAAGGGCCCGTACCCGAAATGAAGTCGACCACCCGAGGAACCCTCGCCGCCGTGTTCACGTGCGTGGCCGCCGCGGCCGGCGCCGCACCCGCCGCCGCCGTGGACGCGGTCCCCGTGCCCGTGCCGCTGAACGGCGTGGAGAAGTCCCTGCACATGGAGCTGCCCGAGGTGGGCGGCGAGGTGCCGGTGCCCAAGCCGGGCTCCCCCGAGGGACCCCGGTACGTCGAGGGCCGCCTGATCCCGGAGCGGGTCGTGCCGCAGCTCCCGGTCGCGGCCGGCCTGCCCGGCGCCGCGCTGCGGTCGCCGCTGCCCCACGTGCTCGGCGACGACTTCGACCACGTAGGCCTCGACGCCCCCGCCTCCGACCTGCGCACCCTCGGCCCGGGCCTGAACCTGGACGCCCCGCTGACCGCCCCGAGGTCCGGCGGCTTCGGCCTGCCCGGCACGAAACTGCCGCAGGCCGGCGTGATCACCCCGGTCCTGCAGACCGTCCCGACGGCGGACCTGGGCCTGGGCCCCGGCCTGTAGGGCACGCTGCACGGCCCGACCGGGCCCGGGTGGACATCGTTCCGCCCGGGCCCGTTGCCGTGTCGCGGCCCCGCGGCCCTCGTTGCGCGGCCTCGTGCGGCCGTATCACCGCGGCGCCCGGACCCGTCGTCCCTGTCCGTCGTATGAGCCGGATGGGCGGCGGTCGGTGACCAGGGCGGGTGTCGGGCGGTTAGCGGTGTCGACACATCTGAGCGGACCCGTCGGCGCCCCGGGACGCGGAGCTGCCGGCGTCCCGGAGCGACGAGGAGCACAGCATGGTCGTGAGCGTCGGGCAAGTGGCGGTGGACGGCGAGGACAAGCCGGCACCGGCCAGATCAGCGGCGGGGCAAGGCACCCGGCGGGAGGTGCTGCGCGGACTGCTCGTACCGGCGATCGCGCTGGCGTTCACGCCGGCCGTCACCGCCTGGCCGCGGCACGCGGCGGACGGCGACGACGAGACCGCGTTCGACGAGACCTACCGCGGCCGCCACATCCAGGGCGTGAAGGTCGCCGACGCGCGCAGCCTGGACGAGGTCGGCTGGCAGGTCACCGTCGACGGCCGCCCGCTGCACCTGATGCGCCGGGCCGACGGCACCTGGCTGAGCATGGTCGACCACTACCGGTCGTACCCGACACCGCTGGAGGCGGCCCGGGCCGCGGTCGACGCCCTCGGCCCCGGGCAGCACCTGCGCGAGACCCCGCTGACCCACGGGGGCCACCGGGTCCACGAGCACACGGGGGGAGAGTATGGCGTACACGCGTAAGAACGTCAGCGCGCTGACCGCCACCGAGAGGCGGCGCTTCGTCGGGGCGATCCTGGAGCTCAAACGCCGTGGTGAGTACGACGACTTCGTGCGGATGCACATCGAGTACTACACGGCCGACGGCGAGGACGGTCTGCGTACGGCGCACATGGCGCCGTCCTTCCTGCCCTGGCACCGCAAGTTCCTGCTGGACTTCGAGCAGGCGCTGCGCCGCCTCGACGACTCGGTGACCGTGCCGTACTGGGACTGGACACGCGACCGCACCACCCGGTCCGTGCCCTGGCGGGACGATCTGCTCGGCGGCAACGGGCGCAGCTGGGACCAGCAGGTGATGACCGGGCCGTTCGCCTACCGCGAGGGCAGGTGGACGATCCGGGAGAACGTCACCGACGGCAGGTTCCTCACCCGGGACCTGGGCCGGGCCCGCGATCCCATCGAGCTGCCGACGGGCACGGAGCTGGAGGCGGCGCTGAACGACCCCGTCTACGACGTCTCGCCGTGGGACTCCACGGTCACCCGGGGCTTCCGCAACAAGCTGGAGGGCTGGGGGACCGGGCGGGGCAGCGCGTCCTGGCGCACCCACAACCGGGTGCACCGCTGGGTGGGCGGCGTGATGCTCGGCGGGGCCTCCGTCAACGATCCCGTGTTCTGGCTGCACCACTCCTTCATCGACCTGCAGTGGTCGCGCTGGCAGCAGCGGCACCGCGGTACCCGCTACCAGCCCGAGCGGCCTCCCGCGCCGGGCAGCGCCCAGCACCGCCGGGTCGTGGCCCGGTACGAGAAGCTGCCGCCGTGGGACGTGACGCCGGACTCGCTGGAGGACGTCGGCCGGATCTACCGGTACGCCTGACATCTACCGGTACGACTGACGCGGCGCGCGACGCGGGCCCGGCCGCGTGCGCGAGAGCCCCGGCGCTCGGAGGTGCCGGGGCTCTCGCGGGGGAAGCGGGGGGCGACGTCAGCTGCCGTAGCCGCCGTTGTCGTCCTCGTCGTAGCCGCCCTTGTCGTCGTCGTAGCCGTCACCCTCGTGGTGGCTGACGTTGGCGCAGGTGTTGCCGAACGCCGGGTTCAGCAGCGCGATGATGTCGACGGTGTTCCCGCACAGGTTGATCGGGATGTGGATGGGAACCTGAACGGCGTTGCCCGACACGACGCCCGGCGAACCGACGGCCGCCGTCCCGGCACCCGCGTCCGCCAGGGCCAGACCGGCTCCGCCGAGCACCATGGCACCCGTGCCGAGCGAGACAACGGCCGCCTTCGCGATGCGAGACATCACATCTCCTTCTTATCGGTGAGCTAGGCGACGGTTCGCCCGCCGCACTGTCCGTTCAACGCGGCGACTGACGCGGGGTCACGGCGTTTTTGGGTGCATCACCCTTTTTGAACAGGGAGTTCCGGCAGACGGGCGGCGGGGGTGGGGACGGGTGGGCCCGGGAGGAAGCGGGAGGAGGTGTGCGCGGACTGCCCACGGCACGTAGGCCGGACTGCTCACGGCAGTTGCCGCAGCGGTGAACCGGCCAGGTAGGCCTGGATGTTCTCCACGGCCTGGCCGTAGTACGTGCGGTAGTTGGCGCGGGACACATAGCCCAGGTGGGGCGTGGCGAGCAGGCGGGGCGCGGTGCGCATCGGATGGCCGGCGGGGAGCGGCTCCACGTCGAAGACATCGACGCCGGCGCCGGCGATGCGGCCCTCGTGCAGGGCGGCCAGCAGGGCGTCCTGGTCGACGATGGCCGCGCGGGAGGTGTTGATCAGGTAGGCGGTGGGCTTGAGCAGGGCGAGTTCGGCCGCGCCGAGCAGTCCGCGGGTGCGCTCGCTCAGCGCGAGGTGGACGGAGACGAAGTCGCTGGAGGCGAGCAGCTCCTCCTTGCTCGCGGCCCGTTCGACGCCGACCTCCTCGGCGCGCTCGGCGGTGAGGTTCTGGCTCCAGGCGCTGACGTGCATCCCGAACGCCAGTCCGACCTGCGCGACCCGGCTGCCGATCTTGCCGAGCCCGAGCAGCCCGAGCCGGCTGCCGTGCAGATCGACGCCGACGGTGGACTGCCAGGGCCCGCCGGAGCGCAGGGCGCCGCTCTCCTCGACGATGCCCCGGGCGAGGCCGAGCAACAGCGCCCAGGTCAGTTCGACGGGCGGGGTGGAGGAACTGGCCGTGCCGCACACGGTGACGCCGTGCTCCTCGGCCGCCGCGTAGTCGATGACGCTGTTGCGCATCCCGGAGGCGATGAGCAGTCGCAGCCTGGGCAGCCGGGCGAGCAGCGAGGCCGGGAAGGGGACGCGTTCGCGCAGGGTGACGACGATGTCGAACTCGGCGAGAGCGGCCGCGAGGGCGTCCTCGTCGGCGAAGTGCGTCCCGAAGGAGACGACCTCGACCTGATCGGCGATCGGTGACCAGTCGACGAGGTCGGTGGCGACGACGTCCTGGAAGTCGTCGAGCAGGGCACAGCGCAGGGGCACGGTGATTCCCGATCGTGGTCGGCGACACGTCATGATCATGCTAGTGGGAAGGAGAGGGACGCGGCAGGCCGGATGACCGTCCGACCCGGGCCGGGTAAAGTGGCGATCTTCGCCCGGCGGAAGCCGTACGGAGTCCCTGAAGGCCGGGTCCCTCATGCAGCGCGCCGACCACCCCGCACACCGCCGTCTCAACGCCGCCCTGGACGAGCTCACCGTCACCTTCGGCGGCATGACCGCGCATCCGGAAGAGCGCAACTGCGAGTGCCACTGGGGCAGCGCGGAGGAGCTCTCCCTGCTGAAGACACCGGACGTGGAACTGGAGCCGGACCTCCTGCGCCGGACCTGGCAGGCCGTCGACTGGGTCGATCACGCGGCCGTGCTGCGCCGCATCCTGCCGCAGTTCGCCAGGGTCCTGGTCGCCGGCCGCGCCGACCCGCTGTTCGGCCTGGAGGAGGCCGGCTCTTCCTTCGCCCGCGGCCGCTGGCAGCAGTGGCCGGAGGAGCAGGCCGGCCCGGTACGCGAGTTCCTGCACGCGTGGTGGGCTTGTGGCCTCACAGACCCGGACGCGGCGGTCCCGGCGCACCAGGTCTTCGCGATGTGCGCAGAGGCGTCCGGAACGGTCGGCCCCTGGCTCGCCGACTGGGAGCAGCAGACCGGCCCCCTCAGCGACCGCCGTCTCGCGGAGGCGGCGGCGGAATGGGAGTACGGGCTGCTGGGAGACAGCCTCCCGTGGAGCGTCGACTGGCACGAGAACGACGAGGAGAAAATGCGCACGGACCTGACAGCCTGGCTCCTCACCCACGCCGCACCGCGCCTCCGCGAGACGGGTGCACCGGAGGACCTACAGCACCGACTAAAACTGCTCGAACTCCCCCCGGAGGCCCGCTGGGCAGCCCCTCACTGGCCGGACCACCATTACTGACGGCTGCCCGACCTGCCGACATCCCGGGGCTTGGCCCTGTCCAGCGGGAGAGCGAACCCGGGTGCCCCCCGGCAGGACCCGAACCTGCGGCTAGGCGCTTAGAAGGCGCTGGGTGGGTTTGGCGCCACCCCATCGCTGACCTGCTGCTCTTACCGCGCCGAGCGCGTCATCGTCTGGCCTTCGACACGCATTCGACCCGGCTCTGACTACTCGTACACCGTCGCTGCTTGCAGAGCTCGCGCGAAGAACGTCCAGTCACCGTCAGGCGGCAACTCACGGCCGGTGTTTTGGTACCAACCGTCCGCGTCGTCGATCCAGGCGGCCAGCGCTTCCAGGAAGCTCGGAAGGCCCGCGTTCTCCCATGAGCTTGCGTCCTCGGTGTGGCTGCGACGCAGGGAACGAACGAAGGCCGCCAGGTCTTCTCTGCTGTCGATGCGGTCAGGCGGAGTCGTCATGCTGCGGACCTTACTCGGCACGCCAAGTTGAAGGCGTCCTGCGCGGGCGGAGCTAGCGGTTGATCGGGATCTCGTAGACGATCTCGCAGTGCGCGGCGGGAACCACGATGTCCGCTGTCTCCACGGGCCGTCCCTCGTCGCTGTAGTACGTCCGCCTGATGTGGGTGACGAGTGCGGACTTCTGAACGCCCAGGAGCGAGGCCTCCTCGGCGGTTGCCTGTCGAGGCTCCGGCTGCTCCACGGCGTGGCTGACGGTGATTCCGATGGCAGCCATGCGGTTCACGACACCCGCCCCGGCGTGCGGCCCTCCCTCGGGGAGGACGACGAGTGTGCCGGCGGTGAGGTCGTACGGCTCCCAACTGGTCGACAGCTGCAACGGCCTGCCATCGGCCAGGAACTCGTACGTCGTGCGGACGCAGAGGTCGCCCTCGGCGATGCCGAGCCGTGCCGCGATGTCCGCCGGCGCCGGAACCTTGGCGTCGGTCCGGCTCTCCCAATCCCCTTGCCTGCCGACGGCCTTCATGTCCGCCCGGAACGGCGACCCATCCGGCCGCTCACGCGCAGACGACCGCACCATGCGCACACGCTGCCGTGGCTCGGCGACGTACGTCCCCGACCCTGCGCGGCCCTCCAACACACCCTGGGAGATCAGCAACTCCTGAGCCCGGCGGACGACGTTCTCACCCACCCCACACTCTTGGCCGATCTGGGCGCGGGACGGCAGGCGATCCCCGGGCTCCCATACGTGTTCCGCGATGCGCCGCCGGAGTTCGTCGGCGATGCGGAGATAGGGCGGCTGCTCAGGCATATGGAAAATCTAGTCCACTAGCACTAATCTAGTTAACTAGCTTCACACAAAGTGATCGCCGGTTGACGGAGGCTGCCCTGTGCCCGCTTCGGGAGTTACTGCGGCGGCCATCGCCGCCCGGCTGTCTGCCGTCGGGCTCCCGGCGCGCATCGAGGAGCACGACCGGTACACGACGGTTGAAGTGGAGGTGCCGGAAACACTGCCCGCCGACTTATGGCGGGAGGTCTTGGAAGTGGTGGCGGAGGCGGACCGCTTCGGTCTCCTCGCCACCAGCCTGAACGGCCGCACCCTCTGGGCGGCCGTACACAAAGCGGTCCCCACGACGGGCGATGTCGGGGGACCGAGCCATCAGCGATAGGAGCTGAGCAGCGTGCTCAACCGTATCCGCCGTGCCGCCTCGCTCACCAGAGAGCGGTACTTCCCCAAGGGCCGGCACCGCCGCCCCCTAATGCCCCACCGGCTCCCGGCTGTTCCCGCTCGTACGACGTCTGTCGGCGAGACGGCCACCCGTGGCCCAGCTCAGAGCGCTCCGAACCACCGACACTTGCTCCGGGGCGAGGACGTCGCGCTTGTGCGTCCGTACGTGCTGGCGTGGGAGAAGCGCGCCCGAAGGCGTGCGCTGGTCGTAACTCCCCACCTACCGGCCGAGGCCTGGTCGGCCCTAGCGGGGGTCCACTGATGCCCCCTCGCAGTCACGTGCGCATCGCCGAGGTCGCGACCATGCCTTACCGATCGACCTCATGCCGGATCGGCACGCACTCCAGCTGCACTGAATCCTCCCCGATCTCCGCGCCGATCGACGTCCCGGTGGTCTACGAGGCGTGCGACTGCCCGTGCCACTCGACGGTCGGCCGGCTCAGGGCTGCGGAGGTAGAGCAGTGATCGAACGGGTACCTGGTGGCGCGCTGGTCTCCAATGTTGAGATCACCGCGGCGACCGTGCAGCGTGGCGACATCATCCAAGTCGGCGGCCGAGCCCACCGTGTGAGCGACCTGTTCCAACTTGCCCAGGGCGCCAAGCAACTCCTCTTCGAGTCGGGCGAGCTGCTGACCATACATGCACGGACCCGGCTCGTCGCCGTGCGTATGAGAAGGCGGTGACTGGTCCATGTCCTCGCGCCATGACGACATCGCCAACGACCTCCGGCACCAAATCACGACTGGCCGCATCAAGCCCGGCGAACGCCTTCCCTCCGAGACTGGCCTGGCCGACCGATTCAAGGTGAGCACCGTGACACTGCGGAAGGCCCTCGCTGTCCTTCAGAGCGAAGGACTCGTCGAGAAGATCCACGGCAAAGGCAACTTCGTCCGTCGCTCACTCCGCAAGATCGTGTACGTCGGCGGATGGGGAACGCTGGACCCCTGGACGGCCGCTGAAGCGGCCCTACGCGTCTCTGTACGCAGCAACACGGTCCAGGCGGACGGTCCCCTGACAACCTTGTTCAAGGTGCCGCAGGGCAGCCCTCTCACAGAGTTCATCTGCATCAGCCACGAGGGGGAGTCACCGCACGGACTTGCCCGGATCTACGTCCCAAGCGACCTGGCACCGGCCGGGATCCTGGACCACGAACCATCGCGCCGCGAAGCGGTGACGAGATTCGCCATCGTCAGCGTGCCGCCGGCTGCTGTTCGGGAGACAGTCTGTGCCCGCCCACCTACGTCGGACGAAGCATCGTCCCTCCGGTCCGACCCCACTGCACCAGTCCTGACGATCACCCGAGTCGCGACTGACGCTGCCGGCCGAGTCGTCGAAGTTGCGCTGCTGGTGTTCCCAGGGAACCGCGTCGAAGGGGTCTTCACTACGCACCCCATGACCGACGAGAGGCTGGCGCAAGCATGACGGCATCAGACAAATTCCGGCTCCTCCCGTGGTCGGGGCCGGAGGGCAAGCCCTGCTACCTGAGCACCGACGACAGGGGCGGCTACATGTCCCGCCTGGCAGACAACATCGAGGCGGTGCAGCTGGGAACAGCGGCAGAGTTACTGGAACAGGCTGCGCAAACTCTCGACGACGAGGACGCCGGCCGGGAGGACGTACGGCAGCTAGCGCAGGAGCTGACTGGGGCTCTGAGAGACGTACTCCGCGTTGCCACCAGCCGCGGTCACCTCCTGGCGGTGAACGAGCCCCCCTCCCTCTGACGGGGAGCGCTATGTTTGCCGACTACAGCCTGTTCAGTGAGGCCTTACTTGCCGGTCTGCTGATCACCGGTTCCGCTGACCAGCGGGCCTGATGAAGTCCACGGCTCTGACCTGGTCGGATGCCGTGGGCTTCTCTCGTTGTTGGTCAGCGTCAGCTGACCTCGGACGGTCCAGGACCGTCCGCAGGGCTGTGCGCCGCGATCAGAACGATGACGTGGCCCGGGCCCGCCTCGACAACTGGCGGGCTGCCGCCAAGTGATCGCCCCCGATGGTGTGTCGACGGACCGCGCCGCACCCAACGATTGCCATCCCCAGTTTCGCCGCCTGACCAGCAGACCCGTAACGACTGAACGTGTGTGCGAAGTGAGCGTCTTGACTGATCGGTCTTGGGTACGCACAGTTAACCCATGTGTGTCGGGGGGTGACATTGGAGTCGCTTGTGGGGGTGGAGAGCGCGCGGCAGTTGTTTTTCTCCTTGCCTCAGCTCGACGACTCGGGTGCAGACACCCTGGACCGGTATAACTGGCAGGCCTCCATGGCAGCTGCGGACGGGCTTCGCCTCTACCTCGACGCGCTCGACGACGACGGGCGCCCGTCTCAGGACATCGACTGCCGAATCGTCTGTGAGTACCACGAGGACTGGGCGGCGGTCGATGGAGATGCAGTTGAACTCGTCTCCGCGAAGCACCGAGATGTGACAACCGGGCCCTTCACGACCATCAACAGCCTCGCGGATGCAGGTGGCGTGGCCCACCTCTTCGGTCGCTGGCACGCTCTCAGCGAGACCCCCACTTGCCGCATGGTCACTACCTTTGGCCTGTCGCCGGAGGTGCAGAAGCTTGAAAAGGCATGGGAGAAGCTAAGAGAGCTTCGCCTCGCGCATCAACCTCTGACCGTGCCTGAGGAGCACCGCAAGCCCGTTATCGATCTTTGTCAGGCGCTTCGCTCCTACTGCAAGGAACTACCCCCGGGGTGGGCGCCGGCTGACAGACCCATGCCATCTCCGACCGATGCGGAGATCGCGCAAGTGGTCCGCTTCATGGCCGTGCTGGACGTGGAAGCGGGAAAGCTCCCCCGTGACCACCTTGGGTACGCTGCGGCGAACATGTACGCGCGACCCTTATGCGACCACCTGCGGCTCGCAATCGACCCCGAGTCCGTCTGGGCCGCCGTGCACGACATCTTCTATGCGCGCATGCGCAAAGCAGGGCGTGTGCCGACTGGAAAACTGCCCGCGGTGCTGGCGTACAGGATTGGTGCGACTTCACCCAGTGCGGCGCAGTTGGAGCGAGCACTCGTCAACCGAATCGTCACACTGCATGACATAGACCTGGCAGTCAGGACCGCCATCTCTCAGCCCCACGGTTACCGGCCGCTTCCTCGCCTTCAGCGCACCACAAAGCTCGCCGTGAAGATGTCAGCGGGGCAGTGTCCAGACAACAGCATCGAGCGGGCTGAGCATCTGGCACAGGAGTACAGAGACTTCTGGCGCGAGGAGCGTAGCGGCAACCCTAGTGCTCGAGTGGCTCAAGCGCGCCTAGATCGTTACTTGTTGCGCATAAGTGATGAAGCAACCCAAAGCACCCTCTCTGAGGCGCCGCGAGGGCCTGCCTTCTGGCGGGAAGTTCAGCAACTCATTGCAGCCTCGCCACCTGCTGACATGCCGAGCGGCATGGACCCCGAGCTCTTGCTCGGAGGAATCTGTGAACTGACCAGCCAGTGCAAGGTGTGGTTCAGTGATCGTTTCGACGTAGACCAAGCTATCGAGGCTATCCGACGAGGACAGGGGCAAACCTCATGAGCGACGCCCTTGACCGTGCCCTGTTGCGCGAGGACCTTGCTTACCACCAAGCGCGTGTCCTACTTCTGGTGACGGCTGTGGCCGGCACCGCTGGCCACAGCGGCAAGCTCGACGGTCTCACCAAGCTGGCTAAGCTCGATTTCCTATTGCGTTACCCAGCCTTGGCTTCGACCGTTCTTGACCCTCTTAATCCTCGCGATGAACGGCTGGCACTGGCTCCTGAGGAATTGGCAGCACCTACCGAAGTTGAGGCGCCGATGACTCGATACAAATATGGACCCTGGGACGACCGTTATTACGCCATCATTGGCGCTCTCGTGGGACGCGGCCTGCTTCGCTACACCAAGGGCCGCAGGGGAAGCGTGGCATTGGTCCCGACGCCGCAAGGAAAAAGGCTGGCAGCGGATCTGGCCAATACTGAGGCGTGGGAAACTATTACAGAACGCTGCGAGGCAGTAGCGGAAGCCTCAGCAAATATGACCGGAAATACTCTGAAGGACCTCATCTATGAGCGGCTGGCAGATCTAATGGACCGCCCCCACAGGGAGGTAATTCAGTGACTACGAAATTTCGCCTCGAAAAGGTAACCATCCACTCTACCGAGGGACCGGTGGAGTACCAGTTCCCGTCTGACATCACCGTGTTGGCTGGCCCCACTGGTGTTGGCAAGACAACACTCCTTGAGCTGATTAAATGGGGCCTTGGAGGCGATGGTCAGCTCGCTCCAGTGGTCACAGATAAAGTTCAGGATCTTTCGCTGCAAATCTCTATCGGAAGCGATCGTTTCCGTCTTTCTCGTAGCGTCGATCCACAAAAGCGAAACAACGTACGCGTCACAGATCTAGTGACCGGTGATCGGCTTCCAGACCATCAGGTGAAGTCAGGTGAACCCAGCCTCAACACACTCCTCATGACGAGTCTGGGGCTTCCTAACGATATGCGCGCCGCCGCACAAACAGGCCGTAGCACAAAAGCAGGCGCCCGCATTACGTTCGCGGACATCTTCACCTACATGTACATTCCGCAATCTGAAATAAACCGTGATATTGCGAGAAGCCAGGACTCGTACCTGGAGCCGAAGCGCAAAGCAGTGTTCGAACTTCTCTTTGCGCTCGCCGATCCAGAGCTGTTCGAGAGCCGCTCACGAGCGAATACACTTAAAGGATCAGTCGACGAAGCAGAGGACCATCACCGAAAAATTCTCCAGTTCTTGCGTGACAGCAACACGCAAAGCCGCGAAGAGGCGCAGCGAGAACTCGACAAAGCCCTTACCGCGCAGCGGGAGGCCGAGGAGCAGAGGGCGCAACTTCGCGACGATATCGACCCCGTAACTGATCGCGAGACCCAGGCCCTGCGGGACCTGCTCAATGAAGCCGAGCGAAGCTTGGCAGATGCCCGCAATGCCGAAGTTAGCCTCGGCAGGCAGAAAGAGGAGCTGTCCAGCGAGCGCCGTCGGGTAAATTCTGACCTGGCCCGCCTTAATCGAATGCGCGACGCGGGAGAGCGGCTCGCGCAAATCGAGTTCACCACCTGCCCCCGATGCATGCAGGCACTCAAGAACCGCGAAGTACCCCATGGGCATTGCAGGCTTTGCCTCCTCCCGGACGAGGCTGCATCCACGGACGAGCTCGACCATTACGAGACAGTGCAGCTCAAAGACCAGCTGGAGGAAATGGAAAAGCAGTTGACTTTTGTTGAGCAACAGACGCGGAATGCGCGGCAGTTGATTTTGGACCGGCAGGAACTCGTGCGTCATCTTGAAGCTGCAATCGATGCACGGACGGCTAATCGTGTCAGCCCGCGACTCCAGGCATACACAGACATCTCGGAAAAGATTGCGGCAGCACGCACTGCACAAAAGCACTTCGAGAACGTCTTGCAGCAATGGGACCGGGTCTCAGATCTGGCCCGGACTGAAGAGGGGCTAAGGAAGGATTATGAACGACTTGTTCGGGCGATCGAGCAGAAAGAGGCAGATCTAAAGACTCGACGCGCATACATTGTTCGTGAGATTTCCAAGGAATTCAATCGAGTTGTCTCTGACCTGCAAATCCCGGGAGTCGAAGAGGCTAGCATCCACGAAACAAACTACCTCCCGCTGCTCAACGGCAAGCCATTTCGGCAGTTCTCCAGGGGGGGCGGCATCGTGACGGCAACTCAAGTTGCCTACTGGACCGCGCTTATTGCGGTAGCCCTGCGAGAAAGGGACGTCCCATACCCGACCTTCCTCCTCATCGACAGCCCTCGTCTGGCCCTGAATGAGGAACAAGACCTCACCTCCGGGCTATATCGGCGGCTAGTGACTCTAGCACAGGCAAACGAAGGACGAGTTCAGATAATCATCGCCGACCATGCCCTTCCTGCTGCATACCGAAAAGACTATGCCGAGATCGATTTCAGCTACAAAAAGCCAACGATCAGCTCGATCAAGCACCCAGGGAAGGGAAGCGTTAAGCCACTGGTTTCTGCCTAACCCAACCAGATACAGCACGCGGTCAAGTGCCTCGAGGGGCAATCAGGCCTTGGTGGGCTTGTCCGCCGGCGCTTCGCACTACCGCGTTGAGCTGTCAGGCGCCCTTGCCATCAGCGCTGCCGTCACTGCCGTCGGCCGCAGCTTCGGCAGCCGTTGCGTCATCGTTGGATGTCAGCGGAATGGCTGCGGCACAGAACAGACCTCCCATGGCCCGTCCGGCCGGTCGGCCCAGCGCCACCAGACCTGTCGGTCGGCGCAAGTGCACAGCGACCGACAAATCCGCCGACCATCGTCCTCCCGCTCGGAGAGCTCTTTAGTGAAGCGACTGCTTCGTTTCGAAGCAACTTGGGAAGGGCGGGCTGAGGTCCTGGGCTGGGGTACTTTTCACCTGCTCTGACGGTCCGCAGACGTTCGAATTCATTCGCCGTTGTTCGACGGCGTGCTCATGCAGTTAGATACTCACCTCAGACACGGCATCGTTGGTCCACTTGGCCGTACTCGGCTGACGGCCGGCCCCTTCGATGGACGCCGTCTGAACCTGAGCCGACGACAGTCAGCCACGATGGCGGGTCGCTGACCGACCAGGTTTGCGTATGCCTCGCTGTACCTCCATCGATCTCAGCCACGCTACCGATGCTGTTGACCAGAGCGAGTCACGACGATCGATCCGTTACGACGATGCCTGGCCCCTCAGCTTGGGAAGCTTGGGTTGTCCGGTGCCAGTTGCCATGTTGCCCTGCGGCTAGGCCGTGATGAGGCCGGCCCTGGGTCGTACACGCGCGACGAGCAATACTCCGGGTGGCTCCGCTACAAGTGCTGTGTGGGTGCGTGGCCCGCTGAGTCGTCTTAGGGTCGGCGCCGAGGGGGCCGACATGCGAGGTGTTCAGCGTGTGGAAAAGCTTGGCACGAGGTGGTGTCGCCGCGGTACTCACTGCCCTGGTAGTCGTCACACCTGCACGAGCAGTGTCAGCGGCGCCGTTCGACGCTGCGGCGGAAGCTATCTGCACCACGGCGAAAGGGCAGCAGCAGGCCGGATTCCTTAAGCGAGCGGAGGACCTTTACGCCAGCGTGAAGGTAGGCGATGCGCGGAAGAACTGCGCGGTCACCGGATTAAAGAGCGTGGCTGAGCAACGTGAGCGCGCAGCGGAAAGTGTCATCGAGGGCCAAAATCTAATCCGAGCCGGAAAATTTACTGAGGCCGAGGCCGCTTTTCGTTCTGCGCTAGCGATGGACCGAGGCAACACAAACGCCTCGAACGGTATCGCGGAGGCGCTCAATCTTCAGAATCGCCCCAATGCCATCGCGTCGACCGTTTGGGATCGATTTTACCGCGACTGGGGCGAGCCCCTCGGTAAAATGCTGCTGTTCAGCGCGGTCGCACTGGCGATCCTTTACACATTGGCTAGCCTGTCGTCGCGCCTTTTCGTCGGTACCCGGACGGTAGCGTGGCGACGGAATTACAGATGGGCTGTCGGCACCCTCGGCTTCCTTTTGATTTTCAGCGCGGCTGTGATGCTTCCGCTCTACGCTATGTTTAAGCCATTCACCGTGAAGGGGACGCTTACTAATTGGGTCGCCGGTATGGTTATTTTGTTCGCATTGGGTGTGGTAATTCTGGCCATCGTTGCCTCCGCTGGCAAGCGTAGCGACTGGAAACACTGGCTGGCATTGCTTATTTTCCTCGGTGTCGCCGTCGTGATTTCGAGTTCTCTGCTGTTGGCTCCGAGAAAGTCGCCGGGTGTCCAGGCGGCCGGTGTTGTGGCGGTGCTTGGATTGACCGGGGTGGCAGTGGTGTTCGTCCTGCTTTCTCACTGCCCTATGAAGATCAGGATGTGGCTATCGATCTCTCTCGGCGTAGCAGTCTTGGTGGCGAGTAGCCTGCTCCTAGTTCCGTTGGAGAATGCCGGACGGTTGATTGCATCCTACGTTGTTCTTACAACAATGGGCGTTGCCCTGACAGGGGCGACACTGGGGCAGAATCTGCGGTTGCAGGTCGAGGTTCAAAATGTCGACGGTACAGTGAGTGCGGGCTCCACGGACTACCTGCTTGCAAGAATGAGGGGGCTCGGCACAGAATCCCCCGAGGAGCTTGATCGCGCCACTTCCGTCCTGGCATCCATGCCGCTAAGTAAAATCACTAGTGAGGATCTAAGCGCGCTGCCTGCGGGTAAGGTAGCCGGCTCATTGTCACGCCTATTCTTCGCTATCAGACCGGACCTTACCTGGCGTGCGCGAGTCACCCTCGTGGATGCAGACCGAGTCGCGATGTCCCTGTCTCGTAACGGACGGCATGTCGAAAGCGCGGTCTTCAGCAGGCGAGATCTCGGCCTCGCTGCCGTCTCACCTGGGCTTGATGAAACCGAGAAGACTGCCGCGCAAAATAGGGCACGCGCACAACTGCTTACCGGAGCTGCCGCCTTCATTCTCCTTCACCTCAGCGAAGTGCACGTAGAACTAAAGGATGATCTATACGGGGCCGAGCGGTGGCAGAGCGTTACTCTGCAGGTTATCGCGACGAGCCGATCGCTGATCGATGATAGCGAGGGGAGCGATGCTGCACGCGTGGAATTGCTGAGCCGCGCGATGGATGAGGATCCCCAATATGCGCTTGCGCGCTATGAATATATGTGCATGACTTTCAAGCGCATTCCGGATGACCAGACCAATTACGCGGCTTTTGCGAAGTCCATCGATGAGCAATATGACAAGCTTGGTCTATCGACCAATGATAATGAGGGGTCGGCCCCGCTTCGAATTCGAATCATGTACGACAGCGCTACCCAGTGGCTCAACGGTTACCTGAACGAGACGCCGCGCAGGCCGGAGATGCTGCAGCGAGCTGCTGAATCCGTTGCGAGGCTTAAGGCCTTGTGTGAAAGGGAATGGAAAGGAAAGCAGCTACGTCAGCAAGCCAAGCGGATGCTTCAATTTGTCGCGAACTTGGAGCACTGCATCGAGGTGCTGCGTGGAGTCTCCCCAGGGGCGGATGCGACATGGCTGCACCCTCACGAACATGCTGCTTCACCAAGACTGGCCTGGGATCATGCATGCCTGGATTGCTTTCTGGCAGAGCTTCCCAGCCAGGACCGCGTACTGCGACTTGGGCAGGCAATCGAAGATTTGGAGTTCGCTCTCGCCACCAACGACGACAGGAATGCTGCGACGGCAGACCCTTGCTTCAAACCATTGTTCTCCGACCACCGATTCAGGCGACTAGTAGGCTTTACCCCTCCACGCCAATTTTTGGACCTGCCGACACTAGCTCCGCATAAGATCCCACTGAGCGAGGTGGGTATCAACTCGGCCCTCGACCTCGAACGCCGGACACGGAGTACAGAGCAGCAAGACCAGTTGGCTGCTCACCTGAAAGTCTCCCGAGTAGTGATCGACCAGATGCGAGAGGTAGCTCTGTTGGCGCAGATCGATCCGAACCTGAATGACCCCGGCATGCTTTACCTGCTTATCGGGCAGAAGGTCAGCTCGCCAGCAGCCCTGCGTGAGAGGGTGAGTCGAAAGCCAAGGCAGTTTGTCCGCCAACTCCGCAGCCAGGCGCGGAAGGACAACGTGCATCCACTCGGGCTGAAGCGGCTGCGGGCTCGGCATTGGCTACGCGCGGCACGAGCAACCGCTGATGGGGCCCTTGCGCCCTGAAGGCAAACATGTCAGCAGGTCGGCGGAGCGGCTTTGGGCTGGAGCTGCTTTGGGGCGAGTGATCATGGCCCCGTAAGCTTGCGGCGCGTCGGGCAGTCTGTGGACCTGCCCGGTAAAGCACGACGTTGGGGCCATGATCTTAGAGGCTCGCCCCAAAGTGGCTGCCTAAAGCCGTGGAGCCGACCGCCCCAGCCACAGCGGGTTTCCCTCCACGATGTGCCCGCAGCCGCCGAGCGCGCCGCCGGGCGCGGCCAGCCGGGGCGGAGACAGGAGGCAGGCCGCGCCGCAGAGGCGGCGCGCGCCCGCGCCGTGCGCGGGCCTTGATGAAGTAGAGAAAGTCTTATCCCGCTGGGATGAGGTGCTTCCCGTCGTGGCTCCTCACGTGAGGGCCGTTGCCGTCCAAGGCGTCCAAGAGCCTGATCGCGTAGACCTCGGCCATGCGCTCGCTGACCTCGTCGGGCGTGAGCCACTCGACGGCTGTCGACTCGCTCGACGTGCGCTCGGCGCCGCCGGATGGCTTGCAGCGGAAGACCAGGGCCACGACTCCTCGGGTGGTGTTCTTGTAGACGCCGGTCAGCTCGTCCACCTCGACCTGGATGCCTGTCTCCTCCAGGACCTCGCGGGCTACGCCGGCTTCCGGGGTCTCGTCGAGTTCGAGCACTCCGCCGGGCAGTTCCCAGGTGCCGTTGTCGGCACGGCGAATCGCCAGGAGCCGCCCGTCTTCACGCACCACCACCCCGGCTACGGATACCGAGTGCAGCGGCGCGGGCGGTGCTCCTTGTGATTCACTCATGTACAGGAGCATAGGAGGCAGAGAAGGACTATGGGAACCGCAGCAGGAGGTGAGCGGTCCGTACCCCGGTACGTGCAGATCGCCGAGGAGATCGTGGACCAGATCCGGGCTGGTGTCCTCAAGCCCGGCGACATGGTGCCGAGTGAATCCGAGCTGGTCGAGCGCTACGGCGTGTCCGGCGGGACGATCCGCAAGGCCATGGTCGAGGTCCGGGCTAGCGGGCTCGTCGAGACCCGGCACGGCAAGGGCTCGATCGTGAAGGACCGGCCGCCGGTGCGGCACCGCTCCTCCGACCGCTTCCGCCGCTCGCACCGCCGCGGTGGCAAGGCCGCGTACCTCGCCGAGTCGGCCCGGTCCGGCGCCACTGCCAAGGTGAGCGTCCTCTACATCGGGCCCATGGAAGCCCCGCAGGATGCGGCCCGACGGCTCGGCGTCGAGGCCGGCGCCCAGGTGCTCGCCCGACGGCGCCTCTACTTCCGCAACGGCACCCCCGTCGAGACCGCCACCTCCTACCTCCCCTGGGACGTGGTGAAGGAGATCCCGGAGCTGTTCGCCGAGAACCCCGGCGGCGGCGGCATCTACGCCCGACTCGAGGAGCACGGGCACGAGTTCGCGGAGTTCGTCGAGACCTTGCAGGCGCGGCCGGCCTCCAAGGCGGAGGCGTCGGAACTCGCCCTCAGTCCCGGTGCACCCGTGGTCCACCTGATCCGCGAGGCACGTACGACCGAGGGCCGCGTCGTCGAGGTCTGCGACACGCTCATGGCCGCTGACCAGTTCGTTTTCGAGTACCGCATCCCGGCTGCCGACTGACGCACGCTCAACTACCCGCAACCCGTCGCGACTTCTGAGCCGCGGCGGGTTGACTCATGTATAGGAGTGATGCACTCTTCTTCATGTCACTCATGTACATGAGTGACGGAGTCCCACCTCTGTAGAGGAGTGCTTTGCCATGCGTCAGATCCCCGTCGACACCGCCGCCGCCACCGTGATGGTCGCCAAGGCCCCGCAGCCTAAGGTGAAGGACCGCCGCACCGGCGAGATCGCCGTGGACGCCGACACCGGCGCCAAGCTCATGACCGTCGACGTGATGTTCGCGGCCCACGAGGAGGTCGAAATCCTCTCCATCACCGTCCCCGAGACCGGCATCTCCGGCGACTTGGCCATGGGCACTCCGGTCGCCCTGACCGGGCTCATCGCCCGCCCCTGGGAGAACGAGTTCAACGGCCAGAAGCGGCACGGCATTGCCTTCCGCGCGGTCGCCGTGACGTCCCTCGCCGACATGGCCGCGAAGGCGAAGGCGGCCTGACCATGACCGCCTTCACGGTCACGCTCGTGCTGGTCGTCGCCACTGCGGGGCTCCTGCGGTGGCGGCGCCCCGCCTGGTACTGGCTGACCTTCGGGGTCACCCTCGCCGCGATCCGCGTCCTCGTCCGGTACGCCTCGGTCATGGACGCCTGCGGACTGACCGTCCCGCCCTCCCGCTGGCGCCTCGCCCTGGCCCGGATGACCAACCGGCCGGTCCCGGAGTCCCGCCCGCCGCGCATTCTGAGCCTGCGGCCCACCCGCACCGGCCTGGTCTTACGGCTCAAGCTGCGGCCCGGACAGGACGCCTTCGACTTCGCCGCCGCCTCCGACCGGCTCCGCCACTCGTTCTCGATGTACGGCGTCACCTCGCGTGAGCTGCGCTCGGGCGTGATCGAGCTGCGGATGACCGGCTACGACGTACTCAAGCGGGTGCAGATGCCCGCCCGGCTCGACACCCGCCCGATGCGGGTCCCGGTCGCCCTGCGCGAAGACGGCTCGGTCCACTACCGCGACTACCGGGCGATACCCCACGCCCTCACCCTCGGTGCCACCGAATCCGGCAAGTCCGTCTACCAGCGCAACCTCGTCGCCGGCCTCGCCCCCATGGACGTCGGCCTGGTCGGCATCGACTGCAAGCAGGGCGTCGAACTCTTCCCGCTCGCCCGCCGCTTCTCCGCCCTCGCCGACAACCCCGACACCGCCGCCGAACTCCTCGACGCACTCGTGACCCGCATGGAGGACATCTACCAACTCATCCGCGCCGAACAGCGCATCACCGCCGACACCCCGGACGCCGAAATCGCCGCCGACATCTGGGACCTGCCCGACCACCTCCGCCCGACCCCCATCGTCGTCCTGGTCGACGAGGTCGCCGAACTCGCCCTCTTCGCCACCAAGGAAGAAGAGAAGCGACGCGACCGCATCATCACCGCCCTGGTCCGCCTCGCCCAGCTCGGCCGCGCCGCCGGCATCTACCTCGAAATCTGCGGACAGCGCTTCGGCTCCGAACTCGGCAAGGGCATCACCATGCTCCGCGCCCAGCTCACCGGCCGCACCGCCCACCGCGTCAACGACGAGACCAGCGCCAACATGGCCTTCGGCGACATCTCCCCGGACGCCGTCCTGGCCGCCATCCAGATCCCCGCCGAGATGCGCGGAATCGCCATCGCCGGTGACTCGACCGGCGGCTGGCACCGCATCCGCGCCCCGCACACCTCGCTCCGCCAGGCCGCGAACATCTGCAACCGGCACGCCGACCGCACCCCGGAACTGCCCGAACTGGCTCCGTTCCGCCCTGTGCTGACCGGCACCTCCGCTACACCGGTGCCGCTGTCCAAGGCAGCCCCCGTAGCGGCCTGACTCCCCGCCCCTCCGCGGTCGGCGCGACCGCCTTCGCGTCAAGTCCCTACCCCCGCCATGCCTGATGAAGGGAGAACGACCGCCATGTGCCCCGACTGCGAGGACTTCGCCCGCACCGTGCTCCTGCTCGGCCAACTCGCCCTCTACGCCGACACGAACGGCGCTGACCTCGACTTTGTCGAAGCCGTCAGCCCCTCGCTGGCCGCCTCGCTCCCCGAGCCGCCCGACACCGCCGCCGAGGGTTCCTGATGACCACCCGACCCGGCCTGCGCGTCGACGCCGTCCTGGTGCAGGCCGTCATTGCCGGAGCCCTGTCCTTCGCCCACCTGCACGACCTCGCCGCCGCTGCCGGACAGGACGGCTGGAAAGCATGGGCCTACCCGGTCAGCGTCGACCTGCTCCTGGTCGCCGCGTGGCGACGGCTCCGCAGCGAGGGACCCTCCCGGCTCGCCTGGTCCTGGTTCCTCATCGCCCTGTTCGCCTCGCTCGGCGCCAACGTCGCCACCGCCGGATTCCTCGACCTGGCCGACCCGCCCGCCCTGCTCCGCCTCGGCATCGCCGGATGGCCCGCACTGGCCTTCCTCGGCGGCACCCTGCTCGCCCACTCCGCCAAGCACCAGCACCAAACGCAGCCGGAACCGCCGGCATCCAAGCCCGAGCCGGCCACCGTCCCCGAGCCGGACCTTGTTCCGGAGCCCGAACCAGAACCCCTGGCTCCCGCAACCGACGAGCCCCAGCCCCCGCGAGCCGACGAGCCCCCGGCATTTCCGGCCCCGTCCCCCGCGGTTCCCCCCGTCCTCGTCGACCACGCCCGCAAGGTCGCCGATGAGTACCGCATCCGCACGGGCTCCCCGATCGACACCGACACTCTCCGCGCCCGCCTCGGCGTCCCGCCGCACCTGGCCGACGCCATCGCCGCCCACCTCGCCTGACCAGGAAGGAGCACCAGCCATGCCCGCCCGCGACAACTTCCACTCCGTGATGCGGATCGGCCCGGTGCAGATCGGTACCCACCGCGACCGCAACGGCCAGACCAAGCACGCCGCCGTGTGCAGCTCCGACGGCTGCGGCTGGTCCGCCGACTACACCAGCCAGACCGCCGCCCAGCTCGCCGCCCGCACTCACCGCTGCCGCGTCCGCTAGGAGGCAACCGCCATGCAGGTCCCGCTCTGGTTCGCGCTCCTCGCCGTCGGCTACCTCGGCGTCAAGCTCATCCGCCCGCCCGCCTGGCTCATCGCCGTGCTGCTCCTCGGCGGCTTCCTCCTGGCCGACAGCGTCCTGGCCCCTGCGATCAACAGCCTCATCAAGTAACCGCCCGAAGGGAGATCACCGATGCTCCGCCCGAAGATCCCCACCATGCCCACGCCGACCGGCCTCACCAACCCGCCCGCCGTCGTCGAGCCGACCACCATCACCCCGAGCGCCCCGCCCCCGCCGGCCACCCCGGCGCCTGCAACGCCGTCCCGGCCCACGGTCCAGCTCACCCCCGGCACCGCGCTCGCCCTCGTCGGCGGCGGCACCGCCGTGGTCCTGGTCGTCGGCGCCGTCCTCGTCTCGATGCTCCTGGCCGTCGCCATCACCGGCGCCTCACTCGCCATCTGCACCCTGGTGATCCGCTCGCTCGTCCACGCGGACACCAAGCGACGCTGACCGGCCCCCGGGCGGCCTCGATACCGCCAAGCATCCGCCGCCCGGGCGCCGTCCCTATCCGATCTCGCAACCGGAAGGAACACCCAGCATGGCCTACCGCGCCTCATCCGCGACACCGAGTGCGCCCACGCCAGACGTTTTGCTCGACCCGATCACCCTGGGCGACGTGCTCCGAGTCGCCTCGGCCTCCGACTACAGCCGGTGGGAGGACCAGGTCCGCCGCACCGGCGGCTGCTCCGACCCCATCCACCTGCGCGGCTGGGTGCTCCACAAGGACAAGACCACCGGCGAGACCCTGCACCACTACTCCACCGAGAACGAGCCCGGCGGCCGCCTCCGCCTCGCCTGCGGCAACCGCCGCGCCTCCCGCTGCCCCGCCTGCGCCTGGACCTACGCCGGCGACACCTACCACCTCATCCGCGCCGGCCTCGCCGGAGACGACCGCCGCGACATCCCCACGACCGTCCGCGACCACCCCCGCGTCTTCGCCACCCTCACCGCCCCGTCCTTCGGCCCGGTCCACAACCGACCCGACCGAGGCACCTGCCGCTGCGGCACCCGCCACCCCGCCGACGACCCGGTCCTCGGCACCGCTCTCGACCCAGAGACGTACGACTACGCGGGCGCGGTCCTGTTCAACAACCACGCCGGGCAGCTCTGGCAGCGCTTCACCACCCGGCTCCGCCGCGAGATCGCCGCCCGCGCCGGCCTCTCCCGCCGGGAGCTTGCCGACCACTGCCGCGTCTCCTACGGCAAGGTCGCCGAGTTCCAGAAGCGCGGAGCCCTGCACTTCCACGCGGTCATACGACTCGACGGCCCCGAAGGCCCGGAGACCCCGCCGCCCGCCTGGGCCACCGTCGACCTCCTCAGCGACGCCATCTGCGCGGCAGCGGCCCACTCCTACACGTCGGTCTCCGTCCCGGCTGCCGCGGACCAACCGGCCCGGACCTTCCGCTGGGGCACCCAGCTCGACGTACGGCCCGTGAAGGCCTTCGGTGACGGCTCCGACATCACCGAACAGGCCGTCGCCTCCTACGTCGCCAAGTACGCGACCAAGGCCGCCGAGAACACCGGCACTCTTGACCGCCGAATCGGCGAACTCTCCGAACTCGACCGCCACCAGGTCCCCGATCACACGCGTCGGCTCATCGCTGCGTGCCGTGACCTGGACAGCCTCTACCCGGACCGGCGCCTTTGGGCCTGGGCTCACATGTTCGGCTTCCGCGGGCACTTCTCGTCCAAGTCGCGCACCTACTCCACCACCCTCGGCGCCCTGCGCCAGGAACGCGCCGACTACCGGGCCGCCCAGGAGCGGGACGCCTTCGGCTTCGACGACCGAGAGCCGGACACCGTACTCGTCCTCGCCGACTGGCAGTACGCCGGCCACGGGCACACGCCGGGCGAGGCAGCCCTCGCCGCGACCATCGCCCGCGACCTTCAGACCAACCGCGAAACCGCCCGCGAAGCCCTCCTGAGCGAAGGGAGTACGGAATGACCACGGCCGTCCGGTCGCGCAACATGCTCACCCTCGCGGAGGTCTGCGAGGAACTGGCCATCTCACGCTCGACCTTCTACGACTGGCGGGCCAAGCGGCGTGCGCCGCGCTGCATCAAGCTCCCGAACGGCGACCTCCGGATCCGGCGCAGCGACCTCGAACACTGGCTCGACGACCGTGAGGACGCCGCCTGATGGAGACGACGTACGACGTCAAGGTCTACAAGATCCTCACGTACAAGGGCGCTCGGAAGACGACGTACACCGTGCGCTGGGTCGTCGCAGGCAAGGCTTGGCGCGAGCCCTTCGGTACTGTCGCGCTCGCTGAAGGCTTCCGCTCCGAGCTGATCCGGGCGACGGGCAAGGGAGAAGCCTTCGTCGTTGCCACAGGCCTTCCCGTCTCCCACCGCTCCAAGTCGGCGGCTATGAGCTGGTACAAGTTCGCCGTCGAGTACGTGGACGCCCGTTGGTCGCAACTCGGCGGCAACAGCCGCAAGAACCTCGCCAAGACCCTGACCGCGACCACCATCGCGCTGTTGCGGGCCCAGCCCACCGCGTTCGCCCCCGTGGCTGTACGCACCGCTCTGCGTGAATGGGCCTTCAACACGAACCGACGCCCGCAGGCGCCCCGAGACGTCGTGGACATCCTCCGCTGGGTCGAGCGGAACTCCCTACCCGTCTCGGCGTGGGAGGACCCGGAGAAGGTCGACGAGGTCTTGCGCGCTATCGATACCCGCCTCGACGGCAAGCAGGCGGCGGCCTGGTCCCGGAAGCGCAACCGCCGGATCCTCAATGTCGCCATGAAGTACGCGATCCGGCGGCGCATCCTCCGGACCAACCCCCTGCCCAAGGGCAAGGAGTCGACGGCCGTCACCAAGACCACGAACGCCGTCGACAAGCGGTCCCTGCTGAATCCCGAGCAGGCGGCGGCCATCCTCGACTGGATACGGCGCCGGCCGCGCGGCGGAAAGCGGCTGCACGCCTTCTTCGCCACCTTGTACTACTGCGGCCCCCGGCCCGAGGAAGCCGTGGCCATGCGCGTCGAGGACGTCACGCTGCCCGAGCCCGACGCCGACGACCAGTGGTGCGAGCTGCTGATCCACACCGCGACCCCTGAGGTCGGGAAGCAGTGGACCGACACCGGGGAGATCCACGAGCAACGCGACCTGAAAGGCCGGGCGGAGGGCGAGACGCGTACCGTGCCGGGGCACCCGGCCCTGACTCGGATCCTGCGGCAGCACATCGAGGACGAACAGCTCCAGCCGGGTGATCTGCTCTTCCAGGGTGAGTCTGGCGGCATCCTCGCCGGATCCGTCATCCGTCGGGCGTGGCGGAGCGCACGCAAGGCTGTACTGCCCCCGCACGTCTACGAGTCGCCCACCGGGCGCCGGGTGTACGACAACCGCAACACCCGGCTCACGAAGTGGCTCAACGACGGGATCCCGCCCGCCCAGGTCGCTGAGTGGGCCGGTAACAGCGTGGTGGTGCTCCTCGCCACGTACGCCCGATGCATCGATGGCCAGCTTCCGGACCTGAAACGGCGGCTCGAAGCCGCGGGCGATCTTCCTGAGGTACGCGGCGCCGGCTGACCCCGGCCCAAAACTTCGACACGTATTCGACAGAGCCACCCGCGAAAACCCGGTGACAGCCGTACAGCCCCGGATCCCGCCCTTGATCATCTAGAGGGCGCCCGGGGCTTCGCCGTGCCGCCCCGCACCAGCTCTGACCAGCAAAAAGCCCTCCCCAGGGGGAGGGCGGAGACATGCGCCCCCGGCAGGACTCGAACCTGCGGCCAAGCGCTTAGAAGGCGCCTGCTCTATCCACTGAGCTACGGGGGCCTGGGTTGGTGGCCTCGGTGGTGGGGCCCGGGTCGGGCCGCCGTTGCCGGGGACAAGGATAGGGCTCCCGGTTCCTTGACCCTGTCGCTTCGCCTCCGTGGCTCGGTGTGGAGGTTCGGTGAAGCGGTCCCGATAATCGCAGGCAGGTGCGAATCGTGCAGCGGTTTTGGCGCCTCGCGGGCCGGGTGTTGTGCACTCGTTATGCCTGGGCTGTGCTCATGTCCCGCTCATCCCTTCCGTCCCTTGTGTTCTATCGGCGCGCAGACATGCTCATATGCTTCAGAATTCCCCTAAAATTGGGCATTCTTCGCATGTGGTGACCTTGGACGTACGGCCTCAGCTGCTCGACGCACTCTCCGCCCTGCGCGACCGTGTCGCCGCCGCACGCTTTCCGCTGCCCTTGGCGGGAGCCCCACGCGCGCGTGCCAACCGCGACGAACTGCTCGCGCAGCTCGACGACTACCTGGTGCCCCGCCTGCGGCAACCCGACGCGCCGCTGCTCGCCGTCGTGGGCGGGTCCACCGGCGCCGGAAAGTCGACGCTCGTCAACTCCCTGGTGGGCAGACGCGTCAGTGAGGCGGGCGTACTGCGGCCGACGACCCGGACCCCGGTGCTGGTCTGCCATCCGGAAGACCATCACTGGTTCAGCGGCACGCGGATCCTGCCCCACCTCACCCGGGTGTGGGTGCCCCATCAGGAACCCGGCGACGACGAGTTGCTCCTTCCCGGTGACAGCCCCCCGCGCGTGCTGCGCATCGAGACCGCCGACACCCTGCCGCCCGGCCTCGCCCTCCTCGACGCCCCCGACATCGACTCCCTCGTCGCCGACAACCGCGTCCTGGCCGCCGAGCTGATCTGCGCCGCGGACATCTGGGTGATGGTCACCACGGCCGCCCGCTACGCCGACGCCGTGCCCTGGCATCTGCTGCGCACGGCCAAGGAGTACGACGTGACCATGGTGACCGTGCTGGACCGGGTGCCCCACCAGGTCGTCTCCGAGGTCTCCCGGCAGTACGGGGCCCTGCTGACCAAGGCCGGCCTCGGCGACGTACCCCGCTTCACCGTCCCCGAACTGCCCGAGTCCGCCTGGGGCGCCGGGCTGCTCCCGGCCACCGCCGTCGCCTCGCTGCGCACCTGGCTGGTGCACCAGACCCAGGACGCGAACGCACGCCGGCAGGCCGTGGCCCGCACCGCCCACGGCATCCTCGACTCCCTCAAGTCGCGCATGCCCGAACTGGCCGCCGCCGCCGCGCAGCAGTACGCCGCAGCCCTGCGGCTGACCGCCGCCATCGACGGCGCCTACGACACCGAGCACGCGCGCGTGCGAGGCCGGCTGCAGTCCGGTGCCGTCCTCGCCGGCGACGCGCTCAAGCGCTGGCGCGCGTTCCCGCTCGACTGCACCGCCGGGGAACTGCTCGACGCGCTCGTCGAGAGCCTCGCCACCCTGCTGCTGTGCGCCGTGACCGCCGCCGACGAGCGCATCGACGAGGCCTGGCGCCGGGAACCGGCCGCCGCCGCCCCCGAACTCGTCGGCCGCGACACCTCCCCGGACAGCGCCGAGCACCGCATCGGACTCGCGGTACGGCGGTGGCGGCGCGAGCTGGAGGAGTACGCCGAGGAAGAGGTGCGGGAGCTGGACCGCAGCGCCGCGCCCGACCCGGAGATGATCGCCGCGCTCGTCGCCACCGCGCTGCTCGGCGGCCGGCGGGCCCGCCCCGCGGGGGAGGGCCTGGCCGAGCGGATCGGCGCCCATGGCGCGCTGCGGCTGCGCGACCGGGGCGGGCGGCTGCTCACCGAACACGTGGACCGGGTGCTGCACCGCGAACGCGAGCGCCGGCTGGCGCCGCTGGACGAACTCGACGTGGACGCCGAGCCGCAGGCCGAACTCATCGCCGCGCTGTCCGTACTGCAGAAGGAGAGGTGACCGGTGACCGCCGTCACTGACCAGGAACAAACGGAGCACACCGATCACCCCGAGCACCCAGGGGAGAGAGCCGTGGATGACGAGGAACGCCTGGGCAGCCTGGGGACACAGGGGAACCAGGGGCTTCTGGGGGACGAGGCCTCCGGTGGTGCGGAATGCTCATCCGAGGGCGCCGACGCCGGCGGGGCCGGGACGCCGTCCGGCGGGGGCGTCGAGAAGGTGCTGGAGCAAGTCGGCGACGACGTCTCCGAGGCGGACGGGGAGGAGGACGGCGCCGGTGAGGCCGACGGGGTGCCCACCGGTGACGGTGACCGGGAGGACGTCCCGTCCGTGCCGTCGCCGACGGGCGGCGAGCACGTGCGCGTGCCCGCGGGGCGTACGGAGAGCCCGTCCGGGGGACGCGCGTCGTCGTCGGGCGACGGAGCGGGCGAGCACCGCACCAAGGCCGATCTTGCCCCCGCCGATCGTGCCCCCGCCGAGCGCCGGTCCGCCGCCTCCGGCGGCGAAGAGGACGGTGGCCGGGGCGAAGGCGAGGCCGTCGGCGTCTGGGACGACGGGCTCATCGCACGGCGCGTGACCGAGGCCACCGCCGCCGAGCAGACGCCGCTCGAACCGCGGGCGCCCGGTCCGCTGAGCGTCGCACCACTGGTGTACGACGGGCCGCTGCGCTCCCGGCTGGACGCGCTGCGCGAACTCGTCGGTCTCTCCCGCACCCGCCTGGAGAACCGCACCCTCGCCGAGGCGGGCCGTGTCCTGGACGAGGCCACCGCGCGGCGCAGGCTCTCCGGGCAGCACACCGTCGTCGCGCTCGCGGGCGCCACCGGCAGCGGCAAGTCGCAGCTGTTCAACGCGCTCGCCGGGGTCCCCATCTCGGAGACCGGCGTAAGGCGGCCGACCACCGCCGCGCCCATCGCGTGCAGCTGGAGCGACGGCGCCGTCGGCCTCATCGAACGGCTCGGCATCCCGCCCCGGCTGCGCCGCCGCCCGCTGCAGAGCGCCGACTCCGAGCAGCAGCTGCGCGGGCTCATCCTGGTCGACCTGCCCGACCACGACTCGGCCGCCGTGCAACACCGCGAGCAGGTGGACCGCATCCTGAAGCTGGTCGACGCCGTCATCTGGGTCGTCGACCCGGAGAAGTACGCCGACGCGATGCTGCACGAGCGCTATCTGCGGCCCATGGCGGGGCACGCGGAGGTGATGTTCGTCGTCCTCAACCAGATCGACCGGCTGCCCGGCGAGGCCACCGACCTGGTCCTGGACGATCTGCGGCGGCTGCTCGACGAGGACGGCATCGCGCTGGGCGAGTACGGCGAACCGGGCGCGAACGTGCTGGCGCTGTCCGCGCTCACCGGCGAGGGGGTCGGTGACCTGCGGGAGGCGCTCGGGCAGTTCGTGGCCGAGCGGGGCGCCGCCGCCCGTCGTATCGCCGCCGACGTCGACGCCGCCGCGGCCGGGCTGCGGCCGGTGTACGCCACGCGGCGGCGGCCCGGGCTGACCGAGGAGGCGCGCGAGGAGTTCGCCGCGAGGCTCGCGGACGCGGTCGGGGCCACGGCCGCCGGCGACGCGGCCGAGCGCGCCTGGCTGCGCAACGCCAACCGGGCCTGCGGGACGCCCTGGCTGCGGCTGTGGCGCTGGTACCAGGACCGTCGCGAACCCCCGACGGGCCGGCTGCCGTTGCGCTCGCAGCCCGACGAGGAGGCCACGGCCCGGCAGCGTGTGGAGCACGCGGTGCGCACGGTGGCCGACCAGGCCTCGGCGGGGCTGCCCGTGCCCTGGGCGCAGGCGGTGCGGGAGGCGGCGGTGCGCGGCGCGCAGGGGCTGCCCGAGGCGCTGGACGAGCTGGCGGCACGGGCCGGGCTGCCGCCGGGACGGCCGCCGCGTCCTGGCTGGTGGCCGGTGGCGGTGCTGGCGCAGGCGTGCATGACCCTCCTTCAGATCGTCGGCGGGCTGTGGCTGGCCGGGCAGATCGTCGGGGTGATGGCGCCGAACCTGGGAGTTCCGGTGCTGCTGATGGTGTGCGGGATCGTCGGCGGCCCGTTCATCGAGTGGGGCTGCCGCATCGCGGCACGCGGTCCGGCGCGGCGCTACGGGCAGGAGGCGGAACGGCGGCTGAGAGAGGCGGCCGCCGCGTGCGGCCGGGGCCGGGTGCTCGATCCGCTCGCCGCCGAGCTGCTGCGGTACCAGGAGGTGCGCGAGCAGTACGCCCGGGTGACGGGGGTGGGGATGACGGCCGGGCGGTGAGCGGGGGAAGGAACCTGCGAGTGTGGGTGGGTGAGGTGCTGCGGGGCGACGGTTCACCCGTGCGGGTGGCGGAGTTTTCCACAGTCCGTGGGTGATCCACAGCGCTCAGCGGGCCCGGCCGAACAGCGGCAGTCTGGCTGTGCGGCGACCGCGAGGGACGCGGTTGCCGCACAGACGACTGCTGCGGATGCGGTCGTCGCACAGGGCGACCGCTGCGGACGCGGTCGTCGGTACGGCGCGGCGGAGACCGGGCGTGGCCCCCGCCGCCGCGCCCGGACGCGGCCGTACGGGACGGGCCCGTACGCCCACCCGGGAGGGGAACGACGATGAACGAGACGATGATCTGCGCGGTCGGCAACGTGGCGACGCAGCCGGTGTTCCGGGAGCTGGCGTCGGGGGCGTCGGCGCGGTTCCGGCTGGCGGTGACCGCGCGCTATCTGGACCGGGAGAAGAACACCTGGACCGACGGGCACACCAGCTTCTTCACGGTGTGGGCCAACCGGCAGCTCGCCGCCCACGTCGCCGCCTCGGTGAACGTGGGCGACCCGGTCATCGTGCAGGGCCGGCTGAAGGTGCGCTCGGAGACCAGGGAAGGGCAGCCGAGCTGGACCTCCGCGGACGTCGACGCGGTGGCGATCGGCCACGACCTGGCACGGGGTACCTCCGCGTTCAAGCGGGCGACCCGGCCGGAGCCGGCCACCGGGCAGCCGCCCCGGACGGACGCCGGGCCCGAGCCCGAGTGGGAGACCCCTCGGCGGGAGGAGCCCCAACAGCCCGCCGTGGCAGCCGCTGTGACGTGATGTCAGCAAGTGCCCGAGGTCGCGATGACTGCGGCTTATCGGCCCATGCATACCGAACCATCCGGTGGATTTGTCGATAAGCCCAGCTCGCGGCCGGTGTGTGCGATAACGATTACGAGTCGGATCATGGCTGCGACAAGGGGACGGTGAATGCCGGTGTGACGCCGTCCCTAGGATGCGGGAGAGCTCTCGGGGCTCCCGATTCTGCTGGTGGGACCGCGTACCCCCCACGTCAACGGGTCCTGCGCGAAGGGGAATTGCTGTGATGTGTTCGTTCGCCGCGCCCACGGCGCGGTCCGTGCGCGGGCGAGGAACAAGCCGGCTCGCCGCCGTGGCGCTGGTGTCCGGGATCGTCGCGGCGAGTGCGCTGACCGCGGCGGGACCGGCCTCGGCCGGCGAGGCGCCGCCGCAGAGCCGGGCCGGGGCCGGCGCGACGATGGGCGGTCTGAAGACCTTCGGCGCCGCGGTCGTGCACGACGGCGGCCAGGACCAGCAGGTGTCGGCGGGTCTGTTCGAGATGTCCGTCGACGGCGGCGGCACCCTGCAGACGTACTGCGTCGACCTGTACAACCCGACGCAGCGGGACGCCAAGTACCACGAGACCCCGTGGAGCGGCACCTCGCTCGGCGCCAACAAGGACGCGGGGCGCATCCGCTGGATCCTGCAGCACTCCTACCCGCAGGTGAACGACCTGGCGGCGCTGGCCGAGGCGGCCGGCATCCACGGTGGCCTCACCGAGCAGGACGCCGCGGCCGGCACCCAGGTGGCCATCTGGCGCTACTCCGACGGGGTGGACGTCGACGCGGTCGATCCGCAGGCGGAGCAGCTGGCCGACCACCTCTTCAAGAGCGCCCGGCAGACGAGCGAGCCGGCGGCCTCGCTGACCCTGGACCCGCCGGCGGTCTCCGGTCACCCCGGTGAGCTGCTCGGCCCGGTGACCGTGCGCACCGGCGCGGCCGGCGTGGCCGTGTCACCGCCCGCGGACGCGGCGATGAGCGGGGTGCGGATCGTCGGCAAGGACGGCAAGCCGGTGATCACCGCGGCCGACGGCACCCAGCTCTTCTTCGCCGTGCCCGAAGGCGCCGCGGCCGGCTCCGCACAGCTGACCGTGCAGGCGTCGACCACCGTCCCCGTCGGCCGGGCGTTCACCTCCGACAGCCGCAGCCAGACGCAGATCCTCGCCGGGTCCAGCGAGTCGACGGTCTCCGCGACGGCGAGCGCGACCTGGGCCGCTCGGGGTCCGATACCCGCGCTGTCCGCGAAGGAGGACTGCGTCAAGGGCGGTGTGGACATCACCGCGGTGAACCGGGGTGACCAGCCGTTTACCTTCGAGTTGATGGGCACCGCGCACAGCGTCCCCGCCGGTGCGTCCCGGACGGTGACCATGCCGCTGCAGGAGGACCAGCCCTACGACGTCACGATCACCGGCGCGGCCGGCCTGTCACAGCGGTTCACCGGGGTCCTGGACTGCAGGACGCGGGGCGGCACGACCACCCTCTCCACCCAGACCGTCGCCGAGCCGAGCCCGGCCACGGTGGGCGGCTCCACCGGCACCGCCGGCTCCTCGGGCTCCGGCGGTCCCACCGACCTCGCCGACACCGGTGGTTCGACCCTCACCCCGCTGATCGCGGGCTCGGCCATCGGCCTGGTGGTGATCGGTGGCGCGGTCCTGGTGCTGCTGCGGCGCCGGGAGGCGGACCAGGGCTGACCGGCACACCCGGCTGTGTGGGAGGCGGTACGAGAAATTCGTACCGCCTCCGCTGCGTCCTGGGGACCCCGCCACGGCACTGAAAGGGGTGAGACGGTCACCGGAGGACCGGGGAAGGGGGACGGATGACGCGCGGAGGGGAAGCGGCTCTGCACGCCTTCGTCGAGGGCAGACGCACGGCGTTGTTCCGCAGCGCCTACCTGCTGTGCGGCAACCGTGACGAGGCCGAGGACCTGGTCCAGACGGCGCTGGTCAAGGTGGTGCTGGGCGCCCGTCGGCACGGGCGGCTGGAGAACCTGGACGCCTACGCCCGCAGGACGCTGGTCAACACCTTCATCGCGGGGCGCCGCCGGTTCTGGCGACGCGAGCGGGCGTACGGCGAGCTGCCCGATGCGCCGCAGCCGCTGCCGGACAACGACACCGGGCTGATGGTGCGGGCCGCTCTCGCGGGGCTCGCGCCCAAACAGCGGGCGGTGCTGGTGCTGCGCTACTGGGAGGACCTCAGCGTCGCCGCCACCGCCGAGCTGCTCGGCATGCGGGAGAGCACGGTCAAGAGCCACACGGCGAGGGGACTGGCGGCCCTGCGGGCCGCGGTGCGGGAGGAACACGTATGAGCGACAGGAACCAGGTGGAAGAGGTCCGCGAGCTGCTCGGCCGGGCCGTCGACGATGTACCCGTGCCGGTGGGGCGGGGCAGTGAGTCCGTCTTCGCCTCGGTGAGGCGGGTACGGCGCCGGCGGCGCGCGGCGATGACCGGCGCGGTGGCCGCGGTGGCCGCCGCGGGCGTCCTCGGCTCCGGCGCTCTGCCGGGTGACGGCGGACAGCGGAGCGTGGCCGCCACGCCCGGCACGAAGGGCGCGGGCATCGAGAAGCTTCTGCCCGGGGACGTCGGCAAGATCAGGAAGGTCTCGCTGCAGCAGCTGATGACCGGGACGAAACCGAAGACGACGAAGGGGAAGGGCCCGTACGACGGGGACTACGCCGTCACCAGGGGCGGGGCCACCGGGTACGTCTCGGTTCACGTGTTCCGGGGCGGCAAGGGCGTCCCGGTCGACCTGTGCGCCGGGAGCCGCACGCCGTCCCGCAAGGACGGAATCGAGCAGTGCACCACCGAGAAGTTGCCCGACGGCGGGCTCCTGAACCTGTGGAGGCATGCCCCGTGGAAGGACGCCGGCGGCATCATGCACGGCGCCTCACTGCACGCCCGCGTGGTGCTGAGGGGCGGCACGATGGTCACCGTCCAGGACTCCGCGGGCTTCCTCGGCAAGGGCTCCCTGGGACCGGTCATGAAGGGCTACCCGCTCACCCGTGAGCAGCTGCGCGCGCTCGCGCTGAACCCCGAGCTGCTGCCCTGACGCCCGAGTCCGCCGGCCTCAGTGCCGGCTGTTGTTGAACCCGATGACCACGGCGCCCCACCAGCACAGCTGGGACACCAGGGCGGTGGCGGCGCCGCGCAGCAGCAGGCGCGGGGCGGGCGCGGTGGCGGGCTGCTGGACCAGGCGCCGGTTCAGCAGCCCGGCCTGCAGGCCGTTGAGGGTGAGGACGAGCACCAGGCCCAGCTTGACCCGGGTGAGCGGGGAGCCGAGGTCGGGGTGGAGCATCACGCCGCTGGCCACCAGGCCGACGAGGCCGGTCCAGATGGGCACGTGGAGGCGTCCGGCCCCGTGCACGGCTTCCCGCAGGGAGCACCGGCGGGTCAGGAACAGCAGCGCGTGGTAGTCGGCCACGAGCACGGCCCCGAAGCCCAGCACGAGGAAGGCCAGGTGAGCGAAGAGGGCGACGGTGTGCAGGGTCGCGTCCACGCGCAGGTGGAGGGACACCCAGGCACAGGCCGCGAGCCCCAGCCCGGCGGCGACCGACGCGGCCGCCACTGTCCACCAGGTGTCGTAGAGCCCCAGGCGCCCGGAGGGGGCGGCCTGCGGGGACGAGGGCGACTCGGAGGACAGCACGGACACAGAAAACTCCCAGAACACGCACAGTAAAGTTTAGGTAAGGCTCACCTAAGAATCGGTACACGTCAAGGTCGTACGCCCACCACCAGCGAACCCCCAGGTCACAGCCCCCGGACGGAACGGGTTTCCCCCCAGGGCTGGCGGTCAGGCAAGATGGGGTGTATCTGCCCACTGCCAGATTCAAGCTGCCGGACGGTTTCTCTTGGCTGAGTTCATTTACACCATGCGCAAGGCGCGCAAGGCGCACGGCGACAAGGTGATCCTCGACGACGTCACCCTGAACTTCCTCCCCGGAGCGAAGATCGGCGTCGTCGGCCCGAACGGCGCCGGTAAGTCGACCGTGCTGAAGATCATGGCGGGGCTGGAGCAGCCGTCCAACGGTGACGCCTTCCTCTCGCCCGGCTACACGGTCGGCATCCTGCTGCAGGAGCCCCCGCTGAACGAGGAGAAGACCGTCCTGGAGAACGTCCAGGAGGGTGTCGCCGAGATCAAGGGCAAGCTCGACCGGTTCAACGAGATCGCCGAGCTGATGGCGACCGACTACTCCGACGCGCTGCTGGAGGAGATGGGCAAGCTCCAGGAGGAGCTGGACCACGCCGAGGCCTGGGACCTGGACGCCCAGCTGGAGCAGGCCATGGACGCCCTGGGCTGCCCGCCCGGCGACTGGCCCGTCACCAACCTCTCCGGTGGTGAGAAGCGCCGCGTCGCGCTGTGCAAGCTGCTGCTGGAGCAGCCCGACCTGCTGCTCCTCGACGAGCCCACCAACCACCTCGACGCCGAGTCCGTGAACTGGCTGGAGCAGCACCTGGCCAAGTACCCGGGCACCGTCGTGGCCGTCACCCACGACCGGTACTTCCTGGACAACGTCGCGGGCTGGATCTGCGAGGTCGACCGCGGCCGTCTGCACGGCTACGAGGGCAACTACTCCAAGTACCTGGAGACCAAGGCCGCCCGCCTCAAGGTCGAGGGCCAGAAGGACGCCAAGCGGCAGAAGCGGCTCAAGGAAGAGCTCGAATGGGTTCGCTCCAACGCCAAGGGGCGGCAGGCCAAGTCCAAGGCCCGTCTCGCCCGGTACGAGGAGATGGCCGCCGAGGCCGACAAGATGCGGAAGCTGGACTTCGAGGAGATCCAGATCCCGCCGGGCCCGCGCCTGGGCAACGTCGTCGTCGAGGTCAACAACCTCAGCAAGGCCTTCGGTGACAAGGTCCTCATCGACGACCTCAGCTTCACCCTGCCCCGCAACGGCATCGTCGGTGTCATCGGCCCGAACGGCGCCGGCAAGACGACCCTGTTCAAGATGATCCAGGGGATCGAGGAGCCCGACTCCGGTTCGATCAAGGTCGGCGACACCGTCAAGATCTCCTACGTCGACCAGAGCCGCGAGAACATCGACCCCAAGAAGACGCTGTGGGCCGTGGTCTCCGACGAGCTGGACTACATCAACGTCGGCCAGGTCGAGATGCCGTCCCGGGCGTACGTGTCCGCGTTCGGCTTCAAGGGCCCGGACCAGCAGAAGCCGGCCGGTGTGCTCTCCGGCGGTGAGCGCAACCGCCTGAACCTCGCGCTCACCCTCAAGCAGGGCGGCAACCTGCTGCTCCTCGACGAGCCCACCAACGACCTCGACGTCGAGACGCTCTCCAGCCTGGAGAACGCGCTGCTGGAGTTCCCCGGCTGCGCCGTCGTCGTCTCCCACGACCGGTGGTTCCTGGACCGGGTCGCCACGCACATCCTCGCCTACGAGGGTGACTCCAAGTGGTTCTGGTTCGAGGGCAACTTCGAGTCGTACGAGAAGAACAAGATCGAGCGGCTCGGCCCGGACGCGGCCCGTCCGCACCGCGCGACCTACAAGAAGCTCACCCGGGGCTGATCGATCTTGCGCCACATCTACCCGTGCCCGCTGCGCTGGTCGGACATGGACGCCTACGGCCATGTCAACAACGCCGTCTTCCTGCGCTACCTGGAGGAAGCGCGGATCGACTTCCTGTCCCGCCGGGGCAAGGAGTCCAAGGACGGGTCCGTCGTGGCACGCCATGAGATCGACTACAAGCGGCAGCTCGTCCACCGGCCCACGCCCGTGGACGTAGAGCTGTGGGTCTCGCAGATCAGGGCCGCGTCCTTCACCGTCTCCTACGAGGTGAAGGACGAGGACCTGGTGTACGTGCGGGCCTCGACCGTGATCGTCCCGTTCGACTTCGAGGCCCAGCGGCCGCGCCGGATCACTCCGGAGGAGCGCGAGTTCCTTCAGCAGTACCTGGACGACGCGTCCGAGCAGGAGGCCGTCGCGGCATGACGGTGCTGCACCTCGCCGACGAGACGGAGGCGGCGGACCTCGCCGCCTTCCTCTCCCGGCTGCTCCACTACGACCGGTCGGCCGCGGTGCGCCTGCAGGCGGCGGGCACCGCGCTGGCCGTGTTCGGGCGGCCGCCGTCGTTCGAGGTGCTGGCCATCCGCGCGGTCCGGCTGGCCAAGCCGTACGAGCACGGGCTCGACGTCACCCTGGACGTCACCGTCTCCGCCGGCGAGCTGCTGGAGTCCGTCGACGAGGCGGGCGCCACGGCCGCCGTCCCCGCCGCCGTGACCGGTCCGCCGTGGGCGGGCGTCCTGCCCCCGCGCGGCGGCTGGCGGCGCGAGCCGGGGCTGCCCCGGGCCGGCGAACTGTCCGGCCTGGTCGGCGCGGCCGTCGCCGAGTTCCGCACCCGTACCCAGGAGCTGGCCCCGGAGCAGCGCACCCGCGCCGAACTGGACCGGCTCGGGCGGGAGATCTGGTCCCGCACGGTCGGTGAGACACGGCTGCCCGTGCGGGTCGTGCACGCCGCGCAGTCACTGGGGTTCCTGCGGCCCGGCCGGGACGCGGAGGAACCGGCGCTGTTCTCCTCGGGCGCGTGGCTGCGGCTGCGCACCGCCTACGGCTCGGTCGCGGTGCGCACGGCGGGGCTCGGGGCGCTCGGCGTCAGCGTGCGCTGACGCCCGCGTTCACCTCGCTTCCCCACTTGCGCCCAGCCGCGCGGTTCACCTCTCCTCCTGGTCCGGCCACACACTGATGTGGTCGCTCTCCAGTTCCAGCGCCACCCGGTCGCGCATGCCCAGCGTGGCGGTGTACTCCGCGGGGAGCTGGAGGCGGCCGGCGCGGTCCAGCATGGCGTACTCGCGGGCCACCACCGTCTCGTGGCCGGTCGTCGCGTCCACCTCGCTGCGGCGCAGCACCTCCGTGGAGGTGCGGCCGTCCCGGATGGCCACCGTGCGGCGCACCTCACCGGCCACCGCCTGGTCGTGGGTGACGATCACGATCGTCGTGCCCAGCTGCTCGTTGGCCGTGCGGAACGCGGCGAAGATCTGCTCCCCGGTGTGCGAGTCCAGCTCACCGGTGGGTTCGTCGGCGAGCAGCACGGCCGGGTCGCACGCCAGGGCCACGGCGATGGCGACGCGCTGCTGCTGGCCGCCGGACATCTGGTGCGGGTGGCGGTCGCGGCAGTCGGCGACGCCGAGCAGCTCCAGCAGCTCCAGGGCGCGTCGGGCGCGGGCGCGACGGCCGCGGTGGACGCGGTTGCCGCTCAGCTGGAGCGGGAGGGCGACGTTCTGGGCCGCCGTCAGATACGGCAGCAGGTTGCGGGAGGTCTGCTGCCAGACGAAGCCGACGGTCTCCCGGCGGTAGGCCAGACGGTCCTTGGCGGTCATCGCCAGCAGGTCGTGCCCGGCGACCCGGGCGGCGCCGGCGGTGGGGGTGTCCAGGCCCGCGAGGATGTTCATGAGCGTGGACTTGCCGCTGCCCGACGCGCCCACCAGGGCCATGAGTTCGCCCTCGCGGACGAGCAGGTCGAGGCCCTGCAGCGCCTGGACCTCGACGCCGTCCGCGGTGAAGATCCGCACCAGGCGGTCGCAGGTGATCAGGGCGTCGTGGCCGTAGGCGGGGGTGTTGCGGGCCTCGGCGGCCCGCGTGGCCAGGTCGGCGAGGGTGGGGTTGGTCGTCATGATGGCCTCCTGCGCGGGGCGTTCGTCCTCACGGTCTCGCGCGCTCGACGTTCTTCGGCATACGGCGGCCTCGGCGCCGGGAGACGGCCGCTCACCGCGCGTCCCCCACCCTCAACTCCCGTACCGTCCCCCGGCGTCCCGCCCACCACGCCTGCACGGTCGCGACGCCCACCGCCACCGCGAGGACCGCCAGTGCCGGCACCGCGAGGGACAGGGCGTCCGTGTGCAGGGCGGCCGTGGGGCCCGCCGACGGGTCGGCGGCCAGGGCGATCGTCGTCAGGTCGATGCCGGGGGCCAGCAGGCGGATCGCCGCCCAGGCGGTCAGGGCGCCGCCGGCTGTCGCGAGGACGGCCTGCGGCAGGGACTCCAGGACGAGCAGCCGGCGGGACTGCGCCCGGGTGAGGCCCATCGTGCGCAGCCGGGCGAGCAGCGCGATGCGTTCGGGCGCGGCGCGCAGCAGGGACAGCAGCAGCGCGAGCACGGCGTATCCGGCCCCGGCCAGGACCGCCGCCGTGTAGACGCGTTCCGCGCCGGACTGCAGCGGCGAGTCGACGTACCCGGCGCGCACCGCCGACCGCAGCTGGACGCCCGCCGTACCGCCGGCCGCCCGGCGCAGCGCGGTCGCGTCGATGCGCTCGCCGGTCAGCAGCAGTGCGGCCGGCCGGGCGGCCTCGGCGGTGAGCGCGCCCCGGTCCACGACCAGGAAGCGCTCGCCGGGCACGGCCGGGGTGTGGTCCCGCACCAGGGTGATGCGCACGCTGACGGTGCTGCCGTCGTCCAGGCGCACCGGGAAGGGCCGGGTGCCGTAGGTGCGGGCGACGGCGGGGGAGGCGAGGGCGGGCAGGACGGCGCCGGAGGCGGTGGGTGCGCGCAGGGCGGCGGCGGGGAAGGCGCCGAGGCCGGTGCGGGCGGTCAGGGCGGCGTAGTCGGCCGGGGGCACGCCCGCCACCGGCAGCGTGGCCGGGCTGTCGGCGGCGGTCGCCTGGTAGGAGATGCTGACCTCGGTCAGCGAGCGCACCCCCGGCACCGGGCGGACGCGTTCGGCCAGGCCGGCCGGCAGCACGCTGGTGGTCTGCGCCTCGACGCGGGCGTCGGCGCCGACCGTGAGCAGGGCCGCGTGGTCGCGGGTCTCGCGCACCCCGGCCAGCACGGAGCCGCCGAACGCGGCGGTGGTCAGGGCCGTGAGCAGCGCCAGCAGCGGCAGCACGGCGGAGGCGGAGGAGCGGCCGGCGCGGGCCAGGGACAGCGGGCCGACCAGGCCGCGCAGCCGTCCGGCCGGGCGGGCCAGAGCGCGCAGCGGCCACGGATACAGCCGGACCAGCACCAGGGCCGCGATCACGCCGACCAGCACCGGCGCGGCGGACACCAGCTGTCCGCCGTCCCCGCCCTGCCGGCGCAGGGTCTCCACGGCGGCGGCCGCCGCGGCGAGCACGGTGAGTTCGGCGACGGTACGGCGCCGGGAGGGGCGCCTGGCCGCGACGTCCTGCCGGCCGGTGGGGACGCCGACCGCGCGGTGCGCGGCCACCGCCCGCAGCGGCAGGGCGGCGCAGCCGACGGCGGTGACCGCGAGGGCGGCGGCCAGCGCGGGCAGCAGCCGGCCGCCGGGCACGGCGAGGACGGCGGCGAGCAGGCCGAGCGCCCCGGCGGGCACGGCGACGACCGCCGTCTCCGCGAGCAGCCGTCCCGCCATGCCGCGCAGGGAGGCGCCGCGGGCGCGCAGCAGGGCCAGTTCGGAGCGGCGGCGGTCGGCGGCGAGGCCGCCCGCCATGGCCAGGATGACGGCGGCGACCGTGCCGGTGCCGAACGCGGCGACGGCGACCAGCGGGGCGACGCCGGAGCTGAGGCCGTCGTAGGAGGTGAGGACGGTGTCCAGGTCGGTGTCGGCGTCGGCGTTCGGGTCGACTGCGGTGCGCACCTCGCGCAGGCCGGGCCCGGCCTCCAGGGCGGCGACGGAGGACTTCAGCTCCGTGACGTCCCGGCCGTGCAGGGCGGCGGTGTCGGGGGCGAACTGCCAGTAGCGCAGCGGGACGCCGGGCGTGCCGAGCAGGGCCGGGGCCGCCTCGGGCGGCAGGAGCACGGTGCCGAGCCAGTAGCGCAGCGGGTCCGCGCCGCCGCCGGGCACGGGCTTGAGCGTCGGGCTGCGCAGCAGGCTGTCGGCGGACCAGTAGGCGCCCTCGGGGCTGCGCGGTTCGACGATGCCGGTGATGCGGACGACGAGCGGGTCGCGTTCGACGGCCGGGACGTGCAGGACGTTGCCCACCCGCACGTGCAGGGCCCTGGCGGTCTGAGTGGTGACGGCGCCCTCGACCTCGGCGGTCCGGGCGGTGACCTGGCCGGCGGCGCGGGGCAGCCGGCCCTCGCGCAGCCGGGCGTGGCCGTCGAGGCCGGCCTGCGCGACGAGGAAGACGCGCGCGGGCAGGCCGTTGGGGCGCGGCAGCCAGGCGTCGGGCACCGTCAGCTCCTCGAACGTCCGCACCCCGTACGCCGACTGGGCGGGGTCGGTGACGAGGGGCGCGCGGAGGGTGCCGAGGATCTTGCGGTACTGCGCGCTCAGCGGGCCGGGGCGCAGCGCCTGCTCCAGTTCCTGCACCGAGGTGGCGCCGTTCGGCGCGGGGGCGCCCACGCGCAG
>NZ_PQSS01000061.1 GCF_002920535.1 Streptomyces sp. Ru71 | reverse complement strand
GGCAGGGCGGGCAGCCCCGCCGTGTGGGTGACCAGGTGCGCGAGGGTGATCCCGCCGGTGCGGGTCGCGCGGCCGGGTGCCAGGCAGGCGGCCGCCGGCTCCCCGCCGGTGAGCACACCGCGCTGGATCAGCCGGGCCAGGAGCAGCCCCGTGAACGTCTTCGAGGCCGAGCCGAGCTCGTAGCGCAGGCTCTCGCGGGGGACGGGGGCGGTGCGGTGGCCGCCGCAGTGGACGGTCCGCCTGCCGTGCCGGGAGAGCGCGAACACGGCGTCGGGCGCGTCGCAGGCGTCGACGGCGGCCGCGAGCCGCTCCCGCAGCCGCTCCTCGTCACCGTCCGCCGGCTGCTCGCGAAGCCCGGGGACGACCGGCTGCTCCCGGAGGCCGTCGACGGCCGGCTGCTCCCGGAGGCCGTCGACGGCCGGCTGCTCCCGGAGACCGTCCATGGCCGGCTGCGCGTCGAGCCCGTCGCCGGCGGTCGTGTCCGGCCACGGCGTGCCCTGTTCGCCGGTCATGACGCGTGGGCCAGTTCGCTCAGGGACCGCGACAGCGCCAGCGTGGAGGCGAAGGCGGCGACCAGCGTGGGGTGGTAGACGACGTCGAACACCTCGTCCCGGTCGCCGTCCGGCATCGTGCGCACCGCGGGCATCGCGCCGTCCGGTTGCTGGGCGGAGGCGAAGGCCTCCCACGCCGGGGCGTCGAGCGTGGGACGGGGCAGACAGGCGTCGACCACGAGCAACTCGCCGAGCAGGTCCCAGCGCTGGAGGTCCACCCAGTCGTCGATCCAGGCCGGCAGCCACAGGGCCAGGTAGTCGGCGGCGTCGGCCGGCAGGTGCTCGGGGTGCTCGCCCCAGTCGGTGAGGTGGAACACGGCGTGGGTGATGTCGTAGGCGGTGTGGCCCTCCACCGTCCACGGCTCGGGACGGCGTGCCAGCCAGGTGGCGCGGTAGGCCTCGGTCTCGGCCGGCCGCGGGTCGAGGCCGAAGCGGCGCTGGAAGGCGGACAGGCCCAGCCGCCGGGTCGGTGTCGTCTCGAAGGCGGACCAGCTCTCGACCCGGTGGTTCAGCACGGTGGCCCGCTCCACCCCGGGCCGGCTGTACCCCAGTTCCCGGAAGGGCAGGTACACCTCGAAGGGGATCGGCGAGAACGGCTCGGTGCGCTGCCCGCGTTCCAGCATGGCGCCGCCGTCGAGGGTCTCGCGCCAGACGTGGTCGAGCAGCCGGCGGGCCAATTGAGCCTGCCGTGAGCCGGCCACCCCTTCGCGGAAGAGTACCGTGCACACCAGGGCGAGTTCGCCGACCGGTTTGAAGCGGTCCAGGAAACCCACCTCCGGATCCACGTCCACCTCCAGGCGGAAGCCGTCGCGGTGGGACCACAGCCATTCGAGGGCACGGACACCCACGGTGTGCATCAGGCGCGCGCCGGTCATGCGTGTGCTCCTTGTCGGCCCGGGGGGACCCGCGCGTCCCCGAGGCGGTCCAGGGCCAGGACGCCCGCGAAGACCGCCATGAGAGTGGAGTGGTAGTGGCCGAGGAAGTCCGGGGCGCCGTCCGCGTCGGCCGCGCCCTCGGCCTCTTCGGGGATCGCACCGCTCGGATGCCGGGCGGCGGCCAGAGCGGCCCAGGCCTCGTCCTGGCAGGCGGCCAGAGCGGCCCAGGGGTCCCCGTGGCCGGGGGCCCGGGCGGCCCAGGTGTTCTCGTGGCCGGGGGGCCGTGCGGCCCAGGTGTTCTCGTGGCCGGGGGGCCGTGCGGCCCAGGTGTTCTCGTGGCCGGGGGGCCGTGCGGCCCAGGTGTTCTCGTGGCCGGGGGGCCGTGCGGCCCAGGTGTTCTCGTGGCCGGCGGCCAGTGCGGCCCAGGCGTCCCCGTGGCCGGCGGCCAGTGCGGCCCAGGCGTCCTCCCGGCCGGCGGCCCGAGCGGACGACAACGCCTCCTCGTGCCCGGCGGAGCCGGTGGCGTCGGCCGGGTCCGGCAGGCTCGCCGCGACGGCCAGCAGTTCGCAGGCCAGGTCCCACATGCCGGCGTCGAGGCAGGTGTCGAGCCAGGCCGGCAGCCACAGCGTCAGGTAGTCGGCCAGGCGGGGCGGCAGGCCGGGGCCACCGCGGCCCCAGTCGGTGAGGTGGTAGACGACATGGGTGAGCGCGTAGCCGGAAAGGCGCTCGAAGGCCCACGGTTCGGCCAGGCCGCCCAGCCAGGTGCGGCTCAGTACGTCCGGCACCTCCCCGTCGGGGTGCCGGCCGCAGTGCCGCTCGGCCAGGAGCACGCCCAGCCGGCGCACCGGCACCTGCTCCACGAGCCGCCGGCCGCGGGGTGCGGCCAGCCGGGCGGCCAGCGCGGCGAAACCCTCGTGCCGCAGCCCGGCCGAGGCGAAAGCGGCGTACACCTCCAGCGGGTACGTCGAGAAGGGCTCGCGGCGCTGCTGGCGCAGGAGCAGCTCGCCGTGCTCCGTCTGGCGCCAGGCGAAGGCCAGCAGGTCCCGCGCGCGACGGTGCAGCGGTTCGTCGGCGGTGGTGCGGTGCAGGGTGGTGGAGCAGACCTGGGCGAGTTCGCCGAGCGGCTTCCAGGTGGTGTTCACCGCCCCGGCGTCGTCCAGTGCTTCCTCGCCGAGGACGAACCGGTCGCGCTCGGCGGACAGCCAGGCGAACGCCGGGTCGACCACCTCCCGCACGCGGGCGGCCGTCATGCGGCGACTCCGCTGCGCATCAGGCGTGCGGCCCGCACCTGGAGGGCCACGCACGCGTCGCCGTCACCCATGAGTTCCACGAAGTCCAGTCCCGCGTCGAGCCCGAGGGTGTCGGGGACGTCCCGCAGGAGGGCCAGCCAGCGTCCGGCTCCGGCGGCCTGCCGCCAGTTCCTTCGGCGTACGGCGCGGACGAAGCCCCGGCTGAGGTCCACGACCCGTTGCTGGGCGCCGCGGGCGACCGCGCTGTCCTCGCCCGGCACGGCGAGCGCGGCCAGCACGGCGAGCCGGTGGGTGAGCGACTGCCAGGAGTCGTCCCGCAGCCACCCGGTGACCGGCTCGCCGTCGGGCGGGCCGGTGGAGCCGGGGTCGACCCGGTGCAGGGCGCGGGTCATGCCCCAGTGGCTCCAGGCCACGGCCGGGGCGGCATCGGGGCGAGGTGGGAAGGCCTGGACCGCCGTGCGGACCGCGGCCAGTTCGTGCGGGTCGGGTGCGGTGCGGAAGAGGACGTGGGGAAGGAGGACATCCGCTCCCAGCACCCTGACGGCGGCCAGGGCCACACCGTCCGCCGGCCCGTCGCGCAGTGGCTCGCCGGCCGAGGGGGCGTGGCCGCCGCCGCGGAGGGCGGCGGCCACGCCGGAAGCGAGGTCCTGCACCACGCCCTGCAGAAGGGCGGAAGTACCAGACTGCTCCATGTGATGCTCCCGTCGAGCCACTCAGCCCTTCTTCGGGCGGGGGGTCGGCGGCGAGAGCAGCAGGGTGGTGGTGCCCGACTGCAGCGCCAGGGCGGCGCACTGCCTGCTGTCGCGGTAGACACCGTCGGGCTCGGCCGGGTCCAGGACTTCTTCGAGGTCGACGTCGACGAGTTCGTCGATCATGCGCTCGGTGGAAGGCATATGACCATCTCCCTGTGGGGGTTGAGCGGATACCCACCTCACTGGTTCACCCGTTTTGCGCTGATGATGCCGAAAATCCCATAAATACCTTTTCGTCACTTTTTCAACGTTCCTGGGCTCCTGTCCCACGCGGGTGGGCGATCACCTTCCGTGACCGGATCGGCGGCTCCGGGCCGACTTTCCAGTACCGGCAGTAACATGATCACCTTGTCTCCGGGTGCCCGTACCGTCGATTCCGGCGCTGTCTGAAGCACGCGCCCCTCATTCGGAGATTTGTCATGCCCGCTGAGAACGCCGCCCTCGAAGAAGCCCGCGCCGCCTACCAGCAGCACGTGCGCACATGCCGTCAGTGTCACGCGGACGGAGCCGCCTGTGCCGTCGCGAAACATCTGATGCGCCTGTACAACAACGCCCGCCGACGGCACATCGGCCCCCCAGTCCAGGGGAGTTGACCGACCGTCAGCGGCGTGTGCGCCGCGGCACGGCCGTGCGGCCCACCGACGCGGCCAGCTTCCGCACCCGCCGCCAGTTCAGCCGCGGCGGCGGCTCGGGCACTCCGGGGCGCTGCCGCGGCACCCGCACCCGCAGCGCGCGGCGGGCGACACGGCAGAGCACCGGGGTGGGCAGCACATGGGCCTCCCCGTCGATGCCGACCTCGACGGACGGCCGGTCCGCGTCGACGACCACCTCGCGTGCCGCCGCGATCGTCAGCCCGGCGGGCTGCGGATCCAGCAGCAGGGCCGCCGCCTCGACCGCGCTGTCCACCCGCACGCCCAGCACGCCGAGCGTCCCCGAGTCCAGCCGGTCACGCCGCCCGAGGCCCAGCGGATCGCCCGTGCGATAGGGGTTGTTGCTCACCAGCACCGCGTGCGGCTCGTGCAGTGTCACGCGCCCGGCGCCGGCCCCCTTCAGCCGGGCCGTCAGACGCGGGGCGTCCTGACGGGTCAGCAGATCGGGGAGCATCTCCAGCGCAGTGCCCACCTTGTCGCCCCGGTACGCCGGGTTCTGGATGACGGCGGCGTAGGCGCCGAACGAGGCGTTGTTCACGAACGGCCGCCCGCCCGCGAACCCCAGGTCCACGCGGAGTTCCACCCCGTCGACGAGGGCGGCCAGCCCAGCGGCCGGGTCCTCCCGGTCCAGACCGAGGTCCATGGCGAAGTGGTTGCGGGTGCCCGCGCTGAGCACCAGGAACGGAATGCCGTGCTCGGCGGCCACCGCCGCCACCAGCGCCTGCGTGCCGTCCCCGCCCGCCGCGCCCAGCAGGTCCGCACCCCGCCTCACGGCCGCCCGCGCCAGCGCCGTGACGTCCTGCTCCCCGGCCGGCTCCAGCAGCACCACCTCGGCGCCCAGCGCCTCCGCCTTCTCCTTCAGGCCGAAGCGCCCGACCTTCCCGTCCCCGGAACGCGGATTCATGATCAGGTACGGCCGCCGGGGCGGCGGCGCGGGCCGCTCACGCATCCGAGGGACATGCTCCCCGGTGCTGCGCAGGGCGTACCGGCCGCACCAGACGGCCACGGCCCACAGCGCCGGGGAGACCACCAGCGCCCACATCAAGGTCATGGCGAACAGCGCGACGACGGCCGCGGGCGTGGCCACGGCCAGCACCGCCGCCGCGACACGGGCCGGGCCGCGCCGCGACAGCGCCCACCACAGGGCCGCCGCGGTCACACCCAGCCCGGCGGTGCCGGCCAGCATCAGCAGCAGCCCCGTCGTACCGCCGACGAGGACCGGCAGCAGCACGGCCGTCACGGCCGCCGCGAGGGAGGCCCGTGCGGCCCACCGCTGCCCCCAGGGCACACGTCCGCCGAAGTCCACGCCGCCGGCCTCCTCCCGCATCCGCGCTCATCGTAGAGGCGCCGCCGCCGGCGGGAGCCGCGCAGGTCAGTCGTCGAGTGCGGCCAGGACGTCGCCGAGCTCGACGAACTTGAAGTCCATCGCCGCCCGCTCCCCGTCGCCGGAGGCGTCGTGCCCGTCCTGGACGACCAGCAGGCCGTGCGGGAAGCGGCGCCCGAGCGGCTGGTTCAGCGCCGCCGCCCCGTCGCACTCCTCGGACCCGTCCGGGCCGGCCGGGCACAGCGATGTTGATCTTGCAGAGGTTCACCGTCGCTCCGGCGGCGGTTCCCCGGCGCTGCGGTGACCGGGGCGGAAACCTCACGTGCGGTGCGAGGGCCGGCTTGGACCCCGCCAGGAGGGGCACGCGGTACGGGGCGCAGCTCCCGACACGAGGACACGAGGAACGAGGAACGGTGCAGCGATGAGCGAGTACGAGCGTTCGCGCACGATGCCGGTGCAGCCCGAGCACGTCTTCGACCAGGCCGCCCAGGTGGACCAGCTGGACGCCTGGCTGCCGGGGGCCCTGCACGTGCGGGCCGAGGAGCTCCCGGCCGTCACCGTGCACGAGGACCGCAGCGACCAGGACACGGCCGCGCTGCTCAAGCCCCGGCCCGACCAGATGCGCCTGGAGTGGGGCACCCGCGACCAGGGCGGCTACGCCGGCTGGCTGCAGGTCGCCGGGATGGGGAGCGGAGCCAGCGAGGTGACCGTGCACCTGTCGTTCTTCGACGAGGACCACGACCCGGGCGAGCAGCGGGTGCAAGAGGCCCTGGACGCCAGCCTGGAACGCCTGGAGCACCAGGTCAGGCTGCGGGAGGACTCGGCGGCCGGCTGACGGCACGCCCGCAGGCCACGAGCGGCGCGGGGCCGGTCCCACCGGTCCCGCGCCGCCCTTGTCGCCGTGCCGCAGTGTCACCGCCGTCGCGTCACGGGGTGACGCAGCCGATCGAGCCGACGGGGACGTTGTTGCCGGTGGACGTGGCCGTGAAGCCGAAGGTGACCGAGGAATCGGGCGCGATCACCCGGTTGTAGTCGGCGTTGGCCACCTTGATCCGGCCGTCCGCCGTGGCGGACAGGACGCCGTTCCACACGCTCGACACCCGCGTCCCGGCCCCCGGCTGCCAGGCGACGGCCCAGCCGTTCATGGGTGTGGTGCCGTGGTTCATCACCTCGACGGAGCCCTGGAAGCCGCCGCTCCAGGCGTTGGTGACGCTGTAGACGGCCATGCAGCCGGTGTGCGGATCGGTCGGCGTGGGCGTGGGTGTCGGCGTCGGGGTGGGCGTCGGCGTGCCGGAGCCGCCGATCCCGGTCACCTCGCCGTGCCCGCCGTCGAAGACGATGTCGGAGCAGGAGAAGAAGTTCTCCTGGCTGTCGGAGCGCACCCACTGGATGAAGACCAGCGCGTCCCCCGAGCGGCCGGAGGGCAGCGTCAGGTCCCAGTAGTAGTGGCCGCCGTCCGTACCGGGCGATCCCTGCTGCGGCGGGTTGGTGACCGTCTGGACCAGCTCCAGGTCACCCCAGCCCAGCGGGGAGGTGGGCGACCAGCCGGCCTTGGTCACGTACACCCGGAAGCTCCCCGGGTGGGCGGCCCAGTTGCTGTACTGCACCTGGATCGTGGCCCCGGAGGTCAGGTGCGTGCGGGGCCAGTCCGCACGGGCGGCGTTGTAGGCGGAGAAGTCGTACGGGGACCGGTCGCCCGCGCTGCACAGGGTGCCGTCGGGGACGTAACCGGCGCCCCGGCCGCCCGCGTTGGAGTCGAGCACGGCGAACCAGTTGTACAGCGCGGTCGCGCCGCTCTTGGCCAGGGCGTCCTCGCAGGCGGGGTTCGTCGGGTCGAGTCCGCCGGTGGCGGTACGGGCGTCGAGGTAGCACAGGTAGGTGCGGGAACCGGGCAGCATGGCCACCCCGTGGGCCCGGGCGGTGCCCTGGCCGAGGAGGGTCAGGCCGAGTGCCGCGAGCAGGGTGGCGAAGGCGGCCGCCACCGACAGGAGTCTGCTGCGTCGTGCCATGGGTGTCTGCTCCTTCCGTACGGTCCGGTGGAGTCCCCGCCGGCCCGGGCGGTGCGGGCGCCGGGCGGGCGGGGAGGTGTGCGGGCGCGGGGTGCGCAGGGGGCGACGACGTCGGGCGTCCGCACGGCGCGGGGCCGGAACGCCGGGGCCCGCCCTGTCGGCGAAGGGAAGGAGGGCGGGTCCCGGCGGTCACGGTTCCGGGGACCGTGCGCGGTCGGTCGCCGGCGGCGGGGCCGGCGGCCCGGTCGCCCATGCCGCCGGCCGCAGGATCATGCGGCGGTGCAGGCCGTGCCGTTGAGGCTGAACGCGGACGGCGCGGTGAAGGCGCCGCTGTAGCTGCCCTGGAACCCGAAGCTCTGGGTGCCGCCGGGCGCGAGGTGTGCGTTGTGGGCGAGGCTGCTCGCGGTGACGGCCCCGGAGGCGGGGGAGACGGTGGCGTTCCAGGCGCTGGTGATCCGCTGCCCGGACGGCAGGGTGAACGCCAGCTTCCAGCCGTCCACCGGGGCGGATCCGGTGTTGGTGACGGTGACGTCGGCGGTGAAGCCACCCGTCCAGACGTTGGCGGCGTATCCGACCTTGCAGGACGAGCCGCCGGGGTCGCCCGAGCCGCCGCCGGAGGTGTCCACGCCGGAGGAGAAGGAGGTCACGGCGAGACCGGCGCCGTTCTGCCAGGGCTCGAAGCCGGCCTGCACGCTCGTCAGGTACCAGTCGTTGTGCGCGAGCCCGCGCGCCACGGCCTGCCGGACGAAGTCCATCACGTCGAAGCTCCAGCCGCCGATGGCCGACGGGGCCACGAAGGACAGCACGTCGTTGGAGCCGTTGTTGCCGGACCACACCTGCCAGCTGCGCCCGGCCACCGTCGCATTGCCGACCGGGGAGCCGACGGGCTGGATGGAGCCGACCTTGTTGAACCAGATCATGATCTCGGTGCGGTTCACGCCGTCGGTGCGCGGCGTCGGGTCCAGCCAGATGTCGTACGCGGCGTCGTAGACCGCGTCGCTCACATAGCTGTAGGAGATCGAGCTCGGCGCCTTGGCGATGGTGCCGAGCTGCGCGGGCAGCGCGGTGCCTGGTGAACAGACGGTGTAGTGGCAGCCGTTGAAGATCGACGGATACGACTTCGGGGCGCCGTTGGTCGGCACCGAGCCGTCCGCCCGGTCGATCCGGAAGCCGGTGCCGGTGGCGGTGACGCACTGGGCCTCGCTGGTGCCCCAGCGGTTGTTCTGGACGACGTAGCCGCCCTGGACGGTGGTCGTGCCGAACGGCTCGCAGATCGCGGTGTCGGCGGCGGCCGGCGGCGCCGAGGCCAGCAGCGCCGCCAGGGCGGCGAGCGCGGCGAGGGCGGTGAGCAGGACACCGAGCGGGCCGCGGGCGGTGGGGGAGGGGCGCGGTAAGGATCGCATGGGGGGACCTCTTCGAGGAGGCGGAAAGGGAAGTGGGTGCGGGAGCGCTCCCACTCGTGGATGGGAGCGCTCCCAGTGAGCGGCTCGCTGGGGACTGTAGAGATGGGAGCATGCTCCTGACAAGACGGAAGACGTGGTCGGTGTCGAAGGATCTTCGAAGCCGCAGGTCACTCGTCAACGTCGAAAGTGGCGTGCGGTGTTCGGGAGCGCTCCCGAACACCGCACGGCGGCCGGCCCGATCACGCCGAGCGGCGCAGCACCAGTTCGGTACGGAGGATCACATGCCGCCAGGCCACGGACGGTTCCTCCATCTCCTCCAGCAGCAGGCGCACCAGCGTCCGGCCGATCTCCTCCAACGGCTGCCGCACCGTGGTCAGTTGGGGCTCGGTGCCGGTGGCCAGCGCGAAGTCGTCGAACCCGATGACCGCCACGTCCTCGGGCACCCGGCGTCCGGCCGCGCGCAGCGCGGCGAGCGCGCCCGCCGCCGTGGTGTCGGAGGCGGCGAGGACCCCGTCGACCTCCGGGTGCCGCCGCAGCAGTTCGGCCATCGCCCGGCGCCCGCTGTCCTCGGTGAAGTCGCCCTCCACCACCCATGAGTCGTCGGTCGCGGCCCCGGCCCGGGAAAGGGCCTCACGGTAGCCGCGCAGCCGGCACTGCGCGACGTACATGTCCAGCGGCCCGGTGATGGTGGCGACGGCCCTGCGACCGCCGCGCAGCAGATGCGCGACGGCGTCCCGGGCCCCGCCGGCGTTGTCCACGTCCACGTAGGTGACCCGCTCGTCGCCGGAGCGGCGGCCCAGCAGCACGGTCGGCAGGCCGGATTCGGCCAGCATGTCGGGCAGCGGGTCGTCGGCGTGCACGGACATCAGCAGCGCTCCGTCCACCCGGCCCCCGCGGGCGAACTCAACGAACCTGCGCCGCTCGGTGTCGGTGCGGATCAGGGTGAGCAGCAGTTGCAGGTTCGTGTCGGACAGGGCGTCGCCGACGGCCCGCACGGTCTCGTTGAAGAACGGCTCCCCGAACTGCCGCCAGTCCCGCTCGGTCATGGCCAGGGCGACGGCGTCCGCGCGCCGTCCGGCCAGCGAGCGCGCGGCGAGGTTGGGCACGTACCCGAGTTCGGCGATGGCCCGTTCCACGGCCCGCCGTGTCGAATCCCGCACGCCCGCCTCGTTGTTGATGACGCGCGACACCGTGCCGCGCCCCACGCCGGCCCGTGCGGCCACCTCTTCCAGCGTCGGCGTGCCGGGGCTCCGCCTGCCCATGACCACCTCCCCCAAGAGATCACCGATAGTACGGCCCCTCACCCGGCCCGCGGCCGGGTTCGCGCTCGCCGGTGCCCTCGGCGCGCACGAGGGCCGCGTGCGGCGCGGATCCCGCACGCGGCCCTCCGTCGGCACTCTCCTCGGGCGGGGCTCAGACCTCCCCGGTGAACCGTTCCCACACCCGGTGGGCGCCCAGCAGGCGGTTGACCTCGCTCAGCGCCGCCGTGGCGCTGCCGGCGCGGACCACGCCGGGGGCGTCGGCGGGTACGCCGGCCGCCTGCAGCACCGCTTCCGCGCCGTCCCACACGGCGATCGCCTTGCCGTGCCGGAACGCCTCCGACACCAGCAGCACCACCCTCGGGTCGTGCGGGGCCTGCGGTACGGCCGCGGGGCCGCCCTTGGCGTCGCGGGCCCCGTAGGCGTCGTCGCCCACTCCCGGCGCCCCGGCCACCAGGACCGCGTCGAACTCCACCGACCGCGCGGTGGCGTAGCTGCGCTGTACCGTCACCTGGCCGTCGTCGCCAAGGACCCCTCCGGTCGGCGCGACGACCAGCGGCACCATGCCGCCCTCCAGCACCGCCTCGCGCACCTGGCGCACCCCCGCCAGGTCGCCGTCGTGCCCGGTGACGATGCCGACGACGCGGCCGTCCGTCGGCCAGGTCCGCCCCACCTGGGACAGCGCGGGGCTCGGCTCGACGTCGGCGAGCGGCACGGTGGGCTTGGGCTCGGGCAGCCCGAGGCCGGCGGCGACGCCCGCGCACAGCTCGGGGTCGATGTTGGCGAGCACCTGCAACGCCCGTTCCTTGACGGCCTGTTCGTAGCATTTGCCGAGTTCGAAGGTGTACGCGCCGATGATGTGCTCGCGCTCCACCTGGCTCATGCTGAGCCAGAACCGGCGGGGCTGGCTGAAGTGGTCGTCGAACGACTCGGCCGCCGCCCGGACCTTCGTCGCCTCGGGGACGCGCACGGGCGTCTCCACGTACGCCGCCGTGTCCGCCCCGGCGGTGAACGGGCAGCCCCCGTCGAGGGAGTTGGGGCGGTAGGGCGCCGCTCCGCGGTGGACGGCGGTCTGGTGCATCCCGTCGCGCAGCATGTCGTTGACCGGGGCGTGCGGCCGGTTGATCGGCACCTGCGCGAAGTTGGGGCCGCCGAGCCGGGTGATCTGGGTGTCGAGGTAGGAGAACAGGCGCCCGGCGAGCAGCGGGTCGTCGGTGATGTCGATGCCCGGCACGAGATGGCCGACGTGGAAGGCGACCTGCTCGGTCTCGGCGAAGAAGTTCGACGGGTTGCGGTTGAGGGTGAGCAGCCCGATCGGCTGCACGGGTGCCAGCTCCTCCGGCACGATGTTCGTCGGGTCGAGCAGGTCGATGCCCTCGAAGGTCTGCTCCGGGGTGTCCGGGAAGGTCTGGATGCCCAGCTCCCACTCCGGGTAGGCGCCCGACTCGATCGCGTCGGCCAGATCGCGCCGGTGGAAGTCCGGGTCGACGCCGTTGATGATCTGCGCCTCCTCCCAGACCAGGGAGTGCACGCCCAGCTTCGGCTTCCAGTGGAACTTCACCAGGGTCGTCTTCCCGTCGGCGTTCACCAGCCGGAAGGTGTGGACGCCGAAGCCCTCCATCGTCCGGTACGAGCGCGGGATGCCCCGGTCGGACATGTTCCACAGGGTGTGGTGGGTGGCCTCGGTGTGCAGGGTGACGAAGTCCCAGAACGTGTCGTGCGCGCTCTGCGCCTGCGGGATCTCGCGGTCCGGGTGCGGCTTTCCGGCGTGGATGACGTCCGGGAACTTGATCGCGTCCTGGATGAAGAAGACGGGGATGTTGTTGCCGACGAGGTCGAAGACGCCCTCGCTGGTGTAGAACTTCGTCGCGAAGCCGCGCGTGTCGCGCACGGTGTCCGACGAGCCGCGTGAGCCGAGCACGGTGGAGAAACGCACGAACACCGGGGTCTCGACGTCCTTGCCGAGGAAGGCCGCCTTGGTCACGGGGGTCGCGGTGCCGTAGCCGCGGAAGATCCCGTGCGCCGCCGCGCCCCGCGCGTGCACCACCCGCTCCGGGATGCGTTCGTGGTCGAAGTGCATCACCTTCTCGCGCAGATGGTGGTCCTGCAGCAGCACCGGGCCGCGCGGGCCGGCCTTGAGCGAGTGGTCGGTGTCGTACAGCCGGGTGCCCTGCGCCGTGGTCAGGTAGGCGCCCTGCTGCGCCACCGCCGCCTGGTCGGCGCCGGTGGGCTCACCCGTGGGCGAGTAGGTGTCGGGGCCGGTCTGGTCGGGCTTGGGCGGCAGCGGCTCGCGCGCCTCGGTGGGTTCCTCGACGGACGGCGGTTCGGGCCCCGGCCTGCCGGGAATGCCGTCCGCGGGTCCCGTGTCGCCGCCGAGGACCTTCTCGGCCGCCTTCTTCAGCGGATTGCTCTCGCTCATGCGTGTGATCCCTTGTCTCCGGCCGGGCCGCCGCGAGGCGCGGCCGGGCTTCCTGCGGATGGATGACCGTCCGCCGCGCCGAGCCGCACCGCCACGGGCGCACGGCGCGGACCGGTGCCGGCGGTGGAAGCGAGGCTTCCACCGCCGGCACCGGTCCACTGCTCCAACGGCGTGGAGAACGTCGGGTCGCCCCGACGGGGCGCGAACCCTGCCAACGTCCCACGGCGGGCCACGGCGCGCACGGGGCACGCGGCGGGCGGGTGAACCCGCGCGTGCCCCGCGCGGCGGCCGGTGGCGGTGGTCGGGACGCGGTGCCGCCGGTGGCCGGCTCCGGTGCTCAGAACGTGGTGCCGCCGGTGCCGCCGATGCCGCCGGGGGTGGTGCCGCCGGGGGTCGAACCGGGGGTGCCGCCGACGTCGCCCGGTGCGATACGTCCGCGCCAGGCACCGGACTCGCCGCCGCGCTCCTCGATGTACTGCTTGAAGCGCTTCATGTCGCCCTTGACGCGGCGGTCGATCGTGCCGAGCAGGTCGGCCGCCTTCTCCACCGCACCGGAGGGCTCGACGTCCATCACGAGCTCCACGCGCGTGTGGGTGTCGTCCACCCGCTGGAAGCGGACGGACCCCTTCTGGTCGGTGTCGCCGCTGGTGGTGCGCCAGGTGATCCGCTCGTCCGGGAGCTGGTCGACGATCTCGGTGTCGAACTCCCGCCGCACTCCGCCGACCTTCATCGTCCAGTGGTTGTGCCGGTCGTCGATCTGCCGGACCTCCTCCACCCCTTCCATGAAGTTCGGAAACTCCTCGAACTGCGTCCACTGGTTGTACGCGGTGTGGATCGGGACGCCGACCTCGACCGTTTCCTTGACCGTGCTCATCTGCGTTCCTCCCGTGTTCAGGGGGTGACGGATCGGTACGCAGCGACGGGTACCCGACCGGCGGGCATCTCCACGTAGGACCTCAGTCGTCTTCCGGCGCCCGCGCCTTGGAGCCGCCGCCACGCCCGTGCCCCGCCGCCCGCCGGGCCCGCAGCGCCTCCCAGGCCAGGGGCAGCAGGGACAGCACGACGATCGCGGCGACCATCGGGATCAGATAGACGTCGACATGCGCGACGGAGGTGCCGAGCACATATCCGGCCAGCACCAGCGTCTGGGACCACAGCACGCCCCCGACCGTCTGCCAGAGCGTGAAGGTGCGCACCGGGACGCCCAGCGCGCCGGCCGCCGGGTGCAGCACGGTGCGCAGCATCGGCACGAACCGGCCGATCACCAGGGCCTTGCCGTAGCCGTAGCGGGCCAGGAGCCGCTCCGCCTTGGCCGCGTTCTCCTGCAGCCGCGGTCTGGAACCGCGCGCCAGCAGGGCCCGCCCGCCGTGCCGCCCGAGCAGGTAGCCGACCTGCCCGCCCGCCACGGCGCCGATCGCCCCGCACAGCATCACCTGCCACAGCGTCAGGCGTGCCGCGTGCCCGGCGCTGTCCGCGCACAGCACACCGGCCGGGAAGAGCAGCGTGTCGCCGGGCAGGAAGAAGCCGAACACCAGCAGCCCCGACTCGGCGAAGATCACCACCAGGACGCCGAGCGCGCCGAAGGCGGCCAGCACCGAGGTGCTGTCCGTCGGATTGACGGCGATCACCGCGCTCGCCTCCCGCCCGTTGCTCGGCCGTCGTGGGGGACGACCGCCCCGGCCGTCTCCCACCAGCATCGCGTGTGCGGCGGCCGGGGGCAGGACGACGACGGCGTACGGCGGTGATCCGCCGTACGCCGGTCCTGGTCCTGGGCCTGCTGCCAGGGGGCCTACGGCTCGTCGACGACGAGGGCCGGGGTGCCCGCCGTGAGGATCTCGCCGCGGAAGAAGGCCGGGCTGCGGCGGCGCATCACCAGCATGATCACCACGCCGAGCAGCAGCAGCCCGACGCCGATCACGAAGACGGAGCCCACCCCGAGGACGGAGGACCCGCTGCCGTAGGCCGGGTCCCACATGTCGTACAGCGTCTTGCCGAAGACGGCGGTCAGCAGGACGCCGCCCAGCACCGGGAAGGCGCCTTTGAAAAGGGCGTCCCGCAGCGAGCGGGTCAGGTCGCCCCGGAAGAACCAGGCGCAGGCGAAGGCGGTCAGGGCGTAGTAGAAGCAGATCATCAGGCCGAGCGCGTAGATCGTGTCGACCAGCACGTGCTCGCTGACCAGCGTCATGACGGTGTAGAAGACGGCCGTCGCCACACCGGCGACGACGGTGGCCCGGCCGGGGGTGCGGAACCGGTCGTGCACGCGCGCGTACGACGCCGGCAGGGCCTCGTAGGTCGCCATGGCGAGGACCGTGCGGGCGACCGGGATGAACGTCGTCTGCAGGCTGGCGGCGGCCGAGGCGAGGACGGCGACGAACAGCAGGATGCCGAGCCCCTCGCCCATGACCGGGCCGGCCAGCGCGGCGAAGACGTTGTCGGAGGTGTCCGGGTTGGCCAGGCCCAGGCCGGTGGCGCCGGAACCGACCGCCATCTGCGCGGCCACCGCCGTGGTCAGGTAGGAGCCGACCAGCACCACCATGGCGATCAGCGCGGCGCGGCCCGGGGTCTTCTCGCTGCCGATGGTCTCCTCGTTCGCCGTCAGACAGGTGTCCCAGCCCCAGTACATGAAGATCGACAGGGACAGGCAGGCGCTGAACGAGGCGAAGGACTTCACCTCGAAGGGGTTCAGCCAGGACCAGGAGAAGCCGAGGTGCCCGGCGAAGGAGCCGGAGTGCGCCGCGCGCAGGGCCATGACGACGAAGAGGGCGAGCACCACGAGCTGGATACCGACCAGCGCGTACTGCACGCCCTTCGTCGTCGTCATGCCGCGGTAGCTGATCGCGGTCGCGGCGCCGATCAGCGCCAGACAGGTGACGATGTGCACGGCCTTGTCGCCGTCCAGCGCGGCCACCAAGTCGCTGCCCGTGAGCTGCCCGGCCAGCAGCCAGAAGTACGAGGTGGCGACGCCGGCGAGGTTGGACAGCACGATCACGGTGGCGATGACCAGGCCCCAGCCGCACATCCAGCCGACGTGCGGGCCGAACGCCTTCACCGTCCAGGTGAAGGAGGTGCCGCAGTCCGGTACGGCCTTGTTCAGTTCCCGGTAGGCGAAGGCGACCAGCAGCATCGGCAGGAACCCGGCGAGGAACACGGCCGGCATCCGGCTGCCGACCTCGCCGGCGGTGGAGCCGAGGGTGGAGGTGAGGCAGTAGACGGGGGCGACGGTGGAGACGCCGATCACCGCGCTGCCCAGCAGGCCGACGGAGTTGCCGCCGAGTCCCTTGCCCCGGACGCCGTCGTCGGGGGCCGTGCCGTCGGCCTTCGAGCCTGTGCCGGCCCGGGGCCGTGTAGCCGTGTCAGTCATGGAGGATGACGTTAAATCATGCGATATCCGTACATGCCGTCCTCGCCATAGCCCTGCATGGCCTCATATTTATAGGCCATGAAGCGAAGAGACCGTTAATTGCGTGGGTGAAGCATCGTCTCGGCCTCGCGAATGAAGGCCGCCCGCTCCCGAGGGAACATGCGGGAATCGTGCAGCCGCCAGGAATGTCCGGTTCCGGATCTTCCCTGTGATCTACGCCGCTTCGGCGTTGTCCGCGTCCAGCGCCGCGCGCAGCCAGTCGTCCGCGGACCCCGGCGTCGGCTCCGGCCGCCCGCCCGGAGGTGTGATCACCACGGCCGTCAGCTCCCAGTACCGGTCCAGGCGGGGCTCGGCCGCGAGCAGCCCGGCCAGCCGGCGGCGGAAGTCCCGGGTGTCCCGGCCGCCGTAGGCGCTCGCGTACGCGGCCACGTAGGCGTCCAGCGCCTCACCCGGCCGCGGCGCCCGCTCCCGGCGCAGCTGCGGCCCCGCCAGCTCGAACGCCTCGGCGAGGCCCGTGTACAGCAGCGCCGACCCGCCGGGCCCCGCCACCCGGTGCACCTGCGGCTGGGGCTGCGGGCCGCCGGGGCAGGGGCCCGTCGTCATCGCGTGCAGCCGGGCGAAGGCGAGCACCTGCGCCGGATCCGGATCGGCCGGCGGCTGCGGCACGGCCACGTCCAGGAACGCGGCCGCCGCCCGCGCCGGCATCCGCGCGGGCAGCCAGGCACGCCAGAACCGGGCGAGCGCCGCCGTGCTCGGCGGGCTGTCGATCGCGCCCAGCAGCCGCAGCAGGTCGGCACGCCGGCCGGGCGGGCACTCCTGCACCAGCCGCAGCGCCGCCTCCCGCCAGCGCAGCGCCCGCAGCTCGCCGCCCAGCTCGCGCAGCCGCCCGGCCACGGCCTCCTCCAGCACCCGGCCCGCCGCGCCCTCGTCGTCGAGCACTCGGCGCACCTCGGGCAGGGGCAGGTCGAGGCCGCGCAGGGAGCGGATGAGCCGCAGCCGCTCCAGCGCCTGCGGACCGTACCGGCGGTGCCCGCCGCCGCTGCGGCCGGCCTCCGGCAGCAGGCCCCGGTCGGAGTAGAAACGGACGGTCTTCACGGTGACGGCCGCGCGCTCGGCGAGCTCGCCGATGCTCCACAGCTCCTCGTGCGATGCGGACAGTTGAACCTCCCTCAGGGGGAGTTCCTACGGTACCGGCCGGCACCCGGAACAAGGAGACGATCATGACGGTGTTCCTCATGGTGGCGGGCGTGTTCACCGGCGCCCACGTATGGGAGGGGACGGCCGCCCGGCTGGCCGGGGCGGGCGCCGAGGCGCACGCCGTCCCGCTCACCGGGCTCGACGCCGGCCGCCCCGCCGGCGGGGCCCGCGTCGGCCTGGAGACGCACATCGCGGACGTGCTGGCGGCGATCGACGCGGTGGACCCGGCGTCCGGCCGGGAGATCGTGCTGGTCGGCCACGACTACGGCATCCACCCGGTGCTCGGCGCCGCCGACCGGCGCCCGGAGCGCATCGCGCGCGTCGTGTACTTGGACGCCGGCATGCCCCGCGACGGCGTTCCCGCCCTGGCCGCCGTACCGGACCAGGAGCTGCGCGCCCGCCTGGCCGGGCAGGCCGAACACGAAGAGCGCGACGGGGAGTTGGCTCCCCCCGCCACCCGCGAGCAGTGGGGGCGCTGGGGCAGCACCGCCGGTGTGTCCGACGTGGCGCTGGACCGGCTGACCGCGCTGGCCGCGCCCCAGCCGCTGGGCACCCTGCTCCAGCCGCTGCGGCTGACGGGCGCGGTGGCGGCGGTGCCCACCACCGGAGTGCTGTGCACCGCCAACGGCGCTAGCGTCGACCTGGTGCAACGGCTCGTCGACTTCGGCGATCCGGCCCTGAAGGCCCTGACCGACCCGGCGGTCACCTTCTTCGAACTGCCCACCGGGCACTGGCCGATGCTGTCGTGCCCCGCCGGACTCGCCGAGGTCCTGCTGCGCGCCGCGGCCGGCGAGGGGCGCCGCCTGCGACCGGCCGGCACCGGCGAACCGCCCGCGCACCTGCGCCCGTTCCCGCTCGACGTGCCCGAACTGCCCAGGAACCGCCGGGGGCATGTCGACCTCTACGTCCCCGAGGGCGCCGACGGCCCCCGGCCGGCCGTGGTGTTCGTGCACGGCGGTCCGCTGCCGCCCGGCGCCCTGCCCACCCCGCGCGAGTGGCCCACCCTGGTGGGGTACGCCCGCCTGGCGGCCGCCGAGGGCATGGTCGGCGTGACGCTCGACCACCGGCTGCACGACGTCGCCGACTACGCGCGTGCCGCGGCGGACGTCACCGCGGCGGTGGAGCTGGTACGGGCCGATCCCCGGGTGGACTCCGACCGGGTCGCCCTGTGGTTCTTCTCCGGCGGCGGCCTGCTCACCGCGCCCTGGCTGGCGGCGCCCCCGCCGTGGCTGCGCTGTGTGGCCGCCTCCTACCCGATCCTGGCGCCGCTGCCCGGCTGGGGCCTGACCGACGCCCGGTTCCAGCCGGTCCGTGCGGTCCCGCACGCCGGTGCCCTGCCGCTCGTCCTGGTGCGCGCCGGTCTGGAGACACCGGTGATCGCCGCCACCGTCGAGGAGTTCGTGACGGCGGCCGAGGACTGCGGGGCGCACCTGGAACTGGTCGATGTCCCCCGTGGACACCACGGCTTCGAGACCCTCGACCCGCCGGAGGAGGTCCGTCCTGCCCTGCGCCACGCGATGCGCTCGGTCGTCGGCCGGCTGACCGGCTGAACCACGGGCGCTCAGGCGGGTGCGGCACGCCGGACGGCGTAGAGCGTCTGGGGCGCGTCCCACTCCACGAACGTCTCCACCAGCCGCATGCCGACGGCTTCCAGGAGCAGACGGGAGCGGAGGTTGGCCTCCTGGGTGACCGCGACGACCGAGGGGTCCTGCGAGGGCACGTGGTCGAAGGCCCAGTCGATCGCGGCGGCGACGGCCTCGCGGGCGTAGCCGTGTCCCCAGTGCTCCGGCAGGAAGGAGTACGACACCTCCCGGCGGCCGGCGAACCGGGACACGGTGTCGATGGTCACCGAGCCGAGCACCGCCGCCGTGTCCCGGGCGGTGACGGCGAACAGACCGGGGCGGCCGGCGAAGTGCCGCCGGTACGCCCCGAGTCGGTCCTGTGCCACCGGCCCGCCCAGGTACCGCCGCACCTCGGCGTCGGTCCACAGCCGGATGAAGGCGGGCGCGTCGGCGGCCTCGGCGGGACGCAGGGCCAACCGGGGCGTGCGCAGGACGCACGGCCAGGACGCGGCGAGCGACGATGACGACATGCGGGTGATCATCGCATCATCGCCCCGGGGTGCCGGCGCCGGATCAGTCCAGTCCGAGCTCGCTCACCGTGTGTTCGGCCATGCGGCGTTCGCCGAGCGCGTTGGGGTGGACCGGCACGATGTTCTGCCCGAACAGCAGCGGCTCGATCCATCGTGTGCCGGGGGCCTGGCAGGCGTCGTGCCCCTCGGACGCCTCGCCGAAGTCGACGTAGGCGGCCCCGGTCTCCCGGGCGGCGCGGGCCACGACGGCGTTGAGGTGGGACTGGATCTCCCGCAGATAGGGCACATCGCCCTCGGCGAGGGGGAGTTTGACGAAGCAGGACGGGTCGTACGTCTCGGGGACGATCCAGGGGTAGCCCAGGGCCGCCACGCGCGCGTGGGGCGCCTTCGCGCGCACCCCGGCCAGCGCGGCCTTGAGCGCCGGATAGGTGTTCGCCTCGATCTGGTCGTCGAACGACGTGCCGTACTTGTCCTTGCAGGGGCTGCCCTTGCCGCCGCTGAGGACGCCGGCGGTGCCGCAGGAGACGACGGCGTTGATGAAGGTGTTGTTGTCGTTGCCGCCGATCGTCAGCGTCACCAGGTCGGTGTCCGCGCCGACGGCGTCGAGCTGCGGGGCGGTACCCGGGTACTGGGCCTGGCTGAAGTCCTTGGTCTGGGCGCCGCCGCAGGTCACGTCGGTCAGGCGGGCGCCCGTGCGGTCGGCGATGACGTGCGGGTAGTTCGCCGTGGAGCGCAGGCACAGCAGGTTCGTGAGGTCCACGGGCAGGACCCCGGAACCGGCGCTGTAACTGTCGCCGAGGGCCACGTAGTTCAGCGGAGCGGGGGTGGCGTGGGCGGGGGCGGCGGTGAAGCTCAGGGCCGCCGCGGTGGCTGTCGCGGCCATGACATGTCGCAGGGCGGGCTTCGGCATGTGCTCTCTCTTTCTCGGGAGGCGCACGCGCGGCCGCGGGCATGGCGAAGCCCGCGCGGCGTGCAGGGGAGCGAGAAATGTGCGGCTGGAGCAGAGGAAGGTGCCTACGGCCGTGTCATGGACGTGGGGGGTGCACGGCGACGGCCGGGAGGACCGCCCGCAGGGTTACTGCACGGTTCTACCGATAGGTAATGTGCAGCCGGTGAGACAGCGAGTCAACAAGCTGGACAGAAGTTCTTGAAACGCTGACCACCGGCGCACTCGGTGAGCGCCAGCGCTCCCTGCTCGCCGGCGCCCACGCCGCCTCCCGCCCGCCCGTGCGCCCCGCGGGTCCTCGCGTGCCCGCCGACCGGCTCGACCCGGTCGGCGCGGCGCCGGCCGCGCTGCCGCAGACCCGGCTGTCCGCGGCCACCACCGGCTCCGCCAACCTCCTGCTGCAGGCGTGGCTGCACACGCCCGAGGAGTCCCGGACGCTGGAGGAGCAGATCGTGCGCCGCTTCCCCGAAGTGAGCGTCAGCGGGCGGGAGTTGACCCTGCACGCGGCCAGGCGGCTGGGACATCTGCTGGACGGCGAGGGACGCAGGCGGGGGCATGTGCCCATCACCGTCTGGCCCAGCGGCGGAGCGCTGGCCCGCTGACCCGCCCGGCCACGGAACCGGCCCGGCCGCCGGTCCCTCTTGGGGGGCGGGGAACGGGGACGACCGGGAGAGGGACGCGATGAGCCGCCGTGGGGCCGGGTGCTGGATGCTGCTGGCGGTGCTGGCCGGGACGACGGGCGGGTGCGGCACGCACGGGGCATCGGGCGGCGACCGTCCGCCCTCGGCCGCCGCGCGGCAGCCGGCGCAGGGCGGCTTCGTGGTGCGCTACGGGTCCGTGGGGCCGGACCTCGCGGCGGACCTGGCGTTCCTGCGCTCGGGCCGGGTGCCGGAGACGGTCGCCGAGCGGCTCGACGCCCGGGTGCGGATGCCGCGGTCCGTCACCTTCGCCGTGCACGGCTGCGGCGACGCCGACCCCGCCTACGACCCGGACGCGCGCCGGATCGACGTGTGCGTCGAGCAGGTCGGCGACGTGCGCGACCGGTTCACCGCGGGCGGCGCGGACGACGGGGACGCCGCCGTGGCTGCCGTCGTCGAGGAGACGCTGCTGCACGAGAGCGCGCACGCTCTGCTCGACGTCCTGCGACTGCCGTTCACCGGGCGGGAGGAGGACGTCGCCGACCAGTTCGCCGCGGTCATGCTGATCGGTCAGGGCCGGGCGGGGGAGGACAAGGTCCTGACCGCCGCCCGCGAGTACGCGCTGAGCGCCAAGGAGACCCCGCCGACGGACGCCGACCTGCTCGACGAGCACAGTCTGGACGGGCAGCGCGCCGCCGGCTACGCCTGCTACGTCTACGGCGCCCGGCCCGACCGGCACGGCGACCTGGTCGACGGCCGCAGGCTGACCGAGGACCGGGCCGAGACCTGCGCCGACGAGTACCGGCAGGCCCGCCGGGGCTGGGAGGCGCTGCTGCGCCCGCACCTCGTGCGTCCGTTGTGAACCCGGCTCACGCCGTGGGCGGCTGCCACTCGAACATCAGGATCGTCGCGTCGTCCCGCAGCCGGCTGGCCTGTGCGTCCAGGATCGAGTGGATCAGCCGTCTCAGCGTCTCCGCCGCCAGCTCCCCGGAGGCGGTGGCCCGGATGACGTAGTCGGCGAACCGCTGCAGGCCGAACAGTTCCCCGTCGTGGGTGCGCGCCTCGGTGACGCCGTCGGTGTACATCAGCACCCGGTCGCCGGGCTGCAGGGCGATCTCGTGCGTCTGCCGGTCCCGGGTGGACAGCAGGCGGGCCAGCCCCAGCGGCGGGTCCGGCTCGCGCTCCAGGGCGTCCACGAGCAGCCGGTGGTCGCGGATGAGCAGCGGCGCGGGATGGCCGCAGTTGCTCCAGCGCAGCACCCCGGTGGCCAGGTCCAGCTGGGCCACGATGGCGGTGCAGAACTGGTCCGGCAGCCAGGTGGCGAGCGCGCCGTCGACGCTGTTGACCAGCTCGGGCAGGTCGAACCCGCTGCGGCGGGCGTTGCGGCACGCCGACAGCGCCAGGGCGCTGGTCAGCCCGGAGGCGAGGTTGTGGCCCAGCGAGTCCAGCACGGTGGCGTGCAGCATCGTGTCGCTGAGCGCGTGGTCGAAGGCGTCCCCGCCGATCTCGTAGGCGGGTTCCAGGACGGCCGTGGAGACGGCCCGGGAGTTGCCGATCGTGCGCGGCGGCAGGAAGGCCCGCAGCATCTCCGAGGGCAGCTGCATCCGGTCGGTGCGGGTGCGCCGGGCGAAGGAGTCCTGGTACGCCCGCCGTGAGGTGATCATCATGGCCAGGAGCATGGCGAGCGCCCGGCCGCGGGTCAGGGAGGCCGCGGTGAGCGCGGGCACGTAGACCGCCAGGACGCCCAGCCGCTCGGCGCCGTCGAGCAGCGGGAACCAGGCGATGATCGCGCCGGTCTCGGACTCCTCCACGCGCAGCGCCTGGGTGCGGTACGTCCAGCCGGCGAGCGAGCCGTCGATGGGCAGCGTGGACGTCACATCGGTGAGCGGGATCAGGTGCCGCTGCTGGAGATCGGCGAGGTACACCACGGAGCGCTGCAGGCCGAGGGCCTTGGTGCAGCGGGCGGCGGCGGTGCCCAGGTCGAGCGTGGAGTTGACCGGGTCGGCCAGGAACTGCTCCAGCAGGTCGTCGGCGGTCTCTGCCGTCACCACCTGTTCTCCCCTCGTCCGGCGTCTGCGACGGGCCGTCACCGCTCAGCAGTCTCACACCGCCCGGGGGTCCGCGCAGCGCGGGAGGGCCGTCTGGCGGGCGGAGTCCGCCGGCCGCCTCCCGTCGAAGATGTCTATGCACAATGTCTTGTGGGATTCAGAATTGTACTGTTACTTTCCTGATCATGACCCACATCTTCGGAGAGCTGCTCTCGGTCAACCTCGGCCAGGCGCAGCCGATGACCGTCCAGGGCGAGACGATCGTCACCGGCTTCGACAAGCGGCCCGCGCGGGGCGCCGCGCTGGTCGAGGCGGACGGACTCGTCGCGGACGACCACGTGGACGACGTCGGCGACCCGGACCGCGCGCTGCTGTGCTACCAGCTGCGTCACTACGACGAGTGGCGCAGCGAGCTCGGCCGTGACCTGGCGCCCGGCACCTTCGGAGAGAACCTGACCGTCGACGGCCCCGCCGACGACGAGGTCATGGTCGGCGACGAACTGCGCATCGGCGAGGTGCTGCTGCGGGTGACGCAGCCGCGCATCCCCTGCCGCAAGATGGCCGTCCGGCTGGGCGAGGAGGACATCCCCGCCCGCTATCTGAGCAGCGGACGGGTGGGCTTCTTCTGCCGCGTGGTGGAACCCGGCCTCATCCGGGCGGGCGACAAGATCGAGGTCGTGCACCGGAGCCAGGACGGGGTGTCCGTCGCCGAACTGGCCCGTGTCCTGCACCGGGAGCGGCCGGACGCCGGCGCCCTCACCCGCGTCCTGGACTGCGCCGCGCTGCCCCCCGCGCTGCGCGCCAAGGCCGAGCGGCTGCTGGCCCGGGCCCGGGGCGAGGGGCAGGAGTGGTCCGGCGAGCGCGACCTCGTCGTCACGGCCCGGCGCCGGGAGGCCGCGGACGTCGTCTCCTTCGACCTGGCCGACCCGGACGGCACGCGCCTGCCGGGCTTCGCGGCCGGACAGTTCCTCACCCTGGCGCTCGACGTTCCCGGCGCCGCGCGGCCCGTCGTGCGGACGTACACCGTGGCCGGACGCGACGAGGACGGCGGCGGCTACCGCATCGCCGTCAAGCGCGAAGCCGCCCCGGCCGACGCGCCGGACGCCCCCGCGGGCGTCGCCTCCGGGCATCTGCACGACCGGGTCGCCGTGGGCGCGGTGCTGCGGGCGCGGGCGCCGCGCGGCCGGTTCGTCGTGACGCCGGGTAAGCGGCCCGTCGTCCTGGTCAGCGCGGGGATCGGCATCACCCCGATGCTGGCGATGCTGGACCAGCTCACCCGGGAGGAGCGCACGGTCCACTTCGTCCACGGGGCCCGCTCGTCGCGCGAACTCGCCTTCGGCCCGTACGTGCGGCGGCTGGCGGCATCCCGGGACGGCATCCGCACTCACCTGCTGTTCAGCCGGCCGCGGCCCGAGGACGTCCCCGGAGCGGACTTCGACGAGACCGGGCGGCTCACGGCGGCCGTCCTGGAGCGCGTCCTTCCGTCGCTCGACGCCGACTACTACGTCTGCGGCCCGGCCGGCTTCATGGCGGACATCGTCGGCGGCCTGGCCGAGCGCGGCGTTCCCGCCGACCGGGTGCACCACGAGTTCTTCGGCGCCGCACGGCCCCTGCCGGGCGTGCAGGGGGCCGAGGGCGCCCAGGAGCCGGCCGAGGCCGGTCCCGTGGCGAGGGACGCCGACGGGCGGCCCCTGGTGGTGACCTTCGCGCGCTCGGGGGTGACCGTCCCCTGGCGGGAGAACACCTTCAGCCTGCTCGCCCTGGCCGAACAGGCCGGTCTGCGCCCCGACGCCTCCTGCCGCACCGGCCTGTGCGGCACATGCGTGACCACCCTCGACGACGGCGAGGTCGCCTATGTGATCGACCCGACGGCCCCCGTGGAGCCGGGCCAGGTCCCGGTGTGCTGTGCTCGTCCCACCACCAGCGTCATGATCGACCTGTGAGGCGCACCGTCCTGCCCGGCCCGTGAGGACCGGGCATGCCCCCGTATCCCGGGGCCCGACGAGAAGAGGAGAGCGATGGCGGCCGATCCCCGCCTGTTCGCACGACTGCTGGACGACGACACGGCGACCGGACCGGTCTACCGCCGGATCGCCGAGGCGATCGCCACCGCGGTGACCACCGGTCGCCTGGCGGCCGGCGACCGCCTGCCCACCCACCGGGAACTGGCCCGTGAGCTGGGCGTGGCCGTCCCCACGGTCAGCCGCGCCTACCGCGAGGCCGAGGAGCAGGGCCTGATCACCAGCACCGTCGGACGCGGCACCTTCGTCGCCGGCGTCTCCGGCATCCCGCACTTGCGCGACACCCCGGCCCCCGGGGCGAGCGCAGGGGCCGCCCGGCTCGACATGGCGGTCAACGCGCCCGCGCGCGGCCGGCACGAGGAACTGCTGCGCCGCACGCTCACCGCGCTCGCCGGCACCGCCGACCTCGGCGCCCTGCTCGGCTACGAGTCCGACATCGGCAGCCACGACCACCGGCGCGGCGCGTGCCGGTGGCTGGCCCGCAGCGGACTGGACGTCGGCCCCGACCAGGTGGCGCTCTGCCACGGCAGCCAGCACGCCCTGCTGGTGGCGTTCAGCGCCTGCCTGCGGTCCGGCGAGACCCTCCTGACCGAGGCCCTCACCTACCCCGGCGCCAAGTCCGCCGCCCAGCTGCTGGGCGTCGGCATGTCCGCCGTCGCCATGGACGGCGAGGGACTGATCCCCGAGGCCCTGGAAGAGGCCTGCGCCGCCACCCCGACGGCTCGCGCCCTGTACTGCATGCCGACGGCGCACAACCCGACCGCCGCCACCCTGCCGCTCGACCGCCGGGAGCGGATCGCCGACATCGCCCGCCGCCACGACCTGGTCATCGTCGAGGACGACGTCTTCGGGCTGCTCTCCGACCACGCCGGCCTGCCCCCGCTCGCCGCGCTCGCCCCCGAACGCACCCTGTTCCTCACCAGCCTCTCCAAGACCCTCGCCCCGGGACTGCGCTGCGGCTTCCTCGCCGGGCCGCCCGAGCTGGCCGGCCGCCTCGGCGCGCTGATCCGCGCCACTGTCTTCAACCCCGCCCCGCTCGCCACCGCCGTCGCCCTGCGCTGGCTCGACGACGGCACCGCCGACCGGTTGCTCGACTGGCAGCGCCAGGAGATGCGCCGCCGCCGCAGCGCCGTCGAGAACCTCCTGGCCGACGTGCCCGCGATCAGCCACGTCCGCTCCGACGCCCTGCACGCCTGGGTGGAGCTGGCCCAGCCCTGGACCGCGTCCGAGGTGCTCGCCCTCGCCGAAGGCCAGGGCATCACCCTCGGCTCCACCCGGTACTTCAGCGCCACCGACCAGCCCGTGCCGCGCGCCGTGCGGCTGTGCCTCGGCAACGCCCCCGACGTCGGCACCCTCACCGGCGCCCTGCGCACCCTGACCGCGGCGCTGGCCCGCGGCCGCCCGACGTGGGCGGCGAACACCCCGGTGTGAGCGCTGTCGCCGCCGGGACGGCGCGGCGGGCCGGATGCCCGGGCGGGCCTTCACCGTTCGCCCGCCGTGCGGCCCGGGTGTTAGAAAGGGGACATGGGCGGACGGTCGCGCTGGTCCCGGGCGAGGGCCGCGCCGCCGCCGAACGGGGCACGGCGGCTGCGCGACGCTCCGCGTCCACGGGAGCGGACCGGGCAGAGCGGCCGCGCCGGCCGCCCCTCGCCGTCCCACCGCATCACGCCGTCGCTGAGCGTGCGCACGTTCGCCACCCAGGTCTTCCTGCTCCAGGCGCTGATCATGCTGGTGCTCGTCGTGGCGGCCGCCACCGCCCTGGTGGTGCAGGGCCGCTACGACGGCGAGCGCAACGCCAGGAACCGCTCCATGGCCGTGGCCGAGGCCTTCGCACACGCCCCCGGCACCGCCGCCGCGCTGCGCTCCCCGTACCCGGCCGCGCTGCTGCAGGGGCCGACCGAGCAGGCCACCCACGGATCCGGCGTCGACTTCATCACCGTCCTCGACAAACGCGGGGTGCGGCTCACCGACACCGACCCCACCCTGGTCGGCACGCGCGCGCAGGGCGTCGAGCGGGCCGCCGCGGGACAGGCGTTCACCGAGACCTTCCACGGCGAGCCGTCCGACGCGGTGCGCGCCGTCGTCCCGGTCACGGACGCCAGCCGGCGCGTGGTCGGCATGGTCAGCGCCGGCATCCAGGTGGAGACCCTCGGGCACGTGCTGAACCAGCAGGTGCCGGTGATGCTGGGCGCGTCGGCGGTGGCGCTGGCCCTCGCGACCGGCGGAGCCGCCCTGGTCGGACGGCGGCTGCGCCGGCAGACGCACGGCCTCGGCCCGGCCGAGATGACCCGGATGTACGAGCACCACGACGCCGTCCTGCACGCCGTACGCGAAGGAGTCCTGATCGTCGGCGCCGACGGACGCGTGCTGCTCGCCAACGACGAGGCGCGCAGGCTGCTCGACCTGCCGGAGGACGCCGATCTGCGGCAGGTCACCGACCTCGGGCTCGGCCCGGGCCCGACCCGCATCCTGACCTCCGGGGAGGCCGTCTCCGACCAGGTCGTCCCGGCCGGGGACCGGCTGCTGGCGGTCAACACCCGGCTCACCGCGCCCTACGGCGGCGTCCAGGGCCTGGTGGCCACCTTCCGCGACACCACCGAGCTGCGCGCCCTGTCCGGGCAGGCCGAGGTGGCCCGCGGCCGGCTGACGCTGCTGTACGAGGCCGGCGTCCGCATCGGCACCTCCCTGGACATGCGGCGCACCGCGGAGGAACTCGCCGAGGTCGCGGTGCCGCGCATGGCGGACTTCGTCACCGTCGAGCTGCTCGACTCGGTGCTGCGCGGCGAGGAGCCCAGCGGCACCGTCAAGCAGATGCGGCGCACCGCGCTGAGCGAGTCGCAGACCGGTCACCCGCTGCAGCCGGTGGGGGATCTGATCCGGTTCGTGGTGGCCGACACCCCGATGGTCGCCGCGCTGCACGGCGGCCGGGCCGTCCTGGTGCGGGACCTCAACACCGCGACGGACTGGCGGGCGCACGACCCGGAAGGTGCGCGGCGGGCCCTGGACTACGGCATCCATTCGCTGATCACCGTCCCGCTGCGGGCCCGCGGCGTGGTCCTCGGCATGGTCAACCTCTGGCGCGGCGAGGGCTCGCCGGCGTTCGAGGACGAGGACGTCGCGGTCGCCGAGGAACTGGTGGCCCGCGCGGCGGTGGCCATCGACAACGCCCGCCGCTACTCGCGTGAGCACGCCATGGCCGTGACCCTGCAGCGCAGCCTGCTGCCCCGGGACCTGCCCGAGCAGGACGCGCTGGAGGTGGCCTGGCGGTATCTGCCGGCGCAGTCCGGCGTGGGCGGCGACTGGTTCGACGTCATCCCGCTGCCCGGGTTCCGGGTGGCGCTGGTCGTCGGCGACATCGTGGGGCACGGGATGCACGCGGCGGTGACCATGGGCCGGCTGCGCACGGCCGTGCTGAACTTCTCCTCCCTGGACCTGGCCCCGGACGAACTGCTCGGCCATCTCGACGAGATGGTGGCGCGGCTGGACACGCAGACGGAGACCTCCGACGGCGGCCCCGCCCCGCTCACCGGCGCCACCTGCCTGTACGCCATCTACGACCCCGTCGGCGGCCGGTGCACGCTCTCCCGCGCCGGGCACCTGGCACCGGCGGTCGTCGATCCGCACGGCCGGGTCACCTTCCCGGACATCCCGGTGTCGCCGCCGCTCGGCGTCGGCGGGTTCCCGTTCGAGTGCGGGGAGCTGGAGCTGGCCGAGGGCAGCAGGCTGGTGCTGTTCTCGGACGGGCTGATCGAGGACCGCGGACGGGACATCGACGAGGGCCTCGCCCTGCTGCGCACGGCCGTGGCCCGCCCCGACGGCACACCGGAGGAGACCTGCAGGGTGCTGATGGAGACCATGCTGCCCGCGCACCCCAGTGACGACGTGGCGCTGCTGGTCGCCCGCACCCGGCTGCTCGACCCGTCCAAGGTGGCGTCCTGGGAGGTGCCGTTCGACGTCACCGAGGTGTCCCGCGTCCGGGCGGAGGTCAGCCGCCGGCTGGGGGAGTGGGGTCTTGAGGAGGAGTCGTTCAGCACGGAGCTGATCCTCAGCGAGCTGCTCACCAACGCCATCCGCTACGGCGCCCCTCCCGTCGGCGTGAGGCTGCTGCTGGGCCGCAGCCTGGTGTGCGAGGTGTCGGACGGCAGCAACACCTCACCGCGGCTGCGCCGGGCCGCCACCACCGACGAGGGAGGCCGCGGTCTGTTCCTGGTCTCCCAGTTCGCCGAGCGGTGGGGCACCCGTTACGCGGCGCACGGCAAGGTGATCTGGGCCGAGCAGCTGCTGGGCGGCTCGGCACTGCCGGACGCGACGATGCTGATCGACGAGATGGCCTGGTGAGGAGCGTTCAGGAGTCCAGGGTGACGGTCCCGAGCCGGCTGACCATGGCCGGGTCGCGGTGGTCGAAGAACACGGAGGCACCGGTGTCCAGGGCGGCCACGGCCGCCATGTCGTCCGCGCTCAGCTCGAAGTCGAACACGTCGATGTTCTGCGCCATCCGCTCGGCCCGCACCGACTTGGGGATCACGACGACGCCCCGCTGGATCAGCCAGCGCAGCACGACCTGCGCCACCGACCTGCCGTGCGCCTCGGCGATCCGGGTCAGCTCGGGATGGGTGAACAGGTTGTTGCGGCCCTCGGCGAACGGCCCCCACGACTCGATCTGCACCCCGCGCTCGCGCATCAGCTCCTGGTACGCCGTGCGCTGGAAGAACGGATGCGTCTCGATCTGGTTCACCGCGGGGGTGACCTCGTTGTGGTCGATGAGGTCGACCAGGCGGTCCGGGTAGAAGTTGGACACGCCGATGGCCCGCGCCAGGCCCTCCCGGTGCAGCCGCTCCATGGCCCGCCAGGAGCCGTAGACGTCGCCGTACGGCTGGTGGATCAGATACAGGTCGACCCGGTCCAGGCCCAGTTTGCGAAGCGAGGTCTCGAACGCGCGCCGGGCCCTGTCCTCGCCGGCGTCGGACACCCACAGCTTGGTGGTGACGAACAGCTCCTCGCGCGGGATGCCGCCGGCGCGGATCGCCCGGCCGACGGCCTCCTCGTTGCCGTAGGCGGCAGCGGTGTCCAGGGACCGGTAGCCGGCGGCGAGGGCGTCGCTGACGGCCCGCTCGGTCTGCTCGGGCGGGATCTGGTACACGCCGAAGCCGAGGATCGGCATCTCGACGCCGTTGTTCAGGGTGACGGTCTGCATGCGGGGTCCCCACTCTCGGCACTGGTTCGCTGCACGGTTACCCGCCGGAGGCCGTCGTCTCCCGGTCCGTGCTCCATGTGGAGACCGCCACCGGGGCCGGTTCCGGCAGGGTCCGCAGCAGCAGCCAGCTCAGCGCGGGCATCAGGACCAGCGGCGTCAGCGCGGTGCGCAGCGAGGTCGCGTCGGCGAGGATGCCGATCAGCGGGCTCGCCAGTCCGCCGACGCTGACCGTCAGCCCGAGGGTGATGCCGCTCGCGGTGCCGATCCGGCTCGGCAGATAGTCCTGACCGAGCGTGACCTGGAGCGAGAACGGCACGTACAGACCGATCGAGGCCAGCGCGACGAACAGGAACAGGGCCGGACCGCTCGCCAGGACCACGCCCGCGACCGCGCCGACGCAGAGCAGGTACGACCACCGGGACACGGTGACCCGGCCCCAGCGTCCGGCGAGACTCCCGCCGAGCACCGACCCCACCGCACCGCCCAGATACAGCACGAACAGCGCGGCCGTGCCCGCCGCGGTACCGCCGTGCGTGCGCTGCTCGACGTGCAGCGCCACGAAGGTGCTCAGACCGGTGAAGACCACCGACCGGCACACCACCACGAACGACAGCTTCACGAAGGAGGCGGTGTCGTCCCGGCCGCCCGTCACCGCCGCACCGGCCGCGCCGGACCGTCCGCGCCGCAGGGCACGCAGCACGGGCAGGCAGAGCAGGCCACCGGCGACGGCCGGCACGGCCAGCAGAGGCGTCCAGCGCAGACCCCCGGGCGCGACGACGGCCGTGACCAGCAGGGGAGCGGTGGCGAAGCCCAGGTTGCCGCCCAGCGAGAACCAGGCCATCGCGCTGTGGCTGCCCCGGGAGGCGAGCCGGGCGACACGGGCGGACTCCGGGTGGTAGGCGGCGACCCCCACCCCGGACAGCGCCACGAACGCCAGCGTCACGGTGTAGGACCCGCCGAGCCCGCTGAGCGCGACGCCCAGGCCGCCGAGCAGTGTGCTGCACGGCAGCAGCCAGGGCAGCGGCCGGCGGTCGGTGAGCAGCCCGAAACACCGGCTGGGCCACCGACGACAGCAGCGAGGCGGCGAGCACGATCCCGGAGACCGCGGCATAGCCGTAGGCGCGCTCGGCGACGAAGAACGGGACCAGGGAGGCGACGGCCCCCTGATAGACGTCGACACAGGCGTGGCCGACGGACAACAGCGTGATCGATGCATTCCTTCGCACCCGCCCATGCTCGGCGCCGCGCCCCGTGTCGCACTTCCGATAATCTGCCAACCGATGACGGAGATCCGCCACACCCCCATCGCGCCGACCCGCACCCAGCGCCTGGCCCCCGGCGCAGAGATCGACGCCCACCGGCACGAGGACCACCAGATCGCCTACGCGGGGCGCGGGGTCGTGGCGGTCACCACCGACGCGGGCTCCTGGATCGCCCCCGCCACCCGGGCGCTGTGGATCCCGGCCGGCACCGTGCACGCCCACCAGGCCCACGGCGACCTCGAACTGCACCTGCTCGGTCTGCCCACCCGCCACAACCCGCTCGGCCTGAACACCCCGACCGTGCTCAGCGTCAGCCCGCTGCTGCGCGAGCTGATCATCGCCTGCACCCGGGCCCCCGCCGCCGACACACCCGAGCGCCGGCGCCTGCTGGCCGTCCTGCTCGACCAGGTGCGGGCCGCGCCCCAGCAGCCGCTGCACCTGCCCATGCCGGCCGAACCCCGGCTGCGGGCCGTGTGCGCACTGCTGCGCGCCGATCCGTCCGACGGCCGGAGCCTCGCCGAACTCGGCCGCGAGGTCGGAGCCGGTGAACGCACGCTCTCCCGCCTCTTCCGCGGCGAACTCGGCATGACCTTCCCGCAGTGGCGCACCCAGGTCCGGCTCCACCACGCGCTGGTACTGCTGGCCGAGGACACGCCAGTGACGACGGTGGCGCACCGCTGCGGCTGGTCGTCCGCCAGCGCGTTCATCGACGTCTTCCGGCGCACCTTCGGCCACACCCCGGGCCGCCACCACCCGTAGGGTGGCCGTTGGGGTGCCGTGCGGCTCAGCGGCCCCGTGACGTGCCGTGCGGCCCAGCGGCCGCCAGGGAGGGAGTGAGGGACATGACGGACGCCGACGCGTTCATGGACCGGCTGAACCCCGAGATGTGCGTGGTCACCGCCGCCTCGGGCGAGGAACGCTCGGGATGCCTGGTCGGCTTCTCCGCGCAGTGCTCCATCCGGCCGGTGCGGTACGCGGTGTGGCTGTCCAAGGCCAACCACACCTACGGCGTCGCCCGCGCCGCCGACCGGCTCACCGTCCACCTGCTCACCCGCGACCAGCACGAACTGGCCGCCCTGTTCGGCGGGGAGACCGGCGACCGGGTCGACAAGTTCGCGCGGGCGCGCTGGCGCCACGAGGGCGAGGACGCGGTCGTGCTCCAGGACGCCGCCGCCTGGTTCGTGGGCACGGTGTGCGGGCAGCTCGACGGCGGCGACCACGTCTGCTTCGTCCTGGAACCCGAGCGCTGGGGCACCCGCGACACGCAGGCCCCGCTGCTGCGCCTGCGCGACACCCTGGACATCGACCCGGGGCATCCGGCGGGCTGAACCGGCCGGGGAGCCCGGTCCCGCTTCCGGTGCCCCTTCAGCGGTCCTGGCCGTTCACCGGCCCGGGATGCTGCCGCCGCCGTCCACGTTCAGCATCTGGCCGGTGACGAAGCCGGCGTCCTCGCCGAGGAGGAACGCGATGGCGGCGGCCACCTCCTCCGGCCGGCCGACCCGGCCCACGGGCAGCGACCGCACCACCCGGGCCTCCTCCTCGCTGCCGACCGGGTGCGACTCGCGGAACAGCTCCGTCTCCACCGGGCCCGGCGCGACCGCGTTCACCGTCACCCCGTCGCCGGCCAGCTCCAGGGCCCAGGTCCGGGTCAGCCCCACCAGTGCGCTCTTCGCCGCCGCGTAGCTGCTGCGCCGCCGCGCCCCGAACACCGAGCGGCTGGTCACGTTCACGATCCGGCCCCAGCCGCGCTCCCGCATGCCGCCGACGAACGCCTGCGTGACCTGCACGGCGGCGCGGACGTTCAGGTCGAACACCGACCGCAGGCTCTCCAGTCGGACCTCACCCAGCGGCTCGGGCAAGGCGATGCCGACGTTGTTGACGACCGCGTCCACCCGGTGCTCGGCGGCGATGTCCGCCAGCACCTGCCCCGTTCGCTCCTCGTCGGCGAGGTCGCACCGGTACAGCACGCCCGGGAAGTCCCCGTCCGGGCGGGACCGGGCGATGCCCAGCACCAGGTCCCCGCGTCCGGCGAGACGGTGCGCCGTGGCCAGCCCGATGCCCTTCGACGCGCCGGTGATCAGCACGGTCCTTCCCGACATACGACCAGATCCCTCCGCTCGTCCGACAGACCGAGTCGATCATGCCACCGCCGGTCCGGGCACGGTTGCTCGCCGGGGCGCCTCGGCGAGCGATTGTCAGTGGCGGGTGTCACTCTGGGTCGCAGAGGAACTACCGAAGGGAACCGCCGTGATCACCACTGACCTCGTCCCCGGCTCGCCCTGCTGGATCGACCTCGGCGCTCCGGACGTCAAGGCCGCCGCGGCCTTCTACGGCGCGGTGCTCGGGTGGGAGTTCGAGCCGATGGGCGGCGACATGGAGGGCGGGACGCTGCGCAAGGACGGCAAGACCGTCGCGGGGCTCGGCAAGCTGACCGAGGAGGGCGCCCGGTCGGCCTGGATGATCTACTTCTGCGTCGACGACGCGAACGCCACGACGCAGGCCGTGGAGCGGGCCGGCGGCACGGTGCGCGTCGCCCCGCGGGACCTCGGCGAGTGGGGCAGCATGGCGCAGTACAGCGACCCGCTGGGCGGCCAGTTCGCCGTGTGGCAGCCCGGGCGCAACGCCGGCTTCGAACTGACCGACGCCCCGGGCTCGTTGTCCTGGACGGAGCTCTACACGAGCGACGCCGCCGCCGCGAAGGAGTTCTACGGCAGCGTCTTCGGCTGGCAGTACGGCGACATGGAGATGCCCGGCGGCGGGGGCGGCACGTACACCCTCATCACCCCGGCCGGGCTCCCGGAGGAGCGTATGCAGGGCGGTCTGATGCAGGTACGTCCGCAGGACCTCGCCCTGGCGGGCGGCCGCCCGTACTGGCACCCCGTCTTCGACGTCGTCGACTGCGACGCCGCGGTCGCCAAGGTCACCGACGGCGGCGGCAGCGTGCAGATGCCGCCGGCGGACGTCGAGGGCGTCGGCAGACTCGCCGTCTGCCTGGACCCGTCGAAGGCGGACTTCGTACTGCTCACCCCCGCCCCCCGCTGATCCGGAGGCACGGTACGCGCACCCCCGGCCGGCCGCGGGTGCGCGTGGCCCGCCGACCCGGCCGCCGGGAGGCCCCCGCCCCGGTTAGCCCCCGAACCGCACGGGCAGGCTCCGCGGGCCCCGGATCAGCATGCCCGGGCGCCAGGTGATCGCCGCCGGATGGATGTCCAGGGCCAGGTCGGGGCAGCGCTCCAGCAGGGTCCTGATCGCGACGCGTGCCTCCAGCCGGGCCAGCGGCGCCCCCAGGCAGTAGTGGATGCCGTGACCGAAGGCCACATGGCCGCGGGCGTCCCGGGAGATGTCGAAGCGGTCGGCGTTCTCGAAGCGCCCGGGATCGCGGTTGGCGTCGGCCATGGCGACCAGCACCAGTTCGCCGCCTCCGGGCACGAGCGTGTCGCCGATCGTCACCGGGTCCACGGTGAAGCGGTAGGTGGGCGTCTCCACCGGACCGTCGTAGCGCAGCATCTCCTCGACCGCGTCGTCGATGAGGCCCAGGTCCGCCCTCAGCGCCGCCAGTTGCTCAGGGTGCGTGAGCAGGGCGAGGACACCGTTGGAGATCAGGTTCACGGTGGTCTCGTGGCCCGCGACGAGCAACAGCCAGGCCATGCCGATCAGTTCGTCGTGCGACAGCCGGTCGCCGTCGTCGTCGGAACTGTGGATCAGCGCGCTCAGCAGGTCGCTGCCGGAGCGCTGCCGCTTGCCCTCGACCAGCTCGGCCAGATAGCGGGCCATCGATGCGGCCGCCGCCTTGCGCACCTGCGGGTCCACGGCGCCGAGCGCGTCGTTCGACCAGGTGCGGAAGGACTCCCGGTCCAGGTCCGGCACGCCGAGGAGCTCGCAGATCACGGAGATCGGCAGCGGGAAGGACAGCGCCTCGACCAGGTCGGCACGTCCGCCGGGCGCGGCGAGCATCCGGTCCAGCAGCTCGTCGGTGGTCTTCTGGATGCGCGGGGCGAGTTCCTCCACCCGGCGCGGGGTGAACTCGCGGGCCACCAGCTTGCGCAGGCGCGTGTGGTCCGGCGGGTCGGCCCTGAGCATGTGCATTCCGGAGGAGACGGCCCCGATCGGCAGCGAGGGGGACGCCTTGCTCCAGTCCTTGGACAGCCTGGGGTCGGCGAGTGTCGCGCGCCCGGCCTCGTAACCGACGACGAGCCAGGCCAGGGCGCCTCCCTCGGGCATCCGGATGCGGTGGACGGGGCCCTGTTCCCGCAGCCGCGCGTACACCGGATACGGGTCGCGGGTGAAGGACTCACCCAGTGCGGCGAGATCGACGATGCTCACGGGCCACCACCTCACGGAAGAAGTCAGGCCCCCATCTTCGCCGTTGGGGCCGCGCGGGCCCAGTGCGCCGTCGGCCACCTGCCCCCAGGCCCGGACGTTCTGTATCGTATGGAGGAAAATTAATTCCACGAAGCGGAAAAATGAAAAATGTCGACACTGTCGAGAGCGCGGGGCGTGCAGTCGCTGCGCGGGGTGGGTCAGGTCATGTTCCTGCGCAGCGCGTGGGCGGGGGCCGTCTTCTGCGTGGCGCTGGCCGCGGCCGACTGGCGCTATGGCGCATACGGGCTCGGCGGGGCGGCGCTGGGGGCCGCCGGCGCGCGTCTGCTCGGCGTGGCGCGCGAGCGGGTCGAGGCCGGCCTCGAAGGCTTCAACTCCTGCCTGTTCTCGCTGTGCTGTGCGGTGTTCCTCGGCGCGGGCCGGCTGTCCACGGCGCTGGTGGCCGCCGCGGGCTGTGTCGTCGTCACCGTCGTCACGGCCGCGGTGGCCCGGCTGCTGCGGGTGTGGCAGCTGCCGCCGCTGACCGCGCCGTTCTGTCTCCTGGCGAGCGCGGTCACCCTCGCCGCACCCGCCTTCCGGCGGATCTGGCCGCACGGAGACACCCTGGCCGCGTTCCCGCGCGCCGCCTCGGGACCGACCGCCCTGCGGCCCGGTGAGCTGTGGCAGGGCTTCTTCCGCAATGTGTCGCAGGTCTTCTTCCTCGACGAGTGGTTCGCCGGGGCGCTGCTGCTCGCGGGCGTCTTCCTGGTGAGCCGGGTCGCCGGACTCGTCGTCTGCGCCGGCAGTGCGACGGGCGTGCTGACCGCCTGGGCCCTCGGTCTGCCGGCCGCGCGGATCGCGGACGGGACGGCCGGGTACAGCGCGGTGCTCGCCGCGTCGGCCCTGTGCGGGGTGTTCCTCGCGGCGAGCTGGCGCACCCTGCTGTACGCCCTGCTCGGCGCGGCGACCGCGACCGCCGTGACACCCGCCGTGGCCGCCCTGTTCGCCCCGGCCGGGGGTCACGCGTTCACCTGGCCGTTCGTGCTGACCACGCTCGCATTCCTGGCGGCCGCCCGTTCCTTCCCGCGGCTCACCGCGGTGCCGCGGATGCCGACATGGGGGCACGTGCCCGAATAGGCCGGGAAATGTGGCGCCTTGACGGCGGGGTGTAACGCAGTGGTGATTACGGGACGCAGAAGAAGGAGGAAATGGGGCACGGCCCCGGCATCGCATCAGATCGGATTCCCCTGTGAACAGCACCGACCCGCTTTCCGGATACCCCGTCCACGACCAGCCGCCGCCGCCCGGCGGCGCCCCGCGCAGCCACGACACCGCACGTCGCGCGGCCCTCACGATCTGCACGATCGCCGACGTGGCGGCCGGTCTGCTCGTCCTGTGGGTGGTGCTCCACCTCCTCGGCGCCAACGAGGGCAACGCTTTCGTCGAATTCGTGCACGGCGCGGCCGACTGGCTCTCCGGATGGGCGCAGGACATTTTCACGATGGACACAGATGGCCTACGCGTCGTCCTCAATTATGGCCTGCCGGCCATCATTTATTTGCTGATCGGCCACGGGATCGCCGCCCGGCTCACCCGGGCCTGAGGAAATCTGGAATTCCCCAGTGGAAAGGAGCAGTGCGATGACGTACGGCACCGTGGAAAGCGGCCATCCACCGATCTACGAGACCCTGCTGCGGGAGCGGGGCGACGTCGTGGCGGAGGCGCAGAAGGCCGCCGAGCACACGCAGCACCGGGCGGCGGAACTGCTGGGCGGGCAGTACGCGGCCCAGCGGCAGGCGTCCCCGGCCTGACAGACGGACCGGGACGCCTGTCAGGCCGGGGCGGGGGGGCCTCGGCCGGCCTCAGCGGTCGGCGGGCCGGAAGCCGCGCAGGCGCAGGCTGTTGCCGACCACGAAGACCGACGAGAAGGCCATGGCCGCACCCGCGATCATCGGGTTGAGCAGTCCCGCGGCGGCCAGCGGCAGAGCGGCCACGTTGTAGGCGAAGGCCCAGAACAGGTTGGACCTGATGGTGCCCAGTGTCCTGCGGGACAGCCGGATCGCGTCCGCCGCGATCCGCAGGTCGCCGCGCACCAGGGTCAGGTCGCCGGCCTCGATCGCGGCGTCCGTGCCCGTGCCCATGGCGAGCCCCAGGTCGGCCTGGGCGAGGGCGGCGGCGTCGTTGACCCCGTCGCCGACCATGGCGACCGCACGCCCCTCACCCTGCAGCCGCTTGACGACGTCGACCTTGTCCTGCGGCAGGACCTCGGCGATCACGTGCTCGGGCGCGATGCCCACCTCCGCGGCCACGGCCTCGGCGACGGCCCTGTTGTCGCCGGTCAGCAGCATCGGGGTCAGGCCGAGGGCGCGCAGCCGCCGGATCGCCTCCGCGCTGGTGTCCTTCACGGCGTCGGCGACCCCCACAACCGCGCGGGCCTCGCCGTCCCAGGCGACCGCGATGGCCGTACGGCCCGCCGCCTCGGCCTCGGCCTTGGCCCGCCGCAGGTCCTCGGGCAGGGACATCGCCCACTCGGTCAGCAGCTGCTCGCGGCCGACGAGGACGGCGTGTCCGTCGACGATTCCCTGGACGCCCAGGCCGGGGATGCTGGCGAAGTCCTCCGGGGCGGGCAGGGTGCCGACCCGGGCTGCCGCACCGGCCGCCACGGCCTGGGCGACGGGGTGCTCGGAGGAGTGCTCCAGGGCGCCGGCCAGGCGCAGGACATCCGTCTCGTGCGTGCCGTCGGCGGTGTGCACGGCGAGCAGGGTCATCTTGCCGGTGGTGACGGTGCCGGTCTTGTCCAGGACGATGGTGTCGACCTTGCGGGTGCTCTCCAGCACCTCCGGCCCCTTGATGAGGATGCCGAGCTGGGCGCCGCGTCCGGTACCGACCATCAGCGCGGTCGGCGTGGCCAGGCCCAGGGCGCAGGGGCAGGCGATGATGAGGACGGCGACCGCCGCGGTGAAGGCGGCACCGAGCCCGGCTCCGTTGCCGAGCCAGAAGCCGAGGGTGCCGAGCGCCAGGGCGATCACGACCGGCACGAAGACGCCGGAGATCCGGTCGGCGAGCCGCTGGGCGGCGGCCTTGCCGTTCTGCGCGTCCTCCACCAGCCTGGCCATCCGCGCGAGCTGGGTGTCGGCGCCGACCCGCGTGGCCTCGACCACGAGCCGCCCGCCCGCGTTCAGCGTGGCTCCGGTGACCGCGTCCCCCGCGCCGACCTCGACCGGCACCGACTCGCCGGTGAGCATGGAGGCGTCCACCGCGGACGACCCCTCGACGACGACTCCGTCCGTGGCGATCTTCTCGCCGGGCCGCACCAGGAACCGGTCGCCGGCCCTCAGTTCGCCGACGGGGACGAGTTCCTCCCGGCCGCCGCGCAGGACGGTGACCTCCTTGGCGCCCAGCTCCAGCAGGGCCTTGAGCGCCGCGCCGGCCTTGCGCTTGGAGCGGGCCTCGAAGTACCGGCCGGCCAGGATGAAGGCGGTGACGCCGGCCGCCGCCTCCAGATAGATGTTCCCGGCGCCGTCGGTGCGGGCGATGGTGAACGTGAAGGGATGGGTCATGCCGGGGGTGCCGGCGGTGCCGAAGAACAGCGCCCACAGCGACCACAGGAACGCCGCCGTCGTACCGACCGAGATCAGCGTGTCCATGGTGGCCGCGCCGTGCCGGGCATTGGTGAAGGCCGCCTTGTGGAAGGGCCAGGCGGCGTAGGTGACCACCGGTGCGGCCAGGGTGAGCGACAGCCACTGCCAGTACTCGAACTGCAGCGCCGGGACCATCGCCGGCGCGATGACCGGCACCGCCAGGGCGACGGCCGCGGTCAACCGCTGCCGCAGCGGACGCAGTTCGTCGTGCTCGCCCGGCGCCTCGCCCTGAGTGCCGGCACCGGGGCCCGTGGTCTCCCGCCGGGGCTCCTGGGCGGTGTATCCCGTGGCCTCGACCGTGGCGATCAGGTCGGCGACGCTCACGTCCTCGCGGAAGGTGACCTTCGCCTTCTCGGTGGCGTAGTTGACGGTGGCCTCGACCCCGTCCATGCGGTTGAGCTTCTTCTCGATCCGGGCGGCGCACGAGGCGCAGGTCATGCCGCCGATGGCGAGTTCGACCTCGGCGGCGCCGGGCGTGGTGGTGGTCATCTCTGCTCCTCGCAGCTCACGGATGCGGTGGTGCGACAGGGGAACGGGAGCGGGGCCGGCGCCGGGCGCGCGGCCCCGCCCGGTGCGTGTCTCAGACGGGCACGCGGCCGGCGAAGTCGTAGCCGGCCTCGTCGACGGTCCTGGCGATCAGGGCGTCGAGCGACTCGTCGGGCTCGGCGGAGGTGGTCACCGTGACCAGACCGGTGCCGATCTCGACCTCGACGGCGGCCACCTGCTCCAGGCCGCCCACCGCCTCGGCGACGACGCCCTGGCAGTGCGCGCTGCCCACTCCGCCGACCTTGTAGGTGGTCCGGATCTCCGACGTGGTGTGGCAGCTTCCGTCCGGCGTACAGCAGTTGGACATGGTTCCTCCGTGAGGGCGTGGCGGACTTCGTTGCCCGTCAGATACCCCCAGGGGGTATCGGGCGAACGATCTATGTATACCCCTGGCGGGTACCGCCGAGCAAGCCCTCCCTCGACTTGACTTCATACCCCCCAGGGGTACCTTGAGGTCTGTCGGCCGCTCGACCGAGACGGCCGGGAGGAGGAGTTGGCCATGAACACCGGTGCACGGATCACCGTCTTCGCCGCCGCGCTCGCCGCGACCTTCGGCACCGCCTATGGCGTGGGCACCGTCATCGACCCGGTGTCCCCCGCGGCGAGCACCAGCGCCCACGGCGAACGACACACCGCCGGACACGGAGACGCCCACGCCGGGACCGGCGGCGGTCGCGAGGAGACACCGCCCGGAGGCCTGGAGATCTCCCGCGACGGCTACACGCTCGACCTGAAGACCCCGCGCGTGGAAGCCGGCCGCACCACCGACCTGCGCTTCGCCGTCGTCCAGGACGGCACCGGCCGCAACGTCACCGCCTACCAGCGCCAGCACGACAAGGAGCTGCACCTGATCGTCGCCTCACGCGACCTCACCGTCTTCCGCCACCTGCACCCCGTGCGCGCCGCCGACGGCACCTGGTCCACCCCGCTCGACCTGCCCAGGGCCGGCGGCTACCGGGTCTTCGCCGACTTCAAGCCGACGGGCGGCGACGCCCTCACCCTCGGCGCCGACCTCGCCGCCTCCGGCCCCTACCGGGCGGCCGGACTGCCCGAGACCGGCACCACCGCCACGGTCGACGGCTACCGGGTACGGCTCGCCGGCACCCTCACCCCCGGCCGGGACAGCGAACTCACCCTCACCGTCAGCCGCGACGGCAAGCCGGTGCGCGACCTCCAGCCCTACCTCGGCGCCTACGGCCACCTGGTCGCCCTGCGCGCCGGGGACCTCGCCTACCTCCACGTCCACCCGGGCGGCGAGCCGGGTGACGGCACGACCCGGCCCGGACCCGCGATCTCCTTCACGGCCATGGCGCCGAGCCCGGGTGCCTACCGCCTCTTCCTCGACTTCCGGCACGAGGGCAAGGTCCACACCGCGGCCTTCACGGTCCACGCGGGCGGTCCGGCCGCCACGCCCTCCACGAAGGAGGCCCCCGCGCCCTCCGCGAAGGAGGAGGCGCCCGGCCACACCCACTGAGCCGTCGCGCCGCCGGGACCGTTGTCAGTGGTGTGCTGCATGATGCGCATAACTGATCAACGTCGTGGAAAGGGCAGGGGATGATCCTGTCGTACCGCAGCCGGTCCCTCGCCCCCGTCGGCCCCGCCGTCGCCGATCTCCTGCGTCTGATATCCGACCCCGCCACGGCCGTCTTCCTGACCGTGCACGCGGGCGGCCGCCGCCGGTACGGCTACTGGCGGTCGCTCGACGGACGCGGCGGCACCGGCAGCGCCTACGTGGCCCTGCCCACCGACGCCTGCGACACCCTGCACCGCGCCGGACGGATCATCCTCGGCGAACCGCTCGTCGACCCCGCCAAGACGACCTACCGTGTGCGGCCCGCGGCCGCCGGCGCCCGGACCCGCGCGGCGGCCTGACCGCCCCCCGGCCGGAGACTGGACCCGGCCCGCGGGCATGCCGGACACTGAACGCACCGCGGGAGGTGACCGTGCTGACGCAGCTGCGGAGCCGGCTGGGACAGGCCCTGTTCCGCCGGGTGGCCGGACCGGAAGGGCCGGGCAACCGCGCCCGCATCCACCACACCCCCGGCCCGCGCTGGTTCGCCCCCGACCGCCCCATCCGCACCGTGCACGGCGACGCCTCGATGTTCATCGGCGGCCTGAGCGCCCTGCTGCTGCAGTCCCTGCACCCGCGCGCCATGGCGGCCGTGGCCGCCCACTCCGGCTACCGCGGCGACCCCTGGGGCCGCCTCCAGCGCACCAGCACCTTCCTGGCCGTCACCACCTACGGCACCGCCGCCGACGCCCAGCGGGCCGTCGACCACGTCCGCGCCATCCACGACAGAATCCGCGGCACCACCCCCGACGGGGAGCCCTACCACGCCGCCGACCCGCACCTGCTGGGCTGGGTGCACGCCGCCGAGACGGACAGCTTCCTGCGTGCCCACCAGCGCTTCGGCGCGCACCCGTTGGACGCCGCCGGATACGACGCCTACGTCGCCGACACCGCACGCGTCGCCGAGGCGCTCGGCGTGACCAACCCGCCCCGCGACCGCGCCCAGCTGGCCGCCGTACTGGACGCCTACCGGCCCGAGTTGCGGGCCACGTCCGAGGCCCGGACCGCGGCACGCTTCCTGCTGCTGCAGCCACCGCTGCCGCTCGCCGTCCGCCCCCTGTACGCCGGGCTCGCCGCCAACGCCGTGGCGCTGCTGCCGCCATGGGCCCGCTCCATGCTGTGGCTGCCCAGGCTGCCCCTCGTCGAGGACCTCACGGTACGGCCCGCGGGCGAGGCCCTGACCCGCACCATCCGCTGGGCCATGCACCCGGTGCGCTCCCAGGGCGGACCCGCATAGCCGTCCCCTGTACCGCGCATGGGCGATTCGCCCGTAGCTGAGGGACAGCCGGCCGGGTCAGGGTGGCTCAGGACCGATTCCACCGGCTGTGAAGGAGCGGCGTAGGGCTGTGCGCGTTGCGGGCGGCGTGGCGGGCGTACGGTCTGCCCGCCTGGCCCTCAGCGGTCGGCCGCGGTGAGTACTGCCGTGTGGACGGCTCGGGCCAGGCGTGCTCCCCACGCGGACCGTGGGCCCGCGAACGCGTGGAGCTCCTCGCCGGTCCGGGGTGTGCGCGCGGCGACGCACACGGCGTCGGTGGGTGTGCCGGAGCAGTCGTATCCGGCGTCGAGCAGCGCCTGCACCTTGGCCTCGGTGGCCGTGGCCACCGCGTTGACCAGGGCGGCGTCGGTGAGCGCGACCGGCAGCGCCACCACGATGTTGACCGTGCCCGGGGGTGCCGGCACGGTCGCGCCCTCGGCGGGGGAGGCCGCCCAGCCCCGCACCCCCAGCCCGGCGGTGGCGACCGCCTCCACCCCGCCGTCCCGGGCCCGACCGTGCCGGGAGACGTCGGCGGCCGTCATCAGCCCCACGCCCGGCCCCCGCACACCGGCCTGCCGGGCCAGCGCGGCGAGGTGCCGGTCGGGATCGGTGCGCCGGTAGCCGTGGGACACCTGGGCGTTGAGGACCCAGCGCCGCTCCCCGACGCCGCCGCCGAGCACGGCGCTGCTGATCATCCGCCAGCCGGGACCCGCCCGCCACAGCAGGGCGTGCAGCCGCTCCCCGTCCTCCCGGCGGGTCAGCTGCCGCACGGCAAGCAGACCGTGCACGGGACGGGGCGGCGGGACGGTGACACTCACGCGGTGGGACTCCTCGGGCAACGCGGGACCAGGTGATCGTACGGGCAGTCGTCATCACGTGGCGGCGAGGAGCGCGTGGGTGCGAAAACCGCATGCGCGCCGGCGCGGCGCGTGACAGGCTCCGCCGGTGAATCGCGAACACATCTCCCGACTGGCCCACGCGGACCACCCGATCGCGGCCCCGCTCGACGACGACGCGGTACGCCGGCTGCTGGACAGGGGCATCCCGCGTCCCGACGCCCGGATACTCGATCTCGGCTGCGGAGGCGCGGAGTGGCTGCTGCGGGCCCTCGCCGCGCATCCGCGACTGCGCGCCGAGGGCGTCGACGTCTCCCCGCGCGCGCTGGCCCACGCCCGCGAGCGGGCGAACGCCCTCGGCGTCGAGGACCGACTCGTCCTGCACCAGCAGGACGCCGCGGACTTCACCGCGCCGCACACCTTCGACCTCGTCGTCAGCGTCGGCGCCACCCATGCCTTCGGCGGCCCGCTCGCCACCCTCGCCGCCGCGCGCAAGCACCTGGCGCCCGGCGGACGCGTCCTGCTCGGCGACGGCTTCTGGGAGCGCGAGCCCGGCCCCGACGCCGTCGAGATGCTCGGCGACCTCGACGACCTGCCGACCTTCGTCGACCGGGTCCTCGCCGACGGCTGGACCCCGGTCCACGGGCACATCAGCACGCGCGGCGAACTCGACGCCTACGAATGGGCCTGGACCGGATCCCTGGCCGCCTGGGCCCTGGACCACCCCGGGGAGCCCGGCAGTGCCCAGGCCCTTGAGGCGGCCGGCGTCCACCGCGCCGAGTGGCTGCGCGGCTACCGGGACGCCTTCGGCTTCGTCACGCTGGTCCTGCGGCCGACACCGACGGACCTTGCCTGACAGTCCGCCAGGGCATGCTCACGGCACTCACGGTGACGCGTCCGGGCGGCGGCCGATCCACATGCCCGGCCGCCGCTGATGAACCGTCAGATAGTGCAGCCCGTCGCTCCCCGCGGCCAGACTGCGGCTGCTGCCCCGGGGCAGCCACACCAGGGTGCCCTCGCCGACCCGCTCCTCGGTGCCGCCGCTGCTGACGGTGCCCTCGCCCGCGACCACCAGGAGCAGCACGTCCAGGTCCGGTTCGACATGGGTGTCCACGCGTTCGCCGGGCGGCAGATGGACCACGTTGGCGTCCAGCTGCCGCCCCGACTCCGCGAGCTTCCAGGTCACGCCCGGCGCGGCACCGGGGACGGCGAGAGCCCTCACGTCGCACAGCGACCGCGGCACGGGCGGCTGCCGCCGATGACCCGCGGCCTCCTCCGTCTCACCCATGGGTGCTGCTCCTTCCTCGACAGTTCGCAGGTGTTCCTCGCGCCCCATCTTGCGCCACCAGCCAGGCGGCGGGTCACGGACGGCGGCGCCCCCATGAGAGTGTGAGGGCTGATCATTTCCGAGGTTCACACGGGGGAGCGGCACGTGACGGCGGGAAGCAGCCATACACCTCGACCGGCCGGGAGCGGCCCGGCACAGCTGACCCGGACCCATCGCATCCTGATCGGTGTGGTCGTGTCCGGCGCCCTGG
>NZ_PQSS01000060.1 GCF_002920535.1 Streptomyces sp. Ru71 | reverse complement strand
GGTGCTCCCCGCACCCGCGGGGATGGTCCCAGGGCGACCTCCGGCTCGGGGAGGAACGCGTTGTGCTCCCCGCACCCGCGGGGATGGTCCCGAGCCGCTCGCAAGGGCGCGCGAGGCCGCCGCGTGCTCCCCGCACCCGCGGGGATGGTCCCGCGCTGGAGAAGCACTTCCGCCAGCCCGGCGAGTGCTCCCTGCACCCGCGGGGATGGTCCCCCTCGCCCAGTCCGCGCGTGCGTTCGCCCGCGAGTGCTCCCCGCACCCGCGGGGATGGTCCCGCGACTTCGGGCTCACAGGACCCTTCTACACCGTGCTCCCCGCACCCGCGGGGATGGTCCCTCTCCGCCGTCAGCAGGGTGAACCGCCCCGGTGTGCTCCCCGCACCCGCGGGGATGGTCCCCACGAAGTACCAGCTCGGACAGTTAGACAGTCGTGCTCCGCGCACCCGCGGGGATGGTCCCGGCGCCGGCCGGTGGTGCTTGCAATTACTCGCGCACCAGACGCAGCGCCATCGCCCTTGGTGGGAGAAGGGGGAAGCTCCTTGTGCCCCAAGAGCCGCCGGCACCGGTTGGGTCGGATGCCCCAACCGGTGCCCCACTGCCGTCGTGCTGTCTGCGGTCGATGCCCTGCTGAAGCAGCACGATCCGTGTCGTGCCCCATTGCGAGCGGCCGCCCGCTACGCCGTCGTCCGCCACACCGCTGTCCGGGAGGGGGCAGGCCTACAGTTGCTCTCTACGACTTGCTGAGGCCCGCAGTGCCCAGACGCTGGCGACGTGCGCACCTCGGGGCAGGCCGCGCAGGGTGGAATTAACGCCCCAACGCCTCCCGCGAGGTGCGAAGTTCCACGGTCCGAACGAAGTCTTCCCCCCGGTGGGCCACCAGAGAGCGTGGGTCGTCTGTGCCCATGGGGAAGGGCCAGTCGCTGCCCAACACCATGCGGTCCTCCCCGAAGGTCGTCACGGCGAGGTCCACGACGGCGGCGTCATGAGCGAGACAGTCCACGTAGAAGCGGCGCACGGCTTCGCGGGGGGACTCCGAAAGGTCGGGCACGCCGGGCCGGTGTGTATCCACCCCCCGTTGCCAGCGGCCGATGACCGTCGGGAGCAAGCCACCGCAGTGCACCAGCACAAAGCGCAAGCGCGGATGCGTGGCGAGGACGTCACCGAAGACGAGCTGGGCTGCGGCGAGCGCGGTCTCGCCGGGGTTTCCCAGAAGGTTGGCCAGGTAGAACGGCGTGAGCCGAGTGTCGGGGGTGGTGCCGGGGTGAAGGAGCAGGGTGCGACCGTCCTCGTCCAAAGCCTTCCACAGGGGGGCGAGCGCGGCGTCGGCGAGGGAGCAGGAAGCGCCGCCCGCCGCGGCGGTCAGCCCGGCCCACCGGTCGTCGTCGCGCAGGCGTGCGTACTCGTCGACGGCCACGTCGGGGTGTTCCAGTGGGAGATAGGCGAGCGGGGTGAGCCGGTCCCTGTCGTCCAGCGCGTTCAGCAGACCTGTGTTGACGGACTCGGCCCACTCACGTGCCGCCTCGGCGTCCAGGTCTTGGCGGAAAAAGGGCGGGGGGATCGTCACGACCGCTTCGTCAAGGCCGGCGGTGTCGAGGTAGGACACCAGCCTGTCCGGACGATAAAGGTCGGGCGGGCCGACGGGGCGCCCATCGATCAGCAGCAGACCGTCCGTGTTGTGAGGGTGGTGGTCCAGGCGAGGAGCGAGATGGGTGTGCAGGTCGATGCCGGGCACGGCAAAACTCCGATCATGAGGGGCAGCGGGAGACAAGGAAGGAGCGCGGTACGGCATCGCCGTCCCAGTGCCGTACCGCGCTCAAGGACCTCGGTGGGCCGATGGCCGGTGCAGGAGCCCTCGGCTGGCCGAGGCCGTTTCAGGACCTGACCCGAGAAGGGGATCAGGCCAGGGCCGCCGCGCCTTGAAGGACCTCGGCGATGGCGCGACCTGCGACCTCGCGGGCGACCCGCTGGCCGACGCTGGCGGCGGGGCCACGGAGGGTGAGATCGGCGGACCAGGTGACCCGGCTGCCCCCTTCGACGGGGACGAAGCCGAGCTCGATCCGCACGTCGATTGCGTGCTGCGCCCGCACGGCGTGCACAGTGAGTACTGCTCCAGCCGCATCGGCTCTTTCGGCGCGAATACGGGTCCGCAGCTCCAGCCGGCCGAAGGGAGTAACGGGGCTGAACAGGGCGTGTACCGAGCCGTCCGGGCCGGTTGACACGTCGTTCAGGGTGGCAACGGCCTTCAGGTCGTCGGTGCGGTCGGCCAGCGCCGCGAGTGCCGTGCCGGACCCGGGCGTGGTGAACTCTCCGCTGATGTGCATCAGTCCACCTTGACCTTCTCGGCGTCGGCGCCGCGCAGGGCCCGGAGTACGCTTTCCGGGGGGTTGTGGGAGTCGAGGATCATGCCTGTGTCGCCGATGGCGTCCTGGATCGCGGAACAGATGGTGTGCAGCGGGGCTCCTCCGCCTTCTCCCATGCCCTTGGCACCGACCGGGGTGAACGGGGAGGGACTGACCACACTGTCGTAGCGCAGACTGGGCATGTCGTACGGAGTTGCCGCGTGGTAGTCGTAGAAGTTGGCGGTGATGAGCTGGCCGTCCGCGTTGTAGGCGAAGTCCTCGAAGAGGGCGGCGGAGATGCCGTGCACGGTCGCGCCGTGCACCTGGCCTTCGATCACCATGGGGTTGATCGGTGTGCCGCAGTCGTCGACCATCGCGTAGCGCAGGATGGTGATCTGCCCCGTTTCCTCGTCGATTTCGAGGACGCAGGCGTGGATCTGTGTGGCGTAGGTGAGCGTCAGGTTTCCGTACTTGCGTTCGAGGTTGGGCAGTTCGAACGGAGCTCGGTAGACGGCTCGGCCCACGAGTCCGACCTCTTCGGCGACCTCTGCTGGCAGTGAGCCGGGCGAGAAGTGGACGATGCCGGCGATCGCGTCGAAGGGCAGGGCTCGCTCGTTGTCGTGCCGGACCTTGGCCAGGCCGCCCTCCAGGACGATGTCGTCCGCGGGCGCTCCGAGGACGGCACCTGCGACGAGCTGGATCTCGCGGACGAGCTTCTTCGTCGCGTTGAGAATGGCGCCGATGCCGGTGACCGCGAACTGCGAGGCATATGAGCCGGAGAAGCCAGTCTGAGCGGACAGGGCGGAGTCGCCGCCTCGGTGCACGATGACGTCGTCGTAGCCCACGCCGAGCAGGTCGGCGACGACCTGGGCGACGGTGGTCTCGTGTCCCTGTCCGAAGGCGACGCCGCCGGTGACGGCGTAGACGGAGCCGTCCGCGCCGAGCCGGACCAAACCGCCCTCGGTGTTTCCGGCAAAGGGAAGGTGCTCGTTGATCAGGCGGGCCTGCGCGAAGTTGTTGGTCCCGGAGTCGAGAGTGGATCCGATTCCGATGCCGATGCGCTTGCCGGTGCCGCGTGCTTGGCCCTGGAGCCGGCGGGCCTCGTCGTAATCGATGAGGTCCAGGGCCTTGCGCAGGGACAGTGGCAGGTCACCGGAGTCGTACACGCAGCCGTTGACCGTGGTGTACGGGTACTGGTCCGGCTGGACGTAGTTCTGCAGTCGGAACTCGACGGGATCGAGACCGAGTTTGTGGGCTGCGATGTCCATCATCCGCTCGACGACCCACATGTGCTGCAACCGGGAGTAGCCGCGGTTGGGATGTACGGGGCCTTTGTTGGTGTAGACGCTGCGGTAGCGGACCTTGAGGTGCTTGAGCTGGTAACAGGCGTTGGCGACCTGGGTCCAGATGGCCCCGCCGAGCGGCTCGTACCGGGTGTAGGCGCCGACGTCGTCGAGCGCGTCATAGCTGAGGCCGAGGACTGTGCCGTCGTCCTGCACGGCCATCTTGATGTTGTGGAACCAGCGTTCGTTGCCGTGACCCCCCATGTAGTGGTGCTCGGTCCGGGTCTCGGTCCAGCGGAGGGGACGGCGCAGTTTTCGCGCCAGCAGGGCCACCGCTGTGGCGGGGACGTACATGCCGATCTTGATGCCGAATGAGCCGCCGATGTCCTTGCTGACGATGCGGATACGCTCGGCGGGGTGGCGCATCGCCGACGCCATCATCAGGGTGGTGATCTGCGGCATCGCGCAGCCGCCGGTGATGTGGAAGCTGTTCGTGCCGGCGTCGTACTCGACGGTGATGACCATGCACTCCAGCGGGGTGGAGCTGAAGCGGTGGAAGTGCATCTCGTCGACGCTGATGACGTGGTCGGCGTGGGTCAGGGCGAACTCGATGTCGCCCCAGTCGTAGTCGCCTTCCCAGGCTACGTTGGTGTTCGTCTGGGTATGGACGAGTGGGGCGCCCTCGGCGACCGCGTCGCGGGCGTCGACGACGTGCGGCAGCGGCTCGTAGTCGACTGTCACGGCGGCTGCCGCGTCCCGGGCGGCTTCCCGGGAGTCGGCGGCGACCGCCACGACCGGCTCACCGACGAAGCGGACCACGCCGCCGCTGGCCAGGCAGCGGTCCACCTCGGGCTCTCCGTCCTCCGGCGGGCCCTGGATCTCCATGAAGGGCTCGGTGAGGGTTTCGACTTCGTCCGGCAGCAGGCATCCGAGATAGCCGGGCACGCGGGTCGCGGCGGAGACGTCGATGCCGATGATCCGCGCGTGAGCGTAGGGGGAGCGGACGAAGAAGACGTAACCGAGGCGGTGGACGGGTGTGTCGTCGCCGAACTCGCCCTCGGCCCGCAGGAGCCGGTCGTCCTCCTTGCGGGGCATGGCACGGCCGGTCCATTTCCGGGTGTCCCGGGATGCCTGTGTGGTGGTGGTCACTGCTCCTCGCCCTCCTCGTGACCGTGGGGCTTGGGTACGTCCTGGCCGGCTGCGGCGCGGATGGCGCGGACGATGTTCTCGTAGCCGGTGCAGCGGCAGATGTTGCCCTTCAGGGCGCGGCGCACCGACTGGTCGGTGACGCCCTCGCCCGATGCGAGCAGATCGGTGGCGGTCATGAGCATCCCGGAGGTGCAGTAGCCGCATTGCAGGGCGTGGTGGTTCTTGAAGCACTGCTGCAGGTTGTTGAGGGTGCCGTCCTCGGCTGCCAGGGAGGCCGCGGTGTCCACTGTCGTGCCATCGGCCTGGGCGGCGAGGATCATGCAGGACTTGGCGATGCGGCCGTCCCAGCGGACCGTGCATGCCCCGCAGTTGCCCGTGTCGCAGCCGATCTTGGGGCCGCGTTTGTCGAGGGTGTCGCGCAGCCAGTGGACGAGCAGTGTGCGGGAGGAGACGGTTCCCTGCTCCGGGCGGCCGTCGACGGTGACCTCGATCGCGTGCACGTCGGGTCCCTCGGGCGTCGTGCTTGTGGGAGACGTGTGGTCGGCGATGCTCATGCCGTGACACTCCTTTCGACCGCGTCATTGAGCGCGCGGCGCAGCTGGACCCTGGCCATCTCCAGGCGGTATGCCGCGGAGCCGTGGGCGTCGCCCATGGTTTCCACGCCGGCCTCGTCGAATGCCGCCAGGGCGATGCCGGTCAGGGAGCTGTCGACCGGGCGTCCGAGCAGCGCCTGCTCGACCTTGGTCACCCGCAGGGGCGATCCGGGGACCGCCCCGAGGACGACACGGGCGTCTTCCACCTCTGTGTCGATCACGTCCAACCGGACGACGGCGCGGGCCAAGGCCCAGGAGTCGGCGGCGAGCTGCTGGTGGCGGTGCACCACGCGAGTACCCTGCGGGAGGGGTCGGATGTGAATGGACGTCAGCAGCTCACCCGGGCGCAGCGTGGTTGCCAGGCCGCCGGCGAAGAGGGTGTCGGCGGTGATGCTGCGCCAGCCCGTCGTCGACTTGGTGTGGAACCAAGCGCCGAGCGCGGTCAGCAGGGGCGGGAAGTTGTTGGTGGGGTCGTTCAGGCAGCAGTTGCCGCCGATTGTGCCCCGGTTGCGGACCTGCCGGTCCACCAGGCCGGCGGCCATCTCGGCCACCGACGGCTGCACCTCCCGGACCACGGGAGAGCTCGCGATCTCGACATACGTCGTGGCCGCGCCGATGACCAGCGTGCCGTCGGCGGTGACGTCGATGCCGCGCAGTTCGTCCAGGCGGTGCACGTCGACCAGCGCGGTCGGCTGGACCAGGTCCAGCTTCAAGGCGTTGATCATGCTCTGGCCGCCGGCGAGCACGGCCGCTCCATCGATCGAAGCGAGCATGTGGGCCGCCTCGGCCACGGTGCTGGGTCGCACGTAGCGCAGGGGAGGAAGGATCATCCGGGCCTCACTCGGTCACAGGTCAGGGTGTTTGGCGGCCAGGTGGTAGAGGCCGGAGTGGAAGACGAGTGGTTCGCCGCCAGGTGCGTCGTACTGTTCGACCTCGCCGATCATGACGATGTGGTCGCCCACGTCGAGGCATTGCACGGTGCGGCACTGGAACCGGGCAACAGCCCCCTCCAGCACAGGAGTGCCTGCTATGCCATCGTCGACCGGAGCGCCGGCGAACTTGTCCTCGGCGGGAGTGGCGAACTGCCGGGAGAGGTGGTGCTGGTCGGCCGCCAGAATGTTGATCGCGAAGTGCGAGGCGGATGTGAAATCGGGGGTACTGGGCGCGTTCTTTCCGGGACACCACAGAACCAGCGGCGGGTCCAGCGACACGGACGTGAACGAGTTCGCCGTCATCCCGACCTTGCGACCGTCGGCCCCGCGAGCCGTGACCACGGTGACACCGGTCGCGTACTGCCCGAAGGCCCGCCGCAGGTCGCGTACGTCGAAGGACGCGTCCCCCACCGCGCGCTTCTCGGCCAGCATCCGCTCTGCCTCCGCGGGCTCGGACCACCACGGGTACAGCGTGCGCGGGTCGTCGAAGCCGTTGACCAGCGCACGGGCCGCACCAGGCACCTCGGCCGCCTCGGTGAGCAGCGACCGCTGGTGCGGACGGAAACCTTCCAGCAGCCCGTTGGTCCAGGCGACCGACCACTGGGCCCAGCCGCGCCAGTAGCCGTCGAAGGTGCGTTGCATCCATGTGGGCGTGAAGTTCTCGGCGCCGTGGCGAAGAATGCTGTCCAGGTAGTGCTCGGCCGCCTGCGCCGCATTGTTGGAGCCCTGCCCGGTAACCGGGTCGCACAGCACCACAGCGTCGGCGAGACCCAGTACGTGCCGCCCGGAGGGGAGCTGGGCGACGGGCCGGCGCACGGTGGGCGTGAGGCGACCGCGCAGCACCGCGTTGTCATCGGTCAGCCGCGCGTCGCGGCAGCGCTCGTACTCGTCAGGGAAGAAGTGCTTGAGGATCTCCAGCGAGCGGGTCAGATGCTCCTCTGGGGTACGGACGCCGTCCCAGCAGTCCATGGGGCCGCCGGGTACTCCCTCGAAGACCATGATCTCGCACGGGCCGGAGACGGTCAGCGCGGGGAACGTGAAGTACTCACCGACGCCGGGCAGGACCCGCAGGTCGACGACGGGGTCGCCGGGACGCTGCTGAGCGCCGGTGACGTAGGTCAGGGCGAGGACACGGCGCGGGCGGTCGTAAGGGGACCGCTCGGAGTCGCGGGGGAAGATGCGCCCCAGTTCGCCCTTACCGGTCGCCACGACGACCAGTTCGTGGGTACGGGCGTACTCCTCCAGATCGGCCAATGTGGCCGCCCGCACGACGAGTTTGCCGCCCGCCTGCTCGTAACGTTCGAGCCAGGCCGCGCACTTGACGCGCTGGTCCACCGACTGGGCGGGTGCGTCCAGAGGTGCGCTCCACTGCACGCCGGTGTTGCTCTCCTCGGCTCCGATGGACAGGGAGATCCCGGAGATCTGTGGGCAGATGCCCTGCCAGTCGTCCAGGCCGAGTGCGCGCTCTGTGCGCAGGGCTGTGTCGAACATGCACTGGCTGGACATCACGGGTCCGGTGCGGACTTGGTCCGGCTCCCGGTCGGTGACGAGGGTGACGTCGTACCCCTTTTCCAGTAGTCCGAGGGCCAGCTGGGTGCCGGACTGGCCGGCTCCGATGACGGCGATGCTTCGCATGACCGAACTCCTCGCTCTGTGCGCGCTAGGCCTGGACGGCGGCGAGGTAGGACTCGGCTGCCGTGGGGTTCATGAACCAGTGGAAGAAGTCCCGCGGGTCGTCGAAGCCGTTCGCGAAACGCCGGGCGATGCGAGGGCTGTCGGAGGCGGCGCTCAGCAGCTTCAAAACGTGCTCGGGCGGTGCGCCCAGCAGCGCGTTGGTCCAGGTGGCGACGTACTGCGCGTAGTCCCAGTACCGCTCGAAGGTCTCCTGCATGAAGGCGGTGTCGAACGGGCGGTCACCGTGCTCGAGAATGCTCGACAGATAGGAGGCCGCGCACTTGCTGGCGTTGTTCGAGCCCTGCCCGGTGATCGGGTCGTTGAGCAGCACGACGTCGGCCACGCCCAGGACGGTTGCCCCGGAGGGGAGCCGGCCGACGGGCTTGCGCACGGTGGGCGGGAAGCGGCCGGCGAGGACACCGTTGGCGTCGGTCAGCTCCAGGTCGGTGCAGCGCTCGGCCTCCCAGGGGAGATAGCGGCGCACGATCTCCAGGGAGCGCTCCAGGTGCTGTTCGGGCGAGGAGACGTCCTGCCAGCAGTCGAGGGGGCCGCCGGGGACGCCCTCGAAGACCATGATGTCGCAGGCTCCAGTGGTGGTCAGCGCCGGGAACGTGAAGTACTCGCCGATGCCGGGCAGCAGGTTGAAGCTGACGGCGGAGTGCTCGTCCCGGGGCTTCATCCCCCTCACGTAGGTCAGCGCCAGGGCGCGCTGCGGGGCGTCGAAGGTCGACCTCTCGGCGTCACGCTCGAACAGGCGGGCGATCTCGCCCTTGCCCGCCGCGACGATCACCAGGTCGGACTCACGGGCGTAGAGCTCCAGGTCGTCCACGCCGGCGTCGTGCAGCTCCACCTTGCCGCCGCGGCGTTCGAACTCCTCCAGCCACGCCGGCATCTTCACGCGCTGGTCGACCGAGCGGGCGGAGGCGTCGAGCCGGGAGGACCAGTCGACGGCCTTGCCGCCGGCGCCGTCCGGCACACAGAAGGAGATGCCCTCGACGGGGGGACACTCCGCCTCCCACAGGTTCAGGCCGAGGTTGCGCTCGTGCCCGAGGGCGGTGCCGAACATGCACTGGCTGGACATGACCCGGCCGTCGCGGATCTGCTGTCCGGTCCGGTTGGACACGACGGTCACGTCGTATCCGTGACCCAGGAGCCCGATGCCGAGCTGGAGGCCGGCCTGGCCGGCACCGATGATGGTGATCTTACGCATGGGGTGGACCTCCGGTCCGTGTGCACAGCGTGGAAAAAGAGGGGGCTGGGGCTGCTTGGTGAGACGGCCGGCTATTCGGCGAGCTGGGGGATCGCGGGGATGAGACCTTCGGGGCCGATCGCCGAGTAGCCGCCGTCCACGGCCCAGTCGGCACCGGTGACGAACGACGCCTCGTCGGAGCACAGGAAGGCGACGACGTTGGCGACCTCCTCGGGGTCACCGACCCGGCCCAGGGGGTGGAAGGGAGCGGCGACGCGGTCGGTCTTCGCCCGGTCGCCACCCGTGAGCTGGTCCATCACCTTCGACCAGGTCCAGCCGGGGCTCACGGAGTTGACCCGGATGTTGTCTGCCGCCAGGTCCGCCGCCATGTTGCGGGTCAGCTGGACCATGGCCGCCTTGCTCACCGGGTACAGCCAGCGCCCGGGCTGTGCGACCTTGCTGGAGATGGAGGTGAAGTTGACGATCGCCCCACCACCCTGCGCGAGCAGATGCGGGTGCACGGCCCTCGCCATGAGCGCGGCGCTGGCCACATTCACGTCGAGGGCCTGTATCCACTGCTCACGACTCGAAGAGAAGCCCTCGTCCACATAACTGCAGGCCAGATTCACCAGGATGTCCACCCGCCCGAACGCGTCGACGGCACAGGCGACGCAATCGGCTACCTGAGCGTCGTCCGTGATGTCCGTCTGAACAAAAAGGACACGATCTCCCAGCTCGCTCGCCAATTCGAGGCCGCCGTCCTTGTCGATATCGGCGACGACGATGCTGGCGCCGGCCGCATGCAATGCGCGGGCGACCGCTTTACCGATAATGGTTGACCCGCCGGTAACAATCGCGGCCTTGACTGCCAATCCGCTCATGCTGTCTCCTGGTCTTCGTTGGGAGTTGTCGAAAAATTAGGCTGAGCGCCGGGGCATCGCTATCCGCATCACGCCGCTTCCTATCCAGATCGCGCTTTCTGCAGCGGAGGCACTTCATGAGCACCAACGAGCCGATCCCGCTCGGCACGCACGAGCGCTTCCACACCTCCGAGGTGGAGGTGGCGCGTGCGCAGGTCGGACGCACTTTCTGCGCCCACGACCTGCGGGTGCTGGGCCGGTCCGCCCGGCTGGACGCGCGGCTGCACGGAGTCACGTTCGGCGACACCGGCTTGTACTACCTGGCCTACGGCGCAGAAGTGATGATCACGCCGGGCGCGCTGCAGGAGTTCTACCTGGTCCAGATGCCGCTGGGCGGGAGTGCCGAGATCACCTGCGGTGGCGAGCACATCGTCTCCACGCCCCGGATGGCGTCCGTGCCCTCACCCACGGAAGCGCTGGCCATGCGATGGCACGAGGGAAACGCCCAGCTCATCGTCTGGATCCGGCGGACCGCGCTGGAGGCTCACCTCGGCAAGCTGCTGGGCCGCCAGCCCAAAACGCCTGTTCGATTCGATCTTGGCATGGATCTCACCACGCCTGGGGCCCGTTCCTGGCTCGGCATCATCGATCTGCTGCGGGGCGACGCGGATAATTCCGGAGGCATGCTGGACCAGCCCGTGGCTGTCAAACAGCTCGAGTCCCTGCTGACGACCCAGCTCCTGCTCACCCAGCCGCACAACTACAGCGCCGCCCTGAGCGGCGAGCAGCCGCGCGTGGCCCCACCGACGGTCCGCCGGGCCATGGAGCTCATGGAGTGTCACGCGGCTGAGCCGCTGACCGTGGAAGACGTGGCCGAGGCGGTGGGTGTCAGCGTGCGGGCGCTGCAAGAAGGCTTCCGCCGGCACCTGCAGACGACGCCGGTGTCCTACCTGCGCGAGGTGCGCCTCGACAGGGTCCGGGCCGAGCTGACCGCGGCCGCACCCGGAACGACGACAGTCACCGATGTCGCCTACCGCTGGGGGTTCTTCCACCCGGGACGCTTCGCCATCGCCTACAAGAACCGGTTCGGGGAGCATCCGTCGCAGACCCTGCGGGGCTGAGCGGCCGGCTCCCCCTCACTGCGGGGGACAGTCCAGTTCCGCCCACCGCACGCAGCCGGAGGCATCCGTGTAGGCACCGCACGCTGCCGCGAGAGCGATCACGATGCCGCATCCCCGGCCGTGCTCGTCGTCCGCCGGCTCGCCGATCACTTCGGCAGCCCCGTGGTCACGGACCTCGACGCGGACCCGACGACCGCAGGCGGACACAGTGCAGGACAGGGTCAGCGTGGCCGGCGGCAGCGCGTGCAGCACGGCATTGGTGACCAGCTCCGAGACGACGAGGAGGACCTCGTCGACGGAGTCGGCTCCGACGTCCCACTCCTTCAGGAGCGAGCCCACCCGGCGCCGGACCAGTGCCACGGCCTCCGGGATGTGCGGGATCGGCCAGTCGTAACCGAGACGCTCAGCGTCCTTGTGGGCCGTGCCGGCGGTGAGGACAAGCTCTGCGGTCATCTCGATGCACCTCCGCGGACCGGAGCCGGTTCCAGGCGCCCCTTTGCGGCTCCGTATGTGCCCACACTAGAAACGCCGTGTTCTTGCACCAGCCGCCGAACGCTGTGCACTGTCCGAAATGCGCTCCATGGGCCACGGGCCAAGGCCAGGGCGCGGAAAGTGGACAGTCGGCCGCGTTTCGCGGATAGCGGCCGAATTCACACGCGCTTAATTTCTTGGCAGCTTCCTGGTCGCCCACGAAGAAATCGCGGCCGAGGAAATCCCATACTCAGCCACCGTGTGGAGTTCTCGAATGAGCGACCGTATTTCCGTATCGCCCGAGTGGCTGGTCGAAGCCGTCAGCTCGGTTTTCGCCGCCGCGGGTCTGTCGCCGATGGCCGCCGCGACCGTCGCCGACAGCCTCGTGGAGGCGGATCTGCGCGGTACGCCGTCGCACGGTGTGCTGCTGGTGCCGATGTACGTCGAGCGCCTCCGCAAGAACTCGGTGAGCACCCACGAGCGGGCCGAGGTCGTTCTCGACGCGGGCGCGATCGCGGTGCTGGACGCCCGGGACGCGCTCGGCCAGCTCACCGGCGACCAGGCGATGGACCTGGCCATCGACAAGGCACGCACCTACGGGATCGGCGCCGTGACAGTCCGCCACGCCTTCCACTTCGGCGGCGCGTACCGCTACGCCCGCACGGCCGCGGCGGCGGGTTGCCTCGGCATTGCCGCTGCCAACACCCGGCCGCTCATGCCGGCCCCGGGCGGTGCGGCCGCGGTGGTCGGCAACAACCCCCTCGCCGTCGGCATCCCCACCGGAAACGGCGAACCGATCCTGCTGGACATGGCCCTGTCGGAGGCAGCCCTAGGCAAGATCCGGCTCGCGGCCCAGGAAAGCCGCCCGATACCGCCCACCTGGGCCACCGACAACCGCGGCACACCGACGACGAATGCCGCCGACGCCTTGGCCGGCCTGCTCCTGCCCGCGGCCGGACACAAGGGCTACGGTCTCGCCCTGGTCGTCGACGTTCTGACCGGCGTGCTGTCCGGCGGCGCTTTCGGCAACGGCGTCCGCGGACTGTACGCCGACACGTCGGTCCCCAACGACTGCGCGCACTTCTTCCTCGCGCTGGACATCTCTGCGTTCGGGGACAAGGACGCCTTCCAGAACCGCGTCGACGCGCTCGCCCAGCAGATCACCGGATCACCGAAGGCGCCGGGCACCGATCGACTGCTGCTGCCGGGGCAGCTGGAGGCGGAGCGGGAGGACGCCGCACGCCGCACCGGGGTCGAGATCGACGACAGCGTCCTGCGTGCCCTGCGCGAGACGGCCGGGGCGGTCGGGATCACCCTCAGCACCCCCCGTTGAGCGGCACCCCGAACCACGAGCCCGAGGAGGACCCATGTCACGTACGGTCGACGCCGTCGTCGTCGGTTCCGGTGTGAACGGCCTGGTAGCGGCCGCCGAGCTGGCCAAGGCCGGCTGGTCGGTGGCCCTGGTCGAAAAAAACGCACGGCTGGGCGGATTCATCGCCACCGAGCAGCGCACTCTGCCCGGCTACCTGCACGACACGTATTCCTCGTGGCATCCGCTGTTCGTTTCCGGCGCCGCCTACGCCGCCCTCGGCGAGGACCTGCACCGCCACGGACTTCAGTACCGCAACACCGACGACTTCGTCACCGGCACCATCGCGTGCGACGGCCGAGTGGCCCTCGCCCACCGCGACGCCGAGACGACGGCGCAGGGGTTCGAGCACGCCGAGGACCGCTCCGCCTATCTCGGCATGCTGCAGCGCTTCCTGCACAACGCGGAGGACATCGGTGGCTTCATGAGCAGTGAGCTGCGCTCTCGTGCGATCGTCGGGCCCGCGCTGCGGATGCTGCGCCGGGAACGCCTGGCGGGCACCGAGAAGTGGCTCCGCGACTTCCTCACCAGCGCTCGCTCGTACTGTCGCAGCTATTTCACCGGCGAGGACGTCGACCTGCTGTGGACACCCTGGCTGCTGCACGCCGGACTGTCCCCGGATCACGCCTCGGGCGGCTTGATGCTGCCGATCCTGGCCGCCACCATGCACGGATTCGGCCTGCCGGTGGTGGCGGGCGGCGCGGCCAACTTCGTCGGCGCCTTCGAGACTCTGCTGAACGAACTCCGGGTCGACATCCGTACCGGTCAGCCGGTGGAGCAGCTGATCGTCACGTCCGGCAAGGTCACCGGCGTCGTCTGCGGCGGCGAGGCGATTCATGCCCGCCGTGCGGTGCTGACATCGGTGACTCCGACCGCGCTGTACGAAGAGCTTCTGCCCGCCGGCGCCCCGGTCCAGCAGACCGTCCGCGACCAGGCCCGCCGTTACCGGTCCGGGCGTGCCGCGATGCAGCTCCACGTCGCCCTCTCCGCCCCGCCGACCTGGAACGACGACCGCTTGAGCGCGGTACCGCTGCTGCACGTTAGCGATGGCTCGGCAAGTACCGCGATCGCTTGCGCGGAAGCGGAGGCCGGTCTGCTTCCGCGTTGGCCGACGGTCGTGGTGGGGCAGCAGTACGTCCTCGACCCGACACGAGTCCCCGAGGGTGCGGCGTCGCTGTGGATTCAGCTGCAGGAGCTGCCGTTTGAGCCGCTCGGCGACGCCGCCGGCGAACTGGACGTCACCGGCGGCTGGACCAAGGAACTCACTGACGGCTACGTACGCCGTGTGCTGAACCGCGTGGCTCACCACGCGCCCGACCTGCCCGCCAAGGTGCTCAGCTGGGATGCGATCACTCCGGCCGACCTTTCCTCGTACAACCCCAACGCGGTGGCCGGCGACCCGTACGGCGGCTCCGCCGAAGTCGACCAGAACTTGCTGTGGCGGCCTCTGCCCAGCGCGTCCCGCCACGCCACATCCGTGCCCGGGCTGTGGCACATCGGCGCCGCCACCCATCCCGGCCCCGGCCTCGGCGGCGGCTCCGGACACCTTGTGGCCCAGCAGCTCATCCGCAGCCATCGACGTACCCGCACCCGCCGCTGATCACCGAACCGTAGGAGCACCCATTCCATGAAAACCCTCTTCGACGCCTCGGGCGAGGTGCTGGTCGTCACCGGCGGCGCCCACGGTATCGGCGCCGCCCTCGCCCGCGGCTACGCCGCAGCCGGCGGCACCAGCGTCGTCCTGGACGTGTCCGCCTCCGAGGAACTCGACGGCGTCGCCAACGTCGTCCAATACCGCACCGACGTCTCCGACCGGGAGGCCGTCCTTGCCACCGTCCAGAGGATCCTCGACGAACATGGGCAGATCGACGCCCTGGTTGCCGGAGCCGCCATACAGCCGCGTACCCCCGTCGTCGACACCGACCCGCGGGAGTGGCGGCGCACGCTCGCCGTCAACCTCGACGGCGTGGTGTGGAGCTGTCAGGCGGTGCTTCCGCACCTGATCGAGCGGCGGTCCGGGGCCATCCTCGTCTTCGCTTCCGGTCTGGCCCACATGGGCCGCGCCGAAGCGTCCGCGTACGCGGCGAGCAAGGGCGCGCTGATCCCGTTCGCCAAGTCCCTGGCGGCCGAGGTCGCCGAGTACCGCATCCGCGTCAACACCGTTTTCCCTGGCGTGATCGACACGCCGCAGTTCCGGGCCGCCAACCCCTCAGGCGGAGAGCGCGAGCACTGGGCGAGGACTACTGGGATCGGCACACCCGAGGACGTCGTGGGCCCGCTGCTCTTCCTGCTGTCCGACGCCGCCACGATGACCGGTTCGACGCTCACCCGCGACCGCGTCTTCCCCAAGGAGTGAAAACCTCATGACCGAACAGCTCACTCCGGATCACGGCGACGAGCTGCCCGTCGCCGTGATCGGCGCCGGACCCATCGGCCTCATCACGGCACTGGGCCTGGTCCAGTACGGCGTCCCCGTCGTCGTGTTCGAGGAGGACGACCGGCTGTCCTTGGACACCAAAGCCGGCACCGTCCTGACCCGCACCCTGGAAGTGCTGCACCGCTACGGAGCGCTCAGCGAGGTCCTCGACGCTTCTCTGCGCATCGACGAGATCGGCGAGCTCGACCGTGCGACCAACACCCCCACGCTCAGCGTGCGCACCGGCGATCTGACGGAGGACACCCGCTTCCCCTTCGTCATCAACATCCCTCAGCATCATCTCGAACCCGTCCTGCGAACCGCGCTGGAGAAGAAGGCACCCGGCGTCCTGCACATGGGACACCGCCTGCTCGGATTCGAGCAGGCGGACGACTACGTCGAGCTGCGGCTGGAGACTCCCGGCGGTGAACGCACGGTCAAGGCCCGGCACCTGCTCGCCTGTGACGGCGGCCGCTCCCAGGTGCGCGACGATCTCGGCATCACCGTCGAAGGCCGCACGCTCGAAGAGCGGTACATGCTGGTCGACCTCAAGGTGGACCTGGACGTCGACGACCCCCGGGACTACCCCTACCTCGCCTACTTCGGCGACCCCGAGGAATGGATGATCCTGGTGCGCCAGCCTCACTGCTGGCGCTTCCTCTACCCGCTGGCCCCCGGCCGGCCAGAGCCCGACCGAGAAGAACTCGCCGCCAAGGCACGCCGGTTCATCGGTGACGTTGCGCAGCTCGAAATCCTGGGCACGAACATCTACAACGTGCACCACCGCGTCGCCGACAAGTGGCACGACGGCCGCATCTTCCTCATGGGAGACGCCGCCCACCTGATCACTCCCATGTGGGCGCTCGGCCTGAACACCGGTGTGCTGGACGCCTCCAACCTGCCCTGGCGCCTGGCCTGGGTGCGCCGCGGCTGGGCCGACGAGTCCCTGCTCGAGGCGTACGAGACGGAACAAGCGCCCGTAGCCGTGCAAGGCAGCGGCGAGATGGCCGAGGCGGCCCGCGCCTACATGGACCGCCGAGGGGGCGCCCTCGAAGCCATGACCGACGGTAACTGGGGCAACGCCTTCACTCGCGCCCTGCTCGGTGTCCGACTGGACGTGGAGGGCTCCGGGGACTGGTCGATGGTGAAGAGCGGGGACCGGCCCGTCCCGGTGGCCGCCGGCGACCGTGCTCCCGACCTGCCGCTGTTCGGACCGCAGGGCCCTCTCTACCTGCACGACCTGGCCGCCGACTCCTTCGTCGCCCTCTACTTCACCGACACCCGCCGCCGCCCCGCGATCCCCGCCCAAAACTCCCCGGCTCTGCGGCACTTCGCGGTCAGCCGCTGGGACGCGCCCCACGACTCCGGACTGCGCGACCGCGCGCTGTTCGACCCCGGGGAGCGCGTCCGCAAACGGTTCGGCGTCGCCGACGACACGCTCGTCCTCCTCCGGCCCGACGGCCACGTGGCCGCCATCGTGCCGTACGACCCGAACGACGCCAGCCTCGACCGCGCCGCGCAGCTGTACGAGCGCATCACCGGCCGCCCGGTGCCGCGCGCGTGACGAACGTCCAGCAAAGAAGGAGCACTTCCACCATGACCACCGCCATCGCCCCCGACGGCACCACCGTCGAACTGGCCGCCGTCGGCCAGGAAGTCGTCTTCGAGAACGAGCACGTCCGCGTCTGGGAGATCAGCCTGGAACCGGGCGCCAACCAGCCCTGGCACCAGCACCTCAACCCCTACCTCGTCATCGCGCTCGAAGCCGCCGACAACCGCATCGATGCCCTGACCGGCGGCGAGCCCAGGCTGGTCCACGAGCCGGCCGGCGGGGTCGTCTACCGCGAGCCGGGCGAAGTCCACATGCTCACCAACCGTGGCACCACGCGCTACCGCAGCCGCCTGGTGGAGCTGAAGTACCTCGGCGAGAACGCCATCCAGGAGCACACCCATGACTGACACCGCACCCAGCCTTGTCCAGGCGCCCGCGCGTCCCGAGGCCATCACCGCCGAGGAATGGGCGGAGAACCTTTCGGAGCCGGCGGCGTACGGCGGCGAGGGACCCGACAGGTCCCGTGAGGCTTCCGCCCCCGGCCCGAACGGAGAGGCCCTGTTCCGCTTCCGCGAGATCCTGCTCAACACGCAGGACCTTCAGTGGGCCGACAAGACCCTCGCCGGACTGTCCCACAAGGCGCTGTGGCGCAACGAGGAGACCGGCGCCTCCATCTCTCTCGTGCGGTTTGAGAAGGGCTCCGGCATCCCCTCGCGGCACTCCCACGCCTCGAACCAGTTCATGTTCTGTCTCAAGGGCCGCTACACCTACGTGCCCACCGGCCTGACCCTCACCGAGGGGTCCTTCTACTGGAACCCCAAGGGCAGCCTGCACGGTCCCACCTTCGCCGAGGAGGAGTCGATCCTCCTGGAGGTCTACGACGGCCCCCACTACCCCACCCAGCCCGACTGGTACAGCAGCCCCGACGACGCCCGATAAGGACCCTCCCGTGCCCAAGAACGAAGTCATCTCCCCCGAACTCGCCGAGCCCAACGGACACTTCGCCCAGGCCACCGTCATCGAGACAGGCGGCCGGCTGCTGTTCATCTCCGGCATGACCGCACGCGCCAAGGACGGCACCGTCACCGGTGTCGGCGACATCACCGCCCAGACTCACCAGGTCTGCCAGAACCTCAAGGCCGCGGTCGAGGCCGCCGGCGGCTCCCTGGATGACATCGCCCGCGTGGACGTCTACGTCCGCAACATGGAGGACTTCGACGCTATCCATGCCGTACGCCGCCAGTACTTCACCGGCGTCGCACCGGCATCCACGATGGTCGAGGTCTCCAAGTTCGTGAACAAGGACTACCTGATCGAGATCAACGCGATCGCCGCGATCCAGGACTGAGGGACGGCACTAGTGAAACTCGCTTCCCTCACCGTCGACGCCGTACGCCGTGCGGGCGCCGTGCACGAGGCCGACCGGACCGTGTCCGTACTGCCCGCCTCCCTGGGCACGGTCGACGACATCGTCCGCGGGGGCCCGCAGGCCCTCGACGCGGCCCGCGCCGCACTCCCTGGCCCGGACGTGCTGCCTCTGACAGAGGTCCGTTTGGAGTCACCACTGCACCGCTTCAACCGCGACATCCTGTGTACCGGCTGGAACTACTGGGACCACTTCGAGGAGTCCAGGGGCAAGCGCGAGGGCCAGGACCCCGCCTCACGCCCCGTACACCCGACGTTCTTCACCAAGGGCCCCGACACCGTCATCGGACCGGGTGACGACATCGCCTACGACCCCGAGGTCTCCGCCAAGTGGGACTACGAAGCCGAGATCGCACTCGTCATCGGACGCGACGGCCGGTCGATCCCCGAGGAGAAGGCCCTGGAGCACGTCTTCGGCTACCTGGTCGCCAACGACGTCTCCCAGCGGGATCTACAGCGGGCGCACGGCGGGCAGTGGCTCAAGGGCAAGAGCATCGACGCCACGATGCCGCTCGGCCCGTGGATCACCACCGCGGACGAGATCGACGACCTTGCCGGCCTGCAGGTGCAGTGCGAGCTCAACGGCCGGCTGCTGCAGAACGCCTCCAGCGGCCAGATGGCCTTCTCCATCGCGACGATCATCGCCGAGCTGAGCCACGGCATGACCCTGCGCGCCGGTGACGTGATCCTCACCGGCACGCCCAGCGGCATCGGCAACGCCCGCGAGCCGCAGATCTTCCTGGGCGACGGCGACGTGATCGTCACGCGGGTGTCGGGGCTGGGAGAACTGCGCAACAAGGTCACGCTGACGCGTCTGACGTGATCTGAGCCCACTGAAATCCCTGAGGAGACCTCGATGATCGACATCGCCGCGGAACTGGAGGAGTGGTGCGCGGACGGCCGTCCCTTCGCTCTCGCCACGGTCGTCGAGGTCACCGGCAGCGCGCCCCGGCCGCCGGGCACCTGCGTCGCAGTCGATGCCACCGGGCGCGTCCTGGGCAGCCTCTCCGGCGGATGCGTCGAGGGCGCGGTGTACAACCTCGCCCTGGACGTGCTGGAGACGGGAGTTCCACAGCGGGTCTCCTTCGGCTACAGCGACTCCGACGCGTTCGCGGTCGGGTTGTCCTGCGGCGGAGTCATCGACATCGTGGTTCGACGAGTCGGGGACGAGCCCGCGAGGCAAGCCCTCCGTGTCGTCCTCGACGCACTGGCTGAGGGCCGGCCGGTCGCGCTGGCCACCGTCGTGGAGAGTCCGGCGGAGGGCCTGGGCTCGCTCCGGGCCCTCACCCCCAGCGTCGCAGCGGGCGACCCGCCCGCCCACCCGGACGCCGACCGCACGAGCAGAGCCCTGCTCGCCCGCGGAAGCGGCGGCACGCACCGCTACGCGGCGGACGGCGGCTGCGACCCCACCGCAGGCGAGCTGACCGTCCTCACCTCCGTCTATTCGTCCCCGCCCCGCATGCTCGTCTACGGCGCGATCGACTTCGCCGGCGCAGCGGCCCGCGTAGGGCGATTCCTCGGTTACCACGTCACGGTCTGCGACGCGCGGGAGGTGTTCACCACTCCAGAGCGCTTCCCCGACGCCGACGAGGTGGTCGTCGACTGGCCGCACCGGCATCTGCGTTCACTTGCCGACAACGGCGCCCTGGACGAGCGCACCGTCGTCTGCGTCCTCACCCACGACGCCAAGTTCGACCTCCCGCTGCTGGATCTGGCGCTCCGCTTGCCCCTGGGCTACGTCGGCGCCATGGGCTCCCGCCGCACCCACGCCCAGCGGCTTGAGGCCCTGCGTGCGACGGGCCTGACGGAACACCAACTGGCCCGGCTTCACTCGCCCATCGGACTGGACATTGGCGCGAACACGCCGGAGGAGACCGCGGTCTCCATCGCAGCGGAGATCATCGCCGCCCGCACTGGCGCCGGGTCTCGTCCGTTGCGTACCACCGACGGCCCCATCCACCGTCCGGCAGCGCCGCTCAATCCGGGCCCGCCTGCTGAACTACCAAACAGCCACGACTGAAGGGACCCGGCCCGATGGCTGCAAAGACTGCCGCGCTGTCCAGGACGGACGTCCGGGCGCGCATGGAAGATCATGCGTTGACCGCCGTCCCAGCATCCGAGCGCCGCTCGGGCTGGGGCCTGATGACCAACACTGCGGGCATCGCCTCCACCCTGATCCAGCTGGCCATCGGCGGCGGAGTGACGCTTATAGCAGGAGTCTGGTACGGCATCCTCGCCGGCGTGGTCGTCGCCGTGTTCGGCGGCGGGCTCGGCTGGCTGGTCGGCCACGTCGCCTACAAGTCCGGCACCTCGTCCACCGTGACCGCACGTTTCTACGGCCTTGGACTACGTGGATCGGCACTCGCCTCGCTCATCTTTGCGTTCATGATCCTGGGCTTTCTCGCCCTGGAGAACGCGCTGCTCTATTACGGCACGCTTTTTATGTTCGGCTGGCACCCGGGGCTCGGCAACGCCTTGCTGATTTATGGTCTGTTGACGCTGGCGTGGATCGCTCTGACCGTCTTCGGGCTAAAGGTTGTGCAGCGCACATCCATGGTTCTTCTGATCGGCTTCCTCATTCTCACCGTTGGCATCGCGGCGATGGCCCTGACCCGTTCGGGTGCGTCCCTGTCCGAGCTCATGTCGGCGGGTCCGGTGGCGCCCGGGTATGGCGGACAGGGAGATCGGTTTATGGCAGTGCTGTCGATCCTCGCGGGTTCCGCGGGGGCGCTCGCCCTGACCGACGCCGACTTCGCCCGTTACGCACGGTCCAGCCGCGACGTCGGCATCCTCGCCGTGGGTGGCGCCATCATGATCGACGTCATCGTCGTGGTGCTGGGCACCGTGATCATCCACGCCGGCTCAAAGGCCGTCGGTGATTATCTCGGGGCCCACCCGCAGGTAGCCGCAACCCAGGTGGGGAGCAGCATCGCCGACAAGGTCACCTGGATGATCAGCAATAACTCCGGGGCCTTCTTCGTGGTCCTGGCGGGGCTGACCGGCTTCCTCCTGATGTACGTGGCTCAGGCCAAAGCCCAGGTTTTGAACACCTACGGCGGCTCGCTGGCACTGTCCAACCTCTCCGACAGCCTGTCCGGACGCAATCCGGGGCGGGCCGCGATGGTCGTGGTCGGCAACGCGATCGGCCTGCTCATGGCCGCTGGGAACATCCTGGGGCTGGTCACCAGCTATCTCGGGATCCTGGGGGTGACCACGACGGCACTCGCTGCAGTGATCATCGCCGACTTCTTTATCGTGCGGCGGGGCCGTGTCGCCGACGCCGACCGGCTCGAGACGGTGAACTGGGCCGGCGTCGTCTCGGTGCTCGCAGCGACGATGACGGGCACAGTTCTCCAGGAAGCCGGCGTGACATCGCTGGGATTCCTGGTCGCCCTCGTCGTGGTCCTCATCGCGTACCCGACGCTGCGCAGCACCGTGCTGAGAGCACGAGCCTAGGAAGGTGTGTCACGCCGGGCAGTGCGCGGTTCAACGGCTCCAGGTCTCCGTACGGCACGGAAGGCAGCGGCGTGCTCGCGGGCCCGCTCCTCACTGCACACATCGCGCAACATGCCCGGATAGGCATCCGTGCCCACCCGCGGTCGTGGGCCACAGTACGTGACGCACCGGTTCCGATGCGTAGCGTCGTTCTCGCAGGCCTCGGAAGGGCGACCAGGGTCGGGAACCGAGGGGGCGGCTGCGTGAGTGGCCACACGCACCCGACCCGGGCGCCGCCACTCGGTGGGGGGGATTGCCAGAAAATGACGAGCTCACTGGAGGCGGCCGCAATCGCAATGGACACCAGTTCGTGGTGGACGTGGCGGTCAGCCTCGCACCAATGAGGATGATTTTCCACGACCCGTTGCAACATAATTTCGATGGGAAAATTAGAATGAAGCAGTGCTTGCTCAGGGCGCATGGCGAGGAGACCTGTCATGACGCGATCCGGCACCGTCAGCGGTGACGTACTGGGGGACACGCTGATCGCCGCGTGCACAGTCACCATCGACGAACATGGCATCGTGACGGCGTGGAGCGACGGTGCCCACCGGCTGCTCGGTTACCGCGCCGAGGAGGTAGTGGGGCGGCCGGCGGTTGACCTGCTCGCCGAGGACGCCAGCCGCCGCATTTCGTGGCCCGCAGTCGATCGCTCGCTATGGAGCCGGACAGTCAGGCTGCGCCGCAGAAGTGGCGGCCCGTTGCAAGCGGAGTTGCTCGCGCACCGTGGTGTGGCGAACGACGGCGGCACCGAATGGCTCCTCGTGTGTTCCGCAGTGCGGCAGTCGCCCCTGGACGAGCACCACGCGATAGTGGAATGGGGATTCACACATGCGCCGTACGTGCTTGCGATCTTTGACACGGAGCTGCGGTTGGTCCGGGCCAACGCCGACATGGAGCGCGCGGTCGCCATGACGGACGCTGAGATGCGCGGGCTGCGCTTGTCGGAAATCGTGGCGCACCCGGATGCACGCAAGAACGAGCGAGCCATGCGCCGGGTCCTTAAGACCGGAGAGCGACAGTATCTCAAGAACTTCCTGCAAGTCCCGGGGGAAAGCCGTCGGCACGCCTGGGAGATCTGTATCGCCCCCGTGACGGAACAAGGTGGGATGCGCGGTGTGTGCTTCGCAGCGCGCGACACTACCGAGCAGTACTGGGCTCGGCAACGGTTGCTCCTGGTCAACGAGGCCAGCACGCAGATCGGCAGCACTCTGGACGTAGCGCGCACGGCGCAGGACCTGGTCGATGTGGCGGTGCCCCGTCTTGCCGACTTTGCCAGCGTGGATCTGCTGGCCTCCCTCGAAGACGGCGCAGAGCCACCCTTCGGTGTGCTCACGCGCTCCGTCGCATTGCGACGTGTCGCTCACCAGTCTGTTCTCCGAGGGTGCCCGGAAGCCGCGATCGAACTGGACCAGGTGGCCGCGTACCCGGCCTCCTCCCCGCCGGCGCAGTGCTTGGCCGCAGGCCGGTCTGCCAGGTACGAGATGACTGACCCGGCCGTCACCCGCTGGGTGGCTAACGATCCGGTCCGATCGGGGCGGAGCCGCGCCTACGGAATCCACTCGATGATGACCGTGCCGATCCGGGCGCGAGGGAACACCCTGGGCGTGGCGGTCTTCCTCCGCCACCGTCACCCGGATGCCTTCGATAAGGACGATCTGCTGGTGGCCGAAGAGATCACCACCAGGGCAGCGGTGTGCGTCGACAACGCTCACCGTTACACCCGTGAGCGCACCACTGCCGTGACGCTCCAGCGCAGCCTTCTGCCCCACAGACTTCCCGATCAGGTCGCGGTCGACGTTGCCTCGCGCTACCTGTCTGCCGGGGCTCCTGCCGGGGTGGGCGGCGACTGGTTCGACGTGATTCCGCTGTCCGGCGCCCGAGTCGGGCTGGTCGTCGGGGATGTCGTCGGCCACGGCATCCAGGCGTCCGCCACCATGGGCAGGTTGCGCATGGCGGTACGCACTCTGGCCGACATCGACCTGCCACCGGACGAGCTGCTCACTCACCTCGATGACCTGGTCATCCGGCTGAATTCCGAGGCCGAACCGGATGCCGCCGAGGGTATTAGCGCCAGCTGCGTGTACGCCGTCTATGACCCGGTCTCCCGCCGCTGCACTCTGGCCAGCGCTGGCCATCCGCAACCCGCCGTGGTCGCCCCGTCCGGCACTGCTGAACTCCTCGACATGCCCATCGGTCCACCACTCGGGCTGGGCGGTCTGCCCTTCGAAGCCACCGAGATCGACTTGCTCGAAGGCAGCCTGCTGGCCCTGTACACCGATGGCCTCATCGCAGCCCGGGGCCGGGACGTTGACGATGGACTCGCCGGGCTGCGGCACGCCCTTACGCAGCCCGCCCGCTCTTTGGAGGACATCTGCGACAACGTCCTCAAGAACTTGCTTCCGGCCGGCCCGGACGACGACGTGGCCCTCCTCGTCACCCGCACCTGTGCCCTGGGGGCCAATCAGGTCGCCGCCTGGGATGTCCCGTCCGATCCCGCGGCGGTCGCCCAGGCTCGGCAGAACGCGTGCGACCAGGTAACGGCGTGGGGGCTGGAGGACAACCTCTTCACCACCGAGCTGGTCGTCAGCGAGCTGGTCACCAACGCCATTCGCTACGGCCAACCCCCCATTCAGCTGCGCCTGATCCACGACCGCACCCTTATCTGTGAGGTGTCCGACGCCAGCAGCACCGCGCCACATCTTCGCCGAGCCCGCGTCTTTGACGAGGGCGGACGCGGCCTGATGCTCGTAGCCCAACTCGCTCAGAGCTGGGGCACACGCCATACGACGCGAGGCAAGACCATCTGGGCCGAACAGCACCTAGAGGCTGTTTAAGTCGGCTGCGCTCCGAAGGCGTGATCTGGCAGGGACAGCAGCCGGTGGGCCTCCCCAATCAAACCGCCTACAGGAGCCGCATCACGACGCCTGATCTTCGCCAGTCATCCACAAAGTGGGGCCAGCTGGAGTCGCCCTCGCAGGGGCCGAAAGTGGACGCTCTAGCCAGACAGCGGGTCTACCTTCGGCCGGTCGTACGCATGTCCGCAGTCCACGAGTCGGCCACCCAGGTCCCGACGGTTTCGCTCCGCCAGGGACAGGTGGGCCTTCATGCCCGTGTTCGGCCCCGCCCACAGAGAGTGCGCGGTGACCTTCTTTGTCGCGATGTAGGATCCCGGCGTTGTCGACGAGTAGCTGCCACAGTCGCTGGTCGCCCCCGGCTCCAGCCTCTCCCCGCGCTTGGTGCCCAGCTTACGTGGAGCAAGGTTGCCCTGACCGTGAGCGCCACGAAGATCGGCTGGTGCAGGCAGGCTGCGCCGAGCTTCTGCCAGCATCAGTTCCCGCCCCCTGCGGGAGATGGGGATACTGAAGGCCAACTCCGGCGCACGCATCGGCCATCACGATGCCTATTCAACGTCGGTCGCTTTGGTTGCTCTTGCGTAACCAAGGGCCTCGGTGAGGTGGTCGGGTGGTGTTTCCAGTAGGAGATTCAGCCAGCGGTAGGGGACTCGACCCGATGGTGATCAAGTCGTGGGATTCTGGACTGCACACCATCGAGAGTAATGGGGGAGGGGTCTGTGGCTGGCGGGAACGGTGTGATGCCCCAGCTGACCCGAGCGCATCGGGTCCTCATCGGTGTGGTCGTGGCGGGTGCCGTGATTATCGCTGGGATCGGATTCGCTGGCTCGTACGCGGCGGTCCGTGAACTTGCGGTCACAAAGGGCTTTGGCACCTTCGCCTATGTCTTTCCGATCGGCATCGACGCCGGTATTTGTGTCCTCCTGGCTCTTGACCTGCTGCTGACATGGATCCGCATCCCGTTTCCCTTGCTGCGCCAGGCGGCCTGGCTCCTGACGGCCGCCACCATCGCCTTCAATGGGGCGGCGGCCTGGCCTGACCCGCTGGGTGTGGGAATGCACGCGGTCATTCCGGTCTTGTTCGTCGTCGCGGTCGAGGCTGCCCGGCACGCGATCGGCCGGATCGCCGACATCACTGCCGACAAGCACATGGAGGGTGTCCGCGTCACCCGCTGGCTGCTGGCTCCGATCCCCACGTTCCTGCTCTGGCGCCGCATGAAGCTGTGGGAGCTCCGCTCCTACGACCAGGTCATCAAGCTCGAGCAGGAGCGTGTTGTCTACCGGGCGAGCCTGCGCTCTCGTTTCGGCCGGGCCTGGCGTCGCAAGGCTCCGGTAGAGTCGCTGATGCCGCTCCGTCTGGCCCGCTACGGTGTCCCTCTGGCCGAGACGGCCGCGGCCGGGCTGGCCGCCGCAGGCATCGACGAGCCGCCGATTCAGTTCACCATCGAACGGAACCCTGTCCTGACCCAGCGGCAGAGCCCTGAACTCGAGGCCGTCCTCCATGGGGAGAAGGAATCGGCGCAGGTGGACGGTGCGGCCCCTCAGCCGCAGGCGGACATGTCTGCCGCGCGTCCCGAGCAGTCGCATGGCCTCGAAGGCGACCAGAGGGCCCAACTCGCCGAGGCCTATCAGGACTGGATGAGCGCCTTCGGTTTCGAGCCCACGAGCTCGCAGTTCGCTCTGTGGCTCCGAGACCAGTACGGCATGGCCACGGCGGCGGGCGGACCGGTGTCCAGCGAGCAAGTCGAGCCCCTGCTGCGGTTCCTCAAGCAGCGCCAGACGCCGCCAGCTGAGAGCGGCACCGAGCTCCAAGCCCCGCCTGACGCGGATGACGGATGGGCTGACTATTTCTACAGCGCCTGGCTGACGTACGCGCAGGAGCTCGGGGTTTACCCCGATGCCGCCGCTCTCGCCACGTACGTCTATGAGCGGGACCAGATCACCGGCGGCAACGGCCAGCCCATCACGGGCGCAGACCTGGAGGGTTTCGTCGCGGCCTTCCGGCAGCGCGAGTTCGACGAGACGGAGCCGCCCGCGGGCGAGGAAGCCGCGGTGCCCGTCGCGCAGGTGCCTTCTGGCGATCCGCTCGCGAGCGAGGAGTCTGAAGAGTCGCCGGCCGGCGTGGGCTCGCACCCCGCCACAAAGCAGCGCAGGCCCCGGGTGAGCGCTGCTATCGATGACCCGCTGGCCGAGGACAGCGCGGCTGGGATGCCTGCCGTTGCCGCGCTGACCACCGTCGACCGCTATTACCTCGCTTGGATGGAGTATCAGACCGAGTACGGCGAGGAGCCCAAGGCCGAGCAGCTCTCCGCCTACCTGGCAGAGATGAAGGGCATGACTGGCCGAGGTGGAAAGCCGGTCAGTCCGTCCACCCTGCGCCGCTATCTCCTGCCGTTCCGGGTCTACAACGTGTGGGCGGAACAGCGGGTGCGCAATGAGAGCCCGTCGTTCGACGCCATTGTGCAGCAGTGCGCAGCCCAGGGCATCACTGCGCAGCACAACAAGCCTGTTACCACCGACTACATTGCCGAGCAAGTCCTCGACTTCGAGCGGCGCTGGCAGGGACTGACCCGCCACCACGCACAGCCGCAGGAGTGAGAAGCCGCGCCCGGCTCGACCGCATCAGCGTTGGGCAGCCGGGCTGTTCATTGCGCAGCCAGCCGCACCGCGATGTGCGCACTGCGCTTCCGAACCGCGAGACAGGAGGTCTCATGCGTGCCCTATGTATCGCCCCGGACACCGCTATCAGCGAACTCGACTTGCCGGAGCCCGGTGCGCCTTCCGCGATCCGGGAACACATCGGATCCAGCGGCGCTGTTGATCTAGGCGTTTACCATCGGCAGGCGCTGCTGCACATGCACGGCGATGGACACGCGATCGGGCTCGCGCAGAACATCGCCGCGTGGGCCCTGGCGAGTGCCTGGCGAGGCATCGTCCTGTACCCGATGCACGGGCCGGTCGTCGTCACCGGACGTGCCGAAGACGGGGGAGTGGCTGCCCTGGACGACGACCTGGCCCAGCAGGCGCACGCGGTTGCGCAGACCGTACGCGAAACTCTCGCGGAATGGCGCCTCCGGCCGCCCGCTTCCAACGAGGCAGCCCTGAGCGAACTGCTCGCCTACGCGGCTCGGGATGTCGTCCCCAGCCAGTAGTGCGCACCGCGTCGTCCCGTGCATCCACGCCTACAGGGCCTTGCGCACCGCCGTGCCCGAGCCGTTGAGGAGCTCGTTGATGAGCTGAGTGGTCTCCATCTCCAGTGAGCAGTCCAGCGACCGGTTGACCTGCTGCACGCGGGCGATCGCGGTGTGCAGGCCCGAGCGGTTCCCGGCTGTATGTTCGATCTTCAACCAGTCCCGATACAAGAGCTCTGCGGTCTCATCGACGTCGAGGCCGGTCGAGACGGCCTGCCGGGCGGCGTTCAGGTCGTGGTGGGTGCCGGCGGGGATGCGGTAGGTGGCAACGGTGTGTGCGACGTCGATGATCCGTGTGATCATTTCCTGCGCTTTGGGCTCGGCCCATGGCAGCGGCCGGCCGCCGAACGGCTTGCCCCGTACCAGACTCAGTGCCTTCTCCAGGTCGGGCAGGCCCGCCGGCCCAAGGGGCAGTGCGTGTTCGACGAGTTGGAGGAAGCGGGTCCAGTCACATCGCACGCCGGGTGCGAGCCGGTATGGATCATCGCCCGTCTTGCGGCGTGGCACGTACGGGTTGCCGGACGCGTCGCTGCCCAGGGAGCTGCGCAGGCCCTGCATGCGCGCGTTGAGGGTGCTCGTCGACCACGGGCTGACCGGGTCCATGTCGGCACATAGCACGTCCGCGCTGCGTCCTGGACGGAAATACAGCAAGGCGGCCAGCTGCGCCATCCGCGGGCCGTGTCCGGTGTTTTCCACGCCGGTCACCTCGACTGGTCCCAGGACCCGGATCTCCGGGGCATGCAGGTCGTGTGCCTCGCACCCTTCCGTCTCTGGCGCCGTCGGCTCCTCGGCGGTGGTTGCTGGGACGTCGGCCTGCGCGGAGTGTGCCGTGTCGGCACAATCCGCGCAGGCCCGGGGATTTGGGGCCGAAGGCACCGCTGGCTCGGTGTCCGGGCCGGCTTCATGGTCGGCCTCCACTGACGACGTGGCGGGGGAGAGAAGACGGAGTGCGGACGGATCGGTGGTGGCGGCGAGCAGGGCTGGGAAAATCTCGCCGCTCACATCCGCTGCCGCGGCTGGCGCCGGCATCGCGCGGTCGGGGAAGACGGATTCCTCAGGCGATGCCTGCTGATGCTGCTGCACGCCCTCAAGCTCCTGCGGAACGTCCTGCCAGGGCCCCTCGGCCGGGTGGGGCGGCTGCCCGGACACCTTCAGGGCGGTGGTGATCTGCAGGTAGGCGGAGTGTGCAAGACGCTGCACGGTGATGTCGGTGCCCACGTAGTCGAGGGTCTGCGGCTCGCTGAGTGAGGCGTTGAGGATCTCCGCCTCGGGGAAGCGGGCGGCCGCCGTACTGGCCGGGGCGATCAGCGTGACGGGCATCGCCCCTGCCCGGTCGATGACGTCGGCGAACTGCCAGGCGGTGTTCTCGTCCAGCGAGGACGCGCACAGCAGCAGATACGGCTGATGCTGGGTTTCGGGCATCTGGTGGGCTTCCAGCAGGCGTTCGCTCAGATCACGCAGCGCGTGCGCGGGCTGCCGCATGTGGGCGATGCGCGCGGTGGGCAGCAGCTGGGGAAGGTCCTCGCCGAATCCCACGGTGACGATCTGGACGTCGGCGGCCCATGGACTCATTGCGAGTTCGAGCGCCAGCGAGGTGCATACCTCGGTGATGTGGACCGGGTTGCCGTCCAGCAGCAGGGCGGGGAGGGCTGTGAGGTTGAGCAGCAGCAGGTCGCCGGCCGTGGTGCTGCCGATCGTGGCCAGTCCCGGATACGGCGGCGGCACCTCGCGGGCGGCCTCGTCGTCCAGAAGGACGGCGTCGGCGGGCAGGATCCACCAGCCGCCCTGTCCGGTAGTGAAGGGTGCCACCGGTTCCTGGGCGAGTTCCTCGGGCAGCACGTGTACTGCTCGGGCGCCGATCCGGGCGGCCCGCAGGGGCGGCAGAACGGGGTCCTCCTGCTGCTGGGCCAAGTGGTGGGCCAGCGTCCGCAGGGCCACGTCCAGGCGGGCAGCGCCTGCCGGTTCGGCAGCCGCCGCCAGCTGGGCCTCTGCTGCAGAGATTTCCGACGCGATGGCAATCGTCTCGCCGGGCTTGCGGCGGCGGCGCTGCAGCGTCCTGCGCAGGGCGAGAGCGCCAGTGACGGCGGCCGCCAGCAGCGCGCCGGCGCCAAGCACGATGCGCAGGTTCAGCGGACTGCTGCTGACCGGAGCCGTCACCGGGCCGGCAGGAGAGCCGGATGCTTCCGATGACGACGCTGACGCTGACGGAGAGGCGGCAGGAGCCGAGGCGCTGGCGCTGGGCTCAGGCTCCGGCGACGCTGAGGCGGGCGGAGACGACTCCTCCTGCCCCGGCTGCTCGGCAGGGTAACTGGCCGGTGCGCTGGGTGGCGGTGATTCGGATGCCGGCGTTGTGGTCTGGCTGGGGGCGGGTGCTGGCGCGTCGTCGCCGTCGTCCGGTTTTTGCGTGCTGTCGGGATTCTGGGTGGTTGGAGGAGTGGCCTCGTGAGCGCCCGACTCCTCTCCCTGCCCGGGGCCGTGGTCCGGTTGATGGGGCCGGGGCTCGGGCACCGTGATCTGCTGTCCCGCATAGATGACGTCGGGGTCGGTGATCTCGGGCAGGCCGTGCGGCTGCGGCTTGCCTTTGCTGGCTTCGAACAACTGTGGCCAGTCGTCGCCGTCGCCCAGTTCCTTCTCAGCGATCTTCGACAGGTAGTCACCCGCGCTGACCGTGACGACCTGCCCTGTCTTCTCGTGGGCAGCGGGTGCGCTGTCACTCAGCTGCGTACGGATGCCTGCGACGGCTGCGGCCCTGTCGGGCATCTGCAGCTTCCAGCCGGGCTGCAGAAAGCTGTTCGCGCGGAAAACCGTGCCGTCGATCATGGTTCGGCCCTCGTTCAGATCGGCGATCTCCCGCCACCGCTCACCGTCCCCCAACTCGGCCTCAGCGATGCTCCACAGACTCTCCGCCGGCCGTGCCTGGCTCACGGTGTAGGTGCGGGCCGCTGATACGCCCGCTGCGGACACCGATGAGTGCTCGGCTCTTGAGGCATGGGTCTGACCGGGCATGCGGGCGGCTGTGGCGGATGGAGCGGCCTGCGCCTCCGAGGCCAGAGCGGAACTGGCGGGAAGTAGTACCAGGATGCTGCCGACCAGCGCGGCCGCCGCACGCTGCGGAGCGCCGAAGCCGCGGGGCGCGAGCCAGGTGCGGCCGCGTAGCTGGGCGAGGAGTTCACGCACGGCGCAGAAGGCGAACTGGGCCCATCCGGCCCAGCCGACGACGACCAGCAGCATCAGGAACGCCGCTCCGGTGTCCTGCCGGTCGAGGAGGTGCGCCAGATCGTCGTGGCTGGCCGCCCAGATGACCGGGGTCACCCACCCGAGCAGCAGCGGCAGCCCGGCAAGTGCGCCGGCCAAGACGAGCAGGCTCACGACGGCCTTGAACATCCTGCCCAAGGTGCGGCTTGCCGGGGCGGAGGCGTGCGGGGTGCGCATGCGGGGGTTTCCTTAGTCGGGGTTGGTGACGCCGGTCAGGAGCGTTGCGGTGCCGTGTCCCGTGACCGGCATGGAGCCGATCCCGACCACGGACAGGAACTTCGTGTCGTAGGCGCCGGACACGTTGACCGTGAGGGTCTTTCCGTCGCCGGCCACGCTTACCGTGCCCCTGGCGCCGGCGGTGCGCAGGTAGGCCTGCGCAGCCGCGACGGCGTCTTGCGGGTTGACGACGACAGCTTCACCAGAGATGGCTTTGACCGGGTCGATGGCCTGCCCGCCCGCCCGGGCCGCTTCACCAGCGATGTAATCGGCCCGTTCGGTAGCGCGCATCTTTCCGCCGCCGTCGACGGCCACGCCGATGATGCCGATCAACGCAACCACGCACACCGCGACGAACACGGTGACACCGCCTCGGTCGTCGAAACGGGGGCGTTCTGTGTCGTGTTGGACTCTCATCACGCTCCCCGCTGACGGTAGGCGTCCACGACGGACGTTGCGGTCGACGTGAGTGTGCGGGTGCCGGGCACACCGGGTAGCAGGAGGTCGGACAGGTTGACGGTGCATGAGACGGTTACTGTGACGGTGCCGACCTGGCCGACCGGCACGCTCAGGCCGCCAGTGTTGATATTGACCGTGGTTGACGCGCAGGTGATGCCCTGATCGTCCAGGGATTCTGCGGCCGCGGACTGTGCGGCAGCCTGTGCGGACGCCGCGGTGCGGTGGATGGATGCCTCGCGGGCCGCGTCTTGTGCTGCGGTGTCGATCTTCGCGCCGGAGGTGACGATGCGGCCGCCGGCGATGGCCAGACACACGAACATGATCAACGGCGGCAGGATGATGGCGGCCTCGATGGCGACACTGCCCGTATCGCCCCTCATCCGCCTGTGCCGTGACGCGTTTGTCGACAGGGTGCTCACTCTCCTGGCACCGTCCACCGCTCAACGGGCGCAGACGCCGACTGCGTGATCGACAAACCCGGGACGCCGGGGATCATCGACTGTGCGGTGCCGGACACCTGGATGCGCACCCGCTCACCGTCACTGCCGGTACTGACGCTCGCGAAGCGCAGGCTGTCACCCGCTGTGCGGCCCAGGACCTCACGGGCCCGGGCCGCGCCGTCGGCTGGGCTCGCCTGGTAGGCGCGCGCTGCACTGACACCCTCCCGGGCCGCGGTCAGGGCGATCTGACGGGCGTAGTACCACAGGGAGGCCTGGATGACGGCGATCGTCGCGAGCAGCACGAACGGGTAGACGATCGCCATCTGGATGGATGCGTCCCCGCGATCGTCCGCCCATCTTCGCCCGCGCCACCAGGCTTGAAGTCGGGCGTGCTCGAACATCAGATGCCGCTCAGGTTCCCGTTGTACTTGGCGATTACGGCGGCGATGGTGCCGGCGATGACCAGCGCGCCGGTGACTGCGGCGACCCAGATGATGACGGTGGTGATGCTGATGTCGCCGCCGTCCGGGCGGCGCCGCATGCTTGCCTCAGCTGCCTCAAGCCGCGAGGTCAGCCAGCGCACGGCCCGGTAGGAGCGAAGAGCGGTGTGCTTCACGAGTGGTCCCCTTCCGAATGTGGTGATGAGCGTCGTTCGGTCTTCTAGACGGTGAGCATGCGGATCACTGCGGGGAAGGCCATCAGCAGCATGACCAGCACGGCAAGCAGGGCGCCGGGCGCGGTCATCTTCTCGCTGGCGGAGTTGGCCTCGGCCGCTTGGTCGGCGAGCAGTTCGGCGCTCAAGGCGGCGGTGCGGGCCCGCAGTGCCTTGTAGACGGCGGCGCCGTCGGTGGCTGAGCCGCGCATGATGTCCGCGACGTCGTCCAGCGCGGGAAGCTCGTACTGGGCGGCAAGTTCGCTTAAGGCCTGATAGGGCGGGATCTTCTCCAGCCGGGCCCGGCGCAGGGCGCCCTGCACGTACAGAAACGGCCAGCCCCGGCCGACCGCGGCTGCCTTCTCCAGGGCCTCGGTGGGGCCGGCGTCCGCAGCCCGCTTGAGGGCGACCAGGTCGAGGTAGGCGACCAGGGCGTGGGCGAACTCCTCCCGGGCCCGCTTTGCTTGGTCACGCACCGCGAGGTCCGGGGTGATGAACAGCAGCCCCGCCACCACGAACCCGACCACGGCGGGCACGTAGAAGGGCAGGGAGATCCCCGCGATGATCCACGGGATGGTCACCAGCACCGGGCACAGCAGGCCGAGCGCGGCGAGCGTGACCTTCTTCAGCATGAACTGGCCCGGCCCCTGGCCGAGCAGGGCGAGGTTCGTCGTGGGCATGCGCACCCCGGGTAGGCGCTCCAGACGGGCCAGCAGCCACCGGCCCCACACCTCCTCGCGATTCAGCTCCGGCTCCGGCATGGTCAAGCCGCCGGGCGCCGTGCGCTGCAACGCCGGTGCCAGGGCAGGCTGCGCGTGCAGCATCTCCCGCACGAGCAGGGCGACACCGGCACCGACCGTGCCCCCTGAGAGCACAACGGGAAGAAGGTTCACGACACGGCTCCTTCCACCTCGTATTCGAGGGGCGCCTCGCCCGACGTGGTGGTCGCCGGAGCGGGCAGGCGGACGGTGCTGCGCGCGTCGGCGATCAAGAAGCGTGGGATGCGGCGAAAGACGCCCAGCTGGCGCATCAGAGCGAGCGTGGCGACGAACCCGGCGGTCAAAAAGCCCAGCACGAGCTGCCCGAGAAGGGTGGAGTACGGCCTGGTGTAGGACGGCACGAAGAACCCGGCCACGACCACGCCAAGGGTGATGATGGTCATCCACCGCACCGTGGTACGCGGCTTGGCACGGTCTGCCTCGATACCGCGCTTCTTGGCCAACTCCTCACGCACAGTGCCCGCCAGGTCCTCCAGCGCCTGCGCCAGGCCCGGCCCGCGGTCGTTGACGGAAAGGATCAGCGCGGCGGTGACCTTGTCGGCGGTGACGTCGTCCAGTTCATCAGCGAAGACGCGCAGTGCCTCCTCGGGCCGCCAACCCAGACGGAGCCTCTCGGACAGAGCGGCGATCTGCTCCGCGAGCGCGTCCGGGGCACTCTTACGGCTGGTGATCATCGCCTGTTCCAGCCCCATGCCCAGCCTAAGAAGCCCGGCCAGCCGCTGCGTCCACTCGCTGAGCGCCTCCAGCTGATTGATGCGCTCGGCGGCGATCTGCGCGGGAGTGATCAGCCAGGGCACGCCGACGACGGCCGCCCCCAGCAGGGCGCCGCCCACGAAGTTCCCCGATGCCAGCCACACCCCCAGGAACACCACGACCGCCGCTGCCGTCAGCGCCTCTCGGCGTAGCCGTACCTCCTGGCTGGGCGCCTGGCCTCCACGGGCTTGCCATCGCCGGCGCAGCCGGGCACGGCGCGGCGCTGTTGTCCCGACGACTCCGATCACCATGCCGATCAGGCCGGCCGTGACGGTCATGCCGCTCAGCAGGGCCAGCAACAGGGTCATCGGCTCACCCCCACGAGCAGCGGCAGTGGCTCCTTCCACAGCCCCTGGCGGTGCTGCAGCAGGCAGGAGTCGAAGCCGACACGGCGCAGGTCGTCGATACAGGCCGGGTCCATCTGCGGCACCGCCCGCACCTCCCCGAAGTCCAGGCCTGGGGCGAAGACGGCGTTGGTGGCCGGCCGGCCGGACTCGCCGATGCCGGTGACCTCCAGGACGTGCGAGACGTAGCGGTGGCGCCGGCCGCCGATCTGGGTCTCGTCGGTCATAGAGACGTAGACGATGAAGTCCAACCCGTTGGCGATCTGCCGGTAGGCGAGCTGCTCGGACAAATTCTCCTGTGCCAGCGCATACAACTCGGCGATCCGGTCAAAGACGATGTCCGGGCGCCGGGCGTGAATGGTGCACAGGTTGCCGCCGGCGCCGTTCGTCAGGGCCTGCATCATCGCCACAACCTCGGGTCCGCGGACCTCACCGACGACGATCCGCTCCAGCGACATCCGCAACGCCGGATGCATCAGGTCCAGCAGCGTGACCTCACCTGCGCCGCGGCCAGCGGCGTCCTTCTCCCCGTTCGACTCGCGCGCCACCAGCGATACCACCTGGCGGTGGTAGCCGTTGGTATGGGCGAACAACTCGTCCTCAGTCTGGATCGTGGCGAAGCGGCACTCGGGATCGAACTCCTTGAGCATCGCCCGCAGCAGCGTCGTCTTGCCGGCCTTCTGCTTGCCCGCGATCATCACGTTCTTCTCGGCCCGCACGCACGCACCCAAAAAGTCCCTGAGGATCGGGTCGATGGTGCCCAGCCCCACCAGGTCGTCAAGGTCAGCCTGGGACACCCGGTGGCGGCGGATGACGGCATACGTCGTCGGGCCAAGCCCCGTGATGGCCTGCAGACGCGAGCCGTCCTTCAGCGACAACGCCAGGGTCGGGTTCGCGGTGGAGATGGTGCGCTCACTCAGGCCCGAGTCCCGCGCCAACTCACGTAAAAGCTCCAGCAGCTCGTCCTCGGAGTCCGCGATAGGGCCGACCATCGTCCGCTCGCCATCGCCGTAGTCGAGCCACACCTCCTCCGGACCCTGGATGAAGATGTCCTCGACGCGCTCGTCATCCAGGTACGGCTGCAGACGGCCGGCTCGGTAGAGCAGGTCGTACACCGCCCGGCGCAGAGCGTTCTCTTCCTGCGGCGTGGTGCTCACCCCGCGCTCCGCACCCTGGGCATGGGCCCACAGCGCGACGGCCTCGTTGATCCAGTGCAGGCAGTGCTGCTCCTCGGTGGCGCGGTCGACCTCCGGCGTGGCCTTCAGCAGTTCCTCGCGCTGCCGGGCGACTTGCGTGGCGATATGGCGGGCCACCTTGTAGTCCACCACTACCCGAGGCACGGACGCGCCGAGGGGCTGCGCGCTGGAAGCCGAACCCGCAGCGGTGCTGGGTCCCTGAGGTCGTGTACGCCGCGGCGGTCCAGGCGGCGGCGCCACCGTCGGATCTGCGTGCAAGGGCCTACCGCGCAGCATGCGTCACCTCCCCTGAAGCCGACGGGAGCGGTGCCAGGCTGGAGCGGCGCAGGGCTGCTCTCTGCACGAGAGAAGAGCTGGCCGTACGCGCCGCCTTCATCAGGGCCGACCTGGTGAAGTGCCGCGGCTGCTCCATGCCGTCGGACAGCACCGCGGCGTCCTTGGGCACGCACGGCAAGGTGGCCACCACAGGGACTTGAAGGACCCGCTGCACTTCGCCAGCGGCGTAGGGGCCTTCCTCGATCATCACCAGGCCAACCTCACCGACATGCTCCTGCAGAACCCGGACGCGGGCCTGCGCAGCGTGCAGACAACGCAGCGTGTTCCGGACCACGACAAACACCGCATCCGCCTGCTCGGCAAGCACAGCCGACGGGCCCACGCCTCCGCTACGGCCGAGGTCGATCAGGACATCGTGGCCGTAGTCCGCCTCAATGCCTCGGAACATCAACGCCAGCGCCTTCCACACCGACCCCAGCCCCGCCGCCTCGGCGGGATCGGCAATTCCGGGCAGCAGCAGCCGGTCGCGTGGCGATTCCTTCGTGCCGTCCTCGCTGCTCAAGTCGATCAACTGCCGCCAGAACGCGTCGCTGAACTCGTTCTTCCGCGCCGCGATGGAAAGGTTGCGCAGCCCGTACCGGTCACCGAGCGATCCCTGCAACAGACCGTGCAGCACGGCACCGCCGTCCGGATCGCATTCGGCCAGGATCATCTTGCGCCCCGACTCCAGCGGCCAGGCCAGCAGCAGAGCCAGAGCACTGGTGGTCACACCGGGCGCTCCGCGGCACCCGGCCAGCGCGATCACACCCATCAGCTGCCGTCCGGAGCGTCGAGGACCAGACGCAGGGTGCCGGCCGACATCCACGCCGCCGCCGTCGGGCCGTCGGTCGCTGCGGTGGCCACGTCGACGACCACGACACCGGTGCCTGGCGCCGCCGGGGAGGCCTTCACCACACGCCCGGCGATGGTCTCCTGCGGGCTGCCAGACGGCTTACCTGCCTGGCCCGTGTCGCCCGTCCCCTGCCCGGGCACGTGCACCAGCTGGACCTTCTGGCCCGGAATCAGGGCGGTCGCGGGCACCTGCTCGGGCTTCAGCCCGATCGGCACCAGCTGTTCCCCTGACTTGACCAGCGCATCCTTGGTCACTTGCGATGGCGACAACAGAGAGCCGGGCTTCAGCTCCACTGCGGCCCGCTTGCCCACTACCGACTCCAGATCATCGGCTCGCACGACCCGCACAGCCGGATCCAAAGCCATGGACGCCTTGCCCAGGTCCTGCTCGGTGAGGACCTGTCCGACCTGAACGTCGCGCACCACGGTCACCACCTGCGTGCGGTTGCTCACCTGCAGGAGGAGAACCGCGACACCCGCCCCACCGGCCGCAATCAGCGCCAGTGACAGGGCAATGACACCCGGTCGGCGCCTGCGGGCGGACACTCGAGGCGGAGCAACCGGACCTGCTACCCCACCCTGTGGGGGCACGCTGTTCGCGGTCGCCGCGCCCGTGCGTTCCTTGGTCTTGCTCACTCTTCTTCCTTCCGGCGGCTACCCGACGACCTGCACTTCCCCGACCGCCACCTGCACATTGGATTGCCGGACCTCGCTGAGTTGACCGGCCTCTCCGCCGCCCTCCCAGCTCACCGTCCAGGTCGAGGTGGCAGTAACCCGATACTTGCCGCCCGATGCGCGGGCTGAGCTCTTGGAATAGACGTGGCCGCACGTCGGTGACTCGGCCATGCCCACGGAACCTTTGTAGGGCGTGCCGGGGCCCGTGCACGTCACCGTGGCGCCGTCACCCATCTGCCAAACGATCTTTGAAACCTTCGCTGTTGCAGTAACCGTTACGCCCCCCGCTGACGCTGATGCCGAGTTTGGCCCGTACGTGGTCGCGCTCTGGTTGGCCCACATCCACATCGGCACACCGACTGTGTACCGACCGGCGGCGCGTGGGCTCGCGATGTCCGGGCCGAGGAGCGTCATCGAGTCCACAGCACGCTGAGCAAGGACGGCGGGATCAATGCGTGGAGCGGCCGGAGCGTTGCCGTTCGCCATCCACACGACACCGACCCTGCCGGTGTCGGGGCAGTTCACCCCGTAGAGGGCGCCCTGACCGTCACCGGGTTGGTGCGTGCCCCAGGCGACGTTGTCCGCGGGTGGCTGAGGATCGAGCTTCGTGTAGGTGCACTGTTGAGCGTCCGAGGCGTCGGCATGTGTGCTGCTGCCAGCCGAGCCCGCCCCGTCGCTTGGAGAGCCGCCAGCGCTGGGGCTGCCCCCTTGCTCAGCACAAACCGTGACCGTCAGAGGGGCGCCATCACAAATGCCCGCACTGCCCGCGCCAGGGCCGCCCGCCGCGAACCCTGTAGAAGCCGCTGCCGTGAGCAGCAGCATGGCGGCTGCCGCGGCTCGCGTCAGCATTTCTCATTCCCGTGAGTGGTGAACACGGTCACGAGCCACTGTCCGTTCCACCGTTCAGCCTCAGCCGTGGCGACGTACCGCAACGGCTGATTGCTGGGAAGGGGAAGCACTTGCTTCTTCTTCACGCTGTAGGTCTGCCACTTGGAGATGTCCATGCAGTCAGACAGGGACGCCTTCGGCGTCTTCGCCTTGAGGTCGATGCTGGTCACTTTGGTGCCGCTGTGTGTCAGCTCGCCGCGAGCCACGGTGCCGGCTTGCCTCATCCGCGCCAGATCGTTGCGGAACTGGCCAAGGGCGTCGAGCGTTGCGTACTTCTCCAGATCAGTACCTGTGGCATCCGCCTTCTTGTAAGCCTTCGTCTGCTCCGCCCACATGTGCGCATAGGCTGCCAACACGGCCGCCTTCTCTGCGCTTTCCGGAATTGAGGAAGACGTTGCCGGGCTGGGTGTCGGCGCAGGTGAGACAGGGGACGACTTCTGTGCGGAAGCCTGGCCATCGCCAGCTGCGGAATCACAGGCGGCGGTGACGGCCGCTGCACCCAGCAGCATGGAGGCGGCGAAGAGATTTCGAACGCGAACGGCACGATGGGCAGTCCGGCGTACCTGACGTGTCACGTTTCCTCCCCGTTCAGCGCTTCGCAGTGGGGTCGCCTGCCGAACACGTTCCCCTTCGAGGCGGCACCCAGGGCGAGGTGCACTGATGCGCTATGTGTAGTCGCCAGATTACGCATATGGCAGCCAACTTCCCAGCAGGATAAGTCACTTGCTCTGGGCATCTCTGGACGCACCCGACCACTTCTCTAGCCGAATGTCGATTTCCAGTCGTGTGCACTCGTGCATGCTGGCCGAAATGGAACGCCGTGCGGCGAGGTGGTTCACCGTTGAACCTATCGGTTGTCGCAGCTCTGTCCACGAGCGCCGCTTTTCGCCCCCGCCAGCGGCACCCAGACCTCGCCTGTAGCACCATGGCGTTCGAGGTCTTCTAGGAGGGCCGCTCCCAGCCGTTCGTCACGGGTGATGTCGGCCACGAGCGGGTGATGGGCGGCCATGGCCTTGAGGTTGCCGATCCGGTTGTTCATCGCCTGACGCGCTGCGCCGGTCAGTACGAACAGGACCCGAGGAAAAACCGGGGTACCAGCGCAGCCCGCCGGGCCCGGCTGCCTGCCGGCGCCGACCGACGGTCTGCGGCTCGTACGTCCACAGCCTTGCGTACTCGATGAGCTTCGCGGCCATGCGCTCGCTGCTCATGGTGGCCCGGTCAACCTCGACGAATGCCCGCAGTTTGCGTCGTTGTTGGCCGTCGATGAGTGTGTAGTGCATAACCGCGTCGGCGACGACCCGCTCTCCGTCGCCGATCGATGGGAACACCTCGGGAGTCCAGTCCAGGTGGCCATGCTCGTCACCGCGCTGGCGGACGTCGGCGACGAAAGCCAGGTGGGTGCGTAGGACCGTGAGGGTGTGAGGGGTCTTGAGTGAGGCGGTCGTCGCGGAGGTGATCGGATACGGTGGCCGGCCCCGCAGCGCGGGCCAGTCCCGGGTGAGGCGGGCGCCTTTCGGTGTGAGATACCAGACCCGGATGCGATGGGACTGCGGCAGCACGACGAAGTCGACCAGGCGCTCGCCGAGCAGATCGTTCAGCCGTTCAGAGACCGACTGCCGGGAGCGGTTGGGAGGTAGCAGCACATGCAGTTGGTTGGTCGAGGCCATGCGGTGCTGGGCGAGTGCGGCCAGGAGTTGATGCTTGAGGGGCTCGACGGGGCTGGGTGTGAAGCCGGCCAGGGCACGCTCGGCGGTTGGTGCGGTGGTCAGTTCCATTCGTTGTCCTTTGACAGGCGGACAGCGCTGGCGCCGGCGGGGGCGTGCGCTGTGAGGAAGGCGGTGACCCGGCCGAGCTGCTTGGCGGCGCGGTCGGTGAGTGTTTCCAGGGGGAGAGCTTGGGCGTTGGCCTGAGCGGCCCGCTCCAGCGCACCGGCCTGCTGGGGGCGGGACTGGGCGGCGAAGACGTCGTCGAGGTGGGGTCCGCGCAGATGGACGGGCCCGACGCGGCGGCCGTGGACGTTCATGGAGACGTAGTGTTCGAAGCGTTCCATGGTGGCGACCCGGTGGGGGCTGGGGTCGTCGCCCCATTCGGCGGTGATGGGTGCGACCGCGGATTTCGCCCCGGCGGTGGTGGCTATGGTTGACGCGTTCTGCACCAGGGACAAACGCACCGGCGTGGGAAGCCGGGACAACAGCTGGGTCATGCCGTGGACGTGGCACTTGTACTTGCGCAGGTCCTCGAACATCGACGCGATGGTCTCCGGGGCTGCACCGGTTAGTGTGATCAGCTCGTCGAAGTACGGGCGGAACGGCATCCGCTTTTCCTCCGGGGTGTCGCGCCGTGAACGGGCGGCCCGCAGCAGATCGCGGGCGAGCAGCGCGGTCAGCAGGCGGTCGGTGGGTCCGTTGCCACCCGGACACACCCACACGATCATTCGGGAGTCCATTGCCGCACGGATGTTGTAGACGCCGACCGGTTGGCCGAGGAAGGCACGGGTGATGGGGTTGGCGGCCAGGCGGGCGATCGGGTTGAGGATGACGGCGAATGCGTCGGGCGGAAGCGTGGGGAACACCGACTGCCACCACGCGCGGGTCTCCTCGTCCAGCCGGTCCGCCACCGTGGCGAGTGCTGCTGTGCGGAAGCCTGCGTCGGTGAGCAGAGCCCGAACGTGGAAGATCGTGGCCTGGTCCTCGGGCTGTCCGGCCTGGCAGGCCGCCTCGTTGATGGCGACCAGTACGGTGAGCGCGGCGGTGAGGATGGTCAGCGCACGCGGAGCGGTCGCATCCTCCCAGGCGAGTACGGAGGCGTAGGCGTCGGCGATCGCCTCGACGACCTCGTGCGCCGCCTGCCCGTGATGCATGCCGAGCGGATTCCACGAACTCACCCGCGGATTGGAACCCAGCCCGTTGAGGTCGACCAGCGCGATCCTCGGCATCAGGTGGTCGTGGGCCAGGAACGGCAGGGCCCGCGGCCACGAGTCGCGGTGCGGGTCGACGAAGACCAGCCCGCCGCCCGCATGCGCCCAGCCGATCGCCTGCGCCAGGGCGCGCTCCGTCTTGCCGCCGCCGGCCTTGCCGACTCCCACTTCGAACAGGGTCTCCTCGGCGTAGGTGGCGACCAGCCGCTCGCGGCCGTCCGGGGCCCGGTAGATGCCCTGCAGCAGCAACCCGGGATCGCCGAAGGCGAAGGTCGGCAGGTCACCGGCGAGGACCGGCAGGCGGCAGTGCTGGGTCGGGGGTTTGATTAGGCCCGTCAGTTCCTCAAGCCTGAGCCAGTTTGCGCGGGGCGGTTGGCAGTGCCCCAGGTTCCAGCGGCGCTCGAAGCCTTTCCGGGTGGGCCAGTGGTCGGCGCCGATCCGCCACGGCCCCAGGCGCCAGCCGCACATCGCCCACCGTGAGCGGCCGCCGAACACGTCAAGGGCGGCTTGCAGTTGGGCGAGCCGGGCCTGGGCACGGCCCTCGGTGTTCGATGCGCACATCACCAGCAGCTGCACGCGCACCAGGTGGTCGTCCTCGGAGAGCTTCCCTAGTGCCTCGGCTGGCTCCACTCGCCGAGGCACAGGCGGCATCACCAGCCGCCGCCCGGCACCGGATGCGGGCTTGTCCGTGAGTAACTGCTGCAGCTGCCAGCCCAAAGAGTCCTCCAAGCCGGAGGCGTCCTGCCGCAGCCAGCGCGCCGCCCGCTGGGCCTCCCGGCGCTCCGACCGGCGCGCGGCACCCATCAGCTGCAGGCGGCGTGCCCGAAGCGCCCACTTCGGGGCCCGCTGGATATCGAGCCGGATCTCGGCGAGGTCGCCGAGCTCGGCACGCAGGTCGGCCACGGCATCGACCAGCGGCTGCAGTGGATCGGGTTTCAGCGGCACCTCACGCAGCGGAGAGATGAGCTTGCCCCGCAGCATGAACTCGGCTCGCACGGTATGCGCTCGCGGCCTGTCGGTGATCGGTCGTGCCCGCTTCACGGTCACGTCCGGCCCGAACGGCGTGATGGACAGCAGTCGCTCGCCGCCCGCCGGTCCCTCGATCCGGTAGCGCAGGGGCGCACTGCCGTCCGCGCGCAGCCGGATCTGTACGCTCTTCGCCCGGCGGGGCGCCCACCAGGGCATGGCTGTGGACGCGCGGGCCAACTGGACACCGCGCCTGAAGATCTCCTCCAGGCTCGGGTCGAAGTGCCGGGTGGGGACGAGCTCCAGGGCCATTCGCTGAGTGGAAGCCTTGGCTGCGAGCCGGCGTACGATCCACTCGCTCAGGCCCCAGCACCCGGCGGTGGCCAGCGCGAGCAGGTACCAGTGGCCGTAGAGCCAGTCGGCGGCGTCAACCAGGCCTATGACCAGGCCGAGTACCTGACCAGCAGCCATGTGATCGGCTCCCTGGGTCAGATACGGGGCTGCGGAGTCCACGTCGCTGCTCCCTTCTTCGAAGTCCCTCGGGTGAAGTGCCAGTCGCTGATGCGCAGGTCGGTGAAGGTGCCGCCCCGGTCCATGCCGGCCCACACCAGATGGACCACCGCCTTGTCCGGGCTGCCGTCCCGGCGGGCGATCGCAGCCTGGATCCGAAAGCGGGCGGTGGCGAATGCCGGAGCCACCGCCTGGTCCGAAGCGGGGAACAGGTTGGGCCACTTCCCACGGCCGACGCCGGTGGCGTCCGCGCGCAGCAGCGCGCGGCCCGCGGTGAGGAGCTCCCTCTGGTCGCCGGCTGGGAGGTCGGCGGGCCAGGACTCCTCAAGGGAGCGCTGGATGGCCCGGTCGCCGGCCGGTCCCTCGCCATGCGGCGCAAGCGCAGGCTCGGGGGCCGACGGCGTCGACGCAGCGGATGTAGTGGATGGCGGGGAAGGCGGCCTGGGGCCGGTCGGCTGGCTGGCGGGAGGCACGGCAGCCGTTGACGGATCCGTGGCTGCGGGGCCGGCCGACGCCGTTGCCGGGACCGGCTGCTGCTGGCCGTGCGGCATGCCCAGCAGGGCGACGCCCCCGATGAGGGCGAGGATGACGGTGCTGAGCACCAGCAGACGCGGAGAGCGCGCAGTCGTGGTCACAGCAGCCGCGCTCCCCCCGCATAGCCGGACATGGCGTTCACCGAGTCCAGCCGGACGGCGGTGCCAGGGCGGGCCGCATTGATCATTTGACCGCCGCCGGCGTAAATGCCGACGTGATAGATCGTGGAATCGCGTCCGGGCGCGTAGGCGTAGAAGACGAGGTCGCCCGGCTTGAGGGCGCCGGTGCCGAGGCTGGCGGGGATGCGCCTGCCACGACCGGCTTGCGCGGCCGCGGTGCGCGGCAGGCTGATGCCAGCCTGGGCGTAAGCGTAGGTGGTCAGACCGGAGCAGTCGAAGCCCTTGATGCTCGCGCCGCTCTTGCCACTGGGCGAGCAGCAGACCCCGTACGACGGTCCCTGGGCGGTGCCGCCGCCCCACGAGTAGGGCACACCCCGCTGGGAAAGCGCGGCCTCGATGACGGTTCGGACCTTCCCGGACAGGTTCTGCAGATCGGGGCCCTTGGCAGCCGCCGTGTACTGGTCGATCCACCCCAGCACGTTCGCCAGGTACTCGCCGGAGTGGTTGTACTGCAGGATCGCGGCCTTGAGCTGCGATCGTTTCGTCAGGTCACGGCCGCCTCCGCACAGATAGATGGCGGCGCCGAGGGCGGCATCGTCGGCGTTGTGCGGGTCGGCGACACCATCGTCGCCCGCGTCCTTGCCGACTGACTCCCAGGTGGAGGGCAGGAACTGGAAGGGGCCGACGGCGCGCTCCCCGCTCGCGGTGCCATCCCACTCGCCGCCATCCGTGTCGGGGAAGACGGTGGTGTTGCCGCCCTGGCCGGAGCCGTTGAGCAGTACCCCGTAGATCTTCGGGCGGATGTCACCGTTGTCGGCGATGTTCCTACCGACAGCATGGTTGGATTCGACCTTGGCGATACCGGCGAGGATCGGCCATCCCATGCCCTGGCACTTCGGCACGTACTTCCCGACTTGCTGAGCGGCCTTCTTGTAGGCGCTGAGCATCCGGGCAGGGATGTCCGCGGCGTTACCGCCTTCGGCGATTCCGCCGTCGTCCTGTGCGCCAGTCTTCAGCGCGACGTACGCGCTGATCGCATTCCCTACTGGTGCGGCACAGCACACGGCCGCGAACATCAGCAGCGCGACCATGCATCCCCACCGCCTCGCACGGCGTCCCGGCAGCGTCACTCGTCCTCACCGTCCTCGTCCCGCCGCCGGGTCCGCTCCTGGCGCCGACGCTCCGCATCGGGCGCGGTTCGCCGCATCAACTCCTGCATCCGGGCCTGTGCTTCCTCGCGCGCTCTGTTTCGCGCGCTCCCGCCTCCGGGAAGCACCGGGCCGCCGCGATCATGGCCAGGCAGTGGCGCCGGGCCGACCCGGCGCGGGGCCGGAGTCGGGGTTGGGGGCGGGGCCGGGGGTGGAGCTGCCGTGGGACCACCCGCCGACGGAGCGGGCCGCGCGGGGGCAAATCCCGGCAGGGCTGCCTGCCGGCGGGGCAGG
>NZ_PQSS01000059.1 GCF_002920535.1 Streptomyces sp. Ru71 | reverse complement strand
CAACGACACCTTCCACCTCACCGGCGTGGACCAGCTGGAGCGGGCGGCGGCGTTCTACGCCGAGCGGGGCACGGACTGGATGCTGTCGCGGGACGCGGGGAACTTCACGGCCGACGGGCGGCGCCATCAGTTCCGGGTGTTCGTGCTGCACGGCCGTGTCGTGCACGCCCGTGAGCATCTGCAGCCGGCGCTGGACACCCCGTGCAACACCTGCCAGGGCGCGACGCCGGTGCCGATCGCGCCGGCGGATCTGCCGCCGCGGCTGACGGAGCTCGCCGTCGCCGCATCGGCCTCGGTCGGGCTGCCGTTCGCCGGTGTGGACCTGGCCGTGGAGAACGGCGGGGTCGTCTTCGAGGTCAACGTCCAGCCGGCCTTCGTCGACGGTGAGCTGCCGACGGTGGCGGTGCCGTATGTGCGGGCGCACCTGGAGGCGGTCCTCGGGCGCGGGGGCGACGGCCGGGCCACGGCGGGGGCGGCCTCCTCGGGCGGGGCACCGTCCGAGGTGTGAGCACACCGCCCCCCACCGCGGGCGCCGAGGTGTGAGCACACCGGCGGGAGCGCAGGCGCCGAGGTGTGAGCACCCCGGCGTCCACCGCGGGCGCCCGCGGTGGATCATCCGATCGGCCTCCGTCGGCCGCTGGCTCCCACGCCATGGGCAAGTAGGCTGCTGGTGAGCGCTGTGCGTCGCGCGAGCCGACGGAAGAGCACCCTGTGAAGAGAAGTCTGCGCGTGCTCCACCAGGGAGTGAGCTGGGTCAACAGCCATCACCTCCTGCGGCGCGGCAGGGAGCTGGAGCTGATGCACCGGGCCATGGGATTCGCCACCCTGGCCCTGGTGACGCTGGCTCCGCTGCTGATCGTGGTGGCCGCGGCGGATCCGCTGGAGCGCGGGGGCTTCTCCGCCTGGCTCGCCGACGGCATGGGGCTGTCGGGCCGCTCGGCGAAGATCCTCACGGACATCACCACCCCGCCCAGCAGCGTCGTCAACACGACCAGTGTGTGGGGTGGCATCGCGCTGGCCGTGTTCGGTGTGTCCTTCGCGGGCAGCGTGCAGAACGGCTACGAGCGGATCTGGCATCTGCCGCCGGGGCCCTGGCACAAGATCTGGCGGCAGGCGGCCTGGCTGACGGTGCTGACCGTGTACCTGTACCAGGAGGTGCAGACCCGCGCGGCCCTGAGCGGGCCGGAGCGGATCGCGCTGTCGTCGGCGACGGGCATCGCGTTCTTCTGGTGGGGCCAGTACTTCCTGCTCGGCGGTCAGGTGCGCTGGCGGCACCTGCTGCCGGGCTCGGTCGCCACGCTGGTGGGTCTGGTCGGCCTCAGAGGGTTCTCGTACCTCGTCTTCACCCCGCTCATCCTCGACAACGCGATCAGCTACGGAACGGTCGGCATCGTCCTGGTGGTGGAGTCCTGGCTGATCGGGGTGGGGTTCGTCGTCTACGGCGGCTCGATGTTCGGCCATTGGCTCTACGAGCACCATCTGCGGGCCCGCCACGGCGCGGGGCCCCCCGGGTCCGGGCCGCGGCCCCCCGGCAGCCCGGACTCCCCGCCCGGAGGCCCGGACATCGGCCCGCTGAAGGGCTGACGGGTCCGGGCGGACGGTCAGCCGGCGAGGATCGCGTCGATCTGGCCGACGGCCTCCTGCAGGCCCTCCTCCATCCCCATCTTCATCAGCTGCTCCATCTGCTCACGCGAGTCGAAGGTGGAGCGCATCTCCATGCGCGTTCCGTCCGCCTGCTCGGTGAGCCGCACCCGCACCGCCATGGTCGGCATGTCGGCGGCCGGGTTGCCGTCCTGGTCGGAGAAGCCGTCGGTGAACTCCAGCAGGCCGGGCGGGGTGACGGTGGTGACCCGCCACCAGCCGCGGTACTTGTCGCCCTCGGGCCCGGTCATGAAGTACGTGACGTTGCCACCCGGGGTCAGGTCGTGCTCCTCGACGGTCGCCGGGTAGGTCGGCGGCCCCCACCAGCGCTCCAGCTGCCGCGGGTCGGCCCACAACTGCCAGACCCGCTCGACGGGTGCGGTGAAGTCGGCGATCAGGGTGAGGGTGAGGTTGTCCAGGTCCTTGTCCACGCTGGTGACGCTCATGGGTGTCGTCCTTCCGGATCGTGGGGAGGGGGGTCGGTGTCCTGTGCGAGCAGCCGGGACATGCGGTCCACACGACCGCGCCAGGCCGATTCGAGTTCGTCGAGCACCTGGCGGGCCCGGCCGACCGCGTCGGGGTCCGTACGCACGAGCTGCTCCCGACCGTTGCGCTGCTTGCCGACCAGGCCGGCCCGCTGCAGCACCGCGACGTGCTTCTGTACGGCGGCGAAGCTCATCGGGTAGGCGTCGGCCAGCCGCGACACGGACACCCCGTCGGTGAGGCACCGCCGGAGTATGTCGCGCCGGGTGGCGTCGGCCAGTGCGTGGAACAGACGGTCCACGGCCTCGTCGTTCAGTTCATCTACAACCATTTGGTTGTACGTTAGCTCACCACCGGCCGCATGTACAGCGCTCGGCGCCGGTCCGCGCCGGAGCACGCCCTCACTTTTCGTGTCGCCCACCTCCGCCCGCCCGAGCCGCCCGGTCCTGGATAGAGTCGGGCCATGTCGCATGCAGACAAACTGCTGGTCGCCATCGCCTCGCACGTGGAGTCCGGGCACAGCAACCAGATGTCGCTGACCGTGGTCGTGGACGGAGCCGTGATCACCGGGCGGCTCGCGCCCGAGGGGGTGTGGCGCCAGCGCGTGGCCGAAGTGCTGCGGGACTCCGAGCGGCTCGGCAGGTTCGCCACGATCTTCACCGGGGGCTCGCCGGAGGCGGAGGCCACGGACGGGGGCAAGCCGCCCACGCACCTGCACTTCCATCTGGCGCGGATCATCCAGGGCACCACCGGTATCCCCGAGTCCGGCGGCATGTACCGCGTGGCCATCGAGGACGTGACCGCCTGGACCATCGGGGACGTGCGCTACTCCGACGGCTGATCCTCCCCTTACGAAGCCGTGACGTGCCGGGCCGCGAACCACCGCGCCGCCCGCCGCGGACCTAACCTGCGGCCATGCGAGTACTGGTCACCGGCGGTGCCGGGTTCATCGGGTCCCATGTGATCGAGGCGCTGGCCGAGCGCGGACACGAGGCGGTGGTGTTCGACGTGCGCGCCGACCCGGCCGCCGACGTGCGCGACGCCGGGGCGGTGGAGCGGGCGCTGGCGGGCGTCGACGCCGTGTGCCACCAGGCCGCGATGGTCGGTCTCGGCACCGGGTTCGCGGACGCCCCGGACTACGTCTCCCACAACGACCTGGGCACCGCCGTCCTGCTCGCGGCGATGGCCCGGGCGCGGGTGCGGCACCTGGTGCTGGCCGGGTCGATGGTGGTCTACGGCGAGGGGCGGTACACCTGTCCCGCGCACGGGGCGGTCCGGCCGGGGCCACGGGCCGAGGCGGACCTGGCGGCGGGGCGGTTCGAACCGCGCTGCCAGATGTGCGGCGGGGACCTGAAGCCCGGCCTGGTCGCCGAGGACGCCCCAACCGATCCGCGCAACGTGTACGCGACGACGAAGCTCGCCCAGGAACACCTGGCGGCCGCCTGGGCACGCTCCACGGGCGGTGCGGCGGTGTCGCTGCGCTACCACAACGTGTACGGCCCGCGGATGCCGCGCGACACCCCGTACGCCGGGGTGGCGTCGTTCTTCCGGTCCGCGCTGGCGCGGGGCGAGGCACCCCGGGTGTTCGAGGACGGGTGCCAGCGGCGGGACTTCGTGCACGTACGGGACGTGGCGACGGCCAATGCGGCGGTGCTGGAGGCCGGTTCGGCCCCGGGCGCGCTGACCGCGTACAACACCGGCAGCGGCGAGCCGCGCACCGTGGGTGAGCTGGCCCGTGCGCTCGCGGCGGCGCACGGCGGGCCGCGGCCCGTGGTGACCGGCGAGTACCGGCTGGGCGACGTCCGGCACATCACGGCGGACTCCTCACGGCTGCGGACCGAGCTGGGCTGGCGGCCGAAGGTGGAGTTCGAGGAGGGGATGCGGGAGTTCGCGGCCGGGGCGTGAGGGTTTGTGTGGGGCGTGAAGTCTCGTGCGGGATGTGGAGCCCTGGCCGGGGCGTGAGCTGTGGCCGGGACGTGAGCCGGGGCCAGGAGGCGAGTCTCGGCCGGGATGCGAGCCGGGACCCGGACGGGAATCTCGGCCGGGGCATGAGCCGGGGCCCGGACGGGAATCTCGGCCGGGGTGTGAGCGTCAGGCCTCGGCTGTCGGCAGGACTACCTCGAAGCGGCAGCCGCCCGCGACGTTGCGTACGGCGGCCCGGCCCTGGTGGGCCTCGACGATGCCGCGCACGATCGCCAGGCCGAGGCCCGCGCCGGCCGGCGGGGTGCGCGCGTCGGAGCCGCGCCAGCCGGTGTCGAACACCCTCGGCAGGTCCTCCTCGGGGATGCCGCCGCAGCCGTCGGTCACGGACAGCACCACGCCGTCGGGGGCGCGTTCGGCGGCCACCGCGACCGTGCCGTCGGCCGGGGTGCGGCGGATCGCGTTGATCAGCAGGTTGCCCAGCACCCGGCTCATCTCCTTGCCGTCGACCTCCACCGGCACCGGCTCCACCCGGTCGCCGACCAGCCGTACGCCGTGCTCGCGGGCCAGCGGGCCGGCCCCGGCGAGGGCGTCGCCGACCAGGTCGTACAGGGAGATCCGGGAGCGGGTCAGGGCGAGGGTGCCGGCGTGGATGCGGGACAGCTCGAACAGGTCGCCCACCATGTCGTTGAGGCGCTCCACCTCGGTGCGGATCTGCCGCAGATAGCGGTCGGGGTCGGCGGCCACCCCGTCCTCCAGCGCCTCCGCCATCGCCCGCAGGCCGGCCAGCGGGGTGCGCAGATCGTGCGAGATCCAGGCGACGAGCTCCCGGCGGGAGGACTCCAGGGCGCGCTCGCGCTCGCGGGACTCGGCGAGCCGGGCGCTGGTCGCCGCCAGCTCCCGGCTCAGCTGGTCGAGTTCGGCGGTCGTCGGGCCGTCGGGCGCGGCGAAGGAGCCGCCGTCGCCGAAGGACCGCGCGGCCAGGGCGAGTTCCCGGCTGCGGGCCACCACCCAGCGGCCCAGCAGCAGCGCGGTGGCCAGGGAGACGACGGCGGCCATGGCGGCGACGGTGGTGACGACGCTCAGGTCGTGCGCGGACAGGAACATCGCCTCCGCCACCGCCAGGGTGCCGGCCAGCATCGCGCCCACCGCCACCGCCGCGACCACGGTCAGCGAGGCGGTCAGTGAGCGCCGGCGGATCAACCGCAGGACGCCCGCGCCCACCAGGCCGGTGGCGGCGGCGCCGCAGAAGGCGTACAGGGCGATCAGCAGGGTGTCGGACACGTCAGCCCTCCCCGGCCCCGGTCGCCCCGGTGGGGTCGAAGCGGTAGCCGACGCCCCATACGGTCTGGATCAGGCGCGGCCGGGCCGGATCGTCCTCGACCTTGGCGCGCAGCCGCCGTACATGGACGGTGACGGTGGACAGGTCGCCGAAGTCCCAGCCCCACACCTCCCGCATGAGGTCCTCGCGGCTGCAGGCGCGGCCGGGGTGCTGCAGGAAGAAGGCGAGCAGGTCGAACTCGCGCAGTGTGAGGGCGAGTTCCACTCCGTCGCGGGTGGCGCGGCGGGCGGCCGGGTCAAGGGTGAGCCCGGCCGCGGCGAGCGGCCCGGCCGCCGGTCCCGGCCGGGTGCGGCGCAGCACCGACTGCACCCGCAGCACCAGTTCCCGGGGGCTGAACGGCTTGGTGACGTAGTCGTCGGCGCCGACTTCCAGGCCGAGGATGCGGTCGTCCTCGTCGCCGCGCGCGGTGAGCATGATCACCGGGACGGGTGCGCGTTCGCGGATCCTGCGGCACACCTCCAGGCCGTCCATGCCGGGCAGCATCAGGTCGAGGACGACCAGGTCGGGGCGGTTGCGGGCGGCCCGTTCCAGCGCGGTGGGGCCGTCCGCCGCGCGGTCCACGGCGCAGCCGGCGCGGGCCAGGTAGCCGGCGACGACCTCGGCGACGGTGGGGTCGTCGTCGACGACCAGGACCCGGGCGGAGGGCGCCGCCGGGCCGTCGGCCACGGGCTGCGCGAAGGGGTGCGGCTGCTGCATGGGTCCAGCCTCGCACCGCGCCCGCGCCGGTGGCGCGCGCGGGGCGTCGGACCGGTTCGATGTCCGTGTTTCGTAAGGAGCCGAGGCCCGGAATGCCGGTTTTGCGTCCGTAGGGTGAGTGCCGTGACGACCTCTCCCGCCCGCTGCGGCGTCGACGTGATCCTGCCCTGCCTCGACGAGGCCGAGGCGCTTCCCTGGGTACTGGGCCGCATCCCGCCGGGCTGGCGGGCCCTCGTCGTGGACAACGGCTCCGGCGACGGCTCTCCCGAGGTGGCCCGCGACCTCGGCGCCACCGTCGTGCACGAGCCCCGGCGCGGCTTCGGGGCCGCCTGCCATGCCGGGCTGACCGCGGCGAGCGCCGAGATCGTCTGCTTCTGCGACTGCGACGGCTCGCTCGACCCGTCGCTGCTGGTGCCGTTCGTCGACGAGATCCGCTCCGGCGCGGCCGATCTGGTCCTCGGCCGGCGCCGGCCGCACGGCCGTGGCGCCTGGCCGGTGCACGCCCGCGCCGGCAACCTCGCCCTGGCCCGGCTGGTGCGCCGCCGCACCGGGCTGCGGCTGCGCGACCTCGGCCCGATGCGCGCCGCCCGCCGTGAGCCGCTGCTCGGCCTCGGCCTGACGGACCGGCGCAGCGGCTACCCCCTGCAGATGGTCGTGCGGGCCGCCGACGCCGGCTGGCGCATCGCCGAGCACGACGTGCCCTATCTGCCGCGCACCGGGGCCTCGAAGGTGACCGGCACCTGGCGCGGCACCTGGCAGGCGGTACGGGACATGAGCCGCACGCTGGCCGAGCCGGTCGCGGACGCGGGGCGGCCACGGTGACCACGCTGATCGTCATCGCCAAGGAACCCCGGCCCGGCCGGGTCAAGACGCGGCTCACACCGCCGTTCACGCCGCGGCAGGCCGCCGCCCTCGCCGAGGCCGCGCTCGCCGACACCCTGACGGCGGTCGCGGCGACGCCCGCGACGCGGCGGCTCCTCGTCCTGGACGGCAGCCCGGGGCCGTGGCTGCCGCCCGGCTTCGACGTCGTACCGCAGTGCGGTGGCGGGCTGGACGAGCGGCTCGCCGACGCCTTCGCCGGCTGCGACGGCCCGGCGCTGCTCATCGGCATGGACACCCCGCAGGTGACACCGGACTTGCTCGACGTGGACTTCACCGGCTGCGACGCATGGTTCGGCCCGGCCGAGGACGGCGGCTTCTGGGCCCTCGGCCTGGCCGCGCCCGATCCCCGGCTGGTGCGGGGCGTGCCCATGTCGACCCCGGCGACCGGGGCCGTGCAGCGGCAGCGGCTGCTCGCGGCGGGGCTGCGGGTGCGCGAACTGCCCCGGCTGCGCGACGTGGACACCGCCGGCGACGCGACGGCGGTCGCCGCACAGGCCCCGCACGGCCGCTTCGCCGCGCGGCTGGCCCGCCTCACCGCGGGCCCGGGCCGGTGAGCGCCGCGCACGAGGCTCCGCCACCGGCCGCCCGCCTCCGGAACGCCGTGCGCGGCGTGTCCGCGTGGGCCGGGGACGAGCCCTACGCCGGAGCCCTGCACGCCGGACGCGGACCGCTGTTCCTGCGGCGGGCCGACGGCTGGCTGCTGCCGCTGGAGGTGGAGCGGTGGTGCGCCGACGCCGACGCGGTGGACCTGGACGTCCTGGACCACTGCGAGGGCGCCGTCCTCGACGTCGGCTGCGGACCGGGCCGACTGGTCGCGGCGCTCGCGGCACGGGGGCGGCCGGTGCTGGGCCTGGACGTCAGCGAGGCAGCGGCCGCCTCTACCCGACGACGACTGCGCCGGGCCGGGTGTGGGGAGGCCACGGCGACCGAGGAGGGCGTGGCGCCGCCGTCGGGCGGGGGCTGCGGGTTTGCGCCAGGCGGGGTATGCGCGTTCCCGTGCGACGGCTGCTGGACGTCGCCACCGCACGAGGACCGGACGTCGCCACCCGAGCAGAACTGCGCGCCACCACGCGGCCGGGTCCTGGCGGCCCAGCTCGGCACCGCCCAAGCGGCGCAACCCGGCCCGGCCCGGGCGGCACAGCTCAGCACGGCCCAAGCCGCCCAGCCCGGCACAGCCCAGGCGGCCCAGCCCGCGCCGGCCGCCGTGCTCTGTCGTTCCGTGTTCGCGCCGCTGCCCCGCGAGGGGCGTTGGGGGACCGCCCTCCTGCTCGACGGCAACATCGGTATCGGCGGTGATCCGCACGCCCTCCTCGTCCGGCTGGCTCACGTCCTCGCCCCGGGCGGCCTCGTGCTCGCCGAGACCGCGCCGGTGGACGTCGACGAACGGGTCACGGTCCGCCTCACCGGCACGGGCGGCGCGGCCGGGACCCCGTTTCCGTGGGCACGCCTCGGCACGCCCGCCCTGGTGCGTCACGCGCGGCGCGCGGGCTGGCGCGTCGCCGGTCAGTGGACGGCGGGCGGCCGGTGCTTCGTCGCCCTGCGCAGCCGCCACACCAGCAGCACGGCGGAACCGCCGAAGAGGGCGGCGCTGATCAGCAGCCAGCGGGTCAGGAAGCCGTCCGCCGGCAGCCCGGCGGCCCCCCGGTAGGATCCGGCGACCCGGCCGCTGATCAGCGGGAACCACACGAGGAGCAGCAGGCCGGACAGCGCGGCCGGCACGCGGACGTACAGCGCCCACCGCCGGCCGCCTGCCGCGCCGCACGCCCGCAGCAGGGCGCGGTCCAGGGCGGCGTACAGCGGCAGCAGCACCAGGTCGTGCAGCAGCGCCGCCCCGACGAACCACAGCGCGACGCCGAACCAGTCGCCCTCCAGCAGCCGTACCCCGGCGTATCCGGCGAGGGCGAACGAGCAGGCCAGGAGCAGCAGTTGGAGCGGGCTGCCGAGGGGGATCCGGGGGCGCATCACAGGGCTCCGAAGGTCAGACGGGCCACCCACTTGGTGTTCAGCACACCGGGGGCGGCGGGGACGATGACCCGCGCCGGGTAGCCGTGATCGAGGCTGAGCGGCTCGCCGTTGACGGACAGGGCGAGCAGGCTGCGGCCGTCGGCGACCTGGCCGGCGCTCAGCGCGGCCCGGCGGAAGGCGCCGTGCCGCTGGAGCGACTCCACGAGCACGTCGGCCGGGTCGTCGTGTCCGACGAGCGCGGCGAGGTCGCGCAGCCGTACCCCGCGCCACCACTGCTCGGAGGTCGACCAGCCCTCCACGCACGCGATCGGCAGCGCCGCGCTGTACTGCGGCAGGCGCAGCAGCTCGCCGCGGGAGAGGCGGACGGTTCCGGCGGGGCCGGTGACGGCCAGCCGCCATGCCTCCTCTCCGGTCTCGACGGCACGGATGCCGGCGTACTCGGCGGTCTTGTTGATCTGGAAGCCGTTCGGCCCGTCGCCGGGGTCCGCCCAGCCGTGCGGGGCGAGCAGCGCCGTGCGCCGCAGCGGCCCGTCGAAACTGCGGCCCGCGCTGGTGGCGAACAGCAGCAGCGAACCGCCGCCGACCAGCCACAGCGCCCCGCGGCGGGACACGCTCGGCGGATCGGGACGCGGGGAGACGAGGTCGGCGCCCAGCGCGTCCTCCGGCACGGCCGACGCCCGCCGCCGTACGTTGCGCACCGCGGCCGGTACCCGCAGCGCCGCGTGCACGACGAAGGCGGCGAAGAAGACCCAGGCCCCGTAGAAGTGCAGCGGGTAGAAGGACCCGGGGAAGACGTAGTCGAGCTGGACGTTGAGCACGCCGGTGGTGAACTCGAACAGCGCTCCCCCGACCAGCAGCAGCAGCGAGATCCGCTCCAGGGCGTGCGCGAGGGACCGGGCCGGCGGCAGCGCGAACAGCTTGGGCACCACCGACCACAGCTTGGCCAGCAGCACCGGGATCAGGGTGATGCCGAGCGTGACGTGGACGCCCTGGGTGAGCCGGTACAGCCAGACCGGGTTCGTCGGCCAGGAGAAGAGATAGAAGCCGAGGACGCCCTTGCCGGGCGTCTTGTCGTTCACCGGGGACAGGTCCGGGTTGTAGGCGGCGTAGGACACCAGTCCGGTCACGAACAGCACGGTGATGCCGACGAGCAGCACCAGTCCGAGCACCGAGGTGAACCACGGTCCGCGCAGGGGGCTGCGCCAGAAGCCGGGCGAGGTGGGAAGCCGTTGGTCGCGCATGTGCCGACCGTAGGCCGCGATCGGTGCGACGGTGGGGCTGCGACCCATGACGAAACGCTGACGTCGTGCCGTCGGGGCACCGGCGGGACCGCCGTTCGCCCTAGCGTGCCGGTGTGAACCGAGCCCTCCTGCGCGATCTGTACGCCGTCGTCGCCGCCGCCCTGCTCGTGGCGGCGGCGGTGTTCGTCGGCCGCCACATCCGGGACTTCCCGCACACGCTGTTCGTCGACTGGCCGCCGCTCGTGGGGTTCTGGCGGCCGCACACCGGCCCCGGCACCCCGGCCGCCCTGGCGGTGGCGGTCCTGGTGGTGGGGTACGGCCCGGTGGCCGCGGCCCGGCTGCCCTGGCGGGCGCTGCTCGCCACCGTGTGGGGTGCGGCGCTGGCCTGGATCTGGTCGCTTGCCCTGGTCGACGGCTGGCAGCGCGGCGTCGCCGGCCGGCTCACCACCCGCTTCGAGTACCTCCAGGCCGTCGGCCGCTTCCACGACATCCCGGCCACCCTGCGGGACTTCACCCACCACATCCTGCTGCACTCCCCCGGCAACTGGCCCGCCCATGTGGCCGGGCATCCGCCCGCCGCGACGCTCACCTTCGTGCTGCTGGACCGGGCCGGTCTGCACGGCGGCGGCTGGGCCGGGGCCTGGTGCATCACGGTCGGCGCCACGGCGGGCATGGCGGTGCTGGTGGCGGTGCGCCTGCTGGCCGGGGAGGAGACGGCACGGCGTGCGGCGCCGTTCGTGGTGCTCGCCCCGGCGGCGGTGTGGCTGGGCACGTCCGCCGACGCGTACTTCGCGGCCGTCGCCGCCTGGTCGGTCGCGCTGCTCGCGGTGGCGGTGATCCGCCGGTCCCGTTCGGCGGCGCTCGGCGCGGGGCTGCTGTTCGGCCTGACCTGCTACCTGTCGTACGGGCTCACACTGATGGCGCTGGTCGGGGCCGCCGTGGTGCTGCTCGCGCGGCCGCCTGCCGGCCGGCTGCTGCGCGGGCTTCCCTTCCTGATCGCCGGGTGCGCGGTGGTGCCGGTGCTGTTCACGCTCGCCGGGTTCGACTGGTGGGAGGCGTACCGGCTGCTGGTCGAGCGCTACTACCAGGGTGCCGGGGGCGTGCGCCCGTACGGCTACTGGGTGTGGGCGAACCTGGCGTGCACCGTCCTGGTGGTCGGGGCGGCGACCGTGGCGGGGCTGCGGCGGGCGGGCGCGGTGCTGGTCCGCGAGCGCGGTGCCCTGCGTCCCGCGCGGGTGGGCGCCGGCCCCTCGCCGCAGCTGCGGCTGGCGGTGCTCGCGTGTGCCGCCCTGCTCGCGCTCCTCGCCGCGGACCTGTCCGGCATGAGCAAGGCGGAGACGGAGCGGATCTGGCTGCCGTTCGCGGTATGGCTGCTGCCTACGGGCGCGCTGCTGACCCGTCCCCGGGCCTGGCTCGCCGCACAGGCGGCGCTCGCCCTGCTGCTCAACCACCTTCTGCTGACCGGCTGGTGACAGCGGGCGGCCCGGCCGCGCCGAGCTGTTGCGCGCCCCGGGGCATCCGCACACCGGGCTGCCGGTGGTCGGCGGCGACCTGGGCCGGCGTCACCCGCACGGGTGATCGTCCGCCGTGCCCGGTGTGCTGCCGGGGCATTGCCGGCGCCGCGTGATGATCATGGGCCCGTGACGTATCACCACTCCCAACTCCCCCGCCGTGGCGGCCTGCTGCTCACCGCCGCGCTCGGCGTGCTGAGTCTGCTGCCCGTCCCGACCGCCCAGGCCGCCGCGTCCGCGCCACGGCCCACCACCCCCTCCGAGCGGAGCACCGACGCGTACCTGGACGTCGTACGCGACGACCCCCGGCTGCTGCGCCGCTTCTTCGAGGCCATGCCCAAGGGCGGCGACCTGCACAACCACCTCTCCGGTGCGGTGAGCACCGAGTACCTGATCGAGCTGGCCGCCGAGGACGGGCTGTGCGTCGACACGGCGACGATGACCGCCGTGGCCCCGCCGTGCGGCCCCGGCACCCGGCCGGCCGCCGACGCGCGCGGCGACTGGGCGTTCCATGACGCGCTGGTGCGGGAGTGGTCCATGCAGGACTTCCCGCCGGGCGGCAACGGCCACGACCACTTCTTCGACACCTTCGGCAAGTTCGGCGAGGTGACCTGGCGGCACCGGGGCAAGCTGCTGTCCGAGGTCGCCGACGACGTCGTACGGGGCAACCAGTTCTATCTGGAGACGATGGTCTCGCCGGCGTCCGAGAGCGCGAAGAAGCTCGCGGGCGAGGTGGGCTGGGACGACGACCTGGCCCGGCTGCACGGGAAGCTGACGGTCGGCGGGAAGCTGGACGCGCTGGTGGCCGAGGCCCGCAAGGAGGCCGACGACGGCGACGCCGAGTTCCGTGCCGCGTCGCACTGCGGCACCCGGCGGGCGCGGCCGGGGTGCGGGCTGGAGGTGCGGTGGATCTCCCAGGCCTCGCGCGGCAGTTCGCCGGAGCGGGTGTTCACGCAGCTGGCCCTCGGGATGCGGCTGGCCGAGCGCGATCCCCGGTTCGTCGCGGTGAACCTGGTGCAGCCGGAGGACTGGGACAGCTCGCTGCGCGACTACAGCCTGCAGATGCGGATGGTGCGCTATCTGCGGGGCGTGTACCCGCACGCCCATGTGACGCTGCACGCGGGCGAGTTGTGGCCGGGGCTGGTCAAGCCGGCCGATCTGAGGTTCCACGTCGCCGAGGCGGTGGACGTCGCCGGCGCCGAGCGGGTCGGGCACGGCGTCGACCTGGTGCATGAGGACGACTGGCAGCGCACCGCCCGCACGATGGCCGGGCGCGAGGTCGCCGTCGAGGTGCCGTTCAGCAGCAACGCGCAGATTCTGGGCGTGCGGGGCGCCGACCATCCGTTCGCCACGTACCGCGCGTACGGGGTGCCGGTGGTCCTGGCCACGGACGATCCCGGGGTGAGCCGGATCGACATCGCCCACGAGTACCAGTACGCGGCCGAGACGTACCGGCTGTCGTACACGGAGCTGAAGGACCTCGCCCGGGCCTCGCTGGAGTACGCGTTCCTGCCGGGCGAGAGCCTGTGGCGGGGCAATCCGACGCGGCAGGGGTACGTGGCCGTCGGGGCGTGCCGGGGCGAGGAGCCCGGGCAGGGCACGGTGCGGGAGGCCTGCCGCCGGCTGCTCGCCGGCAGTCCCAAGGCGGCCGTTCAGTGGCGTCAGGAGGCCGCGTTCCGGGCGTTCGAGCGGACCGTGGGGCTCGTGCGCTGACACCGCGTCCGCGGCAGGGGGCCGTCGTCCGGGTGCCCAGGGGCGCCCGCGGCGGCCCCTTTGCCGCGCGGGTGCGTCGCCGTCGTGGATCAGGGCTTGGCCGGGGCCGTGCTCGCGCGGATCACCAACCGGGGCTCCACCAGGGCCGGTTCCGGCACCGCGGCCGGGTTCTCGATGTGGCGCAGGAGGTGGGCGACCGCGAGGGCGCCCATCTGCGTGAAGGGCTGGGCGACCGTGGTCAGCGACGGCGAGCAGTACTCGGCGAGTTCGATGTCGTCGACGCCGACCACCGAGATGTCCTGCGGCACCCGCCGGCCCAGCTCGTGCAGGGCGCGGATCACACCGAAGGCCATCTCGTCGCTGGCCACGAACACCGCGGTGGCGTCGGGGATGCGGCCGAGGATCAGGCCGTTGCGGTAGCCCGAGGCGGGCGACCAGTCGCCCTCCAGGGGCGGGGGGACCGTCCGGCCGGCCTCCTCCAGGGTGGTGCGCCAGCCGTCGCGGCGGGCGGCTGCCTCCAGCCACTCCTCGGGGCCCGCGATGTGCCAGACCGTGTCATGGCCGAGGTCCAGCAGATGGCGGGTGGCCTGGCGGGCGGCCAGGGACTGGTCGACGGCGACGACCTCGGTGGCGGCGGTGCGTGAGCCGTCGATGGTGATGGTGGGGACGGACCGGGTGAGCTGCTCGATCCGCGGGCTGGTGTGGGTCAGCGGCACGGAGAGGATCACCCCCTCGACGTCCTGCTCGGCGAGCCGGGCGAGGGCGGCCTCGATGGCGGAGGTGTCCAGGGAGGCCGTCGTCGCGGTGCTGACGGTGTAGCCGGCCTCGCGGGCCGCGTTCTCGATGCCGGAGGTGACGGCGGCGCGCGAGTAGAAGGTGGTCTGCAGGGTGACCACGCCGATCGTGCGGCTGCGGCCGGAGGACAGCGCCCGGGCGGCGCTGTTGCGGCGGTAGCCGAGCTGCTCGACGGCGGCCAGGACCCGCCCGCGGGTCTTCTCCTGCACGTTCGGGTGCCCCGACAGCACCCGCGAGACGGTCTGCGCCGAGACCCCCGCGAGCCGGGCCACGTCCGCCATCGCGGGCGGCCGGTCCCCGCCGACACTCCGCATCGTCCTGCGTCCCTTCCCCGGTGACAACGCGTCGATGATATCGCCCACACGCCGCCGTCCGGCCTGGTCTTCAGGCCCGTTGTCAGGGCTGCCGGCTTTCCCTCAGTCAGGCTGTTGGCATCGATAACATTCTCTGCCATAGTTGCGGCCGTCGACGCGCCGCCCGCCGGGGGACCGGCGGCGCGTGCCACGACGCACGGCCTCGCGGGCGCTCTTCGCTCCGCCTACCCATGCCTACAGGAGACGACCATGAAGCGGTCCGCCGTCCGCCTTGCCGGAGCCGGGGGCGGCCTGGTGCTCGCCCTCGCCGCCACGGGCTGCTCCGAGTCCGGCTCGGACACCACCTCCGCCGACGGGAAGATATCGATAACATTCTGGGGCTGGGCGCCCGGTTACGCCGATGCCGTGGCCGCCTTCAACAAGAGCCACCCGGACATCCGGGTCATCTACCAGGCGGTGCAGCCCGGCGCCAAGGGCGGCTACCAGAAGATGCTCAACGTGGTGAAGGCCGGCAACGCGCCCTGCCTGGCCCAGGTCGGCTACGAGACGCTGCCGAGCTTCGCCGCCCAGGGCGCCCTCAAGGACGTGCACGCGTACCGGTCCGTCCAGGAAGAGGCGGAGTTCCCGCCGGCGGCCTGGAACGCGGTGAGCGTCGGCGACCAGGTCTACGGCGCACCTGTCGACACGGGCCCCATGGCGCTCTTCTACAACAAGAAGGCCTTCGACGAGCTCCACCTGAAGGTGGTCGTCGGATCGCTGGTGTCCGTCGTCCCGCTACTGATCGCCTTCCTCGCGCTCCAGCGTTTCTGGCGCGCGGGCATGACCGCCGGAGCCCTCAAGTGACCGCCTCCCCCGCCGCCGTCGCCACGGCACCCCTGCTGACGTACACCGACGGCGTCCTGCTGCGCGCCGGCCGCCCGCACCGCGTCCTCGCCGGTTCGCTGCACTACTTCCGGGTGCACCCGAAGCAGTGGGCCGACCGGCTCGACCGGCTCGCCGCGCTCGGGCTGAACACCGTGGACACCTATGTGCCGTGGAACTTCCACGAGCGCGTCCCGGGCGAGGTCCGCTTCGACGGCCGGCGCGATGTGGCCCGCTTTCTGCGACTGGCGCAGGAGCGCGGACTGGACGCCATCGTGCGGCCGGGGCCCTACATCTGCGCCGAATGGGACAACGGCGGGCTCCCGGCCTGGCTGACCGGCCTGCCCGGCATGCGGCCGCGCACCTCCCACCCGCCGTATCTTGAGGCGGTCGCGCGCTGGTTCGACCAGGTCGTCCCGCGGATCGCTGAGCTGCAGGCCGGGCGCGGCGGCCCGGTCGTGGCGGTGCAGATCGAGAACGAGTACGGCAGTTACGGCGACGACCACGGCTACGTCCGCTGGGTCCGCGACGCCCTGGTCGAGCGGGGCGTCGAGGAGCTGCTGTACACGGCCGACGGCCCGACCGCGCTGATGCAGGACGGGGGCAGTGTGCCGGGCGAGCTCGCGGCGGCGACGTTCGGCTCGCGGCCCGAACAGGCGGCGGCGCTGCTGCGGTCGCGCCGGCGCGGCGAGCCGTTCCTGTGCGCGGAGTTCTGGAACGGCTGGTTCGACCACTGGGGCGAGAAGCACCACGTGCGGTCCCCCGTCAGTGCCGCCGAGGACGTCGGCGGCATCCTCGACGCGGGCGGCTCGCTCAGCCTGTACATGGCACACGGCGGCACCAACTTCGGCCTGTGGGCCGGTGCCAACCACGACGGCGAGCGGCTGCAGCCCACCGTCACCAGCTACGACTCGGACGCGCCGATCGCCGAGAACGGCGCGCTCACGCCGAAGTTCTTCGCCCTGCGGGAGAGGCTGGCCGCCGTACGGGAGACCGAGCTGCCCCCCGTGCCCGCCGACCCGCCGGTGCTCGCGCCGCGCACCCTCCCGGTCACGCATGGCGCCGCCCTGCTGGACGCGCTGCGCGCGGCGGGCGAACCGGTGCGCGCCCCGGCCCCGCTGAGCTTCGAGGAGCTCGGGCTGTCGTCCGGTCTGGTGCTGTACGAGGCCGAGCCGCTGCTGCCCGAGGGCAGCCACGAGGTGACGGTGACGGGGCTGCACGACCGGGCCCAAGTGTTCGTCGACGGGGCGCCCGTCGCCGTACTGGACCGGGAGACCGCGTCGTTCACCGTGCGCGGGAGCGGGGCCCGGGTGCGGCTGACGCTGCTGGTGGAGAACCAGGGGCGGATCAACTACGGGCCGCTGCTCGGCCAGGGCAAGGGCATCCTCGGCGGGGTGCGGGTGGAGCGGCGGCTGGTGCACGGCTGGACCATGCGCCCGCTGCCGCTGGACGAGTGGACGGCGCGGGACCTGGCGGACGCCACGGCGGCGGCACCGGCCGACGGCCGGGCGGGCTTCGCCACGGCACGGCTCACCGTCGCCGAACCCGCCGACACCTTCCTCTCCCTGCCCGGCTTCGGCAAGGGGTTCGTCTGGGTCAACGGCACCCTGCTGGGGCGCCACTGGCACATCGGCCCGCAGACCACGCTCTACGTCCCCGGCCCGCTGCTGCGCGCCGGCGAGAACACGGTCACGGTCCTGGAGCTCGAACGCCTCGGGGACCACCTCGCCCTCGTGGACCGGCCGAGCCTGGGCCCGGCCGAGGAGTACGTCGAGACCTTCGACTGACCACCGTCCCGGTCACCGTGCCGGCCACTGTTCCGGCGCAACCCCCCGTCTCCCGGAGGTCCCCATGACCCTGGCCGCCGCCGGTGCGCTGCTCACCGAAGCCGCCGCCCAGCGCCGCGTCGTCGCCGCGTTTCCCGTGCTCACGCTGGACCAGGCCCAGGCCGTCGTCCAGGGGGCCGAGACCGCCCGCTCCCCGGTGATCGTGCAGCTCGGCCCGGACGCCGTACGCCACCACGCGGGCCGGCTGCTGCCGCTGGCCCGGGCGGTCGCCGAACTCGCCGAACCGGCCGGCGTGCCGGTGGCGCTGCACCTGGACCGGGTGCGCAGCACCGCGCTGCTGGCGCAGGCCGCGCACGCCAGGTGCAGCTCGGTGCTGTACGACGCGGGGCGGCTGCCCCGGGCACGGGAGGTGGCCACCACCGCCGAGGTGGTCCGCTGGGCACACGAACAGGGCCTGTGGGCGGAGGGCGAGTGGGCCCGGCCGGGCCGTGGGGACGCTGAGGACGAGTCCGGGCCGGGACGCTCGTACGCGGAAGGCGAGTCCCGGCCAGGACGCGCGGACGCGGCGGACGACCGGGCCGCGGCCAACGCGGACGTGGCGGCCGTCCGGGACTACGTGGCCCTCACCGGCGTCGACTCCCTCGCCGTGCCGGACGACCCCGCACTGCTCGCCCGGCTCCGGTCGGCCCTCCGCCTGCCCCTGGTGCTGCACGCGCCCCATGGGCTGCCGGAGGCGTGGCTCGTCCGGGCGGCCGCCGCCGGGGCCACGAAGGTCGTCCTCGGCTCCGTACTGGACGCGGCCCTGACCCGAACCCTGTCCGCACAGCTCGCCCGGGACGCCCACGCCGATCCGCGCACCTATCTCGCCGCCGGTCAGCGGGCGATGGCCGCCGCCGTCGCCCGGCTCATCACCACCCTGAACGCTCACGCCGCACGCCCCACTCCCCCATCGAGTAAGGAGCACCTGTGTCAACTCCTCGACGAAGAGCGGTCGGCACGGCCGTCGCGCTCGCCACGGCACTCGGCCTGACCTGCGCACTGACGACCGGTGCCGCCGAGGCGTCCGACGCCACGTACACGGTGAGCGTCGGCGCGAAGGGTTCCTGGACGCACCCGGACGACACCCCGGCGGCGCCGTACATCGACAAGGACGGCACGTTCCACTACCAGCAGGCGCACGCCCTCTACGGCGCGAACGACAGCCGGCAGTGGACCTTCTACACGGGCACCGACCTCGACACCGCCACCCGCTCCAGCGCCCTGAGCGACGCGGTGAACCCGGCCGACGCCCACGACAAGAACAACGACACCACCTGGCGCTGCAACAACAGCCCCACCGGCAAGGAGGCCACGTACGCGCCCTCGGGTTCGGGCTACGCGCAGAAGAACTACTGCGACCTGACCGGCGTGTGGGTCGACCCGGACACCGGCGACTGGTACGGCCTGGTCCACAACGAGTTCACCCCGCAGCCCTTCGGCGACGGCGTCCACTACGACGCGATCGACTACGCGGTCTCCACCGACCAGGGCCGTACCTGGACCATCAAGGACCACGTCATCACCTCGCCGTACAGCACCAAACGCGGCGACACCACGGCGTTCCCGCAGCAGACCTACCACTACGGCGACGGCGACCCGCGCCTGTACGTGGACGCCGCCTCCGGCTACTTCTACGTCTTCTACGGCTCCCGGATCGTGGAGAAGGGCGGCGGCTGGAAGGCGTTCCACGCGCATGTGGCCCGCGCGCCGATCGCGGGGAAGATGGCGCCCGGCAGCTGGCGCAAGTGGTACGACGGCACCTGGTCCGAGCCCGGCACCGGCGGCCGGGAGAGCAACATGGTCCCGGTGGACGCCGCGCACCCCACCGGCTACACCCCCGTCTCCGGTGAGTACGACCCGGCGAACAGCGGCACGGTGAGCCAGCAGGTGGCGGCAGGCCGGATGCCGCCCACTTCCCCGCTGTTCGTCATGGACATCACCTACGACGCCCACCTGGGCCTGTACATCGGCGAGCCGCAGGCCGTCGACCAGAGCGGCAAGGCGCCACAGCAGTTCTACGCCACGGACGACCTCGCCTCGCAAAAATGGCGGCTGATCGGCGACACCGGCAGCCACACCAACGCCTCCTGGTACCGCTGGTTCCTCGACCCCGCCAACCGCACCAGCAGCCAGATCGTCGGCAAGTCGTTCCGCTCCTACTGCTCCTTCGGCTGCAGCGGTGGCTCCTCGGGCGAGTACGTCGACGTCACCATCGGCACGTCCGCCCCCGCCGCGCCGGTCGACCCGAGCAAGGTCTACCGGATGGCGAGCGGTGACGGCCGGATCCTCGCCCAGGTGTCCGGGGGTTCCGGCACCACGTCCCTGGCGGCCCCGACGGGCTCGCGCCGGGAGTCGTGGATCTTCACGCCGAACGGCGACGGCTCGTACCGGATCGCCAACGCGGCCACGGGCCGGCTGCTCGGCGTCGACTCCTCCAGCCCCGCCCAGCGGGCCTGGGGCACCGAGCCGACCGTCACCGCGGCCGGCTCCGGCGGGCCGAGCGTCGGGCAGCAGTGGTTCGTCGTCCCGGGCCGCACGGCCGGCGGCGCCGCGACCGGGACGTACCGCATCGTCAACCGCTACAGCGGCCTGGTGATCGGGCTGTCCGCCGCCTCCGGGCGGCTCGCCGAGACCACCCCGGTGCGCGCCTGGACCGCCCCCGCAGGCAGCGGTGCCGGCGGTGCGCGGACCGCGGCCGAGCAGACCCTGACGCTGTCCGCCGTGGGCACGGCACCGGACACGCTCGACGGCACACACACGCTCGTCACGGGCGGCAAGGCGCTCGACGACCCCGGTCACAGCACCACCGCCGGCACCCAGCTCATCACCTACGCCGTGAACGGCGGTGCCAACCAGAGCTGGAGGTTCTCGCGGCAGGCCGACGGCTCCTACCAGCTGGCCAACGCCGAGTCCGGGCTGTGCGCCGACGTGGAGGGCGGCTCGACGGCGGCGGGCGCCCAGGTGATCCAGTGGCCGTGCACCGGCGGCGCCAACCAGCGCTGGACGGTCAGGCGCCTGGCGTCCGGCGCTTACAGCGTGACGTCGGTGCGGAGCGGGCTGCTGCTGACCACCGCGTCGACCGGTGACGGCGCACCGGTGACGCAGCAGTCCGACAGCGGCTCGCCGCTCCAGCAGTGGACGATCGCCTGACGGCGGCACGCTCCGCCCGGCTCGGGCTCAGGGGGCGATCGGCAGCCGGCGCTTGTGGTCGGTGAGCCGGTAGCGGCGGACGATGGCCGTGAAGGCCTCCTCGCCGACCGGCTTGCCCTCCAGGAAGTCGTCGATGTCGTCGTAGGTGACGCCGAGCGCGTCCTCGTCGGGCTTGCCCGGGTCCAGGGTCTCCAGGTCCGCGGTCGGGGTCTTCCACACCAGTGCGGCGGGTGCGCCGAGGGCCTCGGCCAGCGCCCGTACCCGCCGCTTGGTCAGGCCGGTCAGCGGCACCACGTCGGCGGCGCCGTCGCCGTACTTGGTGAAGAAGCCGGAGACCGCCTCGGCGGCGTGGTCGGTGCCGACGACCAGGCCGTCGTGCGCGCCGGCGACCGCGTACTGGGCGATCATGCGCTGCCGGGCCTTGATGTTGCCGTGCACGAAGTCCTGGTGGTGGGCGTCGCGGAAGGCGGTGCCGGCGGACAGCACCGCCTCCAGCGCGGCGTCGCTCGCCGGGCGCACGTCGACGGTCAGGACGCGGTCGGGCCGGATGAACTCCAGCGCCCGCTGCGCGTCCTGCTCGTCGGCCTGCACACCGTAGGGCAGCCGCATCGCGTAGAAGGTCGCCTCGTGCCCGGCCGCGCGGACCCGCTCCACCGCGAGCTGGCACAGCCGGCCGGCGGTGGAGGAGTCCACACCGCCGCTGATGCCCAGCACCAGGGCGCGCAGACCGGTGGAGGTGAGCTGGTCGGCGAGGAACGCCACCCGGCGTTCGATCTCGCGCCGCGCGTCGAAGTCGGCGCTGACCTCCAGGTCACGGGCGATCTGCTGCTGCACGGCTATGGACGCCGGGTCGGTCACGGTTGCTCCTTGGTCGTGGTGCTGTGGTTCTGGTGGATCAGTGGTGGACGCCCGGCAGCGGCGGGGCGCCGGTGACGGACATGACGAGGGAGTACAGGGCGGTGTCGGCGGCGATGAACATCCGGTTCCGCTTGGCTCCGCCGAAGCGGATGTTGGCGACGACGTCAGGGACCAGGACGCGGCCGAGCAGGGTGCCGTCGGGGTCGTAGCAGTGCACGCCGCCGTCCATGGCCGCGGCCCACAGGCGGCCGGCGTCGTCGAAGCGGATGTTGTCGAAGTTGCCGATCTTGCACTCGGTGAAGATCCGGCCGTCGTCCAGGGTGCCGTCCTCGCGCACGCCGAAGACGCGGATGTGGTTGGCGCGGCTGTCGGAGACGTACAGCCGGCGCTCGTCGAGCGAGAAGACCAGCCCGTTGGGCCCGTCGAAGCCGTCGGCGACCAGGCGGACCTCGCCGCTGCCGGGGTCGACGCGGTAGACGTTGCGGGCGCCGATCTCGCTGTCGGCGCGGTGGCCCTCGTAGTCGGTGGCGATGCCGAAGTCGGGGTCGGAGAACCAGATCGAGCCGTCGGACCTCACGGCCGCGTCGTTCGGGCTGTTGAGCCGTTTGCCCTCGAACCGGTCGGCGATCACGGTGACCGAGCCGTCGTGCTCGGTGCGGGTGACACGGCGGTTGCCCTGCTCGCAGGTGATCAGGCGGCCCTCGTTGTCCAGCGCGTTGCCGTTGGGGTGCCCGGCGGGCGCGCGGAAAACGCCGACCGCGCCGGTGGTCTCGTCCCAGCGCAGCAGGCGGTCGTTGGGGATGTCGCTCCACAGCAGGTACCGCCCGGCGGGCACGTAGAGCGGGCCCTCGGCCCAGCGGCTGCCGTCGTGGAGCTTCTCCAGCCGTGAGTCGCCGAGGTGGCACCGGCCCGTGCGGAACCGGTCGTCGAGGATCTCGTACAGCTGCGGTCGCTCACCAGGCATGCCGCCACCTTCCCTGCGCTTCCCGACTCCGGATGTCGGTCCGACAATACGGCGCCCCGCCTCGGAAGATCCGTCGGGCCACGTGGATCGGCCCTCGCCGGCCGAGGACCCGCCCCCCTTGTCCGACGCGGGCCCGGCTTCTAGCCTGACTTTGTGCCGCAAATAAACAAAACCCGTTCGCACAGCGCCGTGCCGGGTCCCCCCGCCCCTCTCCTCCGACTCCGTCTCGCCCTCACCGCCTTCTTCGCCCTCGACGGCTTCGTCTTCGCCGGCTGGGTCGTCCGCATCCCCGCGATCAAGCACCAGACCGGCGCCTCCGCGAGCGGCCTCGGCCTCGCCCTCCTCGGCGTCTCTGCCGGCGCGGTCGTCACCATGACCCTGACCGGCCGCCTGTGCCGCCGCCACGGCAGCCACCGGGTGACGGTCGTGTGCGCCGTCCTGCTGTCCCTCAGCGTGGCGCTGCCTCCGCTCACGCACTCGGCGCTCACGCTGGGCGCGGTCCTGCTGGTGTTCGGTGCGGCCTACGGCGGCATCAACGTCGCCTTCAACAGCGCGGCCGTCGACCTCATCGCCGTACTGCGCCGTCCGGTCATGCCGAGCTTCCACGCCGCCTTCAGCCTGGGCGGCATGCTCGGCGCCGGCCTGGGCGGACTGGTGGCAGGCCGTTTCACGCCCGCGCAGCATCTGCTCGCCCTCACGGTCGCCGGGCTGCTGGTGACGGCCGTCGCGGGGCGGCCGCTGCTGCGGTACGGCGGCCAGGTGCCGCAGGCGGCGGGGCACGGGGAGACCGACGCCGGGCCGGCCGTCCGCCGACCCGGCCGGCGGACCCGCGGGCTGGTGGTCGTCTTCGGGCTCATCGCCCTGTGCACTGCCTACGGCGAGGGCGCCATGGCCGACTGGGGCGCCCTCCACCTCCAGCAGGACCTCGGCACCTCGGCCGGTGTCGCGGCGGCCGGCTACTCCTGCTTCGCCCTGGCCATGACGATCGGCCGCCTGACCGGGACGGCCCTGCTGGAGCGCCTCGGGCGCACCCGTACCGTCGTCGCGGGCGGTGCCACCGCGGCCGCCGGGATGTCCCTCGGCTCGCTGGCCCCGTCCGCGTGGGCCGCGCTGCTCGGCTTCGCCGTGACCGGGATCGGCCTGGCCAACCTCTTCCCGGTCGCCGTCGAACGCGCCGGCACGCTGGCCGGCCCGAGCGGCGTCGCCGTCGCCTCCACCCTCGGCTACGGCGGCATGCTCCTGGGCCCGCCGGCCATCGGTTTCATGGCCGACTGGTTCTCCCTGCCGACGGCCCTGACGAGCGTGGCAGCCCTCGCGGCCGTCGCCGCGGCGATCGGAGCGGTGACGCACCGGGCGGGGGTGCGGTGAGCCCGACGGCAGCCGAGGGGGCGGATCGATGAGCGGGTGACCGGGTCACGCGGGCCGTGCAGCGTTCGCCCCTTCACTGCCCCGGCCCCCCGTGCTCTCCCGCACGATGAGCCGGTGTCCCGCCACCTCCTCGCGTGGGGGCATCGCCTCCGGGGCGTCGACACGGGACAGGAGGAGGGACACCGCGGCCCGGGCGATGCCCTGCTTGTCGGGGGCCACCGTGGTGAGGCTCGGCACGCTGAAGCGGGAGGCGTCGATGTCGTCGAAACCGGCCACGTCCAGCTCCCCGGGCACGCTCCGGCCCCGCTCGTGCAGCGCGCGCAGCGCGCCCAGGGCGAGGTGGTCGTTGAGGCAGAGCAGGGCGTCGGGCGGGGTGTCGCGGTCCATCAGGGCGGCCGCCGCCCGCGCGCCGTCCTGCCAGAGGAAGGCGTCCACCGGCACCACCAGGCCCGGGTCGAAGGGCAACCCGGCCGCCGTCAGGGCCTCGCGGTAGCCGTCGGTGCGCAGCCGGCCGGTGCCCTGCCGGCCGTCCACCGCACCGCCGACGACGGCGATACGGCGCCGGCCCCGCGCCAGCAGATGGGCGGTGACCTCGCGCGCCGCGCGGACGTTGTCGATGGCGACGTGGTCGGTGCTGCCCTCGGCGGAGCGCTCGCCGAGCAGCACCACCGGCAGCCGCCGGTCCCGGGCGGCGAGGTCGCGGGGCAGCAGGGAGAGCGGGCTGAGGATCACCCCGTCGGAGAACTGCGCGTCGAAGCCGCGCAGCGCCGCCAGTTCCCGCTCGCGCACCCCGCCGGTCTGGTGCAGCAGCACCGTGTGCCCGCGCCGGTCGGCCTCGGCCGTCACATGCTTGGCCAGCTCGGCGAAGTAGGCCACGTCCAGTTCCGGCACCGCGAGGGTGATCATGCCGGTACGGCCCTGGCGCAGCTGCCGTCCGGCGATGTTGACCCGGTAGCCCAGCGCGTCGATGGCCTCCCGCACGGCGGCGCGGGTGCGCTCGGAGACATGCTCGAAGTCGTTGATCACGTTGGAGACGGTCTTGGGGGAGACGCCCGCGTACCGCGCCACGTCCTTGATGCTCGGTCTGGCCGCCACGCCGTCTCCTCCCTTCCGCCGCCGCGATCGTAGCGACCGCCAGGCCCGAAGAGCCCGGTGTGTCGACCCCCGCGTCTACCGCGCCACCTCGGCCGTGACCAGCCAGGAGGTGCTGAGCAGGCGGACCGTGCCGTCCGGCTCCTCGTGCGCGCGCAGACGGCCGGTCAGGGTGGAGTGGGCGCGGTCCTGTGCGTCGGCGTCGGCCCCTTCCAGCAGATGGCGGCCGGGGCCGGTGCCCAGCAGGAACTCCGCGGCGTCCTCGGCGCCGGCGCCCCAGGCCCCGTACGCCTGCACCCGCTGGACGGTGATCCCGGTGAAGCCGGCCGCGGTGAGGACCTCGCGGACGCGGTCCGGCGCGGCCAGGGAGAACATGCCCGGCAGTCCCGGCGTTCCGAAGTCGCCGACCGGCAGGAAGTCCCGCAGCGATGCCACCGCAGCCACCCAGTCGTTGAGCGGGGCGTCGGCCGGACAGACGAAGGCCAGCCGCCCGCCGGGGCGCAGCGCACGGCCGATGTTGCCGAAGGCCGCCACGGGGTCGGCGAAGAACATCACCCCGTACCGGCTGATCGCCGCGTCGAAAGCGCCCCGGTCGAAGGGGTGCACCTGTGCGTCGCCCTGGACGAAGGAGACGTTGGCGATGCCCTCCCGGTCCGCGCGGGCGCGGGCCGCGGCCAGCATCGGACCGGAGAGGTCGAGCCCCAGGGCGTGCCCGTGCGGCGCCCGCAGCGCGGCGAGCCGGGTGGTCTGGCCGGAGCCGCAGCCCAGGTCGAGGACCCGGTGACCGGCGGTGATGCCGGCGGCGTCGAGCAGCGGCTCGTCGAAGCCCTGGTTCACGGCGTTCCAGCGGTCCTGGTGCTCGGCCCAGTGGACGCCTTCGGGGCCGTTCCAGGCCTGTGCCTGCTCGGTGTTGACGAGGTCCTGCACGGTGCCTCCCGTGGTCGAGGACGGAGAATGGGCGTACGCCCAAACACTATGGGCATCCGCCCATACCGGCAATCCCCGTTACGATGCGGCAGGTCGCGCCCTTGGCGGGCGGTAGCTGCGGAGCGGAAGAGAGGCCCATGTCACCGCGTGGAGTGGCGACGCCGAACGTGCGCGAGCGACTGTTCGCCGCCGCCGAGCGCGTCGTGGTCAGGGACGGACCCGGGGCGCTCACCAGCCGGTCCGTCACCACCGAGGCGGGCTGCGCCAAGGGGCTGCTCCACGCGCACTTCGCGGGGCTGGACGAGTTCGTGGCGGAGCTGTGCCTGGACCGGTTCGCGCGCACGGCGGCGCAGGCACGGGCGCTGTCCGGGCTGGCCGGGCAGGACACGGTGGTGCACAACCTCAGCTCCGTCGCCCTCGCCCTGTTCGACTCCGGCGGGCCCGCCATCTCCGGCCTGGCCATGACCCGACCCGCCGCCGCGCTGCGCATCCGGCAAGCCTTGGAGGGCGGGGCGCCCGGTTTCACCGCGATCCAGGAGGCCATCACCGGCTATCTGGAGGCGGAGCAGCGTCTCGGGCGGCTGGCGGACACCGTCGACCCGGACACGGTGGCCCTCGCCGTCGTCGGCACCGCCCACCACCTGCTGATGACCAGCTGGCCGGGCGCCCCGGACCCACGGGAGCCGATGGAGCGCCTGGTGGCGGCACTGGTGGCCGGCTAGGAGAGCACGTCAGGGACACACGGGGTCAGGATGTTCCGCGATCGCGTGCAACCCGTTGCGGGCCACAGGTGTCTCAAGAAGTGGATGCACCCTTTCTCCGGCTTTCGTGGCCGCCTCTCACATCCCTCTCCAGGCCATCGACACACATCCACGGAGGTGTCGTGCCATGTCGCTCTCCCTCCCCCTGCGCCGCCCCCTTCCCCGGAAGCTGGTCACCGCCGGCCTGGTGGCCGCGGTCGTCGCCGGCGGTGCGGGCGCCGCTGCCGTCGCCGCTCAGCCGGCCGGCGCGGCGGTGCCCACCTGTGCCGCGAGCAACCTGTACCTGTCGATGGGGCGCCAGGACCACGGTGCGGGTCAGCTGTACTGGCCGATCCGGTTCACCAACACCGGCACCGGCACCTGCGCGCTGCGCGGCTATCCCGGCGTGAGCGTGCTGGACGTCGCCCACCGGCAGATCGGTCCGGCCGCGGGCCGTAGCGGGCAGTCGTTCTCCACGGTGACGCTGCGCCCGGCGCAGACGGTCAGCGCGGTGATCCACACGACCAACGGCCCGATCGGCGGCCCGTGCCGGCCGACCGGGACGTATCTGCGGGTCTACCCGCCCGCCTCGCACCAGGCGCTGCTGGTCCCGGCGTCGCTCCGCGTGTGCTCGAACGTCTTCACCGTCGGCCCTGTCTCACGCTGAACCGGCCCGGTCCCGGCCCGGCTGACGCGCGCGCCCCGGTCCGCCCTGCCTGACGCGCGGTCCCGGTCCGCCCTGCCTGACGCACGCCCGGTCCCGCCGCGCCTGTCACGCGCGCCTCGACCGGCGGAACCCACGGCTGGCGCCCGGAGGGCCGAGACCCGGGCCCCGCCCCGCTGCCTCGCCCGCCGCGACCGGCCGCAGGACAATGACCGCATGGCCCCCGAGACCGCGCCCCCGACCGCCGACGTCGTGGACCACGCGTTCGCCGGCGACGCGCTCGCCGACGACGCCCTCGTGGACGAGGCCCTCCACGCGACCCCCGCACCCGCGCTGCGCGGCCTGGTCGGCTGGTACTCGGGCTACCGCCAGCGCGGCGTCCCGCACGGACGGCACCTCGGGCTGCCGTCCCCCTGGCTGACCCTGATCCTCACCCTCGACGAGCCGCTCAGCATCGCCGCCCACCCGGACCCGGCGGCGGCCGGCGGTGACTACGCCACCCTGCTCGGCGGACTGCACCTGACGCCCGCGCACATCGAGGTGCCGGGCCGGCAGTCGGGCATCCAGGCCGCGCTCAGCCCGCTCGGGGCCCGGCTGCTGCTGGGGCTCCCGGCCGGCGAGCTGGCCGGTACGGACGTGCACGCCGACGACGTCCTGGGCGCCGAGGTCGCCGAGGTGCACGAGCGGCTGCGCACGACGGCGGACTGGCCGGCCCGTTTCGGCGTCGTCGACGGCTGGCTGCTGCACCGGCTGGCCCGGCACGCGGACCGGCCTCCCGCTCTCGCGCCCGAGGTCGTACGGGCCTGGCGGCGGCTGCTCGCGGCCGGCGGCACGGTCCGGATCGACGCGCTCGCCGCCGAGATCGGCTGGAGCGACCGCCACCTGCGCAACCGCTTCCGCGAGGAGATCGGCCTGACACCGAAGGCGGCGGCCCGGGTGGTCCGCTTCGACCGGGCCCGGCGCCGGATCGCCGCCCGCCCGCACCGGCCCGACCTCGCGGGCCTGGCCGCCGATCTCGGGTACGCGGACCAGTCGCACCTGGACCGCGAGTTCACCGCCCTGGCGTCCTGCGCGCCGAGCGCGTGGCTGGCCCGGGAGTTCCGAAACATCCAAGCCGGGCACCTGCCGCCCGGCTGATCCTGACGGTGACCGCACCCGATCCAGCCGGAAGGGAACCCACCGCCATGAGCACCACCCCGCAGACCACGACAGCCGGAACGACCAGCTCCGCCCCGCGCCCGCCCGCGCCCCAGGTCTGGCCGACCCTGCGCGCCCGCGACGCCCGCGCCCTGATCCGCTTCCTGGTGGACGCCTTCGGCTTCGAGGAGACCGTCGTCTACGAGGGCGACGGCGACCTGGTGCAGCACGCGGAACTCGCCTGGCCGGAGGGCGGCGGCGTGATGCTGGGCTCGCTGCGCCCGGACGCCAAGCAGGACGCCTGGCGTTTCCAGCCGGGCTCCTTCGGCGCGTACGTCGTCACGGCCGACCCGGACGCGGTGTACGCGCGAGCCAAGGCGGCCGGCGCCGAGATCACCTCCGAACCGCACGTGACGGACTACGGCTCGCGGGACTTCGCCGCCCGCGACCCCGAGGGCAACCTGTGGAGCTTCGGCACGTATCCGGGCGAACCGCGCTGACGGACCCCGGGCTTGCCTTGGAGCGCGCTCCATCCGGCACACTCCCCCCATGGAGACAGCCGAGTTCGTGGACATTCTGAGCCGCGAGGGCGCCCTGCTGGCCGCGGCCGCCGAGGCGGCGGGGACCGACGCGAAGGTGCCGACCTGCCCGGACTGGCAGGTCCGGGACCTGCTGCGGCACACCGGCGCGGTGCACCGCTGGGCGGCCCGGTTCGTCGCCGAGGGCATCACCGCGCCCCGGCCCATGGACGCCGAACCGGACCTGGACGGCGAGGAGCTGCTCGACTGGTACCGCGACAGCCACCGGCGCCTGGTCGACACCCTGGCAGCGGCCCCGCCCGAGGCGCCGGCCTGGACGTTCCTTCCCGGGCCCGTCACCTCCGGAGCGGGGTTCTGGGCCCGCCGGCAGGCGCACGAGACGGCGATCCACCGCTACGACGCCGAGACGGCCCGCGGCGGCACGCCCACCCCCATCGGCACCCGGTTCGCGGTGGACGGCGTCGACGAGCTGCTGCGCGGCTTCCACGCCCGCCCGAAGAGCCGGGTGCGCACCGACGAGCCACGCGTGCTGCGGGTGCGCGCCACGGACGCGGACGACGCGGTGTGGACCGTACGGCTGTCGGCGGAGCCGCCGGTCGCCACGCCGGGCGCGGAGGGTGAGGCGGAGACCGAACTGGCCGGTCCGGCCGAGCGCTTGTACCTGGCGCTGTGGAACCGCGTCCCGGTGCCGTCCGTGACGGGCGACCCCGCGCTGGCGGACCTGTGGCGGGAGAAGTCGGGGATCGTCTGACCGCTGCGGGCGGCGCTCAGCCGCCGGCCAGCATCCTGGTCAGCACCGCGCGCTGCACCGGCCGCACCTCGCCGTGCAGCGCGCGGCCCTTGTCGGTGAGGGCGACACGCACGCCCCGCCGGTCCTCCGGGCACAGCGCGCGGTCCACCAGGCCGCACTTCTCCAGGCGCGCGATCAGCCGGGACAGCGCGCTCTGGCTGAGGTGGACGCGGTCGGCGATCTCCTGGACGCGCCAGGCGCAGGAGCCGTCCGCTGCCGCGCCCTCCGCGAGGACGTCCAGCACCTCGAAGTCGCTGGCGCACAGACCGTGTTGCCCGAGGGCACGGTCCAGTTCGCACTGGGTGCGCGCATGCAGCGCGAGGATGTCCCGCCACTGCTCCACGAGCGCCTGTTCGGCCTTCTTCGCCGCCATGAGCGCACCGTAGCAGAGAAGCGATTTGATTGCATCAGAATTAAATGCGCTTGCATTGAATGCATGCGCATGGAAGAGTCTGGGTCATGACCTCTCCGCTCAACCCCTCCGCGTCCCCGTCTCCAGCGGTGCGCTGGACTCCCCGGCTGTGGGGCACCCTGCTGGTGCTGTGCGCCGCGATGTTCCTGGACGCGCTGGACGTGTCGATGGTCGGCGTCGCCCTGCCGTCCATCGGCGCCGATCTGGACCTGTCCACCTCGACCCTGCAGTGGATCGTCAGCGGCTACATCCTCGGCTACGGCGGTCTGCTCCTGCTCGGCGGACGCACCGCCGACCTGCTGGGCCGGCGCCAGGTGTTCCTGGTCGCGCTCGGCGTGTTCGCGCTCGCCTCGCTGCTGGGCGGCCTGGTCGACTCCGGTCCGCTGCTGATCGCCAGCCGCTTCATCAAGGGCCTGAGCGCCGCCTTCACCGCGCCGGCCGGCCTGTCGATCATCACCACGACGTTCCCCGAGGGCCCGCTGCGCAACCGCGCCCTGTCCATCTACACCACCTGCGCCGCCACCGGCTTCTCCATGGGCCTGGTGCTGTCCGGCCTGCTCACCGAGGCCAGCTGGCGCCTCACCATGCTGCTGCCCGCGCCCATCGCCCTGATCGCGCTGCTGGCGGGCCTGAAGCTGCTGCCGCGCAGCGCCCGCGAGGAGAACCACCAGGGCTACGACATCCCCGGCGCCGTCCTCGGCACCGCCTCGATGCTGCTGCTGGTCTTCACCGTCGTCCAGGCACCCGAGGTCGGCTGGGCGTCGGCGCGCACGCTGCTGTCGTTCCTCGCCGTGGCCGTGCTGTTGACCGCGTTCGTGCTGGTCGAGCGGCGTTCGGCCGGACCGCTGGTGCGGCTCGGGGTGCTGCGCTCCGGCAACCAGGTGCGCGCCCAGCTCGGCGCGGTGGCGTTCTTCGGGTCCTACGTCGGCTTCCAGTTCCTGACCACGCTGTACATGCAGTCCCTGCTGGGCTGGTCGGCGCTGCACACCGCGCTGGCCTTCCTGCCGGCCGGCGCGCTGGTGGCGGTCTCCTCCACCAAGGTCGGTTCCATCGTCGACCGGTTCGGCACCCGGCGGCTGATCCCGGCCGGATTCGCGCTGATGGTCGCCGGCTACGCCCTGTTCCTGAACGTCGACCTGGACCCGGTGTACGCGGTGGCGATCCTGCCGTCGATGCTGCTGATCGGCGCGGCGTGCGCGCTGGTCTTCCCCTCGCTCAACATCCAGGCCACCAACGGGGTCGAGGACCACGAGCAGGGCATGGTCTCGGGTCTGCTGAACACCTCGGTGCAGGTGGGCGGCGCGATCTTCCTGGCCGTGGTGACGGCGGTGGTCACCGCGAACGCCCCGGAGCACGCCACCCCGCAGGCGGTCCTGGACAGCTACCGCCCCGGGTTCGTAGTGGCCACGGCCATCGCCCTCGCCGGACTCCTGATCAGCCTGACCGGCGTGCGCGAACGCCGCGCGCGGCGCTCGGTCGTGGTCGCCCGGTCCACGGCGACAGAGCCGAAGCCGGACCGCGTCCCGGTCCACGACTAGGGGGCTTCGCCTCATCCTGGGGTGCCCGACGGGTCGCTTGCCCGCCGGGCACCCGGCTGTGTCCCTGCAGGGTTCCGCTGACGCGGTTCCGGCAGTGCGGTCAGCCCAGCCAGCCCGGGCGTACCAAGCCCGACTCGTAGGCCAGGACGACCAGTTGGGCCCGGTCGCGGGCTGCCAGTTTCACCATGGTGCGGCTGACGTGGGTCTTCGCGGTGAGCGGGCTGACCACCAGGCGGCGGGCGATCTCCTCGTTGGACAGGCCGAGCCCGACCAGGGCCAGCACCTCACGCTCCCGCTCGGTGAGCCGGGACAGGGTCTCGGCCGCCGCCGGTTCCTTGGAGCGGGCGGCGAACTCGGCGATCAGCCGGCGGGTCACGCCGGGCGACAGCAGCGCGTCGCCGGCGACCACCGCCCGTACCGCGCGCAGGAGTTCCTCCGGTTCGGTGTCCTTGACCAGGAAGCCGGAGGCACCGGAGCGCAGCGCCTCGAAGACGTACTCGTCGAGTTCGAAGGTGGTGAGCATGACCACCTTGACCTCCGCCAGCCGCTCGTCGTCCGTGATGCGGCGGGTCGCGGCGAGGCCGTCGAGCAGCGGCATGCGGATGTCCATCAGCACGACGTCCGGGCGCAGTTCGGCGACCGCGCGCAGCGCCTCCTCGCCGTCGGCGGCCTCCCCGGCCACCTCGATGTCCGGCTGGGCGTCGAGCAGCGCCCGGAAACCGGCCCGGACCAGTGACTGGTCGTCGGCGAGCAGTACGCGGATCACCGGTCCTCCTGTGCCTTGAGCGGGAGTTCGGCCAGCACCCGCCAGCCTCCGTCGGGGCGCGGCCCCGCCTCGATCGTGCCACCCAGCGCCGCCGCCCGCTCCCGCATCCCGGCCAGCCCGTTGCCGCTGCCACCGGCGTCCGCGCCGGACGCCGGTCCGTCGTCGTCGATCCGCAGCCGCAGCGCCCGCCCGTCGTGACCGAGCCGCACGCGCGCGTGCCGCGACTGCGAGTGCCGTACGACGTTGGTGAGCGCCTCCTGCACGATGCGGAACGCGGCGAGGTCGGCGCCCGGTGCGAGCGGCGGGGCCGTGCCCTCGACGTCGACGGTGAGACCGGCGCTCGCGGCCTGCTCCACCAGTTCCGGCAACCGGTCCAGGCCGGGCGCGGGCGCGCGCGGCGCGGCCCCCGGCGCGCGCAGCGTGTCGAGCACCTGGCGCACCTCGCCCAGCGCCTCCTTGCTCTTGGCCTTGATGGCGGTCAGGGCCTGACGGGCCTGCTCGGGATCGGAGTCCAGCAGCGCCAGTCCGACCCCGGCCTGCACGTTGATCACGGAGATGCTGTGGGCGAGCACGTCGTGCAGTTCGCGGGCGATGCGCAGCCGCTCCTCGTCGGCCCGCCGCTTCGCGGCCTGCGCCCGCTCGGCACGCTCGCGCGCCCACTGCTCGCGGCGGGCCCTGGCCAGTTCGGCGACGGCGGCGAGCGCCACCACCCAGGCGGCGACGACCAGTTCCTGCCCCCAGGGCGCGGCCGCGTCCCCGGACGGCGGCAGCCAGCGGTAGAGCCAGTGCCCGATGAGCACATGCCCGGCCCACAGCATCCCGACGGCCGCCCAGGCGGCCCACCGGCGGCCGGCCAGGATCGCGCTGAAGCAGGCCACGGCGACGGTGAGGAACACCGGGCCGTAGGGGTAGCCGCCGCCCAGATAGACCAGGGTCGCGGCGGCGGTGCCGAAGGCGACCGCCACCGGGTACCGCTTGCGCCACAGCAGGAGCCCGCCCGCGATCACGAGCAGCACGCGCGCGAAGGAGTCGAGCGGGGCGCGGTCGCCGTGCTGCTGGTGTGCGGCGAAGTGCGAGCCGATCAGCACGAAGGCGGTGATCAGCAGGGTCGAGAGCCAGGGCGGGTGGACGTGGCGCTCCTCGTCGTCCCACCGGCCCGCCCACGGCGGCCCGTGCCGCCACCACTGCGGCGGGCCGCCGCGCACACGCTCTCTGTCCATGCCCGCCACGCTAGACGCCGCTCCCGCCGGACGGCGTCAGCCGGGCGAGGTGATCACGGGTACTCCCCGGGAAGTACGCCGCCGGTCGGCGGACGCGGGGGTGCGCCGCCATCCTGGAAACGGGGCCGATGGCGGTGAGGAGAGTGCCGCGATGACGATCGACGTGACGGTGCGGCGGACGATCCCGGTGCCGCCCGAGCGGGTGGCCGCGTACGCCATGGACTGGCGCAACGACAGCCGCTGGACCCAGGGCATCCGCCGGGCCGAGCTGACCCGGCCGGCGGGGCCGGGCGGCTTCGGCACGGGCGCCGAGGTCACGCGCACGGCGTACTTCCTGGGGCGGCGCATCGACTATGTGCTGCGCGTGGCCGCGTACGAGCCGCCGCGGCTGCTGGACATGGTCTCCGTGGCCGGACCCATGCCGATGCACGTGACGTACACCTTCACGCCCGACGCGCGCGGCACACTGGCCGCCCTCCGGGTGCGCGGCGGCCCGGGCGGCCTGTTCCGGCTGGCCCGGCCCCTGCTGGCCCGCCAGGTCCGCTCCTCCCTCACCAAGGACCTGCGCGACCTCGAACGCCGGCTGACCGAGCGGGAAGGAGACGGGTGATGGCGTACGACGAGGGGCTGGCCGAGCGGGTCCGGGCGCTGCTGGGCACCGGTCCGGACATCGCCGAGAAGCGCATGTTCGGCGGGCTGGCCTTCCTGCTGCGCGGCAACATGGCCGTCGGGGTGACCGGCGACGACCTCATGGTGCGGGTCGGGCCGGACGCCACCGATGCGGCTCTGGCCCGGCCGGGGACGCGGCTCTTCGACATGACCGGCCGCCCGATGCGCGGCTGGGTGGTGATCGCCGGGCAGGCCGTGGCCGAGGACGACGCGCTCCGCGCGTGGGTCGCCCAGGGGCGGGACTTCGCGGCGGGCCTGCCGCCCAAGTGAGGGCCCCTCCGGTCGCCGCGCGGCGTGCACGAGGCAGCGGGTGAGGGGCTCAGGCGCGGGGCAGGCCGACGCTCTCCGCCAGCCGTGCCACCGCGTGCCGGAAGAACTCCTCCCGCTCCTCCACCACCCGGTTGAACTGGCCGAACAGCTCGAAGCTCACCAGGCCGAACAGCTGCGCCCAGGCCGCCACCAGCGCGGTCACCGTCTGCGGCGGCAGCTCGGGCGCGAGGTCGGCCGCCATGCGCTCGGCTTCGGGGCGCAGCGCGGACGACAGGGGCGGCTCCGTCAGGGTCCCCTCGCGGTGGGCGTCGCCGGCGAGCGTGAGGAAGAGGCGCCCGACCCGGGCGGCGGGCGGCACGGTCGTCTGCGGCGCGCTGTATCCGGGGACGGGCGAGCCGTAGATCAGGGCGTACTCGTGGGGGTGCGCGAGCGCCCAGTGGCGTACGGCTTCGCACACCGCCGTCCAGCGTCGTGTCACCGGGGCGCCGGCGACCGCCGCGTGCGCCGACTCGGCGGCCTCGCCGAGGGAGTCGTAGGCGTCGATGATGAGCGCGGTCAGCAGGTCGTCGCGGCTGGGGAAGTAGCGGTAGAGCGCGGAGGAGACCATGCCGAGGGCGCGCGCCACCGCACGCAGCGACAGCTTGGCCGCGCCTTCCTCGGCGAGCTGTCTGCGCGCCTCGTCCTTGATGGCCGCGGTGATCTCGATCCTGGCCCGGGCCCGGGCGCCGCGTGCGATGTCGCTGCTCATGACACCCAGTCTGCCACGAGGGAGAGCAGCGCACACATTTGTGAGCACTGCTCTTGCATTGCCGTGCCGACCGCGCCAGACTGGGGTGAGCGAGAGCAGTGCTCACACTGCGAGAGCACCGCTCACTTTCCTTGGAGGCTGCCATGTCCGCACACGTCCGCAAGCCCGGCTGGTTCACCGTGAACGTCCTCAACCGCGCGGTCGCCTGGCTGACCCGCCGGGGCCTGAGCGTGTGGGGCTCCCGCGTGCTCGCCGTGCGCGGCCGCAAGAGCGGCCAGTGGCGCACCACCCCGGTCAACCTGCTCACGGTGGACGGCGCGCAGTACCTCGTCGCCCCGCGCGGACATGTGCAGTGGACGCACAACATGCGCGCCGCCGGCGGCGGTGAGCTGCGCCTCGGCCGCCAGGTGGAGGTGTTCGCCGCCACCGAGCTGCCCGACGACGACAAGGCGCCGATCCTGCGCGCCTACCTCAAGCGGTGGAAGGCCGAGGTCGGCGTCTTCTTCGACGGGGTGGGCCCGGACTCCTCCGACGCCGAGCTGCGCCGGATCGCCCCCGACCACCCCGTCTTCCGCGTCACCGTCACGAACTGACCTCGCCCGGCGCGGAGCCGGACTCCTCGCGCACCGGTGCGGACTCGCCCGCCACGCCCTCGGCCGCTGCGGCCTGGCGCCGGTCCAGCGCGGTCAGCGCGCGGTGGGCGATCGGCCGGGTGCGGACGATCTCCCCCAGCGACGTGGAGCCCCGGGTGATCTCCATGAACGCCCGCCACGCCGGACGCAGTCCGGTCAGGGCGGCGTGGAAGACACCGGGGCGCCGCTCGAACACGGACAGCAGCCGCTTGCCGACGGCCATCTCCACGCCGAGCCCGGCCTTCACGGCGAACGCGTAGTTCAGGGCCTGGCGGCGGGTGTCCACCGCGTCGTGCGCCTCGGCGATGCGCACCGCCCACTCCCCCGCGAGCCGGCCCGAGCGCAGCGCGAAGGAGATGCCCTCACGGGTCCACGGCTCCAGCAGCCCGGCCGCGTCCCCGCACACCAGCACGCGCCCCCGCGAGAGCGGCGAGTCGTCGGCACGGCAGCGGGTCAGATGGCCGGAGGAGACGGCCGGCTCGAAACCGGCGAGGCCCAGGCGGCCGATGAAGTCCTCCAGGTAGCGCTTGGTGGCGGCACCCTCGCCGCGCGCCGAGATCACACCGACCGTGAGCGTGTCGCCCTTGGGGAACACCCAGCCGTAACTGCCGGGCAGCGGGCCCCAGTCCAGCAGCACCCGACCCTTCCAGTCGTCGGCGACGGTCCGCGGCACCGGGATCTCCGCCTCCAGGCCGAGGTCGACCTGGTCGAGCTTGACGCCCACGTGGGCTCCTATCCGGCTGGCGCTGCCGTCGGCGCCGACGACCGCCCGGGCCAGCAGCGTCTCACCGCCCTGGAGCACCACCGCGACCGTGCGCCGGTCGGGAACGGCCGCGCCGTGCTGCTCGACGCGCTGCACCGTGGCACCGGTGCGCAGCTCGGCGCCCGCCTTCTGGGCGTGCTCGACGAGCCGCTGGTCGAACTCGGGCCTGTTCACCAGCCCGAACAGCATCTGCTTGGAGCGCCGGGTGCGGGTGAAACGGCCGTCCAGGGAAAACGTCACCGCGTGCACCCGGTCCATCAGCGGCAGCTCGAAGCCGGGCGGGAGCGCGTCGCGCGAGGGGCCGATGATGCCGCCGCCGCAGGTCTTGTAGCGGGGCAGTTCGGCCTTCTCCAGCAGCAGCACGCGCCGCCCCGCGACAGCCGCCGCGTAGGCCGCCGAGGCTCCCGCGGGCCCGGCACCCACCACGACGACGTCCCACACCTGCCGCCCGTCGCCCGCCGAAGAGTTCTCGCTGCTCACGATGGTCTACCGCTCCCGATCACGCCGCTGCCGCTGCTGCCACAGGCATCCTACGGCGGAGATCGTCCGGGGCCGCTGTGGGAGGATCGGCAGCACTCACCTGTAGGACAACGTCGCACCCACGAGGAGCGTGCCCATGTCGTCGCATCCGGTCGCCGAGACCGTCGCCTCGCTGATGCCCCGGGCCCGGGCGGAACTCGCCGAGCTGGTGGCCTTCAAGTCGGTGGCGGACTTCGCGCAGTTCCCGAAGAGCGAGAGCGAGGGCGCCGCCCGCTGGGTCGCCGACGCGCTCACCGCCGAGGGCTTCACGGACGTGGCGCTGCTGGACACCCCGGACGGCACGCAGTCGGTGTACGGCTACCTGCCCGGGCCGGAGGGCGCGAAGACCGTGCTGCTGTACGCCCACTACGACGTGCAGCCCCCGCTGGACGAGGCCGGCTGGGTCACCCCGCCGTTCGAGCTGACCGAGCGCGACGGCCGCTGGTACGGCCGGGGCGCCGCCGACTGCAAGGGCGGCGTCATCATGCACCTGCTCGCGCTGCGCGCGCTGAAGGCGAACGGCGGCATACCGGTCAACGTGAAGGTGATCGCCGAGGGCTCGGAGGAGCAGGGCACGGGCGGCCTGGAGCGCTACGCCGAGCAGCACCCGGAGCTGCTCGCGGCCGACACGATCGTGATCGGCGACGCCGGCAACTTCCGCGTCGGCCTGCCGACGGTGACCACCACCCTGCGCGGCATGACCCTGGTCCGGGTGCAGGTCGACACGCTGGAGGGCAACCTGCACTCCGGCCAGTTCGGCGGCGCCGCCCCGGACGCGCTGGCCGCGCTGATCCGGGTGCTGGACTCGCTGCGTGCCGAGGACGGCTCCACCACGGTCGACGGACTGGCCGGCGAGGCCGCCTGGGAGGGCCTGCAGTACGACGAGGAGCAGTTCCGCAAGGACGCCAAGGTGCTCGACGGCGTGGAGCTGATCGGCTCCGGCACGGTCGCCGACCGCATCTGGGCCCGCCCGGCCGTCACCGTCCTCGGCATCGACTGCCCGCCGGTGGTCGGCGCCACCCCGTCGGTGCAGGCGAGCGCCCGCGCCCTGATCAGCCTGCGGGTGCCGCCGGGCGTGGACGCGGCCGAGGCCACCAAGCTGCTCCAGGCGCACGTGGAGGCGCACACCCCGTGGGGCGCCCGGGTCGCGGTGGAGCAGATCGGCCAGGGCCAGGCGTTCCGCGCCGACGCCGCCAGCCCCGCCTACCAGGCGATGGCCGACGCGATGGCCGTGGCCTACCCGGGCCAGGAGATGCAGTACGCCGGCCAGGGCGGCTCCATCCCGCTGTGCAACACCCTGGCCGCGCTCTACCCGCAGGCGGAGATCCTGCTGATCGGGCTGAGCGAGCCCGAGGCGCAGATCCACGCCGTCAACGAGAGCGTGTCGCCCGAGGAGCTGGAGCGGCTGTCGGTCGCCGAGGCGCTGTTCCTGCGCAACTACGCGGGCGGCTGACCGGCTCTGCCCACGGCACTGGGCCCCTCGCCGCGCGGTGAGGGGCCCTTGCGTTCCCCCCATGGACGTCATCGAGCTGCTCCCCCGGCTGCATCTGCTGCGCTTCCCCGTCGACCAGGCCTGCCTCTGGCGGGACGGGGAGGACGACCTGACGCAGATCGACGCGGGACCGGCGGGCTCGGGCGCCGCGATCGGCGGCGCCATCAGATCGCCCGGCCGGGACCCCGGCACTGTCCGACGGATCGACGCCGCCCGCCCGGGTCGTGGAGGTGTCCGGCGGGGACCTCCTCGGCCTCGGCGGCGGTGCCCGCGTCGTGCACGCCCCGGGCACACCGACGGCACCGTCATGCCGGGGGTGTTCGACCTGGACGAGGAGCGGGCGCTCGCCTCCCTGCGGGAGCAGGCCGGGCTGGAGACGGAGCCGGCCTGTCTCGGCCACGGGGAGGCGGTGACCGTCGAGGCCGGTGCGGCGCCGCGGGCCACCGCGGACCAGTACGCCTGACCGTCACCCGACGGGTGTGCCCGCCTCCAGATACAGGGCGGCGCCCCGCTCGCGGGCGCGCAGGGCCCAGCGCAGGCGCTCGTAGCGGACCGGGGGGAGCAGCCCGGCGGCCTCCTCCTCGGTGACGAACCGCCACCCGCGCAGTTCGGGCCCGGGCAGCAGCATCCGGCGGGCCGTGGCGGAGTCGAGGCGGCCGCCGTCGAAGAGCAGCCGCAGGCCGCCGTAGCCGGGGGGAGCCGGCCGCTCCCAGTCGACGACGAGGAGGCGGGGCACCTCGTCGAGCCGTATCCCGGTCTCCTCCGCGACCTCACGCATGCCCGCGCGGGCCGGTGCCTCGCCGGGCTCGACGACTCCGCCGGGGAACTCCCAGCCGGCCTTGTAGGTGGGGTCGACGAGCAGCACCCGGTCCTGCTCGTCGAAGAGGAGGACACCGGCGGCCAGGGTCTCGGCGGTGGGCTCCGGGGTCTGCACGATGTCGCACACGGGGGCGGTGCCGCTGCCGACCGCCTCGGCGATCCGCACGGCGGTCTGGTACGGCGTGAGGGCGCCGGTGTCGAGGAGGTGGGCGTCGGCGGTGAGCCAGGAGGCCAGCGCCGCGCGGTAGGGCTCGATGTGGTCGTAGGCCCACTGCCGGACGCGTATCTCGCCGTCCGGGAGGTCCGGCGGTACCGGGCGCTGGGCTATTCGTTCGCGCAGGATCGTTTCAGCCGGGGCGAGGAGGATGTGCCGTACCTCGATCCGACGGGCGGCGAGGCCGCCGAAGATCTCGTCCCGGTACTCCTGGCGCAGCAGGGTCATGGGGACCACCAGGGTGCCGCCCAGCTCGGCGAGCATCGCGGCCGCGGTGTCGATGACGAGCCGGCGCCAGATCGGCAGGTCCTGGAAGTCGCCGACCTCGGCGAGGCGTTTGGGCGGCAGCAGGTGCTGGAGTGCTCCGCCGATGAACTCGGGGTCGAAGAGCGTGCTGTTCGGGATCAGGTCGATCAGTTCGCGCGCGGTGGTGGACTTCCCCGCACCGAACGCACCGTTGATCCAGACGACGGTCACGGTTCCCCCTCTTCTGTTGGCCCCCTGTGGCTTGCCCGCTCCACCCTGCCACGGAAACCAGGCCCAGTTGAGGGCGCGTGAAACGGCGGTGCCGCCCCCTCGCGCATCCACGCGCCAGGAGGGCGGCACCGCCGCTGACCGGGTCCTGGTCAGTTGAGTCCGCCGAGCGCGCCCTCATCGACGTCGAGGCTGTCCTGGGCGACGGTGTGGTCCAGGGTGCTCAGGGTGTCGTCCACGTTCAGGTTCGTCAGGTCGTCGGCGTCCAGACCGTGCGACGGGGTGATCGCGGCGACGACGAACCCGGTGGCGAGGGAGGCGATGGCGAGCATGCTGCGCTTCTTCATGCCCGGCTCAACTGCGCAGACGGATTTAGGTCACGCGCCCGGCTCCCACCTCCGACGGACCGCGGCTTCAGACGCCGACACCCCACCTCTTCCAACAGACTCCGACATCTTCTACCGTGAACCCACAAAGAATGACAGGAGCATGACGTCATTTCGGTTCGGGAGCTCGGAGGAAACGTAACGATGCGTCACCTTCCCACCCGCACATCGCACCGAAGACTCGCCGGGGTGCTCACCGCGGCGCTGCTGTGCACGGCCGGCCTCGCCGCCCCCGCCGTCGCGGCACCGGTCGCCGCACCGGACGCCGCGCCCGCCGCGGACGCGCCCGCCCTCGCCGACGGCCTGGCCCTCACCCCGCCGATGGGCTTCAACAACTGGAACTCCACCCACTGCCGGGCCGAGTTCGACGAGACGATGGTCAAGGGCATCGCGGACCTCTTCGTCGCCAAGGGCCTCAAGGCGGCCGGCTACCAGTACGTCAACCTCGACGACTGCTGGGCGCTGCCGGGGCGGGACGCGGACGGCAAGCTGGTGCCCGACCCGGCCCGCTTCCCCAACGGCATCAAGGCGGTCGCGGACTACGTCCACGCCAAGGGCCTCAAGCTCGGCATCTACACCAGCGCCGGCACCAAGACGTGCAGCAACATCGGCTTCCCCGGCGCGCTGGGCCACGAGTACAGCGACGCCCGGCAGTTCGCCGACTGGGGTGTGGACTACCTCAAGTACGACAACTGCAACAACCAGGGAGTGGACGCCCGGCAGCGCTACCGCACCATGCGCGACGCGCTGAAGGCCACCGGGCGGCCCATCGTCTACAGCATCTGCGAGTGGGGCGAGAACCGGCCCTGGGAGTGGGCCGCGGACGTCGGCCACCTGTGGCGCACCACCGGCGACATCTCCGACAGCTGGGGCTCGATGCTGGCCATCGCCAAGCGGAACCTGCCGCTCGCCCCCTACGCCGGTCCCGGTCACTGGAACGACCCCGACATGCTGGAGGTCGGCAACGGCGGCATGACCGACACCGAATACCGCTCGCACTTCTCCCTGTGGTCGGTCATGGCCGCGCCGCTGCTCATCGGCACCGACCTGCGCAAGGCCACGGACGCGACGTACGAGATCCTCGGCAACAAGGAGGTCATCGCCGTCGACCAGGACCCGCTGGGCAAGCAGGGCACCGTCGTCTCCTCGGCCGGCGGACGCTGGGTGATCGCCAAGCAGATGAAGGACGGCAGCCGCGCCGTCGCCCTGTTCAACGAGTCGTCCACGGCCCAGCGCATCGCCACGACCGCGCAGGCCGTCGGACTGCCGGCCGCCGACGGCTACACACTGCGCGACCTGTGGCGGCACACGTCCTACAACACAGCCGGCACCATCGCGGCCACCGTCCCGGCGCACGGCACGGTCCTGGTCCGCGTCGCCGCCGACGACGCCTGGGCCGCACAGCCGCCGGCCGTCGAGTCCGGCCTGGAGGGCGGCGCGTTCATCGAGGCGGGCAAGCCGGTCACGGTGACCTCGACGGCCACCGACCTCGGCCGCACCCCGGCCCGCGCTGTCTCCGTCGCCCTGACGGGTCCCGCGGGCTGGACCGTGCGCGCGACCTCGCCCAGCACGGCGGCCTCCCTGCCGACCGGACGCTCCCTGCGCACCGGCTGGACGGTCACCGCTCCCGCCGGGACGCCGACGGGGTCGTACGACCTGACGCTGACGACCAGTTACCGCTCACCCACAGGCGTGCCCGTGGCCAATGCGGTGACCCTGACGGCGTCCGTGGTCGTGCCTCCGCCCGCCGGGGTGTCGTATCTGGGCGATCTGCCGTGGCTGTCGGCCGACAGCGGCTGGGGACCGGTGGAGCGCAACACCAGCAACGGGGAGAGCGCGGCCGGTGACGGGCATCCGATCACCATCGGCGGTGCGGTGTACGCCAAGGGGCTCGGCGTGCACGCGCCCAGCACGGTCGCCTACTACACCGGCCGCTCCTGCACGACGGTCAGCGCGGCCGTCGGCGTGGACGACGAGAAGGGCGCCAACGGGACGGTCGCCTTCGAGGTGCGCGCGGACGGCAGAACGGTCGCCTCGACCGGGGTGCTGACCAACGCGATGCCCGCGCAGACCCTCACCGCGGACGTCTCCGGCGCCCAGGTGGTGGAACTGGTGGTCACCGACGGCGGCGACGGCGTCGACTCCGACCACGCGGACTGGGCGGACGCCCGCCTGAGCTGCTGACCGCACACGGCCCGGACGGTGGCCCTCAGACCCCCGCGGCAGTGGCGCCCGCCACCCCGGTGAGCGCGGCCGCGGCCGCGCCGACCAGGCCGGCGTCGGTGCCCATCTCGGCCGGGGCCACCGTCAGGTGCCGCACGAAGGACAACGTCGCGTAGTCGGCCAGGGACCGGCGCAGAGGGGCGAACAGCACCTCGCCGGCCTTGCCCACGCCCCCACCGATCACCGCGATGTCGATCTCGGCCAGGGTCGCGGTGGCCGCGATGCCGGCGGCCAGCGCCTGGGCGGCCCGCTCGAAGGAGGCGACGGCCACCGGGTCCCCGGCGCGCGCGGCGGCGGCCACGGCGGCGGCCGAGGTGTCGCCGTCGGGGCCGGGCCGCCAGCCGTGCTCCAGGGCGCGGCGGGCGATGTTCGGACCGCTGGCGATGCGCTCGACGCAGCCGCGCGAGCCGCACGGGCACGGGTCGCCGTCCAGGTCGACGCTGATGTGGCCGATGTGGCCCGCGTTGCCGGTGGGCCCGGGGTGCAGCCGGCCGCCCAGCACCAGGCCGCCGCCGACGCCGGTCGAGACCACCATGCACAGCGCGTTGGCGTGGCCCCGGGCCGCGCCCTGCCAGTGCTCGGCGGCCGTGATCGCCACGCCGTCGCCGATCAGCTCCACCGGAAGGCCGCCGGTCACCGCGCGGACCTGCGCCACCAGCGGGAAGTCCCGCCAGCCGGGGATGTTCACCGGGCTGACCGTGCCCGTGGAGGCGTCCACCGGTCCGGCGCTGCCGATGCCGAGCGCCTGCGCGCGCCCCCACAGCGGCGACACCGTCAGCTCCGCGAGCACCTCCTCGACGGCCCGCATGACGGTGTCGCCGTCCTCCCGGGCGGGGGTCGGGCGCTGGGCGCGCACCAGGATCGAGCCGCGGCCGTCGACCAGCGCGCCGGCGATCTTGGTGCCGCCGATGTCGAGCGCGGCGACGAGGTCGGTGGTCATCGGTGTCGGATCTCCCCGTTCGGCAACAACGGCAGTATCGGCGGTGGGAACCGGGCGAAAACCCGGAGGGCAGCCGGCCGGCCGGGGGTGGGGCGTGGGCCGGAGTCTGCGGTGGACAGTCTCTCCCGCGCGTGACAACGTTGTCCAGGCTCTATGCTCGACGCCACATCCTCATACAAGCCCATGGACCACCGCATCCCGCGCAAGTCGATGGGACCCACCGCCCCCCGTGGACGACAGGACAGGACAGCGCACCGTGCCCGAGACCGCCCGCAGCACCGCCCGCCTCGCCGATCGCCTGCCCGGCAGCCGGTACGGCAACCGTCCCACGATGAAGGACGTCGCGGCCCGTGCCGGAGTCGGTCTGAAGACCGTCTCCCGGGTCGTCAACGGCGAGCCCGGCGTCACCCCGGACACCGAGCGGCGCGTCCAGGAGGCCATCGAGGCGCTGGGCTTCCGGCGCAACGACAGCGCGCGGGTGCTGCGCAAGGGCCGCACGGCGAGCATCGGGCTGGTCCTGGAGGACCTCGCCGACCCGTTCTACGGCCCGCTCAGCCGCGCGGTGGAGGAGGTGGCCCGCGCGCACGGGGCGCTGCTGATCAACGGCTCCAGCGCCGAGGACCCGGACCGCGAGCAGGAGCTCGCCCTGGCACTGTGCGCGCGGCGGGTGGACGGTCTCGTGGTGATCCCGGCCGGAGACGACCACCGCTACCTGGAGCCGGAGATCAGGGCGGGCGTGGCGACGGTGTTCGTGGACCGCCCGGCGGGCCGGATCGACGCCGACTGCGTGCTGTCGGACAACTTCGGCGGCGCCCGCGACGGCGTGGCCCACCTCATCGCCCACGGGCACCGCAGGATCGGCTTCATCGGCGACATGCCGCGCATCCACACGGCCGCGGAGCGACTGCGCGGCTACCGAGCGGCCATGGAAGACGCCGGAATACCACTGACAGACTCCTGGATGTCACTGGGCGCCACCGACCCCGAGCGGGTGCGCCGGGCGGCCGAGCAGATGCTGTCGGGCCCCGAGCCCGTCACCGCGATCTTCACCGGCAACAACCGGGTCACCGTCACCGTCATCCGTGTCCTCGCGGCCCACGACCGCCGGGTGGCGCTCGTCGGCTTCGACGACGTCGAACTGGCCGATCTGCTCCAGCCGGGCCTCACCGTGGTCGCGCAGGACGCGGCGGCCCTGGGCCGCACCGCAGCCGAGCGCCTCTTCCGCCAGCTGGACGGCGACCTGATCGCCCCCGAGCGGGTCGAGCTGCCGACCCGGCTGATCACCCGGGGGTCCGGCGAGCTTCCCCCGGCCTGCTGAGGCGCCGGTGGTGGACTTCACGCTGGCCGCGCTCGGCCTGGCCCAGGTGCCACGGGAGAACCCGCTGCTGTATCCCGGCGCCTGGCCGCGCGAGTCGGGCCTGCTCGACGGGGACCGCCTCCTCCCCCTGGACCGCCTGGTACACGACGACCGCGCCCCTGTCCTGACCGTGGGCTCCAACGCCTGCCCCGGCCAGCTCCGGCACAAGCTGGACGAGTTCTCGGTCACCACGCCGGTCCCGATGGTGCTCGCACGGGTGAGCGGCGTGGACGTCGGCGTCTCCGCGCACGTCAGCCGCATGGGATACGTGTCGGCCTCGCCGATCCACTCCCCCACCACGGTCCGGGACCTGTTCGTCATCTGGCTGGACGCCGAGCAGCTGGCCGTCATCGACACCAGCGAGGGCGTACCCCGCCCGGACGGCAACTTCCACCGCGTGTGGCTACCCGCCCCGGACGTACGCGTGGAACTGGCGGACGGCCGGATCCTCCCGGGCGTGTACTCCTACGTCAACCGCCACGGCGTCCTGCGCGGCGGCACGGAAGCACCACGCGGCCACCCAGGCCAGCGCCCCCTGCTCACCGAGCTACTACGAAGCTCGCCACGGCTCAGGGAACTGTTCGGCAACACACCCGAGGAGTTCTGCGCCCGCGCCCGAGCCGACGCACACCTGTGCGCACGGGGAACGCGAGTACTGGCCGAGGAGAACCTGGTCACCACATCCGGCCTGGAACAGTACGCGGACGGCCACCCGGGCGAGGGCTCATCGCTG
>NZ_PQSS01000058.1 GCF_002920535.1 Streptomyces sp. Ru71 | reverse complement strand
CAGCGTTACCGCGGCCGTCGCCCACGCGGCCAGCGCAGGTGGCACCAGCCGGAGGTCCACCGGCCCTTCCTGCCGCGGGTGCGCGGCGCCGAGCCGGTGCCCGGACGCCGCGTGAACGGGGTTACGGGGCTGCTGCCTCGTCGGAGCGCCGTCCGGGGTGCCCAGATCACCGGCCGCCGTCGCCGGGGCGCCGTCCGTCCTCGGGGCTTCGTCCGCCGCCCCGTACCCCCGCTCGGGCCGGACGTCCAGGTCGCCGCCGCTCATGGCCGCACCAGCTCGCGCAGGTCGGCGAAACGGCGGTCGCCGATGCCGTTGACCTCGCGCAGCTCGTTCACCGAGCGGAAACCGCCGTGCTGGGTGCGGTAGTCGATGATGTGCTGTGCCAGGACGGGGCCCACCCCCGGCAGGGCGTCCAACTGGTCGACGGTGGCCGTGTTGAGCGAGACGGGTGCCACGGGTGCCGCCGGGCCCCCCGGGACACCGGCCGAACTACCCGCTCCTGCGCCGCTCGTCCCGGAACCGGCGAGAGGCGGAGGCCCGCCGACGACCACCTGTTCCCCGTCCACCAGGAAGCGGGCGCGGTTGAGGCCCAGCGTGTCGGTGCCGGGCCGCACTCCGCCGGCCGCGCGGAGAGCGTCGGCGACCCGGGAACCGGGCGGCAGACGATGGATTCCGGGCTTGCGGACCTTGCCGCTGACGTCCACGACGATCTCGGTCCCGCCGGTCGGAGCCGGGCCCGGCGCGCTCGCCGGGAGTCCCGGCGCGGGCGTGTCCTCGACCTGGGGAGCGGCCGCCCGCACCACCTCCGGGGCGCGCACGGTCTCGGTCCGGCCGGCCCAGAAGTGCTGCACCGCGAGGACGGCGGCGGCGACGAGCAGCACGGTGAGCGCGAGCACACCGCGCCGCTCCAGACCGCACCGCGTCTGCAGCCACAGCGGCATCCGCTCACGCAGCGCCGCCCCGATCCGCCCCGGCAGGCCGGCGTCCCGGTGAGCGGACCCGGCACCCGGGTACACGCGCCCCACATCCGGGTACGCGCCCGCGTCCGGGTACGCCCGCCCGGAGTCCGGAACGTGCTCCCGGCCAGCGTCCGGAACGTGCTCCCCGCCGGCGCCCCGGTGCTCGGCCGCGGCGTCCGCTGACTGCTCCCCGCCCTGGATCCCACTCCCTGCAGCCGCCGGATCGGCGGGAGCCCGTGCCTCCGCGGTCCTGGGCGGCCCGGTCCCCGACTCCGGTGCCTCACCCCCGCGTTGGGCGAAGAGGATCTCCGCGCGCCGGCGCAGATCCTCCGCCGGCGCGTGCCGTTTCCTGGTGCGCACGCGGCCGGAGGGACGGCGGGGGACACGGCCGTCGGAAGCCGGGGCCCGGCCGGGGCCGCTGGTCACACGGTGTGTGCGGGTACGTGATCGAAGTGCCATGCGACGAGCATCGGGCATCCCGCGAATCCGCGATGATCTTGCTCAATTCCCGGGGATTACTGCCCGGTTGTGGATATCTCCGTCACCCATACGGGTGATTGCGAACGCGAGCACCACGCGGCAGTCGGCCCGGCCGTCACCGCGGCGAGACCACGACCCCGAGCAGCCCCGGCCCGGTGTGCGCACCGATCACCGCGCCCACCTCGCTCACATGCAGGTCGGCCAGCCCCGGCACCCGCTCGCGCAGCCGGTCCGCCAGGGCGCCGGCCCGGTCGGCGGCGGCGAGATGGTGGACGGCGACGTCGACCGGCGCGCTGCCCGCCCGGTCGGCCACGACCTCCTCCAGGCGCGCGATCGCCCTGGACGCCGTACGCACCTTCTCCAGCAGATCGATCCGGCCGCCTTCCAGCTGCAGCAGCGGCTTCACCGCGAGCGCGGAGCCGAGCAGGGCCTGCGCGGCGCCGATCCGCCCGCCCCGGCGCAGGTAGTCGAGGGTGTCGACATAGAAGTAGGCGGCCGTGCCCGCGGCCCGCTTCTCCGCCGCGGTGACGGCCTCGTCCACCGTGCCGCCGCTCTCCGCCGTCTCGGCGGCGGCGAGCGCGCAGAAGCCGAGCGCCATCGCGACCATGCCGGTGTCCACCACCCGCACCGGCACCGGAGCCTCACGGGCGGCGGTGACGGCCGCGTCGTAGGTGCCGGACAGTTCGCCGGACAGGTGCAGGGAGACGATGCCGCTCGCGCCGGACGCGGCGACCTTGCGGTAGGTCTCGGCGAACAGCTGGGGGCTGGGGCGGGAGGTGGTGACGGGGCGTCGCTTCTGCAGGGCCTGGGCCAGCGAGCGGGTCGAGATCTCGGTGCCCTCCTCAAGGGCCTGGCCACCGAGGACCACGGTCAGCGGCACCGTGGTGATACCGTGCCGCTCCCTCATCCGGGGCGGCAGGTAGGCCGTGGAATCGGTGACGATCGCGACATGGCGGGACATGAGCTGGAGGTTACCTGCCGTAGCGCGTGCGCGGCAGTCCGGCCCCTTGCACCTGGGAATGCCTTGACCGAATCAGGTCGTGCTCACGTCGTGCTCTCGGGGCGCGGACGCTTCTGCCAGGGGTAGGCAGGGCGCGCGGTCGGCGGGGTGAGGGCAGGTGGTTCCGGCTCCTGGGCCGCGCGGTCCGCGGGGCTCTCCCCCGGCCAGGTCTGCCGGCTGTCCGGTCCGTCACCGGGGGCCTGGGGCCAGGGCGCGGTCGGGGGCGCGTTCTCGGCCGTGGTCCAGTGCCGCAGGGCCCCGGTCTCCACGTCGATCTGCGCGCTGAGCGCGTCGAGATCGTCCTCGGCGAGATGGCGGGCCCGGTCGCGGGCGGCCCAGCGCAGGGAGTCGGCGGAGTGCGTGATGCGCTCGGTGCGCTCGCGCAGCTGGGGCAGCCGCTCGGCGAGCGTGGCCCGGTCCGGTTCGGACTCCAGGCGCTTGAGTTCGTCGTCCAGTTCGTGTCCGTGCAGGCTGAGCCGCTCGAAGAGGCCGAGGGACTCCTTCAGCGACTCGTCCTCGGCCACGCCCGCGTGCAGCGCGTCCTGGGTGGCGCGCATCGAGGTGCGCAGCTTCAGCCGGAGCTGGGCGATCTCACCGGCCGGTCCCGGCTGCGCGAAGGACTTGGCCCGCAGGGTGTGGTCCTCCACGGTGCGGCGGGCCTGGGTGATCGTGCGGTCCACGCCGCGCTTGGCGGCGCCGACCGCCTTCACGGTGGCGTAGGCGCCGAGGGCCACGAAGAGCACGAAAAGCAGGGCGAAGACTGCGATCACTGCTTCCACGGCGCTCCTCCTCAAGACCCGGTGCGGCACGCCACGAGCCGCTCTTCCACGGTAAACGCGCCGGGCAGGCCCGGAGTTCCGGAAGAACCCCGAACCTGCCCGCAGACGACCCCGCCGTACCCGTAGGGGGCTACCCCGAGTGCGTCACGCCGGGACGATGTTCACCAGCTTCGGCGCGCGCACGATGACCTTGCGGATGCCGGCGCCGTCCAGGGCCGCGACGACCTTGTCGTCGGCCAGCGCCACCTTCTCCAGCTCCTCCTCGGAGATCGCCGGCGGCACCTCCAGGCGGGCCTTGACCTTGCCCTTGATCTGGACGACGCAGGTGACGGTCTCGTCCACGACGTACGCCGGGTCGGCGACCGGGAAGTCGACGTGGACGACGGACTCGGTGTGGCCCAGCCTGCGCCACAGCTCCTCGGCGATGTGCGGGGCCAGCGGCGCGACCAGCAGCACCAGCGCCTCGGCCACGGACCGCTCCACCGGCCGGCCCGCCTTGGTCAGGTGGTTGTTCAGCTCGGTGACCTTGGCGATGGCGGTGTTGAACCGCATGCCCTCGAAGTCCTGGCGGACGCCGTCGATCGCCTTGTGCAGGGCGCGCAGCGTCTCCTCGTCGGGCTCGGTGTCGACGACGGTGACCTCACCGGTGGTCTCGTCGACGATGTTGCGCCACAGCCGCTGCAGCAGGCGGAACTGGCCGACCACCGCGCGCGTGTCCCACGGCCGGGAGACGTCCAGCGGGCCCATCGCCATCTCGTACAGGCGCAGGGTGTCCGCGCCGTACTCGGCGCAGATCTCGTCCGGCGTCACCGCGTTCTTCAGGGACTTGCCCATCTTGCCCAGCAGGCGGCTGACCTTCTCGCCCTGGTAGTAGTAGGCGCCGTCGCGCTCCTCCACCTCGGCGGCGGGCACCGCGATGCCGCGGCTGTCGCGGTAGACGTAGGCCTGGATCATGCCCTGGTTGAACAGCTTGTGGAACGGCTCGCGCGAGGAGACATGGCCCAGGTCGTACAGGACCTTCGACCAGAAGCGGGCGTACAGCAGGTGCAGCACCGCGTGCTCGGCGCCGCCGACGTACAGGTCGACGCCGCCGTGCGGCTTGCCCTCGCGCGGGCCCATCCAGTACTGCTCGATCTCCGGGTCGACCAGCCGCTCGCTGTTGTGCGGGTCCAGGTAGCGCAGCTCGTACCAGCAGGAACCGGCCCAGTTGGGCATGGTGTTGGTCTCGCGCCGGTACTTCTTCGGACCGTCGCCCAGGTCCAGGGTGACGTTGACCCATTCCTCGTTGCGCGACAGCGGCGTCTCGGGCTGGGTGTCGGCGTCGTCCGGGTCGAAGGTGCGCGGGCTGTAGTCCTCGACCTCGGGCAGCTCCAGCGGCAGCATCGACTCGGGCAGGGCGTGCGCGACGCCGTCCTCGTCGTAGACGATCGGGAAGGGCTCGCCCCAGTAGCGCTGGCGGCTGAACAGCCAGTCGCGCAGGCGGAAGTTGACGGTGCCCTCGCCGATGCCGCGGGACTCCAGCCATTCGGTGATGCGGGCCTTGGCCTCGGCCACGCCCAGGCCGTCCAGCGAGATCTCGTCGTTGGACGAGTTGATGATCTTCGCTTCGTAGGACGCGAAGGCGTCCTCCCAGGTGGAGGTGTCGGTGCCGCGGCCGTCGGTCGGCTCGACGATGCAGTGGATCGGCAGCTCGAAGGCGCGCGCGAACTCGAAGTCGCGCTGGTCGCCGGCCGGGACGGCCATGATGGCGCCGGTGCCGTAGCCCATCAGGACGTAGTCGGCGATGAAGACGGGGACCTGCTCGCCGTTGACCGGGTTGGTGGCGTACGCGCCGATGAAGACGCCGGTCTTGTCCTTGGCCTCGGCCTGGCGCTCGACGTCGGACTTGGCGGCGGCCTGCGCGCGGTAGGCGGCGACGGCCTCGGCGGGCGTGGCGTGTCCGCCGGTCCACACCTGGTGGGTGCCCTCGGGCCAGGCGTCCGGGGTGAACTTCTCCACCAGCGGGTGCTCGGGCGCCAGCACCATGTAGGTGGCGCCGAACAGGGTGTCGGGGCGGGTGGTGAAGACGGTGATCTTCTCGCCGTCGATCGGGAAGTCGACGCGGGCGCCCTCGGAGCGGCCGATCCAGTTGCGCTGCTGCAGCTTGATGGCCTCGGGCCAGTCCAGCGCGTCCAGGTCCTCCAGCAGCCGGTCGGCGTAGGCGGTGATGCGCATGTTCCACTGGCGCAGCTTGGCCTTGAACACCGGGTAGTTGCCGCGCTCGGAGCGGCCCTCGGCGGTGACCTCCTCGTTGGCCAGCACGGTGCCCAGGCCGGGGCACCAGTTGACGGGCGCGTCGGAGGCGTAGGCCAGGCGGAACTCGCCCAGGACGTCGGCCTTCTCGGTGGCGCTCAGTTCGCTCCACGCGCGCGTGTGGCCGGGGACAGGGCGCTCACCGGATTCGAACTGAGCGATCAGCTCGGAGATCGGGCGGGCCTTCTTCGCCTGGTCGTCGTACCAGGAGTTGAAGATCTGCAGGAAGATCCACTGGGTCCACTTGTAGTAGTCCGGGTCGATCGTGGCGAACGACCGGCGCTTGTCGTGGCCCAGGCCCAGCCGGCGCAGCTGGGCCTTCATGTTCTCGATGTTGGCCTCAGTGGACACGCGCGGGTGCGTGCCGGTCTGCACGGCGTACTGCTCGGCGGGCAGGCCGAAGGCGTCGAAGCCCAGGGTGTGCAGGACGTTGTGGCCGGTCATCCGCTGGAAGCGGGCGAAGACGTCGGTGGCGATGTAGCCCAGCGGGTGGCCGACGTGCAGGCCCGCGCCCGAGGGGTAGGGGAACATGTCCATGATGAACTTCTCGGGCCGGGCGGCGGTCTGCGCGTCGCCCGCCAGGTCGCCCTTGGGGTTGGGCGCGGCGTAGGTGCCGTCGGCGTCCCAGAAGTCCTGCCAGCGTGCCTCGATCTCGGCGGCCATCGCGGCCGTGTAGCGGTGCGGCGCGGCCGCCTCCGAAGAGGCGGCGGGGTTCGTCTCGCTCATGATCCTCAAAGCTCCATCGATCGTCTCTGCCAGCGGCTTCCTCATCCGGAAACGAAAAATCCCCTCGCACAGGAGGGGACGCCGCGCCGATTCCGACCACGTTCTCTCACCGGTGGTCGGGACTGATCAGCGCGGCTCGCTAAGCAGAAGGCGTACGGCACGCATGGCGCCAGGGTACCGCACCCCTTGAGCAAGCCGCGACGCGCTTCCGTACGACTGGGCGAACACGACACGCACGGACCGAAGGCCGCAGATTACCCGGCGTAACAGCCACTAAAGGACATCACAACAAGCCCATTGTCATTTGATAACAGCGCAATAACTCAAACCTCGTACTCACCGGTATGGCGCCACCTAGAGTGCGGCAACGGGACCGCTTTCCCGAACTTGCTCGGAGTTGCCCCCATGAACCGTCGTCGTAACAACCCCTCGCTCCCCCGGCCGGGCCGCTCGGCCTACGGGGTGGCGTCGGCCGTCGCCCTTCTGCTGATACCCGTGATCGTGCTGGTGGGAGGTGACGCGGTCCGCGACTTCCTGAACTTCGGCGCGGGCGTGCTCTCGCTCGTCTCGCTCAGCTGTTCGGTGATCTGGGGCCTGGTCGCCCAGGACCGCATCCTGCTGGGCACCCGCCAGCGGATCATCGGGCAGGCGGTGCACCGCACGACCGCGGTCGCCTCGATCGCGTTCCTCCTGCTGCACATCACCACCAAGATCGCCCTGGAACACACCGTGCTGATCGCCGCGGTCATCCCCTTCTCCCTGGGCGTCACCGGCAGCGCCGGCCTGATCGGACTCGGCTCCGCCGCCGGACTGCTGATGATCTTCGTGGGCATCACCGGCGCGCTGCGCAGCACCTTCGCCTCCCCGGCCCCCGTCGCGGCGCGCTGGCGTGCCATGCACATGCTGGCCTACCCGGCCTGGTGCGCCGCGCTGGTCCACGGCCTCTACGCGGGTCGATCCGCCAAGCCGCTCTTCGTCGCCCTCTACGGCCTGGCCCTGCTCGGCGTCATCGCCGCACTGGCGCTGCGCGCGGCCCCGCGCCCGGTCAAGCGCCGGGTGGCGGACAGCCTCGCCGCCGTGCTGAGCCAGGACGAGCCGGCGGGCCGCGAGGAGCCGGAGACCGGCCGGACCCGGCCGGCGCAGACGCAGGACCGTATCCCGGCGGCTCAGGGCGCCTCCCCGCTGTCCGGCTACGACATCCCCCGCCAGCGCGCCGGCACACCGGACCAGGACGCCCCGCGCTCCGAGCCGGCCGGCGGGTTCGCGGCGGCCTACCGTGCCGTCTCCGCACGCACGCGTGCGACGCCGTCGTTCACCGCCGACCCGGCCTACGCCACCGGCCAGGGCTTCGCCGCCGACCAGACGTTCGCCGGCCAGAGCTTCGCCACCGACCAGACCGCGCGTATGGACCTGCCGCTGGACACACAGCCCACGCAGGGCATGCCCCGCGTCGACAGCGGGCCCGCGGGCGGCTGGCCGATCCCGTCCCCGCCGCCGGTCGGCGAGGCGCCCCCGTCGGCGTACGACCCGCTGCGGGACACCGGCTACACCTCCCCCGTCGCCGACGGGTACGGCGGAAGTGACCTGTACGACACCGGTGAGTCGAACCCCCTGTCCGGCGCGTACAACCCGAACGACATCTACACCAGTGGTCCCGTCACGGAAACACTGCCCGGCGCCTCCTACGACTACGAGGCACCGGGTTCCGGCGAGCCCTGGAACACGCCTTCCGGAGGCTACAGGTGAACGAGGCCCTGCCCGACGTCCCCGAAGTCCGTGTGGTCGGACTTCCGCAGCTCACGTCGGGTTTCGACCTTGTCGAGCGGCTCGATCTGCCGATGCACCTCAAGGTGCACGGACCGCTCGAACCGCTGGGCGGCGAGCAGCTCGCCCAGCTCGCCGAGCGCATCAATCTCAGGGGCCGCGGCGGCGCGGGCTTCCCCTTCCACAAGAAGCTGCGCTCGGTGGCCGAGTCGGCGATCCGCCGCGGGGTGCGGCCGGTCGTCGTCGTCAACGGCAGCGAGGACGAGCCGGCCTGCCGCAAGGACACGGTGCTCATCAACCGCGCCCCGCACCTCATCCTCGACGGCGCCCTGCTGTGCGCGGAGGCCCTCGGTGCCCGCACGCTCGTGGTGGGGGTCACCCGGGAGTCCACCCAGCGCTCCATGGAGGCCGCCCTCGCCGAACGCGGCCTGAGCAACGGCCGCAGATCCGCGCTCCGCGCGCGCGTGCAGCGCAACCCGGTGCGGATGGTCACCGGCGCGGCCGCCTCGCTGATCCGCTCGATCGACGGCGGCCCGGCGATCCCGCCCGGCCGCAAGATCAGCGCCTCGCAGAGCGGCGTCGGCGGCGCACCGACCCTGCTGTCCAACGCCGAGACCTTCGCCCAGCTCGCCATCGCCGCCCGCATCGGCCCGGAGCGCTACGGCAACACCGGTCTGTACGACGAGCCGGGCACCGTCATGCTGACCGTCTCCGGCGCGGTCGCCCGCCCCATGGTGATCGAGGTCCCCACGGGTGTGCCGCTGCGCTACGTGCTGCAGCTGGCGGGCGCCCCGCCGGTGCCGCAGGGCGTGCTGACCGGCGGCTACCACGGCAAGTGGATCGACGCGGCCACGGTGAACGAGGCGATCGTCTCGCGCAACTCCCTGGACGCGGTGGGCGGTTCGCTGGGGGCCGGGGCGATCCTGCCGATCGGTCAGGAGACCTGCCCGCTGGGCGAGTCGCTGCGGGTGGCGCAGTGGCTGGCCGAGGAGAGCGCCGGCCAGTGCGGCCCCTGCTACCTCGGGCTGCCGGCCGCCGCGCGCGGCATGGAGGACATCCTGAACGGCGGCGGGCCGGCCGCCCTGGAGGCGCTGAAGCAGGTCGCGAAGAACGTCAAGCGGCGCGGGGCGTGTTCGCACCCGGACGGCTCGGCGATGTTCCTGGAGTCGACCGTCAAGGCGTTCACCGACGACCTCGCCGCGCATGTCCTCGGCAACGGCTGCGGGCGGCCCGTGGCGGGCGTGCTGCCGCTGTTCGAGGGGGGCAGGGCGCCGACGGGCATCCCGGGCGGCGGAGCGGCCGAGGAGACCGGCCCGAGCCGGCAGAAGATCTACGTCGACTGGACGCTGTGCCGGGGTCATGGCCTGTGCGCGGACATCCTGCCGGAGGTCTTCCAGCTCGGCGCCGACGGCTTCCCGACCGTCGCGCAGGCTCCGGTGCCGCGGTACGCGGAGGCGAAGGCGCTGCGTGCGGTACGCCGTTGCCCGGCGCTGGCGCTGCGCATCGAGGAGGACACCCGGGCCGAGTCCACGTCCCGCGGCAACCTGCCGGTGCTGTCGCAGGGGCGGGGACGGCGGGCGCTGGGCCGTTGACGGTAAGGGGCGTCCACCCATGGCGGACGCCCCTTACCCGGCCCACCCATGGGGTGCGCCCACGCGTCAACGCGCCGAGGGCGGGCCATCCTCTCGGATGACCCGCCCTCGATCACTGTGGAGCTAAGGAGAATTGAACTCCTGACCTCCTGCATGCCATGCAGGCGCTCTACCAACTGAGCTATAGCCCCTTGCCTTGCTGCGCCGCCCGGTTTCCCGTTTCCTCCCGGTTCCCCCGGCGACGACGTAAACATTACAGGCCCTGGGGGTGCAGCACCAAATCCATTCCCCCCGCACCCCGTTTAGTGACCGATGTCTGTTTTGTCACGCCGTGACGAAGGAGTAGAACCGCTTGAGCGTGCAGTGCTCTTCGAGCAGCCGGCCGTAGATCGGCTCGCCCTCCAGCTCGCGGTACGTCTCGATGGGGTCGCCTTTTATGATCAGCGCCCGCGCGCATTCCTCGCACCAGTACTGGTAGTCCGGGTTCACCGGTTCCATGTCGCGGACGATCGGCGTACCGCTGCCGCACCAGTCGCACTTCCGCCTGTGGGCACCCATCGATCAGCTCCAGCTGTGGCCGCAGGCCGTGCACACGTAACTGATCCCGCCGTTGTCGCCGAGGACTTGGGCCACGTGCGCGGAACCGCAGGAGGGGCAGCTGAGTCGGGTCGCCGTACCCGGTGTCCAGCCGGCGTCGAAGAGGTGACAGCCCTCTTCGAGGATGCTCGCAGGCATCACTACTCCCTCCCGTCGGGCCGCGCCCCCTTCCGGCCGTTTGATTCTGCCACGACCGGGCCAACACGGTCAGCGACGCCGTCGTACCGGTCCGGCCACGGCACCCGCCGCGGCCGTCGCGGTGAGCGCGAGCATGCATGTGAGAAGCGCTTCCGAGGAGCTATACGCCCCGGGGGCGCCCAGTGACTCAAGCCGGTTGAGGAAGAGCGTGCCGAACGCCGCCACCCCGATCAGCTGACCCAGCTGCGCGACGGTGGCGAGGAGCCCGCTGGCGTCCGCCGCGTCCTCGGGCCGCACCGCGGCGAGTGCCCGGGTGAGCGTCGGGCTGAAGGCGAGCGCGAGACCGGCCCCGACGCCGACGAAGGCCACGTACAGTCCGGCGCCACCCTCCCGGCCGTCGTGGAAGGCCAGCGCGACGCCCGCGACGGCCACCGCGGTCAGGGCGAACCCGGCCGGGGTCAGGGCCCGCTGCCAGGACGCGGGCCACCGGCGCCAGGTCAGCCCCACCACGCCGAAGACGGCGGCGGTCGGAGCGAAGGTGAGCCCGGCGCGCAGCGCGCTGTAGCCGAGGCCGCCCTGGACGTGCAGGGTGAGCACGAACAGGAAGGCTCCGTTGACGGCCATGGCCGCCAGGATCCGCAGGACGGCCAGGCCCATGCCGGGATGGCGCAGCACACGGGGCGCGATCAGCGGGGCACCGCCACGGCGGGCGAGCCGGGACTCGAAGGCGCAGAACAGCGCGAACACCACCACGGAGCCGGCCAGGGACAGCCAGGACCACAGGGGCCAGTCCTGCTCGCGTCCGAGCACGAGCGGGACCGTCAGCAGGGACACGGCGGCCCCGAGCAGCACCAGGCCGGGCAGGTCCAGGCCGCGCCCGCGTTCCCCGGCGGCATGCGCCGGCAGCACGCGCCTGCCGATGACCAGCAGGACGACGCCCACCGGGACGTTGACCAGGAACACCGGCCGCCAGCCGGTGCCGAACAGGTCGGCGCTGACCAGGACGCCGCCGACGACCTGCCCGGCGGCGGCGCCGACGGCGAGGACGGCCGAGTACATCCCGAGCGCCCGGGCCCGGGCCTCCCCGGTGAAGGTGCGCTGGATGAGGCTGAGGACCTGCGGGATCATCAGGGCCGAGCCGGCGCCCTGCGCGAGGCGGAAGCCGATGAGCTCGGTGGCGCCCTGGGCCAGTCCGCAGGCCAGCGAGGCGGTGGTGAACAGGGCGAGCCCGGCCAGATGGACCCGGCCGTGCCCGAACCGGTCGCCCAACCGGGCACCGGTGATCAGCAGCACGGAGTAGGTGATGGCGTATCCGGCGATCACCAGTTGCAGGTCGGCCCCGGAGGCGTGCAGGTCGGAACCGATCGTGGGGGCCGCCACGTTGACGATGAAGACGTCGAGCAGCGCCATGAACTGGGCGGCGAGCAGGACCGCGAGCAGCGGCCGGGACCCGCTGTCAGTGGTGGGCGCTTTACTGGTCGCAGAGCTTGGAACGGGGGCGGATGCCGGCCCCGTACGGGGTGTCGTCGTCATGCCGTCGAGCGTGGCCGCGATCCGGTACGGGTGCCGAGTGCCCGCTGATGCTGGTACTGGCACCACCTGGCAGCGGATGAGCCGGGCATCGAGGATGGGGGATGTGACGGTGACGACACAACGGGGGACGACACGGACGACGGCACCGGCGACGACACCGGCGGCCACACCGAGGGCCGGGCGGCGGCGGGCCGAGCTGGCGGCCTTCCTGCGCAGCAGGCGGGCCCGGGTGACACCGGCAGACGTGGGGATGCCGCCCGGCCTGCGGCGCCGCACTCCCGGGCTGCGCCGGGAGGAGGTCGCCCAGCTGTCCGGGGTGGGGGTCACCTGGTACACGTGGCTGGAGCAGGGCCGGCCGATCAACGCCTCCGCGCAGGTCCTCGACGCCGTGGCGCGCACGCTGCGGCTCGACGAACCCGAGCGTGAGCATCTCTACCACCTGGCCGAGGTGCCCTGCCCTCCCGCGCACGAGGCGCCGGCGCAGACCGTGGGACCCGAGATCCAGGGCATCATCGACGCCCTCGTCCCGCGCCCGGCGGTGGTCTACAACTCCCGGTACGACGTGCTGGCGACGAACGCCGCCTACCGTGACCTGTTCTTCGGCGAGGAGAGCGGGACGGAGCCGCCGGACGGCACGCGCAATGTGCTGTGGACGCTGTTCACGGCCCGGGAGGAGGAGTGCCCGCTCTGCTTCCGCGACCAGGAGTTGCCGCTGATGGTGGCGACCCTGCGCGCGGCGTACGGACTGCATGCGGGCGAGCCGGCGTGGGAGGACTTCATACGCCGGCTGTCGGCGGCCAGCCCCTACTTCGCGCGGCTGTGGGAGTCCGGTGACGTGCGTCTGCCGGGGCGGCGTGTGAAGACCTTCCGGCACCGGGAGGTCGGGGAGATGCGGATGACGTCGCAGTCGCTGACCGTCGACGGGATGCCGGAGTGCCGGATCGTCGTCTACACGCCGGACGACGAGCAGGCCGAGCGGTCGCTGGCCGTGCTGCTGGAGAAGAGGAGCGCCCTGCGTCCGACGGAGTCCTGAACGCCACGAGGACATGAAAAATCCCGCCCCCTCGGGGACGGGATCCTCAACCGATCTTTGACAACTCAACAGAGTATCGATCAGTGGAGCTAAGGAGAATTGAACTCCTGACCTCCTGCATGCCATGCAGGCGCTCTACCAACTGAGCTATAGCCCCAGGTCTTGTTCTTCCCGCTCGGCGGGGCGAACAAGAAGAACTTTAGCCTGCGACCTGCCGGAAAGTGAAATCCGGGTCCCGGGCGCCGCCGGCGGCGCCCGATCCGGCGGTCAGTCGTCGTCGCCGAGGACCGGCTCCGGCAGGGTGCCGGCGTTGTGCTCCAGCAGCCGCCAGCCGCGGGCGCCCTCGCCGAGCACGGACCAGCAGCAGTTGGACAGCCCGCCCAGGCTCTCCCAGTGCCGCGCCTCCAGGCCGAGGAGGCGGCCGATGGTGGTGCGGATGGTGCCGCCGTGACTGACGACGACGAGCGTGCCGTCCTCGGGCAGCTTGTCGGTGTGCCGCAGCACGACCGGGGCGGCGCGGTCGGCGACCTCGGTCTCCAGCTCGCCGCCGCCGCGGCGGACCGGCTCGCCCCGCTTCCACGCGGCGTACTCGTCTCCGTGGCGGGCGACGATCTCCTCGTGGGTCAGGCCCTGCCAGACCCCGGCGTAGGTCTCGCGCAGGCCCTCGTCGTGGGTGATCTCCAGGCCGGTGAGCGCCGCCAGCTCGGCGGCGGTGCGGGCGGCCCGCTGCAGGTCGGACGAGACGATCGCGTCCGGCCTGAGCGAGGCGAGCAGCCGGGCGGCGCGGCGGGCCTGGGCGACGCCGGTCTCGGTGAGGGGGACGTCCGTGGAGCCCTGGAAGCGGCGCTCCACGTTCCAGGACGTCTGGCCGTGCCGCCACAGGATGACGCGGCGGCCACGGCCCGGCTCACGGCCGCCGCGGGAGCCGCCGGCCCCGGCCGCGGTCATCGCCACTCACCACCCGGCTCGGCGGCCTCCTCGGCGGCCTGCAGCTTGGCGTGCTCCTCGGCCTTGCCGCGGGTGGCCTTGGCGTCCTCGGGCAGTTCGAGCTCGGGGCAGTCCTTCCACAGCCGCTCCAGCGCGTAGAAGACACGCTCCTCGCTGTGCTGCACATGGACGACGATGTCGACGTAGTCGAGCAGGACCCAGCGGGCCTCGCGGTCGCCCTCGCGGCGCACCGGCTTGGCGCCGAGTTCCTTCTGGAGGCGCTCCTCGATCTCGTCGACGATCGCCTTGACCTGGCGGTCGTTGGGTGCGGAGGCCAGCAGGAAGGCGTCCGTGATGGACAGCACGTCGCTGACGTCATACGCGATGACGTCGTGCGCGAGCTTGTCGGCGGCCGCCTGGGCGGCGGTGTTGATCAGTTGGAGAGAGCGGTCGGTCGCGGTCACTACAGGGCTTTCCGTCGGCGGTCGTTTGCCTTCAAGGGTCTCATGACCGCCGACGGCGCCCCAGGTGATTAAAGGATCACCCGGGGCACGGCCCGGCGCCGCTACGAAGCGGAGGGCTTGAAGTCCCGGCCGAGGATCACGGTGACGTCCGCGTTCCCCGCCCCGGTGCCCTTGGTGACCGAGCCGGAGGGCAGGCCCAGGGTCTTGGCGACCTCGGTGGCGTCGTCCTTGTCGGCCGGGTCGGCGTAGACCACCTGCGAGGTCGCCCGGGAGGAGACGGTGCCGCCTTCGAGGAAGGTGAAGCCGCCGTTGAGGAGCACCACGCGGGCCTTGCCGGTGTTGTCCTTGTCACCGCTGGCGTTCCGCACGGAGACCCGCACGGCGGAACCCTGCTCGGGGCTCTTGGCGGTGCCGCCGAGGACGTCCTTGACCACGCTGTTCGCGGCCTCGGCGCTCAGCGTGCCGTCGCCCTGGACCGGCAGCAGCGCGGTCTTGTAGTCGCCGCCCTTGGCCTGGTCGGCGAGCTTGGCGAGGAAGGTGCCGAGGTCCCTGTCGGTCAGGGAGGGGTCGAGGATCTGCTGGAGCGTCTGCACGGTGACCGTCGCGGCCTGCGGGTCGGAGGACAGCTTGCGCAGCACGCCGTGCAGGACCTGGCCGAACCGCTGAAGCTGGGCGTTCTGCGCCTCGCCGGGGGCCCGGTAGGTGGCGTAGGCGACGGCCATCTTGCCGCTGAGGGTCTGGGCGGAGCCCTTGTGGACGAGCGGCGCGGCGCCCTTCTTCTTGGCGTCCGGGTCGGGGACGTCGGTGTCGGTGTCGACCTCGATGTTGCCGACGATGTCGACCAGGTTCTGCAGATAGGGGGTGTCCAGGCGCCAGGTGCCCTCGATGTCGGTGCCGAGGACCGTGTCGAGGGCCTCGCGGGTGCCGGAGGAGCCGTCGGCGTCGACGGACTTGGCGAGCGTGGTGGTGGAGCCGTCGTCGTCGGTCAGGGCGAGGGTGTTGGGCAGCAGGACGGTGGTGCCCTGCTTGGTGGTGGCGTTGTCGACGAGCAGCGCGGTGGCGGTGCCGCCCTTCTTGGTGTCGTGCAGGTGGACGACGATCACGTCGCGTTTCTGCGCGGCCGCGGCGGTGGTGCCCCCGCCGGCCTTGGTGTCCGAGGAGGACAGGCCCGGCAGCTTCCCGGCGTACCAGAGGTAGCCGACGCCGCCGACGGCGACCAGGGCGAGGACGACGGCGAGGGCGACGAGGCGGCTGCGGGCGCGGCGGCGGGCCTCCTCGCGGCGCTCGGTGCGGTTCTCGGTGAACTTCAGCCAGTCGATGACGTCCTCGGAGTCGTCGTCCGGCTCCTCGACGAAGGCGAACTGCTCGGTGCGGTAGTCCCCCGCCTCGGCGCGGTGGTCCGCGGGCCGCTCCTCGCGCTCCGGCGGCCAGGTGTCGGCGCCGTCGGCCGGCCCCGCCTGGTGCGGGATGTGGGCGGTCTGCTCGGCGACCCGGGGCTGCTGCCCGCCGGCCGCGGCCTGGCCGTAGGGGTCGTAGGCCGGGGTCGGCGGGGTGGCCGCGGCGTGCGATCCGGTGCCGTACGGGTCGTAGGCGTTGCCCGTGCCGTAAGGGGCCGTCGGCGGCTGCTGGCCGGTGGCGTAGGGGTCGTGGGCGGGCGGCTGGGTGTGCTGTCCGGACGCGTACGGGTCGTAGCCGTAGCCCTGCGTGGCGTAGGGGTCGTAGGTCGTCTGCGGGGCCTGCGGCTGCGCCGGGACCTGCCGGTAGACCGGCCGGCCGTACTCGTCGTAGCCGACGAGTTCGTACTGGTCGCCGCCCTGACTCCCGTGTCCCGCGTCGTATCGGTCGTTCACCGGTGCCCCTCTCGGCTCACTCGCCGCGGTACAGCTCGCGCTTGTCGATGTAGCGCACCACTCCGTCGGGCACCAGATACCAGATGGGTTCGCCCTTGGCGACCCTCGCCCGGCAGTCGGTGGAGGAGATGGCGAGCGCGGGCACCTCGACGAGCGAGACGCCGCCCTCGGGCAGCCCGGGGTCGTCCAGGTGATGGCCGGGACGGGTGACGCCGATGAAGTGCGCGAGGGAGAACAGTTCCTCGGTGTCGCGCCAGGTCAGGATCGCGGCGAGCGCGTCGGCGCCGGTGATGAAGAACAGGTCGGTGTCGGGGTTGAGGACCCGCAGGTCGCGCAGGGTGTCCACGGTGTAGGTGGGGCCGCCGCGGTCGATGTCGATGCGGCTGACGGAGAACTGCGGGTTCTCGGCGGTCGCGATGACCGTCATCAGATAGCGGTCCTCGGCCGGGGAGACCGTGCGGTGGCTCTTCTGCCAGGGCTCGCCGGTCGGGACGAAGACGACCTCGTCGAGGTGGAACTGCGCGGCGACCTCGCTGGCGGCCACCAGGTGGCCGTGGTGGATCGGGTCGAACGTGCCGCCCATGACACCGAGGCGGCGCTTGCCCGGGTTGGCCGGGCCGTTGCCCGGGGCGCGGAGGTGCTCGGGGCGCGGTCCACCGCTTGGCGCACCGTGCGGGCGGCTCACGCTGTCGTGCGCCGGACCGGTAGGCATGGCTTGCTCTCCCATGCGTGCAGACCCTACCGGCCCGGCCTGAGGGCCCCGGCCGTCGGTTCCCCGGACGGCCCGGGACGGGCCGGGGCCGGTCTCGGGGGCTCGAATCAGCGGTCGCGGTTGAAGCGGGTGGTGATCCACAGCAGGAGCAGCAGGATCACGAGGGCGCCGCCACCGGTGACCGCGGGGTTGAGGCTGTCGTGGTTGCCTCCGTGCTCCTCGCCCTCGGCGGCGAGGGTGACCAACTGGGCAGCGGCGAGATGGATGCTCATCTTCGGCAGGACCTATCGCGTGTGGGCGGGATAAAGACGTCGGCTCATCGTATGCGGGCGCCTTCGCGGCGATCACGCCGACTCCGCCGTTGGGGAACCCTGGGGGGTTCTCAGTCGTCCTTCCGCTTGTAGCCCCGCAGCAGGAGCCACCCCGTCAGCACACAACCCACGATCATCACGATCAGCACGACACGGAGCAGATTCCCCGCCCCCTGCTGCTGGGCGGCCTCGGTGAGCCAGGCGGCCCGGGGGATGTGCTCCATGGCGCGGAACTCCTTCGCTGTCAGTGCCCGTCCACGGTAACTCCGCCTAGGCTGGGCTCTGCTTCGGGGGCGCACAGGGCCGCGGCGCGGCCACACAGACGCACATGGGGGATCACATGTCCGACGACGGCCACGAGCAGACCGGGCGCGGGGGCGTGCCGAGCAGGCAGCGCAAGCGGTTCCCGGGGATCTCCTCGCGCGCCTACGAGCATCCGGCCGACCGCTCCGCCCTGGTGGCGCTGCGCAAGCTGAGCGGCTTCGACACGGTGTTCAAGGCGCTCAGCGGGCTGCTGCCCGAGCGCAGTCTCCGGCTGCTGTTCCTGTCCGACTCGGTGCGGGTGTCGGACCAGCAGTTCGCGCACCTGAACGACATGCTGCGGGACGCCTGCTACATCCTGGACCTGGAGAAGGTCCCGCCGATGTACGTCAACCAGGACCCGCAGCCCAACGCGATGTGCATCGGCCTGGACGAGCCGATCATCGTGGTGACCACCGGGCTCGTCGAGCTGCTCGACGAGGAGGAGATGCGGGCGGTCGTCGGCCACGAGGTGGGGCACGCGCTGTCCGGGCACGCCGTGTACCGCACGATCCTGCTGTTCCTGACCAGTCTGGCGGTCCGGGTCGCCTGGATCCCGCTGGGCAACCTCGCGATCATGGCGATCGTGACGGCGCTGCGCGAGTGGTTCCGCAAGTCGGAGCTGTCCGCCGACCGGGCCGGTCTGCTGGTCGGGCAGGACGTGCGGGCCTCGATGCGGGGCCTGATGAAGATCGCCGGCGGCAACCATCTGCACGAGATGAACGTGGACGCGTTCCTGCAGCAGGCCGAGGAGTACGAGTCCGCGGGCGATCTGCGCGACTCGGTGCTGAAGATCCTCAACGTGCTGCCGCGCTCGCACCCCTTCACCACCGTGCGGGCGGCCGAGCTGAAGAAGTGGGCGCAGTCCCGGGACTTCCAGCGGATCATGGACGGCCACTACCCGCGGCGCACCGAGGACAAGGACACCTCGGTGTCGGACTCCTTCCGGGAGTCCGCGGCGCACTACGCCAACCACGTCAAGACGTCGAAGGACCCGCTGATGAAGCTGGTCAGCGATCTCGCGGGCGGTGCGGGCGACCTGGGCGGCCGGGTGCGGCGCGGGTTCAACGGCTTCACCAGCCCGCCGCCGTCCGAGGGCGGCTCTCCGAAGGACGCCCCGCCGCGCGAGGAGGACTGACCAGGAGGACCGACGGCGCGGGGCTCCGGGCTCGGCTCAGACCCGGGGCTGGGCGCTGGTGGCCAGCGTGCCGCACAGGGCCGTCGCGCTGCCGGTCGCATAGGGGTCGGTGCCGGCCGGGCCGCCGGATTTCGCGCTCTGGCCGGCCAGCAGCGGGTGCAGGCGGTCGGTGCTGTCCTCGGCGCAGGACAGGGGCCCCGCCTGCACATACGAGGTGACCAGCTGGGCCTGGTGCAGCCGCAGGTCGTCGCGGTCGAAGCGGAACTGCAGCTCGCGCCGGACGGTGAACAGGGACGCGCGGGCGTGCTCGCCGGAGCCGGCCGGGCGCAGGGCGTAGACGAAGGTGTGGTCGGCGGTGACCTCAAGGGTCGCCGCGTCGCTCTCGGCGGCCGTCAGGCTGCCCTGGACGCGGATCTTTGCGTCGGCGAGCTCGGTCTGGGAGGGGTCGAAGCGGACCAGCCAGCCCGTGGGGGCGTGCCGTCCGTCGGCGGCCGGCTGCCGGAAGCTCTGGTCGAACTGGTCGAGCTGGTCGGGGTCGAGCAGCACCCGCACGGGGCGCACCTGCTGCCCGGTGAGCACCTCGGGGTAGAGCGCGGAGCGGACGATGTAGTCCTTGGCGGTGGTGAGCGCGGCCACCACCTGGCTGTCGGAGAAGTGCGCGGTGCGCTCGGAGGCGGGCAGCGGGATGCCCTCGGCGCCGATGCGGAACTGCGCGGCGGGGCTGTGCCCGTACAGGTGCTCGGTGTCGGCCGTGCCGGGCACCTGGCCCTGCGGGGCGAGCGGGATGACGGTCATGCGCAGGGGTTCGGCGGGCCGGCGGGTCGCGGGGGTGCTGTAGGGATGGCGTACGCCCATGTAGATCGCGGTGCCGAAGGCGACCGCGATGAGCATCACCAGCAACAGCGCCTGCCGGGAAACGCCCCGGTGCAGGGGCGGGCGGCGGCGCACGGCGGGGGTGTGCTCTGCCATCCGCTCCTCGGCGGAGTACTCCTGGAGGCGGGCAGCACGAACGAACGACTCGTCGAACACGACGGATCGGTACTCGTCCTCTCCACCACCGGGGGCGCCTTCGGGTGTCCCCTCAGGTGGCTCTCCAGGACCGCCCATATATTCAGAGTAGGTCTCCGGCAGGCGCGGTAAACGCCCTGGTACACGTCAACTTCTGACAGCCTCTCACCGGCTTCGCGGGGGCGTCCGGCCGGCCGGTCAGGGCGTGCGCGGGTCGGCCGGTACGGCCGGGTGGGAGTAGTCGGCGGAAGCCGAGGGAACCGCCGGAGGGCTCTGTTCCAGGCCCGTGGACGCGGGTGGCGGGGCCTGGTCCCGGTTGCCGGACGAGCCGCCCCGGTAGACCGCGGTGAAGGCCAGCGCGACCATGCCGATGCCCATCACGAGGGCGAGCATCCAGGCGACGGGCCGGTGCCAGCGCACCTGTTTGACGTAGGCGCCGTGGCGGCCGTCGAAGAGGTAGGCGTCGTCGTCCGGGTCGTCGGCGTCGGGATCATGGCCGAAACCCCGGTGCTCGCCGGTGCCGTAGCCGTCGTCGTAGCGCTCGCCGCGGTGGTGGGCGCGGCGGGCCTCGGCCTCGGAGGCCTCGGCACGGGCCTGGGCGGCGGCCAGCAGGCGTTCCACCGCGGTCGGCTCGTGGACGGTGGCCGCCCGTACGAAGGCCTCGTCGAAGACCACGGAGGCGAACTCTTCGTCCGACACCCCGCGGTCGTGGTCGTCGTCGGGCTCCCAGCCGTCAGGGAACGGCGAACCCCCCACGTCCTCCGGCACGGATCCAGAGTAGACCTGGGGGGTCAATTTGGGCAGACGGTATGGAAATTCATCCAGCGGGTGCGTTGCCTTCACGCCAGCTGGAGCAAGCGCGGGCGGCATACGCCGTTCGCATATGCCGCCCGGTGGAGGGTCACTTCTCAGCGCCGTACGTGCCCGTCGCCCGTGACGATGTACTTGGTGCTGGTCAGCTCCGGCAGGCCCATCGGGCCGCGCGCGTGCAACTTCTGCGTGGAGATGCCGATCTCGGCGCCGAAGCCGAACTGGCCGCCGTCGGTGAACCGGGTGGAGGCGTTCACCGCGACCGTGGTGGAGTCCACCAACTGGGTGAAACGGCGGGCCGCCTGCTGCGAGGAGGTCACGATGGCCTCCGTGTGGCCGGACGTCCACAGCCGGATGTGCTCGACGGCCTTGTCGAGTGAGTCCACGACGGCCGCGGCGATGTCGTACGACAGGTACTCGGTCTCCCAGTCCTCCGCGGTGGCCGGCACCACGGTGGCCCGCGACTCCTTGGCGTACGCCTGCACCCGCTCGTCGGCGTGCACCGTCACCCCGGCGTCGGCGAGGGCGTCCAGGGCGCGCGGGAGGAACTCCGCGGCGATGTCCTGGTGGACCAGCAGGGTCTCGGCGGCGTTGCACACGCCGACCCGCTGGGCCTTGGAGTTGATCAGGATCTCCACGGCCATGTCGAGATCGGCCTGCGCGTCGACGTAGACGTGGCAGTTTCCGGTGCCGGTCTCGATCACCGGGACGGTGGACTCCTGCACCACGGCGTTGATCAGCGAGGCGCCGCCGCGCGGGATCAGCACGTCGACCAGGCCGCGGGCGCGCATCAGCTCACGCACGCTGTCCCGGCTCTCGCCCGGCACCAGCTGGATCGCGTCGGCGGGCAGCCCGGCGCCGCCGACCGCGTCGCGCACGACCCGCACCAGGGCCGTGTTCGACTGGTACGCCGAGGACGAGCCGCGCAGCAGGACGGCGTTGCCGGACTTCAGGCACAGGGCGGCGGCGTCGACGGTGACGTTGGGACGGCCCTCGTAGATGATCCCGACGACGCCGAGCGGGACACGGACCTGGCGCAGGTCGATGCCGTTGGGCAGGGTCGAGCCGCGTACGACCTCGCCGACCGGGTCGGGCAGCGCGGCCACGTCGCGCACGTCGGCGGCGATGGCGCGGACCCGCTCCGGGGTGAGCGTGAGCCGGTCGATCATGCCCTCGCTCATGCCGCTCTCGCGGGCCTTGGCCACGTCCAGGGCGTTGGCCTCGACGATCTCGCTGGTGCGGACCTCCAGCGCGTCCGCGATGGCGAGCAGCGCGTCGTCCTTCTCGGCCCGCGGCAGCGGCGCGAGCGTGGCGGCGGCGGCCTTCGCGCGGTAGGCGGCCTGGGTGACCGGGGACATCGAGTCGTACGGCGAGAGCGTGGTCATGAGGGAAGGGTAGTGCGGCCGGACGGCTGTCCCGTCGCCTGTTTCACACCCCGAGACGGCATCAAACATCATCAGACGCCATCAAAAGGGGTGAACCCCCACACGTGAGGCGGGCGGCGGGCCGTACCCCTCGGCGACGCGCTGGTGGTAGGTCTCCCGGTCGATGACCTCCAGGCCGACGATCTCCCAGGCCGGCAGCCCGGCGGTGCGGCGGTGCTCGCCCCACAGCCGCAGCGCGACGGCCGCCGCGTCGTGCAGGTCCCGGGCCTCCTCCCAGTACCGGATCTCGGCGTGGTCCGGGGCGTATCTGCTGGTCAGCAGGAAGGGGTGGTCGTGGGCGAGCTGTTCGAGGGCGCGGCGCAGCTCCGGCAGCGGGGCCGGCTCCCCGGAGACGCTGAGGGTGACGTGCCACAGCCGGGGCAGGTCCTTGGCCTCCGTCTCCTGCCGCTCGCCGGCCGCGACGGACGTCAGGGCCCGCTCCTCACCGGCCGCCCGGGGTACGCGGCCGCCCGCGGCACCGCCGCCCGCGCCGCCGCGGGATGGCGCCGCCCCGGAGCGCACTCGTCTCACGACGGCCACGACGGCCTCCTTCGCCCAGTGCTCGTGCGGATGTGTCCCTGAGACAGATGCGTGCCTCAGTCAAAGTTGAGCAGGCCGCACGGCTCCGCGGGGCGGTTTTGCGGAACGTCGCCCGCGGAAGCGGACGTTTCGACCCCGGTTGTGGGGGCATTCGATCACGTTCAGGGGTGCAGCAGAACCAGGTCGTCCCGGTGCACGACCTCGCGTTCGTAGGCCGGACCCAGCTCGCGGGCCAGCTCATGGGTGGAGCGGCCGATCAGCCGGGGGATCTCCTTGGCGTCGAAGTTGACGAGACCCCGGGCCACGGCGTTGCCCTGCCGGTCGCGCAGCTCCACCGGATCACCGGCGCTGAACTCGCCCTCGACCCCCGCGATCCCCGCGGGCAGCAGCGACTTGCGGCGCTCCACGACCGCGCGCACCGCCCCGTCGTCCAGGGTCAGGGCGCCCTGCGGGGTGGAGGCGTGCTGCAGCCACAGCAGCCGGTCGGCGTAGCGGCGGCCGGTGGTGTGGAAATAGGTGCCGGTGTCGCCGCCGGCGAGCGCCTCCGCGGCGTGCACGGCGCTGGTCAGCACCACCGGGATGCCCGCGGCTGCCGCGATCCGGGCGGCCTCGACCTTGGTGACCATGCCGCCGGTGCCGACGCCGGCCTTGCCCGCGCTGCCGATCTCGACGTGCGCGAGGTCCTGCGGGCCCTTCACCTCCGCTATCCGGGAGGTGCCGGGCTTGCTGGGGTCGCCGTCGTAGACGCCGTCCACGTCGGAGAGCAGGATCAGCAGGTCGGCGTGGACGAGGTGGGCGACGAGGGCGGCGAGGCGGTCGTTGTCGCCGAAGCGGATCTCGTCGGTGGCGACGGTGTCGTTCTCGTTGACGATCGGGAAGGCGCCCATCGCCAGCAGTTTGTCCAGGGTGCGCGAGGCGTTGCGGTGGTGGGCGCGGCGACTCATGTCGTCGCTCGTCAGCAGCACCTGGCCGACGCGGACGCCGTAGCGGGCGAAGGAGGCCGTGTAGCGGGCGACGAGCAGGCCCTGGCCGACGCTGGCGGCGGCCTGCTGGCGGGCCAGGTCCTTGGGGCGGCGGCGCAGGCCCAGCGGGGCGAGGCCGGCGGCGATGGCACCGGAGGAGACCAGGACGATCTCCTTCTCGCCGCCGCTGCGGTGCTTGGCCAGCACGTCCACGAGGGCGTCGACGCGGTCGGCGTCCAGGCCTCCGGTGGCGGTGGTCAGCGAGGAGGACCCCACCTTGACGACGATCCTGCGGGCGTCGCTCACGTCCTGCCTTGCCACTGCCACCTGCGCCGTCCTCACTCGGTCCCTCGCACCGCGCGCCTGCCGGCGCGGTGCTGCCGGGAAAGAAAATCTACGCGAGCCGGACGACTGCCCGCGCGCGCGTTTCGCACCGTGGACCGAGAAGCGCCGGCCGCACCGACCGGCTGCCGCCCGGCGACACGGACGGCAGCCACCCCGCCACGTGAACGGGCGCGACATGGACACACCCGTGGGTGCGACGTGGACACGCCGGTGGGTGCGACCTGGACACGCGGTGGGTACGCCCCCAGCACGGCCCGATGCCGACGGCAGCCGCGGCCAGGGTCGGCGGAAAGCCGTTCACACGCAGACCAGCCCGCCCCCGGCGTTCCGTGCCTTCGATCAGCCGCGCGGAGCCCGATGTGCCTGCCACGCCGACGTGATCATCGACGGGACGTCGTAGCGTGCCTTCCAGCCCAGGTCCGTCGTGATGCGGTCGGCGGAGGCGATCACCTTCGGGGGGTCGCCGGGGCGGCGGGCGGTGATCTCGGGGGCGATGCCGTGACCGGTGATCTCGGCGATCAGCTCGATCATCTCCCGCACCGAGACGCCCTCGCCCCGTCCGATGTTGTAGACGAGGTCGCCGGTGCCGGCGGCAAGGCGGCGGGCCACCGCCAGATGGGCGTCGGCGATGTCGGCGACGTGGATGTAGTCACGCACGCACGTGCCGTCGGGCGTCGGATAGTCGTCGCCGAAGATCAGCGGCGGCACCCCGGCGTCGAGCCGCTCGAAGACCATCGGGATGAGATTGGACACGCCGGTGTCGGCGAGCGCCGGCTCGGCGGTGCCGGCCACGTTGAAGTAGCGCAGGCAGGCCGTGGCCATGCCGTGCGCGCGGCCGGTGGCGCGGACCATCCACTCGCCGGCGGTCTTGGTCTCGCCGTACGGGCTGAGCGGCGCGAGCGGGGTGTCCTCGGTGACGAGTTCCGTGGGCGGCATGCCGTAGACGGACGCCGAGGAGGAGAACAGGAAGCCGCGCACGCCGGCCGACACGGCGGCGTCCAGCAGGACCTGAAGTCCCGTCAGGTTCTCCCGGTAGTAGAGGAGGGGCTTCTCGACCGACTCGCCCACGGCCTTCTTCGCGGCGAGATGGACGATCCCCTCGACCGCGTGCTCACGCAGCACACGGTCGAGGAAGGGCCGGTCGAGGACCGTGCCGCGCTCCAGCGGGACCCCCGCCGGCAGCCGGTGCGGATCACCGCTGGAGAGGTCGTCCACGACGACCACCGGCTCACCGGCCTCGACCATGCTCTTGACGACATGCGAACCGATGTAGCCGGCGCCGCCGGTGATCAGCCAGGTCATCCCCGCACCCTAACAGCCGGATGTATGCGCACCGTAAGCGTTCAGTCGCGCTGTGCGAGCGAGGCCCGGAAGGCCAGGCACTCCTCGTACACCGGCAGGATGCCCGCCTCGCGCGCCTGCTGGAGCGTCGGGCCCTGGGCGTCCTTGGCGGACAGCTCGGGCTCGCCGGTGACCGGCCACTCGATGCCGATGGCCGGGTCGAGCGGGTGGACGGTCCGCTCCCGCTGGGGCGCGTACCCCTCGGAGCACAGGTAGGTGACGGTCGCGTCGTCGGTCAGCGCGCAGAAGCCGTGGCCGAGGCCCTCGGAGAGGTAGACGGCCTTGCGGTCCTGGTCGTCGAGGCGCACGGCCTCCCACTGCCCGAAGGTGGGCGAGCCGACCCGGACGTCGACGATCACGTCGAGCACCGCGCCGCGCACACAGGTGACGTACTTGGCCTGGCCGGGCGGCACGTCGGCGAAGTGGATGCCGCGCACCACACCGGCCGCCGACACGGAGAGGTTGCCCTGCTTCAGGTCGAGCGGGTGGCCGACGGCCTCGGCCATGCGCTCGGCCTTGTACCACTCCAGGAACAGACCGCGGGCGTCACCGTGCTGCTGCGGGACGAACTCCCACGCGCCCTCGATGCCAAGGGGGTTGACCTTCATGAAAGCGCCGCTTTCCTCTCTTGCGCCGTGGTGGCTGTCAGGCCCGCTCGGACTCGTGCGCGAGCAGGTCCAGCAGGTAGTCGCCGTAGCCGCTCTTGGTCAGCGGCTCGGCGAGCTCGCGCAGCCGGGCGTCGTCGATGAACCCGGCACGCCAGGCCGCCTCCTCCAGGCAGCCGATCTTCATGCCCTGGCGCTCCTCGACCACGCGCACGTACTCGGAGGCCTGGACGAGGGACTGGAAGGTGCCGGTGTCCAGCCAGACGGTGCCGCGGTCGAGGACGGAGACCTGCAGTTCGCCGCGGTCCAGGTAGTAGCCGTTGACGTCGGTGATCTCCAGCTCGCCGCGGGCGCTCGGCTTGAGGCCCTTGGCGATCTCGACGACCCGGCTGTCGTAGAAGTACAGACCCGGCACCGCGTAGCGGGACTTGGGGTTCTTCGGCTTCTCCTCGATGGAGCGGGCGCGGCCGTCCTCGTCGAAGTCGACGACACCGTAGGCGGTCGGGTCGGAGACGGCGTGCGCGAAGACGACGCCGCCCTCGGGCTCGCTGTACTTGGCGAGCTGCCGGCCCAGGCCGACGCCGTGGAAGATGTTGTCGCCGAGGATGAGCGCGACCGGCTCGTCGCCGATGAAGTCCTCGGCGATGACGAAGGCCTCGGCGATGCCGTTGGGGTGCTCCTGCGTGGCGAACTGGATGTTCAGGCCCCAGTCGGAGCCGTCGCCGAGCAGCCGCTCGAACTGGGGGCGCTCGTCGGGGCCGGTGATGACCAGGATGTCCCGCAGCCCGGCCATCACCAGGGTGGACAGCGGGTAGTAGATCATCGGCTTGTCGAAGACCGGCATCAGCTGCTTCGACACCGCACGGGTGATCGGCCACAGACGGGAGCCGGTACCACCGGCGAGCACAATTCCACGCATGGGCACGCAGCCTACGACAGGCGGATGGCCGCCCCGGCCATCCACAGGGTGAGACGTGGGTGAGAACGGCCACGGAAACGACGGCCGAACGGACACCGACGGGGAGGCGACGGGCACCGGCCGGGGGGCCGCACGGCTGCGCCTAGGATAGTGAGCCTTATGAAGATTCTCGTCACCGGCGGCGCCGGATTCATCGGTTCACAGTTCGTGCGCGCCCTGCTTCTCGGAGAGCTGCCCTCCGGCGAGGGTGCCCAGGTCACCGTGCTGGACAACCTGACCTATTCCGGGAACGAGGCGAACCTCGCCCCGGTGGCCGACCAGAGCGGCTACACCTTCGTGCGCGGCGACATCCGCGACGCCGCGACGGTGGACGAGGTCATGCGCGGCCAGGACGCGGTGGTGCACTTCGCCGCCGAGTCCCACGTGGACCGCTCGATCATGGACTCCTCCCCGTTCGTCACCACGAACGTGCTGGGCACGCAGGTGCTGCTGGACGCCGCGAAGCGGCACGGCGTGGGCCGATTCGTGCACGTGTCCACGGACGAGGTGTACGGCTCGATCGCCGAGGGCTCGTGGACCGAGGACTGGCCGCTGGCCCCGAACTCCCCGTACTCGGCCTCGAAGGCCGGCTCGGACCTGCTGGCGCTGTCGTACCACCGCACGCACGGCATGGACGTGGTGGTCACCCGCTGCTCCAACAACTACGGGCCGTACCACTTCCCCGAGAAGATGATCCCGCTGTTCACCACGAACCTGCTGGACGGCAAGAAGGTCCCGCTGTACGGCGAGGGCCTGAACGTGCGCGACTGGCTGCACGTCTCCGACCACTGCCGCGGCATCGAGATGGTGCTGCGCGGCGGCCGCGCCGGTGAGGTCTACCACATCGGCGGCGGCACCGAGGTCACCAACAAGGAACTGACCGGCATGCTGCTGGAGGCCTGCGGCGCGGGCTGGGACATGGTGGAGCACGTCGAGGACCGCAAGGGCCACGACCTGCGCTACTCCCTGTCGATCGCCAAGATCCAGGAGGAGCTCGGCTACAAGCCGCTCGTCACCTTCGAGCAGGGCCTGGCCGACACCGTCCAGTGGTACCGCGACAACCGCGCCTGGTGGGAGCCGCTCAAGGCGAAGGCGGCGCTGACGGCATGAAGCGGGTGCTGATCACCGGTGCGGCCGGGATGCTCGGCCGCGATCTGACCAAGGTCCTGGGCGGACGCGGGCTGCACGTGAACGCGGTGACCCGGCACGGGCTGGACATCACCGACGCCGACGCGGTGCGCTCGGCCGTCGCCGGACACGACGTCGTGGTGAACGCCGCCGCATGGACCGACGTGGACGGCGCCGAGGCCGACGAGGCCGCGGCCACCCGGATCAACGGCGAGGGCCCCCGGGTGCTCGCCGAGGCGTGCGCCGAGAGCGGTGCCGTACTGATCCAGGTCTCCACCGACTACGTCTTCCCCGGTGACGCCACCGAGCCGTACCGGCACGACGCCCCGACCGCGCCGGTCAACGCCTACGGCCGCAGCAAGCTGGCCGGTGAGCAGGCGGTGACGAGCCTGCTGCCCGAGCGCGGCTATGTGGTGCGCACGGCGTGGCTGTACGGCGAGCACGGGCGCAACTTCGTCGCGACCATGCTGAACCTGGCCGCGCAGCGGGACACCGTGGACGTGGTCGACGACCAGCGCGGCCAGCCCACCTGGACGGTCGCGCTGGCCCGGCAGATCGCGGACCTGGCCGAGGCGGCCCTGGCCGGGCGGGCCCCGGCGGGCGTCTACCACGGCACCGCGTCCGGCACCGGCACCTGGTTCGACCTGGCCCGGGCCGCGTACGAGCTGACCGGCCTGGACCCGGAGCGGGTGCGCCCGACCACGTCGGAGAAGTTCGTCCGGCCGGCCCGCCGCCCCTCCTACAGCGTGCTCGCGCACGAGCGGTGGGCCGAGGCGGGCGTGGCGGTGCAGCCGCACTGGCGTGAGCAGCTGGAAGAGGCCCTGAAGGTGATGGCCGCGCAGGAGCGGACGAGCGCGTGAGCCTCCTCGACCGCATCACCACGGCACTGCCGCAGGGCACCGCGTTCGTCGGCGCCGGCACCGCGGTGCTCGGCGTCGCCAGCTACGTGCATCTCGCGGCGGCGGGCCACACGCTCGCCGTCGACGACATGGCGAGCTTCTCGGTGCTGTGGACCGTGGTGTTCTCCATCGGGCTCGGGCTGTTCTTCCCGGTCGAGCAGGAGATCACCCGGATCGTCGCGGCCCGTGTGGTGCACGGCGACGGGGTGCTGCCGGTGCTGCGGCGCGGTGCCGCGCTCTCCGCGAGCCTGCTGGCGCTGGTGCTGGTGCCGCTGCTGGCGGCCTCCGGCTGGATCGCCGATCTGTTCTTCCACGGTGACACCGGCCTCGTCTACTCCCTCGCCGGCGCCTTCACGGCGCTCGCCGTGGCGTACGTGACGCGCGGCATCCTGGCCGGACTCGGCCGCTTCCAGGCGTACGGCATGCAGCTCGGCCTGGACGGTGTGCTGCGGATCGTGCTGTCGGGGGCGCTCGCGGTGGCCGGTGTGACGTCGCCGTTCGCGTTCGCGGCCGTGCTGACGGTGGCCCCGCTGCTGGCCGTACTGGCGACGATCAAGCCGGTGTTCCAGGGGGCGCGGCCGGGGTCTCAGGCGCACTGGCGGGAGCTGATCGAGCACCTGGGGCTGCTGGTCGGCTCGACGCTGCTCGCCCAGCTGCTCGTCAACATCGCGGTGATCAGCACCAAGTTGATCTCGACGAACGACGACGCGCTGGTCGCGGCGCTGCTGTCGGCGCTGGTGCTGGCCCGGGTGCCGCTCTTCGTCTTCGGCGCCTTCCAGGTGTCGCTGCTCGCGGGACTGTCGTCGGCGGCGGCCGAGGGGGACACGCAGGGTTACCGTCGGCTGCTGCTGCGGGCCGCGTCGATCACGGCCGGACTGGGCGTGGCCGGGGGCCTGGGCGCGGTGGCGCTCGGACCTGCGATGCTGCCGACGGTGTTCGGGGCGCCGGACGTGCTCGGCGCCACCGACTTCGCCTGGCTGTCGGCCGGCACGACCCTGTACATGCTGGCCATGGTGCTGGGTCAGGCCCTGCTGACCAGTAACGGTGCGCGACTGCAGCTGTTGTCGTGGGTGGTGGGCACGGCGGTGCTCATCGGGGTCACGCTGAGCCCGCTGGACCTGCGCACGAGGGTCGAAGTGGCATATACCGCAGGGTCACTGACCGTGGCCACCTGTATGTCACTCGCCATTCGCGCTCGTGTAAGCTACCGCCCGGTGCGCTCATAGGGTGACCGCCATTTCATCACTCTTCGTAACCGCCCCTCCGCGAGCCGGCGGGGTCCGGTCGGGTGGGTCCCTCAGCAGCCGCTCCCCCCTGGTACACCCCTGGAAGAGTAGACAGGCCCTTTCCATGAGTCGTCCGATACACCGGAGTGCGGTATGCAGTTGTGGATGCTGACTTCGGTCACCGGAGTCGTCCTCGTCGCGTGCATCGTGGAGTTGCTGCGGCGCCGCAAGCTCAAGGAGAAGTACGCCTTCCTGTGGGTGCTCACCGGTCTGGTGATCATCCCGCTCGGCTTCTTCCCCTCGGGTCTCGACTCGGTCGCCCGGGTCGTGGGTGTCCGCTCCGGCGTCAGCCTGATCCTCTTCCTGAGCGTCGTCTTCCTCTTCATCGTCTCGCTCCAGCTGAGCTGGGAAGTCGGACATCTTGAGGAGGAGGGCCGCACCCTGTCCGAAGAGGTGGCGCTGCTCCGTATCGATGTCCAGGACCTGCGGGCCCGGCTCGCCGAGCTGGAGGCCCCCTCCGCTTCCACCGAACAGGGGGACCGCAAGTGATCGACGGCAAGCGTGTGTTGATCATCATGCCCGCGTGGAACGAGGCGGACGGCGTCGCCGACGTCATCAAGGAGGTCCACGCCACCCTTCCGGGCGCGGACGTCCTCGTCGTGGACGACGGCTCCGCCGACGAGACCGCCGCCGTGGCCCGCTCGGCCGGCGCGACGGTGATGAAGCTGCCGTACAACCTGGGCGTCGGCGGCGCGATGCGCGCCGGGTACAAGTACGCCTACGACCGCGACTACGACGTCGCCATCCAGGTCGACGCCGACGGCCAGCACGACCCGCGCAACGTGCCCGAGCTGCTCGCCCGCCTGGAGGCCGGCGCCGACCTCGTCATGGGCGCCCGCTTCGCCGGCACCGGCGAGTACCAGGCCCGCGGCCCGCGCCGGTGGGCGATGCTGGTGCTCGCGTTCTGGCTCTCGCGCATGGCGCGCACCCGGCTCACGGACGTCACCTCCGGCTTCCGGGCCTGCGGCCGCGACCTGATCGACGTGTTCGCCCGCTGGTACCCCGTCGAGTACCTGGGCGACACGGTGGAGTCCACCATCGCCGTGATCCGGGCCGGCTACCGCGTCGAGCAGGTTCCCGTCGCGATGCGCCCGCGCACCACCGGCACCCCGAGCCAGTCCCCGCTGAAGGCCACCCTCTACCTCGGCCGCATCGGCATGATCCTGCTGCTCGCGTTCAGCCGCCGCTCGGTGCTGAGGCCCGCACGGAACGGGAAGTGACGCCGGTGCAGACCCTGGACATCATGCTGCCGCACTACGGCGACACCGCCCTGATGCAGGCAGCCGTGCAGAGCGTGCTCGACCAGACCGACAAGGACTGGCGGCTCACCGTCGTCGACGACGGCCGCGAGCCGGGCGTCCCGGAGTGGTTCGCCTCCCTCGGCGACGACCGGGTGCGCTATATGCGCAACGAACAGAACCTCGGCATCACCCGCAACTTCCGCAAGTGCGTGGAACTGGTGGAGTCCACGCACTTCACCATGCTCGGCAGCGACGACCTGCTGCTGCCGACGTACGTCGAGACGATGCGCGCCGCCATCGAGGCCGTGCCGGACGCGGCGATCTACCAGCCCGGCGTCGAGGTCATCGACGAGCACGGCAACCCCTCCACCTCACTCGGCGACGAGGTCAAGCGCCGCCTGTACGCCCCGAAGCACAACGGACGGCGGCTGGTACTGTCGGGCGAACCGCTGGCCGCCAACCTGCTCGGCGGGAACTGGCTGTACTTCCCGTCGATCTGCTGGCGTGCCGACGCCGTCAAGGCGGTCAACTTCCGCGAGGACCTCTCGGTCATCCAGGACCTGGCCCTGATCATCGAGCTGATCCGGCGCGGTGAGAAGCTCGTCGTGGAACCGGCCCCGGCCTTCCGCTACCGGCGCCACTCCGGCAGCCTGTCCTCCGCGGAGGCCGTCACCGGAGCCCGGTTCGGGGAAGCCGTACGGTTCTTCAACGAGGTGGCCGACGACCTGGACCGCCACGGCTGGCCCAGGGCCGCCCGGTCCGCGCGGCGGCACCTGTCCATGCGGCTGCACGCGCTGACCATGCTTCCCGGCGCGCTGCGCCACCGCCAGTCGGACGCCACGCGCCGGCTGCTCAAATATGCCCTGACCCGATCAGAGTGACATCCCGCGCGGGGCGGGCGGCCCAGCTCCCCCCACGCCGGCCCCGCGGAACCGCGCCCGCTTCCCCCCTCCGAAAGCGCCAGAGCTCACATGATTCCTACGCAAGCAAAAGAGAGCGCCACACCCCGGTTCAGCATCATCGTGCCGGCGTACGGGGTCGAGGCATATCTGCGCGACTGTCTTGACTCGGTGCTGAGCCAGTCCTTCACGGACTTCGAGGTCATCGCCGTCAACGACGCCTCGCCCGACGCCTGCGGCGACATCATGGACGAGTACGCGGGCCTGGACCCGCGCGTGGTGGCGGTCCAGCTTGAGCAGAACGTGGGCCTGGGCCGGGCGCGCAACGCGGGCATGGCCCGCGCCAGAGGCACCTACCTGATCTTCCTGGACAGCGACGACACCCTGCTGCCGGGCTCCCTGCGGGCGATCGCCCGCCGTCTGGAGGAGACCGGCGACCCCGAGCTGCTGGTCTTCGACTACGAGCGCACCTACTGGGACGGCCGGGTCTCCGGCAACTCCAAGCGCTCGGTGCTCACCGAGGGCCCGCGCGGGACGTTCCGTCTGGACGACCACCCCGGCCTGCTGCAGCTGCTCCAGGTCGCCTGGAACAAGGCCTACCGCCGCGACTTCGTGGAGCGCTGGGGCTTCGAGTACCCGGCCGGCTACTACGAGGACACCCCGTGGACCTACCCGGTGCTGGTGGCCGCCGACACCATCGCCCTGCTGGACCGGGTCTGCGTGCACTACCGCCAGCGGCGCCAGGGCTCCATCCTGTCCTCCACCAGCCGCAAGCACTTCGACATCTTCGACCAGTACGACCTGGTCTTCTCCTTCATCGACCAGCATCCGCAGTTCGGCCACTGGCGCGGCCCGCTGTACGAGCGCATGGCCTTCCACCTGGGCGTCGTCGAGCGGGTGCCGGGCCGGCTGCCCGCCGAGGCCCGCGCCGAGTTCCGCGCCCGCCGGCTGCAGGCCGAGCAGGCCCACCGCCCGGCGGACTACCGCGAGCCGCGGACGGCGCCGAAGTCGGCCGCGCGCCGCGCCGCCGACCTGCTCCCGGCCCGGGTGCGCCCGCTCGCCCGCCGCGCCTACCGCGCCGCCCGCCGGCTGAAGAAGCCGGTGCGCAGCGTGGTGCTGCGGGCGTACTACCGGGGACAGCGGATGCTGCCGGTGCAGAAGGACACCGCCGTCTTCGCCGCGTACTGGAACGCCGACTACGCCTGCAACCCGGCGGCCATCCACGAGAAGCTGCGCGAACTCGCCCCGCACGTGAAGACGACCTGGGTGCTCAAGCCCGGCGCGCGCAACAAGCCGCCGGCCGGCACCACCGTGGTGCGTCCGGGCTCGTGGGGCTTCTGGAAGGCGATGGCCCGCAGCAAGTACCTGGTCAACAACGTCAACTTCCCGACGCTGGTGGTCAAGCGCTCCGGTCAGGTCTTCGTGCAGACCCACCACGGCACGCCGCTCAAGCGGATGGGCGTCGACCTCGTCGACTACCCGATCGGCCAGGCCGATCTGGACATGGAGACGCTGATGCAGCGGATAGACCGCTGGGACTACAGCATCTCCGCCAACAGCTTCACCACCGCCATCTGGAACAGGGCCTACCCGGCCGAGTACACCTCCCTCGACTACGGCTACCCGCGCAACGACGTGCTGGTCAACGCCACCGAGGAGGACCGGGCGCGGGCCCGCGGGAAGCTCGGCATCGCCCCGGACAAGAAGGTCGTGCTGTACGCGCCGACCCACCGCGACTACCAGGCGGTGCCGCGCCCGCTGCTCGACCTGGAGCACTTCGCCGACCGGCTCGGCGACGGCTTCACGGTCCTGTCCCGGGTCCACTACTTCAACCTGGGCACCGGCCCGGGCGCCGCGGAGGGCTCCCCCGTCGTCGACGTGAGCGGGCACCCCTCGGTGGAGGAGCTGTACCTGGCGGCGGACTGTCTGCTGACCGACTACTCCTCGCTGATGTTCGACTACGCGCTCCTGGACCGGCCGATCGTCATCTTCGCCAACGACTGGGAGGTCTACCGGGCCACCCGCGGCACGTACTTCGACATTCACGTAGAGTCACCCGGCCATGTGGTGGAAACCGAAGGGGACCTTCTGGACGTCTTCCTCTCGGGGCGCTGGTGCGACGACACCTCGGCCAAGGCGCGTACGGAGTTCCGCAGGCGGTTCTGCGAGTTCGACGACGGCCGGGCGGCGGAGCGTGTGGTACGCAGGGTCTTCCTGAACGAGGAGGATGTGCCGCCGGTGACCCTTCCGGCGGAGCGTCCGAGCCGTCTCGCGCGGGGCTAGAGCTACCGTGTCCGGCGGTACCGGTCTCCGCCGGACACCTACGAACCTGAGAAAGGCGCAGTACCGCAGATGCCTCCCCGTCTGTCAGTAGTCGTTCCCGTGTACAACGTGGAACTCTTCCTCGACGAGTGCCTTCAGTCGATCGCGGACCAGACGTTCACCGACTGGGAGGCAATCGTCGTGGACGACGGCTCCACGGACGGCAGTCTGGCCATCGCCGAGAGATGGGCGGCCAAGGACGACCGCATCCGGGTCGTCGCGCAGGAGAACAAGGGGCTCGGACCGGCCCGCAACACCGGTGTGGCGCACCTCACCGAGGGCACCGAGTTCCTCGCCTTCGTCGACAGCGACGACATCGTGCTGCCCGACGCCTACGAGCGGTGCATCGCCAGCCTGGAGGCGTCCGGCTCGGACTTCGTCAGCGGCAATGTGAACCTGCTCAAGGCCGGCGAGATCCTGATCTCCCCGCTGCACGAGAAGCGGCTGCGCACCGACCGCACGCGGACCCACATCAGCCGCGACAAGAACCTGGTCTACGACCGCACCGCCTGGAACAAGGTCTTCCGCCGGTCGTTCTGGGACAAGCACGCCTTCGAGTTCCCCGGCATCCTCTACGAGGACGCCCCGGTCACCCTGCCCGCGCACTTCCTGGCCTCCGCCGTGGACGTGCTGGGCGAGCCGATCTACCTGTGGCGCCAGCGCACCGGCGGCGCCCCCTCCATCACCCAGCGCCGCACCGAGCCGGTCAACGTCCGCGACCGCATCCGCTCCTGCGACCGGGTCAGCCGCTTCCTGGCCTCGCAGCCCGGTGAGGAGTACAGCGCGCACAAGCGCTGGTACGACGAGATCTTCATCACCGACGAGCTGCCGCTGTTCATGGGCGTGCTCGACGAGGCCGGCGACGAGTTCCGCGAGCTGTTCATGAGCGGCGCCGCCGACTTCCTCAGCCGTGTCGACGAGGCGGTCATGCCGCGGCTGCCGGTCGCGCTCCGGCTGAAGTGCCATCTGATCCGCGAGGGCCGCCTCGACGAACTGATGGAGCTGATCGCCTACGAGCGCGAGACCGGCCGGGCCGTGCCCGTGGTCCGCCAGGGCCTGCGCCACTTCGCCGACTATCCGGTGCTCGACCAGGCCAAGCGGGCCGTGCCGCGTTCGGTGCTGCGCGTCGACGCCGACTTCTCCGCGCGTGCCCGCGCCGAGGCGCTCCTGTGGCGCGACGGCCGGCTGCACATCGAGGGCCACGCCTACATCCGCAACCTGGCCGCCGAGCGGCCGCAGCGCACCGCCCTGCGCGTGCTGATGCTGCGTGAGGTCGGCAGCCGCCGCACCGTGCTGGTGCGGCCGAACCAGGCACGCGCGCCGCGCGCCACGCAGACCTCCGGCCAGTCGCTGCACAACTACGACTGGTCCGGCTTCACCGCCGACCTGAACCCGGCCAAGCTCAAGGCGCGCGGCGGCTGGCGGGACGCCGTGTGGCGGCTCACCGTCACCACCGTCCAGCAGGGCATCGTGCGCCGCACCCGGCTCAAGGCCGGCGAGACCGGCAGCGCGCAGAGCCCGTCCCCGTTCTGGGTGGACAAGGACGTGCGGGTGGTGCCGTACATCGCCGACGAGCACCTCTACCTGCGGGTGGAGCGGGTCCGGGCGCGGCTGACCGGGCACCGGGCCGAGGACGGCGTGCTGGTGCTGACCGGCACGCTCGGACACGACGCCGCCACCGGCGACGCACCGCTCACCCTGCGCCTGACCCACGGCTCCTCCGAGGCGACGCTGGACCTGCCCGTGGAGCGCGGCAGCGGCGGCACGTTCTCGGTGCGGGTGCCGCTCGCCGACCTGGACGTCGAGGGCCGCGACAGCCACGACCTGCACGTCTCCGACAAGTGGACGGCCGAGCTGGGCGTCGGCGGCAAGCGCCGCTTCCCGGTGGCCGTGGACGCCGCCGAGGGCGACCTGGGCCGCCAGCACTCGCTGGACGGCCGGCCCGCCGCCGCCTGGGGCGCCCGCGCGATCGCCGTCACCAGCGACGGCTCCGGCCGCCTGGTGCTGCGCACCCAGCCCGTGCAGCCCATGGCCGGCGAGATCTCCGTCACCGCCGAGGGCCGTATCGCGCTCACGGCCGCGCTGCCCGCGCTGACCGACGAGCCGGTCGAGATCGTCGTACGGCACAGCCGGCACGCCGAGGAGCACACCTACCCGGCCACCGTCGCCGACGGCGTGCTCAGCGCCGAGTTCCTGCCCGTGCCGGACAGCATCAGCAAGGTGCCGCTGCGCCAGGGCCGCTGGTACCTGTTCGCCCGCACCGCCGGCTCCGGCATCGAGGTGCCGGTACGGGCCGTGCCGTCCGCGCTGGACACGCTGCCGGCCGACTTCACCGTGCGCGGCCGGGACTACACGCTCACCCACCGCTTCTTCGACCGGCTGCTGATCGAGGCCGCCTCCGACCTGGGCCCCGCCGAGGTCGGCTGGTACCGCCAGCGCGAGTTGCGCACCAAGGTGTACGCGCAGGCCCGCACCGCGCCGCTGAAGGACACCGTCCTGTACGCCTCCTTCTCCGGCCGCCAGTACTCCGACTCGCCGCGCGCCGTCTACGAGCAGCTGGTGCGCCGGGGCGCGGAGCTGGAGCACGTGTGGGTGGTGGAGGACCGCCGCGCCGAGATCCCCGAGGGCGTGAAGGTCATCCGCCGCTGGAGCCGCGAGTGGTACGAGGCGCTCGGCCGCAGCCGGTACATCGTCACCAACACGCACCTGCCGCACTGGATCCGCCGCCGTGAGGGCCAGGTCATCGTGCAGACCTGGCACGGCACGCCGCTCAAGCGGATCGGCCACGACATCGACAGCGTCCAGTTCGCCGACCGCAAGTACCTGCAGAAGGTCGCCGAGGAGACGCCGAGCTGGTCGTTCCTGGTCTCCCCGAACCGCTTCTCCACGCCGATCATGCGGCGGGCGTTCCAGTTCGAGGGCGAGATCCTGGAGTCCGGCTACCCGCGCAACGACGTGCTGCTCTCCGAGGAGACGGAGGAGCTGGCCAAGAGCGTGCGCGAGCGGCTCGGCCTGCCGGCCGGCAAGAAGGTCGTGCTGTACGCGCCGACCTGGCGCGACGACCAGTTCTACCGGGCCGGCAACTACAAGTTCGACATGCGGCTGGACGTGAAGAAGGCCGCCGAGCGCCTCGGCGACGACCACGTCCTGCTCGTGCGCAAGCACTCGAACATCGTCGACGCGGTGCCCGGCGCCGGTGACGGCTTCGTCTTCGACGTTTCCAGCTACCCGGACATCGCCGAGCTGTTCCTGATCACCGACGTACTGGTCACGGACTACTCGTCGCTCATGTTCGACTTCGCGAACACGGGCCGTCCGATGCTCTTCTTCACGTACGACCTGGAGTACTACCGCGACCAGCTGCGGGGCTTCTACTTCGACTTCGAACAGAAGGCCCCCGGTCCCCTGCTGCAGACCTCGGACGAACTCATCGACGCGCTCGCCGACATCGACCGGATCAGCGCCTCCTACACGGAGGCCTACCAGGAGTTCAAGGATGTCTTCTGCGACCTCGACGACGGCCACGCCGGCGAGCGGGTGATCAACCGGATGCTGGAACTCGCGCACCCCGAACCTTCGTCCACCGATTCCGCGGAGCGTTGAGCGTGCCCACGATCCCCAGAGCCGTCAGGCAGCGTCTGGAGCGCATTCCGGCCCGGCGCCGGATGCCCCTGGCCGTCTACGCCGTCACCCAGGTCATCTTCCTGTTGTGGTGGGCGGCCTTCTACCCCGGCGGGATGAGCTACGACTCCATCGCCTACGTCTGGCACGTCACCACCGGGCACTGGATGTCCAACCACTCGGTGGCCTACGACGGGCTGGTGTGGCTGTCCCTGAACATCACCGGCGACCTGGCGCTGCTGACGTTCGCGCAGAGCGTCGCCATGGCGGCGGCGCTGGCGTACGTGGCGATGACGCTGCGCCAGTTCGGGGTGCCGGGAAAGTGGAGCGCGGCGGCCGCGATCGCGGTGGCGGCGCTGCCGTCGATCGGCTCGTTCACCATCTTCGTGTGGAAGGACGTGCCGTTCGTCATCGGCGCGGTCGTGGCCTTCGGCGCGGCCGGACGGCTCGTGGTGCGCCGGATGCGCGGGGCGCAGGCGGTGCGCGACAAGGCGTTCCGCAACGACGTCGCGATGCTCTTCATCGGCTTCCTGGCGATGGGCCTGTTCCGCAACAACGGTCTGCTCGTCGCCGTTCTCGCCCTGCCGGTGCTGCTGCTCGTGCTGCCGAAGATGCGTCGGGCGATGCTGGTCGCGACGGTGATCCCGGCGGTGATCGCGGGTGTGCTCCAGGTGGCGATCTACCCGGCGCTGGGCGTCATCACGCCGACCAAGGACCAGGTGTACGCGATGAACTACGCGGACATCGCGGTGGTCTACGGCGAGGTCCCGTGGACCTTCTCCAAGTCGGACAAGGAACTCATGGCGAAGGTCGCGCCGCTGTCCCACTGGGGCGGCAAGGCGGCCAACTGCTACAACGCCGACTGGGCGATGCAGAAGCCGATGAACCGCAAGAAGGCCGCCGAGTACAACGACCAGCTGATGGACCTGTGGATGCGGGTCCTGCAGCGCACCCCGGACAAGATGATCGGGACGCGGCTGTGCCGTTCACAGATCGCCTGGGCGCCGTTCCCGGGTCCCGCGGACAAGATGGGCAACACGCTGATCAGCATCCCGTCGGTGCCGAAGAACCTGTTCGGCTGGGTCAACTGGAACCAGGACATCAAGCACAGCGAGTACCGGCCCATCCTGAAGATCCGCCCGCTCAGCGACACCCTGCACAAGCTGGCGTACTTCACCTGGAAGGCCAGCAAGACCCCGCAGCTGCAGTGGCTGCTGTGGCGGGGCGCGACCTGGTGCTACGCGGCGTACGCGGTGTTCCTGACGTTCTCGCGCCGGCACCGCTCCTGGGCGCCGCTGGCCATGATGTCGATCCCGCTGGCGCTCCAGCTGACGGTGGTGGCGGCCAACCCGGCGCCGCTCGCCCGGTACATGTTCGCCCCGCTGTTCCTGGGCATCCTGACGCTGCCGCTGATCGCGGCCAAGCCGCGGTTCGGCCCGCTGGGCGGGAAGAAGCCGGAGTCGTCGGGGCCGTCCAAGGAGGCGGAGGACCCGTCTCCGGCGGACCGTGACCCGCAGCCGGTCGCCTAGACATCCGCACACGCCGGGGCCCGCTCCCCTCTCCCTTCGGGGAGCCGGGGGCGGGCCCTTTCGTTTCGGTGTCTCGTACAACCGATCGAGCCGCCCGGAGGTCTCACGCAGGTACCGCGGGAGTCGACGGAAGGACGCGGATGAGGGCTCATCGTGCTGCCCTGGGCATGGCCGCCGCCACGGCGCTGCTGGCCATGACGGCCCCGGCGAGCGCGGCGGCGGACAGACCCGGCTACGGAGTCGCGGTGGAGGAGGACTACGTCACCGCCGAGGTGGGCGGGACGGTCACGGTCCATCCGGAGGTGCGTGACGCCCGGTCCGTCCTGCCCGAGGGGACGCACCTGGCGAAGGGCGCGACGCTGCAGTACTTCTTCCCCGCGCACACCACCCCGGTGGACCTCAGCGACAGCTGCCGGAGGGTGGGGACGCTGCGGGTGCTGTCCTGTACGACGGTGCGGCCGCTCACGCTGCGGCTCGACACGGCGCTCGTCACCGAGCGCGTCAGGGTGGCGGTCTTCCCGGACGACCCGTGGGACGCGTTGAGCAACGAGGACCAGTTCACCGTCACGGCCCCGGTCCCGCGGGAGGAGGGCGAGACCCCGGGCAGCCGGGAGGGCCGGCAGAAGGCCGGGGCCGTCCTGCTGGGTGTGGGCGGCGGTTTCGCGCTGCTCGCCCTCTTCCTGGCCCGTACCAGGGGCCGCAGGGCGGTGTGGGCGTCCTGCACCGTGGTGGCCCTGGTGTGCGCCGGGCCGGGCGTCTGGAGCATGACCCGGGGCCCGCTGATCGGCGCCAAGAGCTACGTCCGATACCCGTCCGGCCCGCCCGTCCTCAAGATCCCCGAGACGCTCTGGGACACCGGCTGGATCCGGCGGGAGAGCCGGCCGGACGGCGTTCCCCGCGTCGCCACGACACCGGACACCGGCCATGAGGACGTGACGGACGTGTTCGGCTTCTTCGCGCCGTACCTGGACGGGCCGACCGGGACCCCCGGCCAGTGGCTCACCGTCGACGGCGCCTACGGCCGGATCGAGGACCCCCGGCGGGCCCGCGACCACATGCTGCGCACGGCCGCAGACGCGCCGGGCGTGACGGTGGCGAAGCAGCCCCGGCTGTTCCTCCTCAAGGGCGAGGGCGGCACCGGCAAGGGGCCCGTGCTGTTCAAGTGCCAGGTGCTCGTCGTCCGGGAGGAGCACGTCAACCAGTGCGCCTGGGTCGACAGGGGCGTGCGCGTCCTGCTGTCCACGTCCGGTGTCCCCGTGGCCCTCGACTCCGGCGACGCGCTGCTGGACACGGCGTACAGCGCCCTGAGCGTGCGGGAGTACGTGCAGCTGGGCGGCGGCTTCTGACCGCCGCCCGGCCGGCGGCCTAGAACGGGTCGAAGTCGTCGAACTCGCGCTCGGCCTCGTCCCGTTCGGCCTGGCGGTCGCGGCGGCGCTGGGCCGCGGGGCGCGGGGCCTCGAAGCGGTGGTCCTCGCCGCGCCGGCCGAGCATCTCGGCGCCCGCCATGAGGGTGGGCTCCCAGTCGAAGACGACGGCGTTCTCCTCGGGGCCGATGGCGACGCCGTCACCGGAGCGGGCGCCCGCCTTCATCAACTCCTCTTCCACACCGAGGCGGTTGAGCCGGTCGGCGAGGTAGCCGACGGCCTCGTCGTTGTTGAAGTCGGTCTGCCGCACCCAGCGTTCGGGCTTCTCGCCGCGCACCCGGAACAGCGGCTCGCCGCCGACCTCCTCGCGGGTGACGGTGAACCCGGCGTCGTCGACGGCCTTGGGCCGGATGACGATCCGGGTCGCCTCCTCCTTGGGCTTGGCGGCCCGCGCCTTCGCCACCAGGTCGGCCAGCGCGAACGACAGCTCCTTCAGGCCCATGTGGGCGACCGCGGACACCTCGAAGACGCGGTAGCCGCGCGCCTCCAGGTCGGGCCGGACCATCTCGGCGAGGTCCTTGCCGTCGGGCACGTCGATCTTGTTCAGGACGACGATGCGCGGACGGTTGTCGAGGCCGCCGTACTGGCGCAGCTCCTCCTCGATGATGTCGAGGTCGGAGACGGGGTCGCGGTCGGACTCCAGGGTGGCGGTGTCCAGCACGTGCACGAGCACGCTGCACCGCTCCACGTGGCGCAGGAACTCCAGGCCCAGGCCCTTGCCCTGGCTGGCGCCGGGGATCAGGCCGGGCACGTCGGCGATGGTGTAGACGGTGGAACCGGCGGTGACCACACCGAGGTTCGGCACCAGCGTGGTGAACGGGTAGTCCGCGATCTTCGGCTTGGCGGCGGACAGCACCGAGATCAGCGAGGACTTGCCGGCGCTCGGGTAGCCGACCAGCGCCACGTCGGCGACGGTCTTCAGCTCCAGCACGATGTCCCGCAGGTCGCCGGGCTCGCCGAGCAGCGCGAAGCCGGGCGCCTTGCGGCGGGCGGAGGCCAGCGCCGCGTTGCCGAGGCCGCCGCGGCCGCCCTGGGCGGCGACGAAGGAGGTGCCGTGGCCGACGAGGTCGGCGAGCACGTTGCCGGCCTTGTCCAGCACGACGGTGCCGTCCGGCACGGGCAGGATCAGGTCCTGGCCGTCCTTGCCGGAGCGGTTGCCGCCCTCACCGGGCTTGCCGTTGGTGGCCTTGCGGTGCGGGGAGTGGTGGTAGTCCAGCAGCGTGGTCACGGACTGGTCGACGGTGAGGATGACGTCACCGCCACGCCCGCCGTTGCCGCCGTCCGGGCCGCCGAGCGGCTTGAACTTCTCACGGTGGACGGAGGCACAGCCGTGACCTCCGTTACCCGCGGCGACATGCAGTTCGACGCGGTCCACGAAGGTGGTCATGGTGGGGTGCCTCCAGAAACGTACGAGAGATTCTCTTGGTACGCGCTCGGTCGAGCGTCGTGCGAGATGTCTTCGGTGTAACACGCGAAAGGCGGACCCGCCTTCCCGACCGGGAAGTGAGGTCCGCCTCGCGAAAGCTTCCGATCAGCCGTCTCAGGCGACCGGAACGATGTTCACGACCTTGCGGCCACGGAAGGTGCCGAACTGCACCGAACCGGCCTGCAGGGCGAACAGCGTGTCGTCGCCGCCGCGGCCGACACCCGCACCCGGGTGGAAGTGGGTGCCGCGCTGGCGGACCAGGATCTCACCCGCGCTGACGACCTGACCGCCGAAGCGCTTCACGCCGAGCCGCTGGGCATTGGAGTCGCGACCGTTCCGGGTGGACGATGCGCCCTTCTTGTGTGCCATTTCTCCTCAGTCCCTTACTTCGCGGCCGTGGGGATCGACGTGACCTTGATCGCCGTGTACTGCTGGCGGTGGCCCTGACGACGGCGGTAACCGGTCTTGTTCTTGTAGCGCAGAATGTCGATCTTCTGGCCCTTGTGGTGGTCCACGACCTCGGCCTGGACCTTGATGCCGGCCAGCACCCACGGGTCGCTGGTCACGGAGTCGCCGTCGACAACGAGCAGGGTCGAGAGCTCGACCGTGTCGCCAACCTTGGCAGTGGAAATCTTGTCAACCTCAACGATGTCGCCGACAGCAACCTTGTGCTGGCGACCACCGCTGCGCACGATGGCGTACACGCGGATCTCACTCTCTCGCTCGGGGAACGGCACCCCCGCAGGCCAGCCGCCCGGCAACGCGGACGACCTCTCCCGGTCAGCCGTGTGCCCGGGAGGAAGAGGTTTACGGGGATGTGGCATGTGCATTGGACACGCCGACGGTCTAGGTTACGGGGCCCGGCCTGCGAGGGTCAAACCGGGCCCCGGGTGACCAGATCGGTCAGGCCTCGTCGGTGGAGGCCGAGACCGACGGCGCCGACTGCTGCGCCGCCGCGGTCTTCTTGGCGGTGGTCTTCTTGGCCGCCGCCTTCTTCGTCGTGGTCTTCTTGGCCGCGGTCTTCTTCGCGGCCGTCTTCTTGGCCACCGTCTTCTTGGTGGCGGCCTTCTTCGCCGTGGCCTTCTTGGCCGCCTTGCGGGCGGTCTTCTTGGCCGGGGCGGCCTCGGACTCATCGGCGACCGGGGCCTCGGCCTCGCTCTCCTCGGCCGGGGCCGGTGCCTCCGTGGCCGGCAGGACCACGACGGCCGTCTCCGCCGGTGCGGTCGGCGCGGTGGCCTTGCGCACGGCACGGCGCCGCGGACGGGCCGGGGCGGCGGGCTCGGCGGGAGCCTCGGCGGCTTCCGGCGCCTCGGCGGGCGCCTCGGCCTGCGGGGCCTCGACGGGCGCGGTCTCCGGGACCGTCACCACGGCCGCCTCCGCCCCGGCGGGCGAACCGGCCGGCGCGGACACCCGGCGGGTGGCGCGGCGGCGGGTACGGCCCTGGGGCGCGGCCGGCTCGGCGGCCGGGGCCTCGGGCGCCGCGACGACGGCGTCCTCGACGGCGGCCGGCTCGGCCAACGCCTCGGCGGCCGGCTCCGGCTGCACGGGACGCTCGGCCTCCTGCTCGGCGCTCACCGTCTGCGCGGTGGGCGCCTGAGCCTCGGCCTTCTCAGCCTTCTCGGCCTTCCGGGCCTTGGGCTCCTCCGCCTTCACGGACTCCGCCCTGGGCGTGCCCGCAGGGGCGGACGCCCGACGGCTCGCCCGGCGCCGGCCACGGCCACCGCGGGACGCCGCGGCCTCGGCCTCGGCGATGCTGCTGTACAGCTCCTCGTCCGGGGCGAAGGCCGGCTCGGGCAGCGCGAGCGGCTCGGCGACCTCGGCGGCCACCTCGGCCTCGCTCTCGGCCTCCTGCTCGGCGGTCGGCGCGCTCTGCACCGCCGTCTCGGCCACCGCCTCGTGCTCGTGCTCGTGCGGCTGCTCGGCGGCACCGGCCCGCGCGCGCTTCTTGCGCTTGCCGCCGCCACCGGCGGAGCTCGCCTGGTCGAGGTGGACGATGACACCGCGGCCGTTGCAGTGGACGCAGGTCTCGGAGAAGGACTCCAGCAGGCCCTGGCCGACCCGCTTGCGGGTCATCTGCACCAGGCCCAGCGAGGTGACCTCGGCGACCTGGTGCTTGGTGCGGTCGCGGCCCAGGCACTCCAGCAGGCGGCGCAGCACCAGGTCCCGGTTGGACTCCAGCACCATGTCGATGAAGTCGATCACGATGATGCCGCCGAGGTCGCGCAGCCGCAGCTGGCGCACGATCTCCTCGGCCGCCTCCAGGTTGTTCCTGGTGACCGTCTCCTCCAGGTTGCCGCCCTGGCCGGTGAACTTGCCGGTGTTGACGTCGATGACGACCATCGCCTCGGTCCGGTCGATGACCAGCGAACCGCCGCTGGGCAGCCAGACCTTGCGGTCCAGGGCCTTGGCGAGCTGCTCGTCGATCCGGTAGGTGGCGAAGACGTCGACCTCGCTGGTCCAGCGCTGGAGGCGGTCCGCGAGGTCCGGCGCGACGTGCGCGACGTACCCGTGGATCGTCTGCCAGGCCTCGTCACCGCTGACGATGACCTTGGAGAAGTCCTCGTTGAAGATGTCGCGCACGACGCGGACGGTCATGTCCGGCTCGCCGTACAGCAGCGTCGGCGCGTTGCCGCCGTTCTTGGACTTCTTCTGGATCTCCTCCCACTGCGACTGCAGCCGCTCGACGTCCCGGCGCAGCTCGTCCTCGCTCGCGCCCTCGGCGGCGGTGCGCACGATGACGCCCGCGTCCTCGGGGACGATCTTCTTGAGGATGGTCTTCAGCCGGGCCCGCTCGGTGTCGGGCAGCTTGCGGCTGATGCCGGTCATGGAGCCCTCGGGCACGTACACGAGGTAGCGGCCCGGCAGGGAGACCTGGCTGGTCAGGCGGGCGCCCTTGTGGCCGATCGGGTCCTTGGTGACCTGCACCAGGACCGACTGGCCGGACTTGAGCGCGGACTCGATGCGGCGCGGCCCGTTGGCCATGCCGAGCGCCTCGAAGTTGACCTCACCGGCGTACAGCACGGCGTTGCGGCCCTTGCCGATGTCGATGAAGGCGGCCTCCATCGAGGGCAGGACGTTCTGCACCTTGCCGAGGTAGACGTTGCCGACGTACGAGGTCGACTGCTCCTTGTTGACGTAGTGCTCGACGAGCACGCCGTCCTCCAGGACGCCGATCTGCGTGCGGTCGCCGTTCTGGCGGACGACCATGACGCGCTCGACGGCCTCCCGGCGGGCCAGGAACTCGGCCTCGGTGATGATCGGCACGCGGCGGCGGCCCTGCTCGCGGCCCTCGCGGCGGCGCTGCTTCTTGGCCTCCAGACGCGTGGAGCCCTTGATGGACTGCACCTCGTCGGACGGCTCGCCCTTCTCCCGGGCCGGGCGCGGCTCGCGCACCTTGACGACGGTGCGCTCGGGGTCGTCGGCGGACGGCTCGGTGTCCGGGGAGGTGTCACCGGCGCGACGGCGGCGGCGACGGCGGCGACGGCTGCCCGCGGTGGACGCGCCCTGCTCCTCGTCGCGCTCCTCGGCGCCCTCGGCGGCGTCCTCCTCGTCCTCCTCGACCTGCTCGGCCGTGTCCTCGGCGTCCTGCGCGGCCTGCTCGGCGGCGAGTTCCTCGGTGTCGGCGCCGTCGCCCTCGCTCCCGTCGGCGGACTCACCGCGACGGCGGCGGCGGCCACCGCGGCGACGACGACGGCGGGAGCCGGTCTCCTCGGTGTCCTCGCTCTCGCCGGCGTCCTCGGCCTGCTCGTCGGCCTCCTCAGCCTCCTCCTCGGCGGCCTCGGCCGCGGCCTCGACGGCGCTCTCGGTGAACCGCTCGGGCTCCTCGGCCCCGCCCCGGCGACGGCGGCGGCGGCGCGAGCCGGTCTGCTCCTCGGCGGGCTCCTCGGTCTCCACGGACTGGGCCTCCGCGGCCGCCTCGGCGGCGGCGCGCTCGGGGGTCTGGAACTTCGGCTCGGCGAACACGGGCGCCTGGAACACGGCGACCGCGGGGCGCGCGGGCTTGCGCGGCGTCTCCTGCTCGGACCCGGCGGGCGCGGGCTCGGAGAACCCGGTCGCGGCACGACGCGCCACCCGGCGGCGGCCACGGCGCGGGGCGCCCTCCTCGGCCTGCTCGGCGGCGGTCTGCTCGGGAGTC
>NZ_PQSS01000057.1 GCF_002920535.1 Streptomyces sp. Ru71 | reverse complement strand
GGGTCAGCCCAGCGTGTCGTAGTCCCGCAACGCCCTGCGCAGAGCGCGCAGGGCGTAGTGGCTGCGGGACTTGACCGTGCCCGGCGGTACACCGAGCGCCTCGGCGGCCTCGCTCACCGACCGCCCGCAGAAGTACACCTGCTGCACCACGGCGTGGTGCCGGGAGCTGAGCGCCTTCAGCGCGGCGCGGACGTCGAGCACCTCTATCGACGGCTCGATCGGGTCGTCCGCCTCCAGCCGGTCGCCGTCCAGGCCGTGCGGGCATTCCTCGACCCGCGCCAGCCGTGCTCTGCGCGCGTCGATCGCGAGCCGGCGGGCCACGGTGAACAGCCACGGCCGCATCGACTCGTGCTCGCTCGTCAGGGCCTCCGGGTGTCTCCAGGCCCGGATCATGGTCTCCTGCACCAGGTCCTCGGCGCGCTGGGCGTCGCCGTGGGTCAGCCCCGTCAGGAAGCGGAACAGGGCGCGGCCGTGCTCGCGGTGGAGCCGCGCCAGGTCCTCGTCGCTCGTGTGCGCCGTGGGACGTGCGGGGGTGCCGGGCGAGACCGTTGTCGTCACAGACGGGGCTCCTTGACGAGGTGCCGAAAGATCCGCGAGGTGGCGGAAATTCAACACCGTTTCGCCGAGCGGTTCAACGGCTCGCACAGGACCTCGGTCCTACAACCTCTCGGCGAGCGGCGGCCGTTGAACCGTTCGGCACCGGGCAGGGCCCTTCCGCGGCGTCTCCCGTTACGCGGGGGTCAGACGCACGGGCACTTCCTGGTGGCCGTTGCTGATGAGGGACGGCACCGGGCGCAGGTCGTCGGCCGGGACCGCGAGTGCCAGGTCCGGGAAGCGGCCGAAGAGCTGCCGCAGCGCCTCGGCGACCTCCAGGCGGGCCAGGGGGGCGCCGAGGCAGAAGTGCACCCCGTGGCCGAATGCCAGGTGCTCCTTGAGGGTGCGGGTGACGTCGAAGGTGTCGGCGTCGGCGCCGTGCCAGTCGGGGTGGCGGTTGGCGGCGCCGTACGAGGCGAGGATGGCCTCGCCCTTGGCGATGGTCCCGCCGCCGGGCAGCTCGACGTCGTTGACGGCGTAGCGCAGCGGAAGGTGCTTGACGGCGGGCGAGTGCCGCAGGGTCTCCTCCACGACGTCGTCCCAGCCTGCCTTGCCGGTGCGGACGAGGTCCAGCTGCTCGGGGTGGGTCAGCAGGGCCACGGCGGCCTGGTCGATGACGTTGACGGTGGTCTCGTACCCGGCACTGATCATCAGCAGGAGCGTGTCGCGCAGTTCCTCGGCGGTCATGCCGCTGCCGCCGCTCTCCTCGTCCCGGGCGGCGATGAGCAGGGACGTCATGTCGTCCCCGGGGGTGGCGGTCTTGGTGGCGATCAGCTCGTCGAGGACGCCGTACAGGGCGAGGGTGTTGGCCTGCGACTCCTCCTGGGTGAGGGTGGTGTCGAAGACGCCGTCCACGAGCTTGCGGAAGCCGGCCCGCTGGTCCTCGGGCACGCCCATCAGGTGGCCGATCACGGAGATGGGCAGCGGGTAGGCCAGGTGCTCGCGCAGGTCCACGACCTGCCCGGCGGGCCGGGCGGCGAGGGCGTCGACCAGCTCGGTGACCATGGCCTCGACGGCCGGGCGCAGTTCGGCGATGCGCCGGGCGCTGAACGCGGGGGCCACCATGCGCCGCAGCCTGCGATGGTCGGCGCCGTAGGCGGTGAACATGTTCTTCACCGCGACCCACAGGGCCAGCGGCCAGGTGGCGACCCGCTGCTCGAACTCGGGCCAGTGCGCGCGGGCGTCCTTGGACACCGACGGGCTGGTCAGCAGCTGCTTGAGCAGCGCGGGGTCGGTCACGGCCCAGGCCGGGACGCCGAGGACGTCGACGCGTGCGGCCGGGCCGCGCTCGCGCAGGGTCCGGTGCTCCTCGTGCGCGGTGGCGCCGGTGGGGTCGAGGACGAGCGGGGGGTGCTGGGACATGCTGGTCTCCTTCGGACGGCCGGCGGGGTTGGGGTCCGGCTCAGACGACGGCGGGGAAGCGGACGGGCAGGGCTTCCAGGGCTCGGTGGAACGGGCCGGGGCGCCACACCAGTTCGGAGCGCGGGCAGGCCAGGTGGATCTCCGGCAGCGCGTCCAGGAGGCAGGTGATGGCGGTCTCGGCGATGAGATAGGCGTGTGTGCGGGCCGGGCAGGTGTGCGGGCCGATGCTCCAGGACAGGTGGGCGCGGTTGCCCGCGAGCTGGGCCGCGCTGAGTCCGGCGGTGACGGCCGGGTCGTTGTTGCAGGCGGCCATGGAGATCACCACGGGCTGGTGGGCGGGCAGCAGCACACCCTCGACGTCGATCGGGTAGGGCGGGTAGCTGATGCAGTAGTTGGCCATCGGCGGGTCCGTGTACAGGACGGTGTCGAGGGCGTCGCGGACGGGCTGGCCGGCGTGCAGGCCGGCGGAGAACTGCTCGTCGGTGAGGATCCTGAGCACGGTGTTGCTGATCAGGTTGGTCAGCGGTTCGATGCCAGCGCCGTACAGCGTGACGAGCTGGTGGGCCATCTCGACGTCGTCCAGGCGGGCCGAGTGCGCGATGAGCCGTGAGGTGACGTCGTCGCCGGGCTGCTGCCGGCGCAGGGCGACGAGGTCGGCCACCGCCCGGCCGAGGATCTCGTTGCCCCGGGCGGCCGTCTCGGCCTCCGCCTCGAAGATCTTGGCCATGCCGTCGGCGATGCGCCGGCCGATCTCGTCCGGGCAGCCCAGCAGGGCGCTCAGCACACGGAAGGCGATGGGCCACGAGTACTGCACGAGCAGGTCGGCATGGCCGAGGGCGCGGAAGTCGGCGATGGCCGCGGTGGCGACGTTCTCCACCAGGGCCCGCAGCCCGTGCTGGTCGACCGCCTGCAGGCTCGCGGTGTTGGCCGCCCGGTAGCGGGTGTGCTCGGCACCGGAGGAGCGCAGCGCGTTGGGGCGCCACTCCATCATCGGCCTCACCGGGCAGGTCTCGGGGATCGACTCCTGCCAGATCCGCGGGTCGGCGGGGAAGTGCAGCGGGTCGTTGAGGATGCGCCGGGCCTGGTGGAAGCCGATGACCAGGGTCGCGGGGACACCGGGGGCGAGGTCGACGGGGACCAGCGGGCCGAAGTCGCGGCGCATGCGCTCGTAGGCGGCGTGCGGATCGCCGGCGAACTCGGCGTCGTAGAGGGCGATCCGGGTCGTGGGGCTCGTGGTGCCGGGGGCGGGGGTCGTCATGAACGGGGCTCCACAAGGGGGGCTGAGACCTGCCGGGTGGTCAGGTGCTCGACGAGGGTGATGAGCGAGAACACGCAGGACCGGCGGTCCCGCGCGTCGCATTCGGTCAGGGGCGTGTCGGGGTCCAGCGCGAGCGCCTGACGGATCTCGTGCAGGGGGTAGCGGGGCGCGTCCGGGAAGACGTTGATGGCGACGGCGTACGGCGTCTGCTGCTCCTCCAGCAGGCTCAGTACCTCGTGGCAGCCGTCCAGGTCGCGGGTGTCCGCCAGGACCACCGCGCCCAGCGCGCCCTCGGTCAGCCCCTCCCACAGCGGGCGGAAGCGGGTCTGGCCGGGGGTGCCGAAGAGGTACAGCACCAGGCGGTCGCCGAGAAGGTGGATGCGGCCGAAGTCCATGGCGACCGTCGTCGCGGTCTTGTGCGGCTTGCCGCGCAGATCGTCCACGCCGATGCTCGCCTCGGTGATCGGCTCCTCCATGCGCAGCGGTGTCACCTCGGAGACGCTGCCGACGAAGGTGGTCTTGCCGACGCCGAACGCCCCGGCCACGACGATCTTGGCCGACCGGGTGACGCCGGGCGCGAGGTAGGAGAGGGCGGGCTGGTCAGACGAGTTCGCGGAGTCCACGCAGCACCTCCTGTAGCAGGTCGAGTCCGGGCCGGTCCTCCTCGGCGGGGGCCGGGACGGCCAGATGGCCGCTGTCCATGAGCGTGGAGACGAGGATCCGGACGGTGGACGGCGGCAGTTCGAGTGCGGCGGCGATGTCGGCCACGGCCAGGCCGCCGCGCCCGCCGGCGAACAGACGCATCACCCTGCGGGCGTCCGGCCCCAGCGTGTCGGTGGGGCCGGACGCGGCGACGAGCACCGTCTCCAGGCGGACGTCCCGGCTGGGCCGGTTGCGTCCGCCGGTGCGGACGTAGGGTCTGATCATGTCCGGGTCGTGCCGCGGACCGGTCACGTCGCGGTGCCGCCTTCCGCGGTGGGACGGCGCTCCGCGACCTCCATCTCGTGGCCGACCCGGGTCGCCAGCCGCACCATGTGGTGGGTGATCAGCCCGACGTCCGCCTCGGGGCCGGTGGTGACGACCGAGAGCATGGTGTTCTTCGCGGCGGCGGTCGTCAGCCCGATGCGGCCCTGCGACTCGATCAGCAGCTGGCACATCCCCTTGCCGCCGACATGCTCGTCCCACGCCTTGCCGGCCGCCCGCAGCGACGCGGTCACCGCGGCGAGCTTCTCCGCGTCCTCCTGGCCGATGGTCCGGGTGCGGGCCTGGAGCAGGCCGTCGCCGCTCATCAGCACCGCGTACTCGACCCCCTCGACCGAGCCGAGTTCCTGGTCGAGCAGCCACCCCAGGCTGTTGCTGTGCGTGTCGCGCATGATCAGTGTCCTTCGACGGTTCCGTTGTCTTGCGGCATCTGGCGTCCCCGGCGGGTGCCCGCCGCCCAGGCGGCGGCGACGCTCGGCCGGCCCGGGACGACCGGCTCCTCGGACGGCGGCGGGGACGCGCTGCGTGCCGCCCGGGCGGGTCGTTGACGGACCGTCAGGCCGCTGGCGGTGGTCTGCGCGGGGGCCGGGGCGACGGCTTCGCGCGGGGCCGGGGCGGCAGCCGTGGGCTCGTACTCGGGCTCGGTGGCGGGCTCCGGTGCGACGGCCTCGGGTGCCGCGGTGAGGTCGGTCGCCGCGGTGTGCCCGGCCGCGACCGGCCGGGGCTGCGTGGTGGCGGCCGCCGCGGGCCGGGGCGCGGTGGGGGTCACGGGCGCCAGGAGGTTCTTCGGCAGCACCAGGACGGCCCGGGTGCCCTGGTAGATGTTCGGCGCGGTCAGTTCCACCCGGAAGCCGTAGTTCTCGGCGAGCAGTGAGGCGACCCGCAGACCGGTCTGCGGGTGGGCGCCGAGCCGGGTGATGTCGTCGCGGTGCTTGCCGGACATGATGTCGCTGGCCCACAGCAGCCGCTCGTCGTCCATCCGCAGCCCGGCGTCGTCCACGATCAGGAAGCAGGCGTGGTGGCCCTCCTCGACGGAGACGTGGACGCGCGCGGTCGGTGGGGAGTACCGCAGGGCGTTGTCGAGCAGCAGCGCCAGGGTGTGGACGACGGCCTCGACCGCCCGGCTCTCCACCGCCACGGTGTCCCACTCGTGGTGCTCGATGCGCTGGTAGCCCTCGATCCGGCCCATCGCCGCGCGGATCACATCGGTCAGGGAGGTCCGCGGCCAGCGCCGGGAGAGCCTGTCGCCGGCCAGTACGGCGTACCCCTGCGCGGTGAGCAGCATCTGCTGCGCGATGTGGTCGATGTGCACGAGGGTCGCGTACGCCTCGTCGTCCTGGTGGGAGCGGACGCCCTGGCTGATCTCCCGGCTGAGCCGGGACGCCTTCGCCACCACGTTGGAGGCGAAGCTGCGCACGGCGGCACGCGTGGCCTCCCGCGCCTCACGGCGTGCCTTGTCGATCTCCTGGTCGGCGGCGGACCGGATGCCGTCGACCCGCTCGTCGGCCGAGGTCTGCGCCGCGTCCCGCACCTGTGTCACCGTGGCGGTCACCTGGGCGCTCAGGTCGCGGAGCCGGCCGGCGAGCGGCGTGTACGCGAGCTGGTGGGGCACGGCGGGGTCGCCACCGGGTCGTTCACCGGCGGCCAACCCGGGTATCTCGGAGGTGAGTTGGGCCAGGGCGTATTCCACGGCACCCAACTGCTGGGTGAGTTGCTCCACATGGCCCCGCAGCTGTTCGCCGCGGCCGCGTTCGCGCCGGTAGCAGCGGTGGAAGTGCCAGGTGGTTCCGGCGGCCGCCAGCGCGACCGTGGTGCCGGCGGCCAGTAACAGGTCGGTCATCGAGTCCTCTCCAAGGTGTCCGGCTCGCGCACCGGCCGGCACGGGGCGTCGCGGCCGGGCGAGGTGGTGCCACCGGCTGCCGTGACGCCGTCGTCCTGGATGCGGGCAGGGCAGACCACACGCCCGGATCCCCGCGGACCCGCGACCACGGGTGCCGTCGGGGAGGACGATCCGGTGAGGATCCGACTGGTGGCGCTGAAGGGGTGAACGCGCACGGCGGGTGGGCCGACCGCGACGCCGGCGGCTGCCACGGCCCGGGTACGGCCGAGGTGAACGGGCCTGCCGGCTAAGGCAGGGAGGGCGGCGGGCACAGTGTCCTTTCGGGTACGAGGTCTCGTCGTCCTGCGTCACTTCCGCGACGCCCGGTGGCCGTTTCCGGTCTCGCCGGAGTTTATCGGCAAACCAGCAGTGTGTTCGACGCTTGGGCCCCTGACCCTGTGAAAGATCCATGGCGGCAGGGGGGTTACGGATGCTGCCGTTCCGTTCCTTCGGCTATGTCCCGAACGCACTTGATCCGCAAAGGTGTTGACGTAAGTCGGACATGAGAGCCACCGGGGGCGGGACCGCCGCGCACCCCCCGTGAACCGTCCCCGTCTGATGTAATCGTCGCCGGAAGATCCCCCGGGGGCGGGGGTGGCACTGGGGGGCGGCTTTGGAAGAGTTGGGGGCGTCGGACCCGCGCCAGCTGGGGCGCTACCGCATCCTCGCGCGCCTGGGCGCGGGCGGGATGGGCCGCGTGTACCTGGGCCGCTCCACCAGCGGCCGGATGGTCGCGGTGAAGGTGGTGCGCGCCGAGCTGGCGGAGGACGCCGCGTTCCGGCGCCGGTTCGCCCGCGAGGTGGACGCGGCCCGGCGTGTGACGGGCTTCTTCACCGCGGCCGTCGTCGACGCCGACCCCGAGGGTTCGCCCGCCTGGCTCGCCACCGCCTACGTTCCGGGCATCCCGCTGGACGAGGCGGTCCGTGTGCACGGGGCGTGGCCGCGGCGCTCCCTGCTCGTCCTCGGAGCGGGGCTGGTCGAGGCCCTGGAGGCGATCCACGGCACCGGGCTCGTCCACCGGGACCTGAAGCCGTCCAACGTGCTGCTCGCCGGGGACGGACCGCGGGTGATCGACTTCGGCATCTCGATCGCCTCCGAGGCCAGCGTCCTGACACAGACGGGCATGGTGATCGGCAGCCCGGGCTTCATGTCGCCCGAGCAGGTGACGGGCCGGACGGTCGGCACCGCCGGCGACGTGTTCTCCCTGGGCGCGGTCCTGGCCTACGCGGGCACCGGGACGGCTCCGTTCGGGACGGGCTCTCCGCACTCGGTGAACTTCCGCGCCGTCTACGAACAGCCGGACCTGCGCGGCCTGCCGGCGGGCACGGAGTTCGTCGGCCGGTGCCTGGAGAAGGACCCGGACCTGCGGCCGACGGTGCCGGAACTCCTGGCCGAGTTCGCGCAGTTGCTCGCGGAGGAGGACGGGCAGTCGTACGAGGGCCGGCTGCCGAAGGAGACGGACTGGCTGCCGGAAGCCGTGGCCCTGGCCCTCACGGAACGGACGACGGGCGCCCCCCGGCCCCGCCCGGCGGGAGGTTCGCGGCCCGCGCGGCCCGCGACCGCGGAGCCGGACGGCCGGCAGGAGGCGAGGGCCGGGGGCACGCCCGGCGCAGGAGTCACGCCGAGCGCCGAAGCCACGCCGGGCGCCGGGGCCACACCAGGTGCCGAGGCCAGGCCCAGCGAGGCGAGCACGCCGAGCCCCACAGGCACGCCCAGCGCGGGAAGCACGCCGGCCCCCGAAGCCGCTCCGTCCCCCACCCCCGGCACCACCAGCCCACCCACCCCCGACCCCCGCGTCTCCCTGGCCAAACCCCCCACGTCGCTGCCCGCCCCACCGCCCGTCGATCCACCAACACCCGCAACCCGCACCCCCGTTCCCCCCGCCGGCGAGCCGTTCCTCCTCTCCGCCGGAGTGCCCGCCACATCGCCGGCGTCACCGCCGCGCCCGCCCCGGCGCCGCCGTCTCCTGGCCATCGTCCTGGCGGCAGTCCTCGTCACCGGTGGCGGCATCACCGCCCTGCTCCTCCAGCAGGGCAAGGACAAGCACGGCACCGCGGAGACCGGCTCGAACGCCACCCCGCGCAACAGCCCCGGCACCGCCGAGGGGTTCGACGCGGCCGTCGGCCACGTGGTCAACGCCTCCGACCGCAAGGGCGGCACGCTGCGCCTGCTCAGCAGCACGGACGCGGACTCCTGGGACCCGGGCCGTTCCTACTACGGGTGGGTCTGGAACCTGCAGCGGCTCTACACCCGCACCCTGCTCACGTACGACGTCAGGCCCGGCCAGCAGGGCCGCACCCTCGTCCCGGACCTGGCCGCGGCCCAGCCGCAGGTCTCGGCGGACGGCAGGACGTACACGGTGAGGCTGAGGCCGGTCCTGAAGTTCGAGGACGGCACCCCGATCACCGCGAAGGACGTGAAGTACGCCATCGAGCGCGTCTTCGCCCAGGACGTCGTAAGCGGCGGCCCCACCTACCTCGTCGAGAGCCTGGACCAGGGGCAGAACTACCAGGGACCGTACAAGGACGCCTCCGGAGCGCGGTCCGGGCTGAGGGCCGTCGAGACGCCGGACGACCGGACACTCGTCTTCCGGCTGGCCAAGGCGGACTCGCGCTTCCCGCACCTGCTGGCCATGGGCGCCACCGCCCCCATACCGCGGAAGCGGGACACCGGCGCCGACTACGGCATGAAGCCCGTCTCCTCCGGCCCGTACCGGTTCCAGTCCTACACCCCGGGGCAGTCCCTCGTCCTGGTGCGCAACGAGCACTGGGACCGGGCGACCGACCCGCTGCGCACGGCACTGCCCGACCGGATCGAGCTGACCGTCACCGATGCCGACACGGTGGCCACACGGCTGCTCGGCGGCGCCGCCGACCTCGACGTCCAGCAGGCCGGCCTGCCGCAGTCCGCCGAGACCACGGTGTTGCGGGACCCGCAGCTGAAGTCCCATGCCGACGCGGCGTACACGGGGTACGTCCGCAGCGTGGCGCTGGTGTCGAAGACGGCGCCGCTGGACAACCCGCACTGCCGCAAGGCCGTGTTCTACGCCGTCGACCCCACCGCGCTGCAGAACGCGCGCGGCGGTCCCACGGCCGGCTCCCTGCACGGCAACCTGCTGCCCCCGACGATCCCGGGCGCCGACGGCTACGACCCGTTCAGCCTGACCGGCGGCAAGCCCCGGCCCGACAAGGCCAGGGAGGAGCTGCGGGCCTGCGGCCGGCCCGCGGGCTTCACCACCAAGCTCGTCGTGCGCGACACCAGGGCGAAGGACCTCCAGACGGCGGAGGTGCTGCGGCAGTCCCTCAAGGCCGTGGGCATCACCGTCGAGACCGAGCGGATCGACGTCACCCAGTACTTCTCGGTCGTCGGCTCGCCCGGCGAGGTGAAGAACAAGGGCTACGGCCTGATGATGCTCGGCTGGGGCGCTGACTACCCCGAGGGCTCCGGTTTCCTGCCGCCCCTGACCGACGGGCGCCTGATCACGCCCAGCGGCAACACCAACTACGCCCAGGTCGACGAGCCCGAGATCAACACCCTCCTCGACCAGGCCCGCACCGCCACCGACCCCGCCCGGGCGACCGAGCTCTACCGCCGGATCAACCACAAGGTCACGGACGGGGCGTACTACCTGCCGATCGTCGCCGACAAGGCCCTCAACTACCGCAGCCCGCGGCTGACCAACGTCTATGTGCACGAGGCCTACGGCATGGTCGACTTCCTCTCCCTCGGCACGGAGGACGGCAAGTAGCATCAGGAGGCGCGCTACTTTACCTTCCGGTTGGTAAAGTAGGCGCATGGCACGAAGCGCGAAGCGTCGGATCCTGGAGGGCGCACTGGAGCTGCTGCGGGTCGAGGGCGGTGGAGCGATCACCCTGGACGCCGCGGCCAAGCAGGTCGGACTGACCAAGCCCGGGCTGATGTACCACTTTCCGACCAAGGAAGCGCTGATGCTCGCCGTCGTCGGCCATGTCGCGGACCGGTGGGAGAAGCTCCTGCTCGACCGGCTGGGCCGGCCCCTGGAGACCGCCTCACCGCACCAGCGGATCCGCGCCTACGTCGAGGTCTCCCTGGACGTGCCGTTCGACAGCGCCGACTTCGCGATCTACGCCGACGTCCACTACCGCACCGCGCTCACCGACACCTGGGTCCGCCGTATGGAGCCGTGGCTCGACCTGCCGGGGACCCTGCCGGAGACGGTGCGCGCCCGGCTCACGGCGGCCCGGCTGCTCGCCGACGGCTACTGGATCGCGGCCGCCACCGGGGTCCTGCCGGTCCCCGGTCGTGACCGCGAGCAGCTCCGGGCGGTCGCCGACGACCTGATGGCGGAGGAGAGATCCTGATGCGGAAATGGCTGCTGCTCGGCGCGGCGATCCTGCTGGAGGTCACCGCCACCCTGTGTCTGCGCGGGGCCCTCGACCACCCGGCGCTCTACGTCGTCGTCGCCGCCGGCTACACCGGCTCCTTCACCGCGCTGTCCTTCGTGCTGCGCGCGGGCCTGGCGCTCGGCGTCGCCTACGGCGTCTGGGCGGCCAGCGGCGTGGCGCTGACCGCCGTACTGGCGACCCTCGTCTTCGGCGACCCGCTGACCGCGGTCATGGGCGTCGGCATCGTCCTGCTGATCGCCGGTGTGCTGTGCGTCGAACTCGGAGCCCAGGCGGCGCACGGCCGTGCCGGCCAGGACGAGCGGGCGGTGTCATGAGCTGGGTGTTCCTGATCGGCGCCGTGCTCGCCGAGGTCAGCGGGACGCTGTCCCTGCGGATGGCGTCGCACGACAGGAAGTGGTTCGCCGCCGTACTCGCCGGGTATCTGGCCGCGTTCGCGCTCCTCACCCTCGCCCTGGACAGCGGTCTGCCGCTCGGCGTCGCCTACGGCGTCTGGGCCGCCAGCGGAGTCGCTCTGATCGCCGTGGCCTCCCGCGCCCTGTTCGGCGAACCCCTCACCAAGGTCATGAGCGCGGGCATCGGCCTGATCGTGATCGGCGTGCTGTGCATCGAACTGGGCGCGGCACACTGAGACTTGGACACGGCAGGCCCGGCCGCGAGCGACACGTGGCAGTGTTCGTCGGCAGAGGTGTGCCGCTGCCGACGAACGGAGGACTTGAGTGCCCGCCGAACCCCAGGCCGCCCGACCGGCCAACCCGGTGATCCCCGGCTTCCATCCCGACCCGAGCGTCTGCCGGGTCGGCGAGGACTACTACCTCGCCTGCTCCAGTTTCGAGTACTTCCCCGGCGTCCCCGTCTTCCACAGCCGTGACCTGGTGCACTGGACGCAGCTCGGCAACGCCCTCGACCGGCCCACCCAGTTGCGGCTGCCGGCCTCCACACCGTCCTCCGGCGGGATCTACGCGCCCACCCTGCGCCACCACGACGGCCGTTTCTGGCTGATCGTCACCAACGTGAGCGAGGGCGGCGGCAATCTGATCGTCACCGCCACCGACCCCGCGGGACCGTGGTCGGAGCCGGTACCGGTGCCGGGGGTGGAGGGCATCGACCCCGATCTGGCCTGGGACGAGGACGGCACCTGCTGGTGCACGTTCGCCGGAGTGGCCCAGGTCCGTATCGACCCCTCGACGGGGCGGACGTACGGCGCACCGCACAGGCTCTGGTCGGGCACGCCCGGCGCGAAGGCCCCGGAGGCGCCCCACCTGTACCGCGTGGGCGACCACTGGTACCTGCTGATCGCCGAGGGCGGCACCGAGCGCGGCCACGGCGTGTCCGTCGCCCGCGGCCGTACGCCGGACGGCCCGTTCGAGCCGTGCCCGGCCAACCCGATCGTCAGCCACCGCGGCACCGACCACCCGGTGCAGAACACCGGCCACGCCGATCTGGTGCAGGCGCCCGACGGCTCCTGGTGGATGCTGCTGCTCGGGGTGCGGCCACGCGGCGGCACCCCCGGCTGGCACGTGCTCGGCCGGGAGACCTTCCTCGCGCCGGTGACCTGGAAGGACGGCTGGCCGGTGGTCGGCGAGGTGTCCCTGGACCTGCCCGCGCTCCCCTGGCCGCTCTCCCCCGCTCCGGCCGAGGAGGGGCGGGACGACTTCGACCTCGGGGAGCTGCGTCCGCAGTGGATCTCCCTGCGGGACCGGCCCGCCGAACACCACACCACGAAGGAGCGCCCCGGATGGCTGACGCTGCGGGCGCGCGGCGGCTCCCTGGACGAGCCCGACGTCGTGTTCACCGGCCGGCGCCAGCAGCACCTGTCCTGCACGGCACGCACCCTGATCGACGCCTCACAGGGCAGCGGGGGCCTGGCCGTCCGGCTCGACGAGCGGCACCACTACGCGGTCGAGGTGTCCGCCGGTCAGGTGCGGGTCGTCGCCCGTATCGGCCCGGTGCGTACGGTCGTTGCCACGCGGCCGGTGCCCGCCGGGCCGGTGGTCCTCCGCGTCAGCACCGGCGAACCGTCGCCGCACGGTCCGCTCACCGGCCCCGACACGGTCTCGCTGGGCATGGAGTTGCCGGACGGCACCTTCGACGTGCTCGCGGCCCTCGACGGCCGCTATCTGTCGACCGAGGTGGCCGGCGGTTTCACCGGCCGCGTCATCGGCATGTACGTCACGAGCGGCACGGTCCACTTCGACTGGTTCGACTACCGGGACGAGGGCTACCGGTGCTCGGGGTTCTCGTAGTCGTGGCGGCAGCCGGCGTCCCAGGCGGTGCGCTGGTTGCCGTAGGCGGGGATGCCGCCGAGGTCCTTCAGCGCCCGCGCCAGGTGCAGCAGGTTCCAGGTCATGAAGGTGGTGTTGCGGTTGGTGAAGTCGTTCTCCGGACCGCCCGAACCAGGGTCGAGGTAGGAGGGTCCGGGGCCGGCCTCGCCGATCCATCCGGCGTCCGCCTGGGGCGGGATGGTGTAGCCCAGGTGCTGCAGGCTGTAGAGCACGTTCATCGCGCAGTGCTTGACGCCGTCCTCGTTGCCGGTGATCAGGCAGCCGCCCACCCGGCCGTAATAGGCGTACTGACCGGCGTCGTTGAGCAGGCTGGAGCAGGCGTAGAGCCGCTCGATCACCTGCTTCGTCACGGAGCTGTTGTCGCCCAGCCAGATGGGGCCGGCCAGCACCAGGATGTCGGCCGCCATGACCCGCTCGTACAGCTCCGGCCAGGCGTCCGTCTGCCAGCCGTGCTCGCGCATGTCGGGCCACACCCCGGTGGCGATGTCGTGGTCCACCGCCCGTACGACGTCGACGCCGACGCCCTGCGCCTCCATGATGGCGGTGCTGCGGTCGATCAGTCCCTGGGTGTTGCTCGTCTCGGGCGAGCGCTTGAGCGTGCAGTTGATCACCAGTGCCCGCAGGTCGTCGTAGCGAGCCGGCGGGGCGTCGGCGAAGGGCGACGAGGTCACACAGTCCTCCACGGGCCTGCCGCCGCACCGGCGCACGGCGGTCTTCCACGTCCGCGACCAGCCTGCGCGAGGACCGCGGCGGGCGCCACCACGGCGCGTCCGTCCGGAGGCACTCCGGCTCACGCGGTGGTCAGGTCGGCGTACAGCAGGTGGTGGTCGGAGTACCGGGTCGGATGCACCCGGTGCGCGAGCGGGGCGACGCCCTTCAGGAAGACGTAGTCGAACCTGCTCTGCCAGTCGGTGGTCGGCTCGCAGTTCCCGGGAGTCGAGGGACGGCAGCGGGGGTCCGCGTCCGCGGCCAGTGCCCACATCGGGGCGAGTTCGGGCGCGTCCGCCACGGCGTTGAAGTCGCCGAGGACGACCGCGCGGTCGTGGCGGGCGACGGCAGCGGCGAGTACGCCGACCTGGCCCGCGCGGACGGTCTCCTGACGTCGTTGAGCGAGGTGGGTGTCGAAGACCCGGACGGACCGGCCGCCCACCGTGGTGGTGACCGCCAGATACCCGCGGTCCTCCGAACCGCCGTCGGGGTATTCCACGCGGACGGGGTCCGTCATCGGTGCCGCCGAGAGAACCGCCTGCCCGAAGGCACCCGGAGACCACGGCACTCCCCCGCAACGGCTCCAGTCGCGCAGGACCGTCCCGTACTCGACGTGGTAGACCAGCCCGTAAAGGGTGCTCAGATACCACCGGATCCTCTCGACGTCCCGCACGCACGCCTCCTGCATGCCGATGACCTGGGGCGCGTACCTGGCGATCTCCGCCGCCCGGTCGGCGTTGTCCCTGCCGCAGGGATTGCAGATGTTCCACGTCATGACCCGGTTCGGCACGACGTGCCGGACGGCCTCGGCGGGCAGCGGCCGGGACGAGGGGGTGCCGCTCGGCGCGCTGGGGCCGACGAGCAGCAGGCAGACCACGGCCAAGGCGCCCGCGACCGAAAGCGTGCCCCTGCCGTGCAGCATCGTCTCCCCCACAGTGTTGACAGTCTTCGGGCACTTCCTATCATCAAACACTGTCCGTAAACACGACCATTGTTCGAAATGACGAACACCCCACCTCCCTCCCACAGAGATGACATGGACATGACTTTACGCTCCGGGGCATCGTCCGGCTCAGGCCGCGCCAGGCCCCTCGTGCTGCTGGCACTCGTGCTGGCCATGGCCACGGCCCTGCTCGGCGGCCGGGCCTCCGCCGGCAGCGGCGCCGTGGCCGCCGGCTCGCTGCCCTGTGACCTGTACGCCGCGGGCAGCACCCCCTGCGTGGCCGCGCACAGCACCACCCGGGCCCTGTACTCCGCCTACAACGGCCGTCTCTACCAGGTCAGACGCGCCTCGGACGGCGCCACCCGGGACATCGGCGTGCTCGGCGCCGGCGGTTACGCCGACGCCGCCGCGCAGGACTCCTTCTGCGCGGGGACGAGCTGCCTCATCACCGTCGTCTACGACCAGTCCGGCCGCGGCAACCACCTCACCCAGGCCCCGCCCGGAGGATTCCAGGGCCCGGCGGCAGGCGGGTACGACAACCTCGCCGAAGCATCCGCCGCCCCGGTCACCGTGGGCGGCCACAAGGCGTACGGCGTCTTCATCGCCCCGGGCACCGGTTACCGCAACAACCACACCAACGGCATCGCCACCGGGGACCAGCCGGAAGGCATGTACGCGGTCCTCGACGGCAGCCACCACAACGGCGGTTGCTGCTTCGACTACGGCAACGCCGAGACCAACAGCCGGGACAACGGCAACGGCACCATGGAGGCCGTCTACTTCGGCAACATCAAGGTGTGGGGCTACGGCACCGGCAACGGCCCCTGGGTCATGGCCGACCTGGAGAACGGCCTGTTCTCCGGAGTCAACCCGGGCTACAACGCGGGCGACCCCAGCGTCAGCCACCGGTTCCTCACCGCGATCGTCAAGGGCGGCCCGAACCAGTGGGCGATCCGGGCCGGCAACGCCCAGTCCGGCGGCCTGTCCACCTACTACAGCGGACCGCGCCCCAACGCCTCGGGCTACAACCCGATGAAGAAGGAGGGCGCCATCATCCTCGGCATCGGCGGCGACAACAGCAACGGTTCCGCCGGCACCTTCTACGAGGGCGTCATGACCTCCGGATACCCGTCGGACGCGACCGAGAACGCCGTCCAGGCCAACATCGACGCGGCCGGGTACGCCACCAGCCCCCTGGCGGGCGCCCCCGCCGTGGGGTCCAGGATCTCGCTGCGGGCCACCACCCCCTGCTGCAGCGCCGACTACCTCCGGCACGACAGCGCCGGCAGCGACGCCGCCATCGCGGCGGTCTCCTCCTCCAGTCCGTCCGCCGACAAGGCCGCCGCCACCTGGATCGTGCGCCCGGGACTGGGCGACGCCTCGTGCGTCTCCTTCGAGTCCGCCGACAGGCCCGGGCAGTACCTGCGCCACTACGACTTCCGGCTGCGGGTCGACAGCATCGACAGCAGCGCGCTGTCCCGGCTGGACGCCACGTTCTGCCCACAGGCGAGCCACAACGGCCAGGGCGTCTCGCTGCGCTCCGCCAACTACCCCGGCGACTTCGTACGCCACTACGCCTACGGCGTCTACATCGCCGGCCACGGCGGCAGCCACGCCTGGGACACCTCCACGGCCTGGGCCGACGACACGAGCTGGGTCGTGACCTCCCCCTGGGCCTGACACGACGACGCCGGGCCGTCCGGCGACGGCCCGGCGGCCGGGGTCAGTTCGCGGCCAGGACGTCGACGACGAAGACCAGGCTGGAGCGCGCGGGGATGCCCTGCTGCGCCTGGGAGCCGTAACCGAGCGCGGGGGGTACGACGACCAGCAGCCTGCTGCCCACGGTCGCGCCCACGAGGGCCCGGTCCAGGCCCTCGACGAGGTTGTGCCGGCCCACGACCACCGGCGTGGGGCCCGTCGTCCAGGAGGTGTCGAACAACGCCACGTCGTCCTCACCTCGGTTGCTGTTCCAGACGGCTCCGGCACGCCTCAGCACCACCGTCTGACCCGCGCGGACCCGTGGCCCGGAGCCGTCGACGAGGCCGCGCACGACCAGGTCCCTCGGGGGCGCCGCGTCGGGCACGTCGAGGGAGACGGAGGAGGCGTCGGCCCGGACGCTGGGCAGGCCCGCGCCGGCGCCGTGCTGCCGTCCTGGGACGGTGGCCTTGGCCGGCACGGCGTCGACGATGTCCACCGCGAAGACGACCGTCTCGGTCGGCGACACCCCGAGGGCGGGGTTGCCCGAGCTGCCGTAGGCGGCCGGGGGCGGCGCCACCACCAGGACCCGGCTGCCGACGCTCTGCCCCCGCACGGCCTGGTCCAGGGCGGGCAGCACCGCACCGGTGCCGACCGTGAACAGCACGGGGTGCGCGGGCTTGCCGGCGCCGGCGAAGGTGGCGGGCAGATCCTTGCCGGCCTTCCAGGCGCGGGCCGAGTAGTTCACGACCGCGATGTCGTGGTCGGCGACCTCACGGCCGTGACCGGTGAGTGCGGGGGTCACCACGAACTTCCCGGTCGGGTCCGCCTTGGGGACGGTGATGACCGGCTTCTTCCCGAAGTCGCCGCGCACCGTGGGCAGTACGGCGTCGGTGTGCACCACCGGCGGCAGCGGCCGGCGGGCCACGGACACGGTCGGGGCGGGCAGAGGACGGTGGCCGGCCTCCTGGGAGGGCGAGGTCTTCTCGGCGCTGCATCCGACGAGGGCCAGGGCGCAGGCGAGCAGAGGCAGGGCGATTCGGCGCATGTTCTTTCCCGGTCGGCGTGGAGGCGAAGGAAACCGCTTCGGATCAGCGGCGCCGCTTGGCGGCCTGACGCGTGTGCAGCAGCCCGGCGAGCCAGGATCCCGCCAGCAGCGCGCAGGCGGACTCGATGAATGCCCTGGGGCCGTCGCCACCCGTCGTGAGGTCGGCGACATAGAGGATGGCGAACACGAATCCGAAGACGAACAGGATGACGGAGGCGGCACCGAAGGCGGGTCCTCGCTTCATCGTGGGTCCTTGAGGGGTGTAGGGGGAGGGGGATGGGGGCCCGTCCGGTGGCCGGGAGCGGCCACCGGACGGGCTCACCGCTTCGCGGTGGTGTCAGCCGGTCAGCAGCGGACGTACGCGTAGGACACGTAACCCACGGGGTAGGTGCCCACCCACTTCTGGGTGCTGAACAACTTCAGGCACTTGCCCCGTTCCTTGGCCCGGTACGCCGCCCACACGATCAGCGCCGCGTACAGACCGAGAATGGCGGCCACGGCGCCCGCGTACACGTTGATGCACGCGATGATGCCGGCGATGAAGCCGTAGGCCGTGAGGACGTACGGGCCCTCGTTGGCCATCTTCTTCGTCGCCCACCAGTTGAAGTAGACGCGGACGGAGGAGCCGATGTGCAGGCCCGCGTCCCAGCCCCAGTAGTCCCAGTACTTCCAGGAGTGGCCGACGACCTTGCCGAAGAAGTAGTGCTTGGTGCGCCAGCGGTGCCACTTGCCGTCGAGGTCGACCTGGTTGACCGGGTCGGCGCCGGCGTATTCGTAAGCGTTGTCGCTGCCACCCGGGACCGGGTCCATCGACAGGAAGCGTCCCTGCGTCGGGTCGTACAGGCGCACGCCCATCAGCACGGCCCCGGTCGGCGTCTCGGCGGACCGCATCTCGCTGCCGAGCCAGCCGTAGCGGGCGCCGGCGCTGCCGGTGACGGCGTTGCCGTACTCGTCCTGGCGCAGCACCGTCGGTGCCTGGCCGGCGTCGAGCGGGAGCGTCAGACCGATGTCGCCGTGCAGGCCGGTCAGTTGCAGGACGACGCCTCCGGTGGCGCCCGTGACGGCCTCCAGCTTGCCGCTCAGGCCGCGGACGTTGCGGGTGATGAGACCGGAGGAGTTCTCCGTCACCCAGTCCGGGCTGTCGTCGGCCGAGCCGTAGTGGTTCGTCTTCTGGCCGGTCTGGGCCCAGGTGCCGTCGGCGTTCTGCGTCTCCGTGGTCCACGAGGCCAGGCGTCCGGCCGCGTCGAGGTCCCACGTCTGACGCTGGGTGCCGGCGGTCTGCCGGCGCACCAGGTCGTGCGCGTAGTACTCGATGGTGGTGCCGCTCGCCTGGGTGGTGGTCCGGCCGAAGGCGTCGTAGGCCACGCCCGTTCCGACGATCCGGTCGGCGCTGTCGTAGGTGCTGGTCACCGTGGTGGCGCCGGTGTCGGTGCAGCCGTCTCCGGGTGCGCTGACGCTGGTGGTCAGACCGGTGCGGTTGGTGTTGCCGTCCAGCGCGTAGGCACGCCGGGTGCAGGTCTCGTCCGCGGCGGTGTCGTCGGTGCGGGTGAGCCGCCCGGCGTTGTCGTAGACGTAGTCCTGCTCGGTGGTGTCTCCCGCGGTGCCGTTGTGGTGGACGATCTGCCCGTGCGCGGAGTAGTCCGCGGTGTCCGCCAGCAGGATCGCGCCGTCGGTGTCACGGGTGTAGATCCGGGAGGTGTTCTCGCCGATCTCGTTGAAGCCGAGGTTCAGCGTGTAGCCGCCGGGCAGGGTCTCGGTGGTGAGCTGCCCGTCCGGGCCGTAGGCGGCGTTGAAGGTGCCCGCCACGGAGTCGGTCAGGGAGGTGGGGAGCCCGCGGGGCTCCTTCGCCGTGTCGTAGGCGTAGGTCGTCGTCGACGGGGACGAGTCGCTGACCTTGAGCGGGCGGCCCAGGACGTCGTACTCGGCGGTGCGGGTGTTGCCGGCGCCGTCGTTGTAGGAGATGACCCGGCCGAGCTTGTCGTAGGCCGTGGTGATGGTCTTCCCGTTGGACGTCACCGTGGTGGTGCGGCCCGTCGCCGGGTCGAACGTGTTGGTGGTGTCCGGCACCGCGGTCCCGATGCCGCCGGTGAGCGACGCGGAGACCGTGCGGCCCGCGCCGTCGGCGGTCAGGGTGGTGGTGCGGGTCGCCCCGTTGGCGGTCTCGGTGACCTTCGCCGGGTTGCCCCACCAGTCGTACTCGACGGTCCGGGTGGGCACCTGGGCCGGGTTGGAGCCGTCTCCGGTGACGGCGGCGGCGGGAGCGGTGGAGCACTGCAGGTCGGCCCACTCGGGGCGGCCCTGGCAAGCCCCGGTGCCGCTGGCCGACCAGTAGGTCGTCACCGTCGCCCCGGCGTCCGCGCCGTTCGACTTCGGCAGGGTCGTCTTCACGACTCGGCCCTGGGCGTCGTAGGAGGTGGTCCGGGTGAGGTTCAGACCGCCCGCGTCCTCGACGGTGGAGGTCTGCAGACCGGTGGCCCAGTCGTAGGTGTTCTTGTTGACCCGCACGTCGGCGTCGGACGGGTAGCCGTCCACGTGCGCGCCGACGCTCACCTGGGTGGGCAGGTCGCTGACCTTGGCCGACCCGTCGGTGGGACGCCCGCCGTCGTAGGCGGTGACGGTGTGCGTGCGCGCGGCGACCTCGGTGCCGGCCGGCAGGTCGGTGCCACCCGTGCCCGCCTTGAGGGCCGAGGTGAGGGTGGTCAGGTGCAGCGGCCCGAACTCCTCCAGCTGCAGACGGCCGTCACCGCTGTACACGTACGAGGTGGACAGCTGCCGCGCGCGCTCGGCCGTGGAGGCGTCGCTGATGCCCAGCAGGGTGAGCCGGTTCAGGTCGTCACCGGAGGTGGCCAGCGCCATCCGGCGGTCGCTCGCGGTCAGCTCGCGGACCTGGTTGCCCAGCGCGTTGTACTCGGTGACGTCGATGTGACCGCCCGGGTCCGCGCCGTTGACGCCGCGTCCGGAGGCGTCGATGTAGGAGATGGTGGCGCGCTGGTAGGCGCCGGCGGACAGGGTGCGGCCGTCGTTGGACGCGGGCGCGGTGTCCGCGGGGAAGATGGCCGTGGCGTCCGTGGGCACGTCCGTCTGGCCCCAGGCCTGCACATCGGTGGCGCCCATGGCGTACGGCGCCGTGGTGCCGGTCAGCGGGACGTCGTAGACGACGCTGGTGTCCGCGGTGCCCTCGGTGACGTCGGCGCTGCCCTGGCGCAGGGCGGGGCGGGACGTCTTGAGCAGCATGCCGTCACCGGCGGTCGCGGCGTTGCCCGCCTTGCCGTAGGAGAAGGTCCACGGCAGTTCACCGGGCGGCGTCAGCTTGGTGACGCGGCCGGCGCCGTCGTACTCGTACGCCGTCTTCAGCGACGGGGTGATCTGCGGGTTCCACGCCTGGCGCAGGTGGCCGGCCGTGTCGTAGGCGAAGGTCTGCACCGCCGTGGCCGTGGACGCCGAGGCGCCGGGCGCGGTGGAGCGCAGCCTGATCTCCTTCACCTGGCCCGCGACGTCACCGAACGCCGAGGACGTGGCGGTGGTGGTGGACGCGTAGACGTACTCCAGCATCCGGCAGCCCTTGGCGGCGGGCGTGGCGGCGCAGGTGTCGGCGGTGACCGCCGAGGTCGGCGCGATCACGTACTTGGGCCGGGCCAGGGTCTGCGTCCCGGAGACGACCTTCTCCGAGACGACCGTGGTCGTGGAGTTGGAGGTCGGCCGGTAGGAGGTGGTCTCCTGCCACGCCGTCGCGGCGGGGTCGACCTTGGCGAACGAGGTGGTCGTGCCGGAGGTGTCCTTCAGGGTGAACGATCCGGTCAGCGACCCGGTGAGGGTCAGCGACTCCGAGCCGGGCTCCGGCTTCCAGCCGCCGGCGTTGGTCGCCGTGAAGCCGATGCCGCGGCCCTGCGTGTCGACCAGTTCCACGGAGGTCGCGGACGTCTTGCGGATGCTGGTCCAGTCCGACCCGCTGGCGTCCGCCGTGATGCCGGAGATCCAGTCGGGGCCGAAGATGGCGGCCTGGCCCTCGATGCCGTCGTCGGTCGTCGCCCGGCGGGACGAGGTGCTGCGCGTGGCCGTCAGACCGAAGCCGCCGGCGTCGCTCTCCGAGAGGGAGAAGTCACCGGTCAGCAGGTTCACCTCACCGGGACCCACCTCCTGGGTGGGCGCGTCGCCCGCCTCGCGGTCCACGGTGACCGTGACCGGCTGGCTGTAGCCGGTGGTGGTGCCGTCGGTGAACGCGGCACGGATGTCGATCGGGCCGTCCTGCGCGATGGAGGTGGTGATGTTCCACGTCAGCGCGGCGGGCGCACCGTTCGGGGCGGGCAGCGGCCACGAACCGACCGCGGCGCCGGTGGAGTTGACGGTCACGTCGCCGAGCGGCACGTTCTGCCACGCGTCGGTCTCGCCGCGGCGGTACTGGTACGTCACACCGGTGTAGCTGGTGCGGCCGGTCGAGGTGAGCGCGACCCGGCGGGCCGGGCGGTCGCCGTCGCGCGGTGAGACCATCGCGGCGCCGTCGGCGCCGACACCGAAGCGGTACTCGGTCGTCGTCGTGGACAGGTTGCCGCCGGAGTCGATGGTCTTGGCGTACAGGCTGTGCCAGCCGTCGCCCGGCTGCACGGTCACCGTCAGCGCGTCACCGCCGGTGCCGTCCGTGGTGTCGTCGACGCGGTTGGGCGTGTTCGCGTCGTCCAGACCCCAGTAGTAGCCCTGGCCGTCGGTGGAGGTCGTGTCCAGGGTGCACTGGGCACCGTTGGCCGACTTGGCGGTCCAGGTGTCCTTGGCGTACGGCGTGCACGAGATCGTGGGCGCCACCGGCTTGGCGGTGTTCAGGACGAAGGTGTTGTAGCCCGTCCAGGTGCCGTAGTCGGTGCCGTCGTAGCCGCGCACGCGGTAGCGCAGGTGCGCACCGGCCGGGAAGGCGTTGGCCGAGGGAATGGTCAGCTGCGCCGTGCCGCCCGAGGCCACGGACGCGGTGGTTGCCGTGTACGTGTAGGTCGTGTCGTTGTAGGCGGGGTCCGGGGTGACCTCGAACTGCGCCTTGACCGTGCTGCCGTCGGCGTCGCTCACCTTCGCCGACAGGACCGGCGTGAGGGAGGTGACGTAGCGCTTGCCGTTGTAGGCGTTGACGGCGCTCGGCGAGATGGCCGCACTGGCCGGGACGGCGGGGTACGAGTTGTACGTCACCGTCAGGTGCGGCTCGACGGAGTTGTCACCGCTGATGTAGTTGGCCGAGCGGAACCGCCGCCACGTCAGCGGGTCGGTCTCGTCGGCGCCCGCGATGCGCAGGCCGTAGTTGGCCGAGCCGCTCGCCCAGGCCTGCACGATGGCGTCGATGTCGAAGTTCATCGTGCCGCCGGGGCAGGTGGAGTTGTAGCCCAGGGCGGCCTTGTTGACCACCGCGCCGGTGGTCGTGGTGGCGGGCTGGGCGCTCCAGGTGATGGCGGAGGAGCTCCAGTCGGCGGTGACCCGCCGCACCTCGGTACCGGCTCCCGTGGTGGCGCACGTCGAGGAGTAGTACGAGTACAGGGCGAGGTTGGTGTCCAGGATGTGCTTGCCCTTGAAGGCGGACACGTCGAACTTCAGGTAGGAGCGGGCCTTGTCGGCGCCCGTGTCGTACGTGCCCGACTTCAGCTCGGCCGAGGAGACCTGGGAGTCGGGGTAGTCCGGCGTCTGCACCCAGGTGTCGGTGGTGACGGCCAGCGTGGACGTCGGGTCCACGGTGACGGGGTACTTCAGGTCCTTGCGGGCCAGGTAGCCGGCGTCCGGGGTGAGGACCAGGGTCTGCGATCCGTCGGCGGCCGTCTCGATGGCCGTGCCGACCGGGGCCACGTTCTTCGACTCGCCCGAGCGGGAGTCCTTGGAGGAGTCCCACATCCGGGGCGCGGGCGCCTCGGCGACGAGGTGTCCGGCGGCGTCGTTCAGCAGCAGGTGGCCGGAGGCCGCCTTGGACAGCTTCAGGCCGTCCAGGTGGAGCGGGATGCGGTACGACACCGCGGCATCCGGCGCCTGGGACAGGACGACGTTCTCGGAGAAGCCCTGCTCCAGAGCGGTGACCTCAAGTGTCTGGCCGCGGCCCAGGTCGTAGGAGGCGGTGGAACCCTTGAGCCGGGGCGCCGGGAGCTTGCTCTGCCAGCCGAGGCCGAAGGACGTCCTGCCCTTGGTCACGGAGGCCAGCTTGTCGTCGCCGCCGTCGGACAGCCGCACGTCCGCTGCCGCGGCCTTGGGCGTCACCGAGGGGCCGGTGTCCCGCAGCGAGGTGTCGATGTCCTGCCAGACACCGTCCTTGTGGGTGCGTATCGGTCCCGCGTAGACGGACGTCCGCAGGGCGCCGGACGGCAGGGCCCAGGTGGTGGACTGCTCCGTGCGGGACGACAGCACCTCGATGTCACGGTTCTGCAGGCGTGCCATGAGCAGCGCGGACGCCTGGTCGGCGGCCTGCGCGGGGCCGGATGCCGCGGAGTTCTTCCCGGTCGGGGTCTGCGCGGCCGCGGTGGCCCCGTCCAGCGCGGCGACGGACAGGGCGAGGGCCAGACTGCCTGCGACATAGCGCATGCGTCTGTCGCGCCAGAGCCGCCGTCTCGCCCAGGGCGAGGGCGGCTGATAGCGATTCATCAGGAATTCCCAGCCTTTCGTCGTACGAGAGAAAGACGTTGAGCCGGAAAAGCTAGCGACGCCGATATAGCGTGAAGATCATCTAAAGAAGGAGGCACCGGACATCTCCCGTGGTCACGGCTTGATCACAACTCCGCAGTAGGCGAACTTCGTCAACACCGCATCTTCAGAAGGAAATTGAAACCCGGACGCGTCAGTTTTTACGAAAGCATGGAGCGGCGGAGTTCATTTGGGGGACATTCACCCGAGGATCCGCCCATAGGTCATGCCTATCCGGCCCATCGAGTCGAGGCGGCACCGGTCGGGGCCCGGTGCCGCGGGGACCTGGATGGAGGCCGCAATGACGCACACCCCGGACGAAACGGTGGCGATGGCGGGACCTGGGCGAGTCGATGGAGCCGATCGGCACGACCTTCGTCGCGGCGATGAAGATGCTCATCGGCCCGATCGTCTGCCTGACCGTCCCACCTTCCTCAGATCCGCGACGCCGGCGATCCCGCCGATGAAGGCCCTCGTCTACTTCCAGGGCGGCACCGTCGTGGCGATGGCCGCCGGGCTCGTGGCGATCAACCTCTTCCCGCTCGGCAGCGGTGTCCACGCCGATGTCGGCGACCTGGAGTTGTCCTCGGACGCCGGCCAGTACGTCGACAAGGGCGCGCACCAGCACTGGTGGGAGTTCCTCACGAACCTGGTCCCGGACAGCTTCTTCGGCGCGTTCGTGGAGTCCTTGTTCACCGAGGTCGGCTGTGAGCGCATCATGCGGTTCGCCTTTGACCTGGCCCGCACGCGCACCCGGCGCAAGGTCTCCTCGGTCACCAAGAGCAACGCCCAGCAGTACGGCATGGTGCTGCGGGACGACGTCTTCCGGCGCGTCGCCGCCGACTACCCCGACGTGGAGACCGAGAGCGTGCTGGTCGACGCCATGTCGGCGAAGTTCGTCCTGCACCCCGAGGACCTGTCGGTCGTCGTCGCGTCCAACCTCAACGCCGAGCACCGCTCCACGGCTCCGCCCCGGACAACGCCGGGCAGGGCCTGGCCAACCCCATCGGCGCCGTGGGCAGCGCCGCGCTCATGCTGGATCACCTGGGCCTGCCCGAGCAGGCCGCCCGTCTGCACCGGGCCATCGAGGCCACCGCCCGCGCCGGCGTCCTCACCCGGGACGTCGGCGGCACCGCGTCGACCGAGGACGTCACCAAGGCGCTCATCGACGCACTGGCCGGCTGACCGTCGTCGCCGGCCTCCGGATCGGCCCGGGCTGCGTTCATGTCGCGCCCGCAGCCCGGGCACCGGTCCCGCTGCTAATGGGCCTTCCACTTCGCGTTGTCGGGGATCGTCTTGTCAGGCACGTGCACCTGGATGAGGGACGGGCTGTTCGTGTTGTCCAGCGCCCCCGTCACGGCATCCTTCAGCTCGCCGTACGTGCCGACTTCCCACCCCTGGCAGCCGAAGACATCCGCCAGCGTGCTGTAGTTCCACCGGTGCAGCCCACAGGGCTTGTAGAACGGCTTGTCGGAATGGAACACCGACGCGTCGGCGAGCCACTGCTCCACGGCGTAGACGCCGTTGTCGATGACGAAGATGATCGGATGGAGCCCGAACCGGGTCTGTGTCGACAGGCATTGGGCGGTCATCTGGAATCCGCCGTCGCCCGAGAAGACCATCACCTTCTGGTCGGGACCCTTCGCCAGGCAGATTCCCGTCGCGGCCGGCGCGCTGTACCCGATCGCCGAGTAGGACGACTGAACGATGAACCCTCCCGGGCTCGGCACGTCGAGCAGCAGGCTGCCGAAGTAGTTCATGCTCGCGTCGGCGCCGACGATGGTGTTCCGGTCGATGTACTGCTGGATGTAGTCGTAGAACCCCTGGTACGTGATGACTTCGGACTCCGGCACGGCCGGCGCGCTGAGTACCTGCTTTTCGGGCAGCTTCCGTCCCTTGGGCACGATCTTTTCCGCCAGGATGCCGTCGATCAGGTGCTCCAGCGCGACCTGTCCGCCGAAATACGTTCCGAACTTGACCGCGTCGAACGAGGCGAACGCGGTCTTGTCGTAGTCCGGGTCCCAGCCCAGCGAGTTGATGTCCGTCAGCCACACGCCGAGGGCCAGGATGAAATCGGACGTGTCGGCCAGATCCGTCACGGCCGTCGATGACGCCTGGCCGTCGAGCACGCCGACGAACAGCGCGTCGTCCTCGGAAAGGACGGCCTTGCTGAGGAGTTCCGTGACGAACGGGACGTTCAGTTGCTGGATCAGCCTCATGGCCTTGTCCTGGAGGCCGAGCCGGTCGATCTCCACGCCGAGCCAGATGAGCGGATTCTCGGCGCTTTCGAGCTTCGCGCAGATCCGTTCGACCGACTGTGCCAGGCTGGTCTCGTCCGACAGGGCCCTGGCCGGCTTCAGCACGCCCTTCGGCGGCTCGCACTCCAGGTCGACCATGTCCTGGAGCAGCTCGATGTAGATCGGGCGCCGTTCACTGATGCACTTGGTCAGTGCGTAATCGATCAGCGTCGGCGCGATATCCGGATTGTCGATGCGTATGGCCGCGACCGTCAGGTGCTCGAAAGACTGAAGATCCGTTTCGCGTCCGGTGATGAAGTGATGCGCGCTGAAGCCGGTCTGCTCGAACGTGATGGTCTTCTTGATGCTCGGCGTGCCGTTGATCAGCACGAGCGGCACCTTCTCGACATAGGCACCGGCGACGGCGTTCACGGCACACAGCGCGCCCGCGGAATAGGTGAGGCAGAGGGCGCCGATCCCCTTCAGCCTCGCGTAACCGTCCGCCGCGTAACCGGCGTTGACCTCATTGACTTCCTCGACGATTTCGACGCCGCTTGGCGCGACGTACCCGTTCAGCCACTCGATCGAGTAGTCGCCCGCGATGGCGAACAGGTGCTCAAGACCGAGTTGGCGGAGCCTGTCCACCAGGTACTGTCCTACAGTGCAGCCCTCGTTCATGGTTGGCACACCTCCGTGGTCAGTAGTCGCTCGCGCCGCCGAACAGCCGGGGCATGTAGATGTCGAAGATTCCGGGGCACCTGCGTTCCGGATACCGCCGCAGCATGAAGTCCTTGAAGGCGTCGTCCGTCAGCCCGCCGTCGACGGCCTGCCGAGCGGCGGACAGGTACTCGATGTTGCGGGCGACCTCGTTCTTGTCGGCGGGCAGGCCGTGGCCCGGCATGAACAGCTCGTAGTCCGACACCAGCATGTCCCCCAGTACCCGAGTCCAGTGGTCCATGTGTTTCGTCAGGTACAGATGGTTGCCGCTGTAGATCAGGTCCTGAGCGATGTACACGCCCAGCTCGGGAAGCCTGATGGTGAGGTGGTAGTCGATCTCGGTGTCGGTCACCCGGTCGAAGAGGTACCTGACGCCGTCGATAGTCTCCTCGCCGGGAGAGACCACCTGTTTGGGAACGACCACGCGCTCCGGGGCGAGGTCGCCGAGTTTCCAGTGGTCGCTTCGCGAGTCCTCCCCATGGTCCTGGATGAAGGTCATGGTCTCGGACAGCGCGTGGACCGTGATGTCGGTGAACGCGGTCCCCAGGCCGAACCAGTGGTCAGGGTGGCGGTGGGAGACGTACAGCCGGTCGATCGGCTTGTCCAGGCTGTCCGCGTAGTCCCTGAAGGCTCTGGCATAGGGGGCGAGGAACTGCCCGTCGACGAGAACCAGCTGGTTCTTCGTCTCGATGATGTGCGTCGCGTTCGCGATGTTGTTGTCCGTGAAGGACGCGACGAAGGTGTGAATACGGACATCGCCTGTCTGCTTCACGACCATGACGATGGGATCTGACACCTGAGCCAGCATGACGAGGCCTCTTTCGAATTATGTGGTCCGCTCGCGCAGTTCCTCCAGGGCAGCCCTCGCGACGTCGTAGGCGCTGTCCCGGTCGGGCACCGGCTCGTCCTCTCCGGGACGCCAGAAACGCCGGCGTGCCATGCGCATGGAGCTGTCGAAGGGCGGGATCGCGTTGAACACTTCGATCAGGTAAGGCCCGCGATACACCGGCTCGATCTCGTCGGTGATGATGTGCCACGGGATCCAGCTGTCCTTCACCGCGCCCCGGTCGGGTGCGGATATATGGACGTAGTAGAGCCGGTCCTGCCGTACCGCTCGCGCGACGTTGTCCTTGAAGACCGACGGGCCCTGGCTCTCCATGACGACCTGCGCGGTGTCGACCGTCACGCCACCGCGCGGGTGCTCCAGGCCCTCCAGGAAGTCCAGTACCTCGGAGACCATGTTGGGCGGCGGCGTCTCCCAGCTCTTGACGGGCTCGACGGCGAGCTTCACCTCGCGCGCCGTGGCGTACTCCAGCAGCTCCTCGAAGACGGAACGCGCCGCGTGGTAGCGCGGCTTCATCCAGTCCTGCAGGGCGTCGCTCCAGATCGGCTCATCGGTGTCCGTGAGCGGAAAGACCCCGTAGGGATAGATGAACGGCCCGGACATGATCGAGTCGCCGCCCAGGACCCGGGTGATGTCGACGCGTGACTTGAGGTAGGACAGGGCCTGCCTGCGCTGCTCCTCGTACGGCGACGTCGGGTCGAAGGTCCGCGTGGTCCCGACGTTGGTGGTGAACTTCACCTCCCCCAGGCCCGCCTGGTCGAACGCCTTCCTGAGGTCGGTGTAGCTGTCGACCTCAAGCTTGTGATCGACGGTCGTGGGCTGGGCGGCGATGTGCACGTCGAAGCCGTCGTAGCCCATGTCGGTCAGGGCCTTCAGATGACTGACCAGCGTCCGGGTGTACGTGGCGTCCTGGGGCCGGAGATCGGCCGTGAACATGAAGAAGCTGAAGAATACGTCTCGTCCGAGTGTCGCGTTCATGGTCACCAGCCCAGGACGTCGGCGAGGTAGGCACGTGCGTGCTTGGCGTACTCCAGCGGGACGGCCTTGTTCGGGTCCTGCTCCGCCTCCACGACCAGCCACCCCTGGTAGTGCGCGTCGGCCAGCGTTTCGAGGATGGGCCGGAAGTCGATCGCGCCGTCTCCGGGGACGGTGAAGACGCCGAGCTCGATGGCCTCCTGGAACGACAGGCCTTCTTCCCGCACCCGGCTCACGACCTCGGGCCGGATGCTCTTCAGGTGGACGTGCCCGATGCGGTCGGCGTAGGCCCGCGCCACGTCCAGCGGATCGTCGCCGGCGAAGGCCATGTGGCCGGTGTCGAGCAGCAGGTGGACCAGGTCCGGATCGGTCGAGGCCATCAGCCGGTCGACGTCGGCCCGGGTCATGACGCCGGTGCCCATGTGGTGGTGATAGCTGAGCTTCATCCCGGCCGAGCCGGCGATCTTGCCCAGCTCGTCCAGGCCCGAGGTCAAGGCGTCCCACTGGGCGTCGGTGAAGACCGGGCGGTTGGCGAACACGTCCACGGGCAGCAGGTGCGAGGAAGCGCCGAACTCGGCCACGACCAGCTCGTTCCCGCCCAGCGCCTTGACATGGGCGAGCGTCTCCTCGAACGCGGCGATGGTCCTCTGCCGCATCTTGCCGATCGTGAAGTACGTGCTCGTCCAGGGCTCGGACACACTCAGGCCGCGCAGATCGAGGGCGGCCTTGAGCTCGGCGGCGTCCGAGGGGTACTTGTGCCCGATGCTGCAGCCCTGGAAGCCGGCGAGCGCCATCTCGCTCACGGCCTGGCCGAAGGTGATGCCGGCGTCGATGGTGGGGAAGTCGTCGTTCCACCACAGGGTGCAGCAGACGCCGAGCTTCACCTTGTCCGGGCTGAGGCGGTCAGCCAGATCCCTCATCTCGTCACCCCTTTCAGGTAGCGCTCCGGGATGCGGGGTGGCTTAGCCCAGGAGCCGTATCCGGGTGCCTTGGCGCCTGGCGGATTGGCCCCGATGGCCCGCCACACCAGCCCCTCCTGGTAGGAGGCCGCGGTGACCGTCGAGGTGCCCACCGCCGTGTCGGCCCCGTAGCGGTCGGTCCACTCCGGTGGCAGCGCGTACCACATCCCGGCGTACCAGAGCTTGATCACACCGCGGGCCACCGGGCCGAGCCGGTCGTCGCTGAAGATCCGGTGGCGCAGGGCCCGGTCGAACAGGTCCCGGTCGAGCGGGCTGCGGGCATTGCTGCGGGCTGTACCGGCCGCGTCGGCCCGGGCCGCCCGGTGGGCGTCCAGGAGAGCGGTGACGACCTCGTCGCCGCAGGCGGCCCGTACTTTCGCCAGGTAGTGGTGGGCCATGCCGGTGCCGAGGAGATCGGTCTCCTCGAAGGCGGTGAGGTCGGCCGACAGGAGCAGGAACTTCTCGAACGACGGGGCCGTCATCGTGTCACCGCCTGGGCTGTCTCGCCGGCCCGCGGTGCGGTCTGCGGGCCGGACCCGGCCGCGGCCGGAATCTCGAAGGTGGGAGCGGCGTGCAGGCCGCCACTGCCCGGCAGGGGGTTGCACACCAGCCGGTTGAATCCGTCGCGCAGGCGGAACATCGCGCAGACGGCGTCCTGCAAGAGGCTCGGCCGCCCGTCGAACGCCCCGGTGAGCAGGGCGAGAAGCGCCGCGTATTCGGCGTTGAAGTCCTGGGCGACCCTGGCCAGTTCCGATCCCGCCGGATAGTCGGCCAGCCGGGCGCTCACCTTGACGTTGTACACGTCGTCCCAGGAGATGCTCAGCTTGGGCCCCGAAGGCGCGTCGGGCTCGTCGCCCCGCTGGTAGTAGCGCCCGAACTGCAGCTGCCGGAACCGGTAGTAGTGGGCCAGCTCCCCCTCGGCGTCGTAGATGCCCGAATCGAGACCCTCGCCCTGGGCGGCGATGAAGCGGAGCGCCCGCTGGGCCGAGTCCAGGTCGGTGACGATGATCACCTCTCCGCCGCCGGAGTAGAAGTACTCGGGCCCCACCTGCCGCTCCGGGTTCCCGCGGAAGAGCGTGGGGTCGTCGGCCGCGACCTGTGCGAGACCTTCGATGATCTCCTCGTAGAACTCGCCGATGCTGTAGAAGCGCATCCCCTCGACGGTGGGGCTGGAGACCAGGAGCGGAGAGCGGCCGTCCGATGTCTGCACCAGCCGTGCGTCGGCGGTGGGGGCCTTGCCCGGCCGCTCGATCTTGCAGAAGGTCTCGACCGCCTCGTGGGAGAAGGGCCGCAGGTCGACGGTGAAGTCGTCCTCTCCGTCCGGCAGGTAGGCCGGATAGGACGGCACGAAGCCGGGGCGGGTCAGGTCGGGTTTCGCGTCGATGGCGTTCAGCACGTTGGCGACGAGGGTCAGGTGCAGCATCTCCTCCACCACGGCCACCCGGATGATGTGGGCGGCGTCGGAGTTGGTGGTGGAGCGTATGGAGTAGTACGCGGTCAGGTACGGCGGAAGCGTCGCGTGCTCCAGCGCCAAGGCCGCGTCCAGGTAGCGGACCAGGTCGTCTCGGTTCTTGATGGTGGACTCGGTCACCGGGCCACCTCCCCTGTGGTCGGCGCCGCGTGGCGCCGGTCGAAGGTCACGTTGATCGGTGCGGACTCGGAGTCGAGCTGGGCCAGCATGGCCCGGACGCTGCGCAGGCACAGGGCGGCGACGGTGAGCGTCACGTTCGAGGTGCCCACGGTGGGCATGCTTCCCCCGCCGACCATGTACAGGTTCTGGTGGTCCCAGCACCGCTGATCGGCGTCGACCACCGAGGTCGCCGGGTCACCGCCCATCACATGGGTGCCCGCCAGGTGATTGCCCCCGCGGATCTCGTACCCCTCGCCGTCGTGGACGATGTAGCCCCAGAAGTTCGGGTTGTACACGGTGTGGTCCTCGGCTCCCAGCCGGGCGAAGATCCGTCTCGACAGCTGCCGGGCGTACGCCACCCCGCGCATCGTGTACTCGGGGATGTCGTAGGTGAGGACGGGCCGCATGTTCCCCAGCTGGTCGGTGAAGTCCGGGTTCACGGTGATCCGGTTGCTCGGGTTGGCGGGGACCTCGACCATGAAGGCCAGCTGGAGCTGGCGGGACACCCGGTCCACCAGGCCCTGGCGCAGGGACTCGCCGTAGCGGCCACCGGCGTCCACCAGTTCCATGATGTCGGTCATCGGCGCACCGCGGCACCAGCCCCAGCCGTCGTTGTGGATGTCGACGGTGAACGCCGCCTGGTGGCTGCGGAAGCGGCCGCCGCGCAGATCGGTGATGCCGCCCGTGCAGTTCGTGCCGCGGAAGGTGCCGGCCACCTCCGGCAGCCGGGCCCACGCCAGCAGATAGGCGTGGTCCATGAAGTTGCGCCCCATCTGGCCGCTGGAGCTGCGCAGCCCGGAGGCCAGCATCAGCCGGGGGTTCTCCACCGCGTTGGCGGCCAGGACGAACAGCCGGCCGCGGGCTCTCATCGTGGTGAAGCCGGGGCTGTCGGGCCGGTCGTAGCGGCGGTACTCGATCTCGGTCACCCGGCCCGTCTCCTCGTCGATGTGCACCTTGTGCGCCACCGCCTGGCCCACCAGGTCGACCCTGCCGCTCTGCAGGGCCACGGCGAGCGTTTTGCCTGCGTTGTACTTGGCCTGCACCGGGCAGAGGGGCACGCAGTTGTTGTTGCCCTGGCACCGCTCGCCGACCTCGACCTGGTACGCGCTCACCGCCCCTTGCGGCACGAAGCCCTTCCCGCCGTCGTAGGCCGGGTTCGGTATCCCGTTCCGGCCCTGTGGGAACGGCCGGATCCGCAGCTGCCGCTGCTCCCCGTCGAGTTCGACCGGCATGCCGTCGACGTCCTTGGCGACCATTCGGTCCAGGTAGGACAGGGGCAGTCCCTTCATGGGGAACACATAGCCCTCGTCGAAGGTGATCCCGAGGTAGGCCTGGTCCTCCACGTCGGCGGAGACGCCGATCTCGCGTTCGGCCTCGTTGTAGTACGGGACGAGGTCCTCGTAGGTGAGCGGCCAGTCCGCCCCCTCGCCGTAGAGCGTCCGCATCCGGAAGTCCTCGGGCAGCATCCGCAGCGTCTTGCCCTCCCAGTGCATGGTGGTGCCGCCGAGGACGCGCGTATAGGTGGTGTCGGTGGCGAAGGGCCCGCTCTGGACGATGTACGACGAGGCGTCGGGCCGGCCCGGGGTGATGGGGCGTGCGTCGGTGCCGCGGGGCATCGGGGCGTTGGGGATGGCCGGGTAGGGGGCCTGGTTGTCCTTGCTGATGGCCGAGTAGAACCGGTTGAGGTAGTCCTCGTAGCCCCTGAGCGTGAGGTCCTGGGCCGGGCCCGCTTCGAGGATCAGCACTCTTCTGCCGGCCTGGCTCAGCCGCAGGGCGATCAGGGCGCCGGAGATCCCGCCGCCGACGATGACGGCGTCGTAGAGGACGTCCGCCGCCGCCACGGGGTCGGTGCGCTTCGCCGCTCCTTCGGGGAACTTCGCGTACATGAGGCAGTCACTCCTCCTCTGCCAGGCGCAGCCGGGAGCGGCCTGGCGGCCGGGATTCGGGTCGGCAGGCCACGGTCACACCGCCTCGGCCCGGGCTCGCATGGCGGACAGACAGGCGGCGTAGCTCCACGTCAGGTTGCGGACACTGCGCTGGTAGCCGGTGGTGCCGTCGAACTGCTCGGAGAGCTCCAAGTGGTCGCTGTGGTGGATGACGGCCATCACCATGGCGTCACCGGTGGCTGTCAGGGCGGCGGCTGCTGCCGCCGGGGGCGTCGACGTGTCGATGCCCGACTGGGCGAAGAACGGCGCGGACAGGTTGTCCCGGGGGACGCTGTTGCCCGCCTTGATCTCGGCGGCCAGCCGGTAGTGCAGCTCGGCGACGTTGCATGTGGACAGGGCCCAGGGGTGGCCGCCGCGTACGGGGTGCGCGGTGTCACCGTCGTAGGAGTCTTCCGGGTAGCGGCCGAACATCGGCCCGATACCGAACTGGTCCTTGTCCGACTTGTTGATCGGGTAGAACGCGGTGCCGCCCTCTTCCCACTGCGACCGCAGCTGGGCCGCGGTGGCCAGCAGGCCGGTGTCGGTGACGGGCAGGGCGCCGTAGAGGGCCGCCTGGACGATGTCGATGTTGGGGTCGTATCCGCTGACGACGGGGTTCTGGGGCGAGGGCCGGGCTCCGCCACCGGGGTCGGCCAGCACGCTGACGTACCTGTTCCCGTCCCAGTGTTCTGCGAGGGCCTGGCGCAGCCAGTCGACGGCGGGCCGCAGCCCGGCCGGCTTGTCGATGCCGGCGACGGTCGAGGCCTGGATCTCCTCGAAGCAGCGCAGCTGTGCGGAGCGGGCGAAGAAGCTGTACCCGCTGTGCTCCTCCCACAGGTTCGTGGTGGGGCCTTCGTAGACGCCGAGGAGGTAGGCCACGTTCGCGTTCACCAGGTCGACCGCCTGCTTCCGCGTGGCGACGTCGAGCTGGTCGTAGGCGGCCAGGATGGTGATCGTCTGCAGGGCCGGGCCGTCGTTCTGCTCGGACCACGGGCGGGGTTCGCCGGAGATCTCGAAGCAGGCGTGCCCCTTGGTCAGCGGCGGCTGGGCGTTGGAGTGGCACAGGTCGGCGAACTGCACGTAGTCGTTGAGCGTCTGCACCGTGCCGCCCGGGCGCACGGGCATGCCGGCCTTCGCCACCTCCATGGCCGCGACGGCCCCGTCGCGCACCCAGTGGAAGACGTAGTCCTGGTCGATGCCGGGGGTCGAGGCCGGGAAGGAGGGGGCGGCGATGATGCAGCCCGGCTTCGAGTCGCGGGAGACGTCGCCCGGCGACCGGGGATCGCTGAAGACGAAGCCGTCGCTCGCGATGTTCCGGAACATGAGGGCAAACATGATCGGCACGAACGACCGCAGGTCGACCGCTCCCGGGGCCAGGGAGATCTGGACGCTCGCCCGTGCCCGGGGAGCACTCGCCCGCGCTCGGGGAGCGTCGGCCGGCCGGTCGGACCGGGCGCGCACATGGGGCGTGGTGGACTGGGGCATTTCCGGACTCCGTCACCCTGCGAGCGGATCCATCGGATCCGGTCGTCGGTCGGTGTCCCGGTCACATGGATGGAAAGGGCGGGAATCGAGTGCGTCCATGGCTCCACCACGGGTACGTGGGATTTCCGGCGTGAGCATCAGCAAGCCGGATGGACGGCGCGCAGAAAAGCGCAGATATTTCTGGGATTCGTTTGGTCCAGCGAGTCGGTCGCCGCCGGCAACGCCTGGCGCGCAGACCACTGCCGCATCACCAACGATACGCGGGAACCCTCAAGATCGCCGAGTGAGCCGCGGACGACTTCTCGTGAGCCTCGCGCGCGGCGGGCCGGCAGTTTGCGCCGGCAGTCATGGGGCGCCGCGACCGGAGGAGTCACAGCGCACCTGAATGAGCATCAGGAGCCGAGAGGGGGCCTGAATCGACATCAGAATGGTTGAATTCCTCCCCATTTTCCGGGCGGTGCCGGAGGCCGTCTGCGCCGGTCCGGCGGAGATGTTGCGGTCCACTCCACGAGTGCTTTCATGGAGACGAAGGCATACGTGCGAGCAGATTTCGCGAGGCAGATGCCCTCGACACGGGGCGGCGACATCGCGCAGTGGCAGCGTGGAGCCGGGAGCGCGCAGGTGATGCGCGGCTCCGCCGGTACCGATCTCGCTGGTCTCCATTCGCGCCGGCACTCGACTGTCCGTACGACGTCCCGCCAGTAATGTGCAGCGCGGAGGGATCGGACCTCATGCCCACGAAGGTGATTCGCCACCCGGAAGGAAAGGCGCGGCCGCACAGCGCCCCCTGGTACACCTTGTATCCCAGGCGGTGGTGGTCCCGGATCTCACGGGCAATGGGAAGAAGGTGGCGCAAGCTCCGCACCGAAAGGGAGGCGCGCAGAAGTATCGTCCCCAATCGGAACTGGCGCCCCTGGCGGCTCTCCCTCGGCCCTCTGCTGCGCGCATACGCGCTTGTCGGGACGGTTCTGCTTTTCCTGTGGGTAGGCCTGGCCATTTATGATTTCTATTACCTGAAGGATGACGAAACCTCGAAGGAAAGCGAGGCATCAGCGCTCCACAAAGTGCTCGCTTCCGTGTGGTTCGACGCCGTCAACCATATCGTGGGCCCTGTTCTGACGGGTTCCCTGCTGCTGGCATTCTTTCTTCTCTACTGGTACCACAAGACCAAGAAGCCGCTCGTCGACAAGGCGCGCACGCAACCGCATGCCCTGGTCCCCACAGCCGGAACCCTCGTCAACCGGATCGTCGGTCGGCGCGAACTGTCCCAGGTGATAGCCCAGACACTCCGCAACCGGAAGACCCGGAAGCCTTATCTCCTGGTAGGCGGCGTGGGCGTCGGCAAAACGGCGGTTCTGGTGGAACTCACCCGGATGCTCGCACAGCAGGCCGCCGTGCCCGTGCCCATCAGTCTGCGCGACATGAAATCCGACGGTGAACTCGACTTCGAGGAAATGGCCCGGCGCCGCTTCCAGGACGAAGCGGACCAGGGAGTGCTCGCCGGCACCAACATCGACAAGACGTGGCGGCAGCTCAGGCTCGACGACAAGGCCGTCGTCATCGCCGACGGCCTGGAAGAGGCCCTCCTCGACGAGAAGTACCAGGAGGACCGCGACAACATCATCCGGCGGGCGATCGACCGGGCAGACCGCCAGAAGCTGCCCCTGGTGATCGCCTCGCGCCCGCACGCACCACTGGAGGGCACCCGGGCCGCGATCGCCGAGATGGAGCCGCTGAGCGAGGAAGCGGCCCTGGAATACCTGATACACAAGCGCGGTGAACTGGACGAGCGCCGCCTCGACTGGGTGGTGGAGACCGCCAATGTCGTGGATTCGCCGATCTATCTGCGGATCGCCCGTCTGCTGCAGCAGTGCGGGCTGCTGGAGCATCTCACCCTCCGCGACGAGAACGACCGACTGGACACACGCAGCAACGACTGCTCCGCTCTCAGGCTCGGGCTGCTGAACACCTACCGTCAGGCCATCGAAGACGGCCGCATATTCGACAAGGTGGTGATGGACCGCACGGAACGCCGGGAGACCTTGTGGGTCGTGTCGGCGCTGGCCTGCCTGGGCCTGCTGCAGGACAGCATCGAGGTGAAGTTCGACGACTTCGTCAGCGCACACGTGGACGATCTTCGAAGGCGCAAGAAAACGCGGAGTGTTCGTGAGGAACCGCAGGAAAGTGGCCAGCAGTACGGGGCCCGGCTCACCGTTTCCTCGACGCAGCGCGACGCGGTGTGGGGCGTGTTGCGTCGCATGGTCGGCGGCAGGTCGGCGCCCTGGCTCAACGTCCTGGACTACCCCAACGAGTGCCGGACGGAGCTGGCGAGGTACACCGCCAACGGACAGCTCCTCGGCCTGGTCTACGGCTGCCAGAACAAGGTCCGGTTCCCGCACAGCATCCTCCAGGCGTATCTGGGCTATCGCCTGCTGAGGGAGGTGAAGGACGAGGAGCTCGCCGCGGTCGTCGAACCGGCGCTGCACAGCCCGGGTCCGTCCCGGGAACTGCTCATCGCCCTGGTCCTGCTCTCACGTCACCGGGCAGATCTCCTCACCACCCGGTCGGGCAACGGTGCGCACACGCCTCCTCCTGACCGGAGCAGCAGCGGAGAAACGGCGCCGAAGCTCGCCGCGATGCTCAGAAAGGCCGCGGAGAACCGGCACGACGCGAAGTACTTCGACCTGTACGCCGCGGCGCTGGAGATCGACTGTGTCGATCCGGAGCCGATACAGGACGACCTGGCCGAAGACCTCGACACACAATGGGCGCAGCTCGACATAAGAGGCGATCAGCGGACCATCGAGGATGCGAAGCTGAGGTTGGTGCGGCGCTTCGGAGCCGCTCTGCGTGAACGGAGCCGGCGCAGCAGCGGGACTCGTCCCCTTCCCTACAAGCGCCTGTTCCAGATCGGTACCCATGAGCCTTCTCATCCTGTCCGGATCGCCATCGCACATCAGATAGCCGCCGGCGGCGACGTGGCCTTCCAGGCCCTGCGCACGGAATTCCCCCTCGGCACCGATCCCATCGCCCAGTACCTGGGGAAGATCGACGAGGCCAAGAAGAAGCTCGACCACGACTACACCGCTTGGCTCAACGAAGTGGACGCGAACCCCGCCGCCGATCCGGAGGCGGCGGAGGAAAGACAGCGGGCCCATGACCGGATCGTGGAGGAGTACGAGCACAGCCGCACCACCTGGTGGCGCCACTTCGCCCTGCGGGCCTGGCTCGTTCCCATGATCGTCGGGTCCGTCTCCGAGAAGTACCGTGACGAGGCCAAGGAACGGCTGGACCTCTGGTTGCAGAACCTGACCACCGCAGCCGGCCGGGAGCACCCGCTCATGCCGCTCTCCTTGGAGAACGCTCTGGCCCAGGGCTTCAAGAACGCGGCCAACCGCAGGAGACGGCATCCGGACGCCTACGAGGAGACCCGGGCCTACCTGGTGAAACAGGCGGAGCGGATGCTCACCTGCAGTCGCTACTGGTACGCGCAGCTGTCTCTGCTCCATGCGCTGTGTCTGTGGGAGCTCCCCGACACCCTGGGAGGCGCAGGCGCGTTCGGCGCCGCGAACGGGCAGCGGCGCGGTTCCGCACCACCTGACCACAAGGCGAGGGCGGACGGCGACGTGTCGGCCGACGGTCCCGTGGAGCCCATGCAGTCGGTCACCCGATGGATCGCGATGGCGGGCAGCGCACACGAGACCCCGGCCGGCGTCGGCGCCGTACACGAGGGCCATGCCGAAAAGATCCTCCACCCGTTCGTCGCCGAGGCCGGCGATCTGGTGACCCTGGCCCTGGAGACAGGACATCCCGAGCGGTTCATCTGGATCGACGAGAACGGAGCCATCGCCAACGTCGGCTCCACCCCGGCCGATCCGGACCGTTACCGCAAGCACAACCTGTGGATCGCGCCGTCCGTCGGCTGGAGCATCCTGCACCCACGAGCGCAACGCCTGCTGGCCGACGTACTGATCATGCTCAATCTCACCGAGGGCGACGGGACCCCGGACGACATCGAGGAGCGTCTGAAACTCGCCAACCGGGACGACCTCCCGCACTGTCTCACCCACGACCGCACGCGGCTGCACCCGGAACGCAATGTCGGCCGGGCCGAAAGGGACGAAACCCGCACCACCTGCCAGTCCCCGTGCGAGTTCCGTCTGTGCCCCTATCCCCCGCAGGCCGGGAACGCGCGGACGGAGATGGCGGAGCTGTTCTGCCGGCAGCAACAGGCGTTGCTGCACAGCCGCTTCCGCTGGCACCTGCCGGCCGTCAGCCGGCACACCGCGCCCTGGGTGAGCATCCCCGTCAGGGAGCTGGACTCCTTCTGGGAGGAGATGGCCAACCGGAACCGCAAGACCACCGAAGAGGACGAACACCTCCTGTGAGGGACACGATCTCACGCCGAAAGGGGCGCCCCGATGGACGGTTACCCACTGATAGAGAACCACGGTCTCATCGGTGATCTGCAGACCGCGGCGCTGGTGACCACCGAGGGCGTGGTCGACTGGTTCTGCTCGCCGCGGTTCGACTCGCCGAGTGTCTTCGGGGCACTGCTGGACAAGGAGAAGGGCGGGCACTGCACGGTCCGGCCGGCGCACCGGACCCATTCGACCAAGCAGTTGTACCTGCCCGACACGGCGGTTCTGGTGACCCGGTTCATGACCGAGGCCGGCGCCGGCGAGGTGGTCGACTTCATGCCCGTGACCGGCACGACGGTCACCTCCAGCCACCAGCTGGTGCGGCTGGTCCGCTGTGTGCGCGGCACCATGACGTTCGAGGTGGAGATCGCGCCGCGGTTCGACTACGGACGCAGGAAGCACGAGTTGAAGATCACCGGGCACGGAGCGGTCTTCGTCGCGGAGGACGGCACGGAACTCACCGTGCACCCCATCCGTGAACCGGAGGACGAGCGGCTCATCGACGTACTCACGGACCAGGGGGCCGACCTGCACCTGACGCTGACGCTGCAGGCCGGTCAGCAGCGTGGCCTCATCCTGGAGATGGGCGCCGAGGGGCCACCCGCCGAGGTCCGCCTGGACGCCTATGAACGGCTCTTCGACGAGACCGCGGGGTTCTGGCGCACGTGGCTGGCGCAGTCGCGCTACACCGGACGCTGGCGTGAGATGGTCGAGCGTTCCGCGATCACGCTGAAGCTCATGACCTTCGCGCCCAGCGGCGCCATCGTGGCCGCCCCGACGACGGCTCTCCCGGAGCAACTGGGCGGCGGACGCAACTGGGACTACCGCTTCACCTGGATCCGTGACGCCTCCTTCTCCGTGTACGCGCTGCTGGGCCTGGGCTTCACGGAGGAGGCCCGGGCGTTCAACTCCTGGCTGAGCGACCGGGTCAAGGAGCGGGCCGGCAGCGGCGGGGGCACGGGCCCGCTCAACATCATGTACAAGGTCGACGGCTCGTCCGACCTGGACGAGCAGCTCCTGGACCACTGGGAGGGCTATGCGGGCTCCCGGCCGGTACGGATCGGCAACGGCGCGGCGACGCAGCTCCAGCTGGACATCTACGGCGAGGCGCTGGACAGCATGTACTTCGCGCACGAGCACGGATTCCAGGTCGGGTACAAGGGATGGACCTCGATGCGGGAGAACCTGGACTGGCTGGCCGACCACTGGGACCAGGCGGACGAGGGGATCTGGGAGACCCGCGGCGGGGCCCAGAACTTCACCTACGGCCGGGTCATGTCGTGGGTGGCGTTCGACCGCGCGCTGCGTCTGGCGCAGTCGAAGGGCTGGCCGTCGGCGTCCGGACGGTGGCAGACCGAGCGGGACGCCGTCTACGAACAGGTCATGGCCAAGGGCTGGAGCGAGAAACAGCAGGCCTTCGTCCAGCACTACGGCAGTGACGTACTGGACTCCTCGCTGCTGCGCATGGCGACGGTCGGGTTCCTCAGTCCCGAGGATCCGATCTGGGCCTCGACCCTGGACGCCATCGAGCGGGAACTGGTCAGCGACAGCCTCGTCTACCGCTACAACCCGGAGGCCTCGCCCGACGGCCTGCGCGGCTCGGAGGGCACCTTCTCGCTGTGCACGTTCATGTACGTCGACGCCCTCGCCCGGGCGGGGCGGACGGAGAAGGCACGGCTGGTGTTCGAGAAGATGATGGGGTACGCCAACCATCTGGGCCTGTACTCCGAGGAGATCGACCCGACGGGCCGCCAGCTGGGCAACTTCCCGCAGGCGTTCACGCACCTCGCCCTCATCGACGCGACCATCACCCTCAACAACGCGCTCGACGGCCGGTGACCCGGTCCCGGGTCATCCGGCCGCCCGGCGCGACACAGGCATCACTGGCGATTGCGCGGAAGGGTCGCCGACGCGATGAAGAAGGGCAGGGCCAGGAAGAGCCGGTCGGTCCTGGCCCGCGCCCGCTGCTCCGACACCCAGTCGCCGGCCTGCTCCTGTGTGACCGCTCCCGCGGAGCGCGCCTTCTCGGCCAGACCCAGCAGCATGGGGAGCACGGATTCCCCCGTGAACACGCCGGTACGCACGTCGACGGTCACGTCGTGGAAGCCGCCGTCGAGCAGGAGGTTGCGGTAGCGGCGGGCCGCACGGGGGGCGGGGATCAGACCGGCCCGTCCGTGGACGATGGCGCGGGTCAGTACCGGGTCGTCGGAGTCGATGACGAAGGAGTCCCAGTCCTGACCGAGCAGGACGATCCGCCCGCCTGGCACCAGGACCCGGCGTGTCTCAGCCAACGCGCGCTGCGGCTCGGCCAGTTCATGGAACACCTTGTCGGCCCGGTAGCCGGCCACCGCCCGGTCCTCCAGCGGAAGGGGGTACGCCCCTGCCCTGCGGAAGTCCGCTGCGGGCCACCGGCCGCGGGCGACCGCGAGCATCCCCTCGTCGGGATCCACCCCTATGGCGTGCACCCCGAGCCCGCCCAGTTCCGCCACCGCCCGCCCGGACCCGCATCCGACATCGACCACGGCGTCTCCCGCCCCGACCCGCAACAAGTCGTACGAGTGAACCCGCAGTTCCTTCGCACCCGGCATCCGGTCAGCGGCATCGAGCAGCGTGATGAGCGGGTCGGTCGGGCCGCTTTTGCGCTCCGTCTCCTTGGCCATGACCGTCAGGCTGCGACTTAATGTCGGCATGAAGTCAAGCGAGCGCGCCGCAGCTGCGAGCGGCGCACAGACGACGACCATCGGAGCTCTGGCGGAGTACTTCGGTCTGGCCACCCACGTGCTGCGTCACTGGGAGGGGGTGGGCCTGCTGACCCCCCGGCGGGACACGGCCGGCCGGCGGCGCTACAGCGCCGAGGACTTCACCCGCGTTGCCGTCATCCTGCGCGCCAAGGAAGCGGGCCTGTCCCTGGCGACCATCCGTGATCTGGCTGCGACAGCCGATGCACGCAGACGGCGCGACACCCTGAAGGCCGAGGCTGCCGCGCTGCGTGCGCGCATCGCGGCAGCCCAGGCCTCTCTCGAACTGATCGAGTGTGCCCTCGGCTGCGACCACGACGACCTCACCCGGTGCGCCCACTTCCGGCAGCTGGTGGCGGAGCCCACGGCTGCGTTGTCAGTGGGCTGACGTATCGTTCCCGCCACCGCACACCGACTGGGAGGAACACAAGAGTTGACCGGCCTGTCTGCTTTCCCGCTGCCTTTTCACGCCTCCCGTTCCCCGTCGTTCGCGAAACCCCGAACGCTGCGGGAACTGGAGATGATGGAGTGCAGCTCGCACCTTCGGGCGAAGCCTGGGTGGTTCGACAAGATGAACGATGCCGGCATCGTCGCCAGGTGGACGCAAGAAGCGATGGACCAGGGCCTCACCGCGGCGCAGGTCGGCTACGTGCTTGCCGAACTCGCGCACTACGCGGCGCTGCGGGACGGGCGAACCGGCATCGAGGTGTCCGCCGTCGACGGGGTGTGGCAGTCGGACACGCTGGTCGACGACAAGCTCAGATCCCGGCTGCGCGAGGCGGTCCGGGTTCTGGAACAGGTCCCCGACACGGAGAAGGACTGGCATCCCGGATCCCACGGCCAGGTACTGGACCTGGTTCATCCCTCACTGTTCTGCCTGGTGAGAGACGTGAGCGGCGCACCCGAGCGGGCCTGGCGGAACCCGACGGACCGCTACTCGAAGTACGAGTTCTCGGAGAAGTTCCAGTGGCTGCCCACGGATGTGGACGTCAGTGACGAGGGCGAAGTGACCTTCCGTTCGTACGTCAACAACGTCCACCCCGAGACTCATCACGAACTGGCCCGCGTGCTGCCGGACTTGTTCGCGCGCTTCCTCCCCCTGTGGGAGAACGTGCTCACCGATCTGCGCCATCCGCGGCCCCTGCGGATCGAGGCCGACCCTTACGGCTGGTACGACTCGGAGCCGGAGTATCCGGACAAGTCCTCCTACAGCGACGACGAGGCCCACGCGGAAGCCGTCCGCGCATGGGAGGAGGCCCAGGACGAGTGGTGGGAGAACCGCCGGCCGGTCGTCCCGGACGCCCCCGTCTTCACCCCGCCCGAGGTGCCCGACGAAACCGCCCGAGTCGACCTGCGCGGCCGCCGTCTCCAGGTCATCGTCAAGCTCGCCACCATTCATCTCACCCCGGACAAGCCCGAGTACCCCGGCGGTTCCTGGCATGTCGAGGGGATGCTGAACGAGCGGATCGTCTCGACCGGCATCTACTACTGGGACAGTGAGAACATCACCGAGAGCCGGCTGAGTTTCCGAGCGGCACTCGACGACCCGGACTACGAACAGAACGACGACAACGGTGTGCGTGAGGTCTACGGCCTGGAGAACGAGGACGCGCTGAACCAGGTGCTGGGCTCGGCGTCGACCCCGGCGGGCCGCTGCCTGGCGTTCCCCAACATCCTGCAACACCGCGTCGGATCGTTCCGCCTCAAGGACCCCACCCGTCCGGGCCATCGCAAGATCCTCGCGTTCTTCCTGGTCGACCCGTCGGAACAGATAGTCTCGACATCCGACGTGCCGCCCCAGCAGCCGTGGTCCGCCACCTCGACCATGACGCTCGAACAGGCCAGGGCCTACCGCGAAGAGCTCATGCAGGAGCGCAAGTTCTTCGTCGACGAACACAACGAGCAGCTCTACGAGCGGGAGTTCTCCCTCTGCGAGCACTGACGGTCCGCCCGGCACCGACGGTCCGCGCGCCAGCCGTTCAGAAGGCGGAGTGGGCGAACCAGTGGGTCAGCAGGTCCTCGTCCCCCTCGTGAGCGAGGGCCTGCGCCCGGTAGGGCAGGCGGCCGTAGACGAGCAGGAGCAGGTCGGCCGCGGTTCCGCGGACGGTCGCGTCGGCGGTGTCCTCGGCCGCGCCGGCCGCGTCCAGGCCGAAGCCGTCGGGCCGCAGGCGAACGAGCCAGGCGTCGTCGCCGTCGGTCGTGCGGAAGCGGATGGTCCTGTCGGGGCCGCGCAGCTCGGCCACCTTGGGGGCGAAGGGGGTGGCGAAGGGCAGGTTGACGAGGAACTCGTCGATCCCGTCGACGGCGAGGGAACGGTCGATCGCGGGCCGCAGGCCGAGGGCGAGCTCGGCGTCGGCCCGGTGCAGCAGCGTCTCGAAGAGCATGCGACGGGCCCAGAAGCGGGCGTGCTGGTCGACGCCCCACGCCCACATCGGCAGGTCCGGGTCGGTGGCCGCGAAGGCCTCCGCGGCCACGGTCGCGCTCTCGGCGAGCCAGTCGGGGTATCCGTCCTCCCGCTCCGGCAGCCGCAGGTCCACCTCGCGCGTGCGCGGGGGCTCCTGGATCCGCGACCGCAGCAGGACCGAGAACCAGCGCTGGACGCTGCCGGTGTGCCTGACCAGGTCGGCCAGTGTCCAGCCGGGGCAGCTGGGCACCGCGGTGGTCAGGTCGGCGTCGCTGATGGTGGCGACGAACCGTGCGGTCTCCGCCGCGACCGCCGCGCGGTGATCGACCTGCGGGACGGCGGAAGCCTGGTGGGTGGGGTCGGACGTGTTCATGTGAGCTGCCTTTCCGGATCGGTGCGGGGTCAGCGGGACGGCTGGTCGAGAACGGCCCGGGAACGGCCTTCGGCGGCCTTCCGCAGGACCGGCGTACGAGGCGCGTGCGCCCGCTTGATGCCGACGAGCGAGACGGCGACCACCAGGCCGAAGGCCACGCCGGCGAGCGCGAAGCCGAGCGTGAACTGGCTCTCCTGGGGCAGTGCGGGCATGCCGTCCGGCAGCGGGATGGTCTTCGACGCCAGCAGCGTGGTGATCACCGCGCTGGCGACGGCGCTGCCGACCGAGCGGGAGATGGAGTTGATGCCGTTGGCGATGCCGGACTGGTGGGCGGGAACGCTCGCCACGATGAGGGCGGGCATGGCGGCGTAACCGAAGCTGATCGCGAGACCGATGACCATGCCCGCGCCGATCACGGAGGCGGACGTGTCGTGGGCCACCGTCAGCCAGGTGAAGCCGACCACGCCGAAGCAGGCCCCGGCGGCGAGGGTGACGCGCGCGCCGAGCCGGCGCACCAGCACACCGCCGAACTGCGAGCCGACCAGCGAGACGAGGGTGGTCGGAAGCAGATACACGACGGACGCTCCGAGCACGGAGGCGCCGAAGCCGTAGCCGGCGATGTCCTCGGGCATCTGGACGAGGTAGGAGACGCCGATGAACTGGGCGAACATCGCGAAGCCCAGCAACAGCCCGGCCAGGTTGGTGAACAGGACGGGCCGGTGGGTGAACATCTTCATGTCCACCATGGGTTCCTCGACCCGGCTCTCGGTCATGACCCACACCGCTGCCATGACGACCGCCCCGGCGAAGGAGCCGAGGGTGCGGCCGGACGTCCATCCCCACTCGTGCCCCTGCGAGACGGGCAGGAGCAGCAGCACCAGCAGCGCTCCCAGGGTGAGCGCGCCCAGCCAGTCCGTCCGCCCTCCCGTGGCCTCACGGGAAGCGGGCACCGCGAACCACACGCCCACCAGCGCCACCACCGCGAGCGCCACCGCGAGCCAGAAGACCCGGTGGTAGTCGGGGTCGGCGCCCCGGGTCAGGAGCCCCGCGCCGACCAGCGCGAGCCCGCTGCCGAACGCGAGGGTGCCACTGACCAGGGCCATGGCACCGGGCAGCTTCGCCGGCTGGATCTCCTCGCGCAGGACGGAGAGGGCGAGCGGAAAGATCGCGGTCGCCGCTCCCTGCATCACCCGGCCGACGATCAGCCAGGTCAGCGAGGTGGTCGTGGCGGCGAGCACCGAGCCGGCGACCATCACGAGCAGAACGCCGACCAGGGTGCCCTTCTTGCCGTGCTGGTCGCCGAAGCGGCCGAGCAGCGGGGTGAAGACGGCGGCCGACAGAAGCGTCGCGGTGGTCACCCAGCTGACGTTCGCCGTGGTGGCCCGCAGATCGTTCTGGATGATGCCCAGGATCGGCACGACCAGCGTCTGCATCATCGAGACGACCATCGCGGCGAGCCCCAGGGTGAGGACCAGCACGCTGTCCGGTGCGCGCCTCCGGCCCGCCGTGCGCAGTGCTTGTGACACGACTTCTCTTCCTTGGTGAGTGAAACTTCAGAACCTCGAAGCTTGAGGAACTCGAAGCTTGAGAACTTCAAGCAATTGGCGAGACCGTAGCCAGCAATATTTGAGATCGTCAAGTTTTCCGGCGTAGGGTGACGCGCATGACAGCACTCCCCCGCGTCGACTCCGCCCGGCTCATGGAGCTGCTCTCGGCGTCACTGGCCGCCTACTACGGCGACTTCACGACGGCCGCCGCCGGCGAGAACCTCACGGCCAGCCAGGGCAAGACACTCAATGTGCTGCGCCGGGGGCCTGCCTCGATGAGCACCCTGGCCACCACGCTGACGTGCGACGCCTCCAACATGACCGGGATCGTCGACCGGCTGGAGAAGCGGGGCCTGGTGCGCCGGGAACCGAGCGCCTCCGATCGGCGCGTCAAGAACGTCGTCCTCACGGCGGAGGGCGAGCGGGTCATCGACGTGATCCGCGGCAACATGCACCACACGCTCGCGGGTCTGGACAGACTGGACGAACAGGAGCGGCACACCCTGGGCGCCCTGCTGGAGCGCGTCTTCGGGACGCGGCCCATCGCCACCCGCCCCTGAGCAGGGGCTCGCCGGAAACGGCCGCGGCCGGGCAGCTCACCGAAGAGGGCGAGCCGCCCGGCACGTCATGGCCAGGTTTTCTCGATGTACGGCGCTCAGACGAGGGCGGGCTTGCCCGGGCCGGGCACGTTACGGAAACGGAAGGGCTCCGGGTCGCGGCCGGGCTGGATGAACCAGCACTCCCCCGTGCCGTTCCCGGTGACGATCCGCAGCACCGTCTCCGCCACCAGCTCGGCCGGGATGACCGGCAGCCCCTGCGCGGAGAGCATGCCGCGCAGGTGGTCGATGATGCGCGACTCGGCGAACCCCGGGCAGACCGCGTTGAAGCGCACGTTGTCCGGCGCGAGGGCCGGGCCGAGGGAGCGGGCTAGGCCCACGACCGCGTGCTTGTTGGCCGCGTACAGCGGATCGAGCGGCACCGCCGCCAGGCCCGCCAGGGACGCGGTCGCCACGATCGAGCCTCCGCCGCGCGCCCGCAGCGCGGGCAGCACCGCGTGGGTGCCGAAGACCACGCCGTCCAGGTTGGCGCCCATCGCCCGCCGGTAGCGCGCCAGGTCGAAGTCGTCGCCGACGCCGCATCCGGTCGCCACGCCGGCGTTGAGGAACGCGATGTCGACACCGCCGTACTGCTCCTGGGCGAAGTCCACCAGCGCACGGTTTGCGTCCAGGTCGGAGACGTCGCAGGCCCGGAAGTGGCCGTCGATCATCTCGGCCACCTCGCGGCCGCCCTGCGCGTCGAGGTCCGCGACCACCACGCGCGCCCCCGCCTTCGCCAGCGCCAGCGCCGTGGCCCGGCCCAGTCCGCTGGCGCCGCCGGTGACGATCGCCACCTTGTCCCGGAGTCCGCCTGTGCTGTCGGCGGCCGTCATGACAGCTCCAGGACGAGCTTGCCGACGTTCTCGCCGCGGAAGAGCATCTGCAGCGTCTCGGGGAAGTCGTCCACGGTGCCCCGCACCACATGCTCCTTCACCTTGATGCGGCCGGCACCGATCCAGCCGGAGATCTCCTGTGCGGCCTCGGCGTAGCGCTTGGCGTAGTCGAAGACGACGAAGCCCTCCATGCGGGCGCGGCGCACCAGCAGCGAGAGGTAGTTGGAGGGGCCCTTGACCGGGGTGGCGTTGTTGTACTGGCTGATCGCGCCGCAGACCACGACGCGCGCGTGCATCGCCAGCCGGGTCAGGGCGGCGTCGAGGATGTCGCCGCCCACGTTGTCGAAGTAGACGTCGATGCCGTCGGGAGCGTGCTGCCGCAGCGCCTTCCTGACGTCCTCGGCGCGGTAGTCGATCGCCGCGTCGAAGCCGAGTTCACCGGTGAGCAGGGCGCACTTCTCCGGTCC
>NZ_PQSS01000056.1 GCF_002920535.1 Streptomyces sp. Ru71 | reverse complement strand
GTGCCGTGGCTGGCGCAGTCCTGGGAGTCGGCGGCGACGCCTCACGGTTCACCTTCCATCTGCGCCCGGGCGTCACGTTCAGCGACGGCACCCCGGTGGACGCCGCGGCGGTCAAGCAGAACCTCGACGCCGTGGCCGCGCTCGGCGCCAAGTCGATCCTCGGCTCGGGGTTCCTCCAGGGCTACCGCGGCACCAAGGTGCTGGACGCGCGGACCGCCGAGGTCGACTTCGCCGGCCCCAACGCGCAGTTCCTGCAGGCGACGTCGACGCTCACCCTCGGCCTGCTCTCCCCCGCCACCCTGCGCCGCCCGGCCGACCAGCGGTGCACCGGGCCGCTGATCGGCTCGGGTCCCTTCACGCTGGACGGCTACACGCCGAACAAGTCGGTGGAGTTGAGCCGGCGCAAGGGCTACGCCTGGGGCTCTCCGCTGTGGAAGAGCCAGGGACCCGCCCGCCTGAACAGGATCACCTTCCGGGTCGTCCCCGAGTCGGGCGTGCGCTCAGGCAGCCTCAAGTCCGGTCAGGTCGACGCCATCGCCGGCGTCGCTCCGCAGGACGAGAAGGGTCTCAAGACCCAGGGCCTGACCGTCGTGGGCCGCCCCAACCCCGGCGTGCCCGTGGCGCTCAGCGCCAACACCGCGAGCCCGGTCGCCCGGGACATCGCCGTACGGCGCGCGCTGCAGGCCGCCGTCGACCGGCAGGAGGTCGTCGACACCGTCCTGAGCCCCAGCTACCGGCCCGCCACCAGCTCCCTGGCCAGCAGCACCGACGACTACGCGGACAACTCCGCACTGCTCGGGCACGACACGGCACGGGCCTCGGCCCTGCTCGACCGCGCGGGATGGCGGCCCGGACCGGACGGCATCCGGGTCAAGGACGGCAGGCGCCTGGACCTGACGGTGATCCTGGGCACGAACTTCGGCCCCAACCAGTCGGCGCTCGAACTCATCCAGCAGCAGGTGAGGAAGGCCGGCATCGGCCTCACCCTGAAGGTCCTCTCCATCGCCGACTACCAGAAGGCAAGGGCGGCCGGCGACTACGACCTGGCGTGGGGCAACGGCACCCGCACGGACCCCGACATCCTGCGGACGGCGTTCTCCGGGAAGCTGCTCAACCTCTCCCGGATCCACGACCCGGAACTGGAGCGCTCCCTGGACGCCCAGGCGGCCACGGCCGACCCGGAGCGACGCGCGCAGGAGGTCGCCAAGGCGCAGCGCCGCGTCCTCGAACAGGCCTACCAGATCCCGGTGTTCGAGATGACCAGTGTCTTCGGGCTCGCCCGCTCCGTGCACGACCTCCAGTTCGACGCCTCGTCCAGGCTGCAGTTCCACGACACCTGGCTGTCCTGACGGCTCCCCGAAGGCGATGATGAGGAACTATCTTCTGCGCAGGTCGGCCCAGGCGGTGCTGGTGCTCTGGGCCGCCTACACCGTGTCGTTCGCGGTGCTCCACGTACTGCCGGGCGATCCGGTGACGATCATGGCGGCGGGGGGCGGGGACGCAGGCGCCGTGACGCCGCGGCAGATCGCGGTCCTGCGCGCGCAGTACGGCCTGGACCGGTCCCTGCCCGAGCAGTACGCGGACGGGCTCGGGCACGCTCTGCGGGGCGACTTCGGCAGCTCGGTGCAGACCGGCGAACCCGTGGCCCGCATGATCGCGGACGCGCTGCCGGCCACCCTCCAGCTCACCGCGGGCGCCCTGCTCCTGGCCCTCCCGCTGGGGGCCGGGGTGGCCCTGCTCGGCACGTACACCCGGCGCCGCTGGCTGCGGCAGCTGCTGCTGTCCCTGCCGTCGGCCGGGGTGTCGGCGCCCACCTTCTGGGTGGGGCTCACGCTGGTGCAGGTGGTGTCGTTCCACTGGGGGCTGCTGCCCGCGTTCGGCAACGAGGGGATCGGCTCGCTGGTGCTGCCCTCCGTGACGCTGGCGCTGCCCGCCGCCGGGCTCGTCGCGCAGGTCTTCGCCAAGAGCCTGCGCACGGCCCTGGACGAGCCGTACGTCCAGACCGCCCTGGCCAAGGGGGCGGGCCGGGCCCGGGTGCACTTCGCGCACGCGGCGCGCAACGCACTGGCCCCGCCGCTGACGGTCGCGGGCGTCCTCGTCGGGAGCGTGCTGGCCGGGTCCGTGGTCGTGGAGAGCGTCTTCTCCCGCACCGGCATCGGCCGGACCACCGCCACGGCGGTCACCACCCAGGACATCCCCGTCGTCCAGGGGCTGGTGGTCTTCGGGGCGTGCGCGTTCGTCCTGGCGAACCTCGTGGTCGACGTGGTCCACGCGTTGCTGGATCCGCGCATCGCCACCGGATCGCGGCCGGTGGTGGCCTCATGACCGACGCCACCACCGAGGACCCTCCCGTCCTCGACGAGGCCGTACGCCCGCCCGGTGCGACGCGGCCCGCGGCGTCCCGGGCCCGCCGTACCGCCGTGTTCTGGCTGGCCAGGCCGGGGCTGGTGCTGTCGGTCGCGCTGGTCGGGCTGGTCCTGCTCGCCGCGTTCTTCCCGGCCCTGTTCACCTCCCGCGACCCGCTGGCGGGCGTACCGCCCGAGAAGCTCCAACCGCCCGGCTCCGCCCATCTGTTCGGCACCGACCAGCTGGGCCGGGACCTGTTCGCGCGGGTGGTGCACGGGTGCGCGCTCACCCTGCGGGCCACCACGCTGGCGGTCGCGGTGGGCCTGGTGGCGGGGTCGCTGATCGGGCTCCTGGCCGGTTACCTGGGCGGCCGCGCCGACAGCGTGCTCATGCGGCTCACCGACGTCCTGCTCGCCGTGCCCGGGCTGCTGCTCTCCCTCGCCCTGGTGACCGCGCTGGGCTTCGGCACCGTGCAGGTCGCCGTCGCGGTGGGCGTGACGAGTGTCGGCATGTTCGCCCGGATCATGCGGGCGGAGGTCCTGCGGATCGCGGGCACCGCGTACGTGGAGGCCGCGCGGGCCGGCGGCTGCCGCTGGTACACGGTGCTGGCCCGCCATGTGCTGCCGAACGCCGCCGCGCCCGTGCTGGTGTACGCGGCCGTCGACTTCGGCGGGGTGGTGCTCCAGGTCTCCTCGCTGTCCTTCCTCGGCTACGGCGCCCGGCCCCCGCAGCCCGAATGGGGCTCGCTGGTCGCCGGGGGCCGCGACTACCTCGACTCGGCCTGGTGGCTGACCACCCTGCCCGGACTCACCATCGCGGCCACGGTGCTGGCCGCCAACCGCATCGCCCGCGCCCTGGACGGCGAGACCGAGGAGACACGTTGACGACCCGACCGTCGCTGTCCGCGCCCCTGCTGGACATCGAGGACCTGCTGATCTCCTACCGCACCCGGACCGGCCTGGTCCCCGCCGTGCGCGGCGTCAGCCTGAGCGTGCGTCCCGGGGAGGTCGTCGCACTGGTGGGCGAGTCGGGCTCGGGCAAGAGCACCACCGCGCACGCGGTGCTCGGCCTGCTGCCGGCCGGCGCCCGTGTCGAGGGCGGCGCCGTCCGGCTCGACGGCACCGACCTGGCGGGCGCCGGCGAGGCCACGCTGCGCGCTCACCGCGGCCGGACCGTCGGCCTGGTCCCGCAGGACCCCATGGTCTCCCTCAACCCGGTGCAGCGGGTGGGCCGGCAGGTCGCCGAGGTGCTGCTGATCCACCGGCTCGCCCCCGACCGGGACACGGCTCGCCGGCGGGCGGTGCACCTGCTCGGCGAGGCCGGACTGCCCGATCCACACCTGACGGCCCGCCGGTATCCGCACGAACTGTCCGGCGGCATGCGCCAGCGCGTCCTCATCGCCGTCGCCCTGGCGGCACGTCCCCGCCTGCTCGTCGCGGACGAGCCCACCAGCGCCCTGGACGTCACCGTGCAGCGCGCGATCCTCGACCACCTCGGGGCGCTCACCCGGCAAGCGGACACGGCGGTCCTGCTGATCACTCACGACCTCGGCGTCGCCGCGGACCGCGCCCAGCGCATCGCCGTGATGTCGTCCGGCCGGATCGTGGAGTCGGGTCCCGTGGACGACGTACTGGGCGCCCCGCAGCACCCCTGCACCCGTGCGCTGCTGGCCGCCGCACCGGCGTTCGCCCCGCCGCGACGCCCGACGACGGCCAGGACACAGGCCCGGGCGACGGCCGCTCCGAGTAAACCCGGGCCGTCGCCGTCGTCCCGTGCGGCGGACCTGCTCGTGGCGGAGGACCTGGTGAAGGAGTTCCCTGCGCGCCGGGCTCCGGCGCGGCGGGCCGTGGACGGTGTCAGTCTGCGGATCGCCCGGGGCGAGACGCTGGCGCTGGTCGGCGAGTCGGGCTCCGGCAAGTCGACCACCGCGCGCCTGCTCGTACGCCTCACCGAGGCGACCGGCGGACGGATCACCTTCGACGGCGAGGACGTCACCCGGCTGCGGGGAGCCGGGCTGCGCCGGCTGCGCCGCCGGATGCAGATCGTCTACCAGAACCCGTACGCCTCCCTCGACCCGCGTCTGCCGGTCGCCGAGATCGTCACCGAGCCGCTGCGCGCCTACCGTCTCGCCGGCCGTGCCGAGCGGGCCCGGCAGGCCGCCGACCTGCTGGACCGGGTGCGGCTGCCGGCGGCGCTGCTGCGGCGGCGCCCGGCGGAGCTGTCCGGGGGGCAGCGTCAGCGCGTGGCGATCGCCCGTGCGCTGGCGCTCCGGCCGGACCTCGTGGTCTGCGACGAACCTGTCTCCGCGCTGGACGTCTCGGCCCAGGCCCAAATCCTCGACCTGCTCATGGAGCTCCAGCGCGAGTCCGGGATCGGCTATCTGTTCATCTCCCACGACCTGGCCGTGGTCCGCCGTATCGCCGACCGTGTCGGTGTGATGCGCCACGGCCGGCTCGTCGAGTGCGGCCCGGTCGAGTCGGTGTTCACCGCGCCTCAGCACCCGTGGACGGAGGAGCTGCTCGCGTCGGTGCCCGGGGCCGGCCGGGGGTTCATCGTGCGGTGAACTGCCCGGCTCCCTATGAGACGTCCGGTAGTTGACGCACCGTCACCGTGTGCGGGGTGAGCCCGCGCAGCGCGGTCGCGGCCGCGTAGCCGGGCGGGGCGGGGGCGTCGCGTACGCTCCACCCCGCCGGGTGCGCCCCGGTGTCGGCCTCGCCCAGATAGTCGGCGGCGAGGCCCCGGGACAGCCCGGTGCCGAGGGCCTTGAGGTACGCCTCCTTGCGGGACCACAGCCGGGAGAAGGCCCGTGCCCGGTCCGCCTCGGCGACCTGGCACAGCTCGGCACGCTCGCGCGGGTGCAGCCGCGCCAGGCAGGCCTCGACCGTGCCGAGGGAGCAGACCCGTTGCACGTCGGCGCCGACCTCCGTGGCCGCCACCGCGACCGCGACCACGCCGTGGCTGTGGGAGAGGGAGAAGTGCACCGGAGCCGGGGCATCGCACAGCACCGGACGCCCCCTGGGCCGCGAGCCCTCGCCCACCGCTCCCGCCCGGCCCAGCCGCAGCGCCTCGGCCGGCACCCCGGTGTAGCCGGCGAGCACGCGCCGCAGGGCGAGGTGGGCCGCCACGTACCGGGCACGGCCGCGCGGGGTCGCGAAGGTGGCCGCACGCCGTCGTTCGGTGTCGTCCAGCAGCCGCCACGCCCGGGCCAGGGCGTCCTCGTCGAGGTCCGGGGTGCGCAGCAGCCACAGGTCGACGGCTGCCTCGCCCGGAACGCTGGTCCGCCGGGTCATGGGCGTACGTCCTCCTGGGCGCCGTGGGCCTCCTGACCGCCCTGGGCTCCCGGCCCGCCGTGGGCTTCCCGCCGGCCTGGGGCTCCCGCCCCGCCCTGTGCCTCATGACCTTCCGCCGACCGGATCTCACCGCCGTGCGTCGCGCGCCGGGCGCAGCGCCGGTGTGCGAGCGCCGCGGCGCAGCCCGCGGCCAGCGAGACCAGCCCGCCGGTGAGCAGCGCGGACCGCACGCCCCAGCGGTCGGTGAGCGCGCCGACGAGCACGGCGCCGAGCGGGGTGGAGCCCTGCAGGATGAGGGTGTAGAGCGCCAGCACCCGGCCGCGGTAGCGCGGATCGCTGCCGAGCTGGATGTAGTGGTTCGCCGCCTGGGCGAAGTAGATCGCGGTGAATCCGGTGAGGAAGAGCAGCGCCACCGCCGCCGCGTACGACGGCGCCCGGCCGACGGCCGCCTCCACGGCCCCGAAGGCGATGGCCGACCCGGTCACCACACGGGCGGCGGGCCGCCCGCGGCGGGCGGTTGTCACGAACGCCGCCGCCAGTGAGCCGGACGCGAACGCGGTCGTCAGCAGGCCGAAGGAGGAGGCGTCGGAGTGGAACACCGACTTCGCCAGCAGGGGCAGCGTCAGCTGGAAGTTCATCCCGAACAGCCCGACCGCCCCGACCAGCGCCATCGGCACCGTCAGATCCCCTCGGCGGGCCGTGTGACGCAGTCCGTCGAGAACCCGGGCCCGGGTCGTGTCCCGCGGCGCCCGGTGCAGTTCGGCGGGGCGTATCAGGCGCAGCCCCGCCACGGTGGCGCCGTAGCTGGCGGCGTTGACGAGCATCGTCCAGCCGGTGCCGGCGGCGGTGATGAGCAGGCCGGACAGGGCGGGGCCGACGACCCGGGCGGCGTTGAAGTAGGCGGCGCTGAGGGCCGAGGCGTTCGGCAGCAGCTGCGGGCCGACCAGTTCGCTGACGAAGGCCATCCTGGTGGGCACCTCCACGGAGTTCGCCATGCCGAGGCCGAGGGCGAACGCGTAGACGTGCCACAGGCGGACCGTGTCCGTGAACACGAGCAGCGCGAGCAGCAGGGCGAGGGTGCCCGAGGCGAGGTTCGCGGCGGTCAGGAGCGCGCGCTTGTCGTGCCGGTCGGCGAGCCGCCCGCCGTGGAGCGTGAACAGCAGCAGGGGTATGAACTGCAGGGCCGTGACGGTGGCGAGCGCGGGGCCGGAATCGCCCGTCAGGCCGAGGACGAGCCAGTCCTGGGCGACGACCATCATCCAGGTGCCCGCCACCGACACGATCTGACCGGCGGCGAAGAGCCGGAAGTTGCGTACGCGCAGCGCGCGGAACGCCTCCCGGACGTGTCCCGTCACGGGCCCGCGTCCGTGACGGGAACGTGGGACGCGGCCGGGCGGCCCGGCCCCCGCAGACACTCCTCGACGAACGCGAAGACCCGCAGGTGGTACGTGCGTGCGGCCCAGCCGAGGCTGATGTTGTGCCCGGCGCCCGGCATCCGGTCCACGACCACGCGCGGCGCGGCGGCCAGCCGGCCGACGACGTCGGCGACGTCCTCGTCACCGTGCCGCCACCACGCCTCGTGCTCGGCGAAGGTCAGCCGTACGGGCACCCGGACCCCCGGCAGCATCTCGGCGGACAGCCGCTCCCAGGCGCCGACGGAGTCCACCTCGCGCTCCGGCATCGGCGCCACGACCGTCGCGCTGGCCTGGAAGGTGCCGGACGGATACAGGCTCAGCGGCCCCCAGTTGAGCCGCCGTACGCTTCGGCCCTGCCGCACCTGCTCCGGCGGTACCGCGAGCCGGGTGCCGCATCCGGAGACGTCCAGCCCCAGCAGGTCGTCCGGGGCGTGTTCGGCCGCGAGCAGGAAGGCGAGCTTGCCGGCGAAGGAGTGGGCGAGCAGCAGCACGCCACCGCCCGCCCCTTCGGCGGAGGCCAGCTGCCGTACGGCGGCGGCGACGTCGGCCGCCTGCTCGGCGAGGGTCCGGCCGGCGGGCAGCTGGGCAGCGGACGCGCCGTAGCCGGGGCGGTCCAGGGCGACGACCCGGTAGCCGAGGTGTGCGCCGAGGGTCAGCAGGGACAGGTCCGGGTGGGCCTGACCGTCGAAGTAGCCCGCGCTCATGCCTCCTCCGTGCAGGGCGACGACGAGCGCACGCGGCGGGCCGTCGGGTGGATCGCTCTGCAGCCCGGAGAGGGTGAGGGGACCCGCCGCCACCGTGATGCGGCGCACGCCCGGGGAGACGGGGGCGGCCGGCGGTGTGCCGAGGGTGGGTGGGGCCGCGATGGCCTCGGCGGTCAGGCCCTTGTCGACGGCCACGGCTCTCCACTCCCTGTAGGTCGCGCGGATCTCGCGTATCAGCATCCTTGGGGCGGGATGGCCGTTCAAGCACCGCCGCCACAGGTCTGTGTGAGGTTCCGCAGCTCTGCTCCCTCTTCGTCGGGGAACTGCCTCGGACAGGTCAGAGGCCGGTCAAACGGGCCGGTGCTGGATCCGGCGGGCGGCGTCGCGGTGGTGACGGAGTGTCTCCCGGAGGCCCGGGATGCGGGGTTCGCCGTTCTCGACGAGGAAGCGTCCGCCGACGACGGTGTGCCACGCCCCGGTGGGGCCGCCGTGCAGGAGGGCGGTGACCGGGTCGCCCAGGGCTCCGGCGTAGGGGAGGGTGTCCATGCGCCATACGGCGAGGTCCCCGCAGGCGCCGTGGCGCAGCACGCCGATCTCGCCCTCGCGGCCGATGGCCCGGGCTCCGCCGCGGGTGGCCATCCACAGGGCGTCGCGGGCCGGCATCGCGTCGGCCGTGCCACCGCGCAGGCGTGCCAGCAGCATGGCTGTCTTGGTCTCCAGCCACAGGGACTGGTGGTCGGCGGCGGTGGCGCCGTCGCAGCCGATGCCGACGGCGACGCCGGCGTCGAGCATCTCGCGTACGGGGGTGGGGCCGCCGGGGAGTCCGCCGCCGATGACGGTGGAGCTCGGGCAGTGCGCGACGCCCACGCCGCGTCCGGCGAGCAGGGCCGTCTCGGCGGTGGAGGGGTAGACGACGTGTGCCAGCCAGGTGCGGTCGGTGAGCCAGCCGAGGTCGTCGAGGACTTCCAGCGGGCGGCGCCGGTAGCGGGCGGTGACGAAGGCGTGTTCCTCGGGGTCGTCGGCGACATGGGTGTGCAGCCGGACGCCGAGGCGTTCGGCGAGCTCGGCCGTCCTGGTCATGGTGGTGGGGGTGCAGCTGAGCAGGTTGGTGGGGCCGAGGGCGACGCGGACCGTCGAGGACGGCGCGGGGTCGTGGTGGCGGGCGACGAGCCGCTCGCAGTCGGCGAGGAAGGCGTCCTCGTCCTCGGCGAGGTGGTCGGGGCAGATGCCGCCGTCCCGTTCGCCCATGGTCATGGTGCCGCGGACGGCGGTGAACCGCATGCCGATCCGGGCGGCTTCGTCGATCTGGGCGTCGACGAGAGCGGGGCGCGGGTGGAGGTAGAGGTGGTCGACGGTCGTGGTGCATCCGGAGCAGGCGAGTTCGGCCATGCCGATCGCGGTGGACAGCCGGACGGCCTCCTCGTCCAGGCGTGACCACAGGGTGAAGTAGTGCCAGAACCAGGACTCCAGGCTGCCGTCCAGGTCCGGCCGGTCGCCGGAGCGGGTGAGGTTCTGGTACAGGTGCTGGTGGGAGTTGACCAGTCCGGGTGTGACCAGGCATCCGCGGGCGTCGACGACCCGGCGGGCGGTGGGCGGCCGGTCGGTCGCGGCCCCGGTCGCGCTGATCAGGCCGCCGGTGACGGCGACCCAGCCGCCGGGCAGGTCGCCCAGGTCCTCGTCCAGGGTGACGACGAGGTCGGCGTCGCGGATGAGCAGGTCGGCGGTCGTCACTCCTGTGCCTCCGGGTAGTCGTCCAGGATGCCGAGCACCGCGGCGGTCGCGGCCACCGGGTCACCGGCCCGTACGGCTTCGAACAGCGAGGTGTGGAAGGGGTCGTCGCCGGCGTCGTCCATGCACTGGTTGGCCTTGACGGTCTCCCACAGGGCGTCGCTCATGTTCCGGTAGAGGTCGCTGAGCAGCGGGTTGTGGGAGGCCTCGGCGATCCTGAGATGGAAGTCGACGTCGGCGTCGGTGAAGGCGTCCAGGTCCCCGGCCCGGCCCGCGGCCTCCCGGCGTTCCATGGCCTCGCGCAGCGCGGCCAGGTCGTCGTCCGTGCGCTGGGTGGCGGCGAGTCGTGCGGCGACCACGTCCAGGCCGCGCCGGACGGCGAGGATGTCCGCCGTCCTCGCCCGGTCGAAGTGCCGGCGCAGCGCCACCTGGCCCTCGTCGGTGGCGGTGACGTAGGTGCCGTCGCCCTGCCGGGTGGTGAGCAGTCCGGCGTGGACCAGGACCCGGACGGCCTCGCGGACGGAGAGCCGGCTGACGCCGAGGGTCTCGGCGAGCTTGCCCTCCGGTGGGATGCGGTCTCCGACCTGCCAGGTACCCCGGGCGAGTTCCGCGCGCAGCTCGTTGATCACCGTGTCGACGATCGACACCCGTCCTACCGGTTTCATGCGTCCCCTCTTCCCAGTCATCTGATGACTTGATAACCATATGGCTCTCCGGCGACGGAGAGCCAGCCCTTTGACCCGACTCGAAGGGAGGCGCTGGCATGTCCCACGCCCTGTTCACGCGCATCCGCCCCCATGGGGGCGATCCCCATGACCTGCTGGTGACCGACGGCCGTGTCGCGGCCGTCGATCCCCGCACCCGCCCTGACGACTGCGTCGTCGTCGACGGAGGCGGGGCGCTCGCCCTGCCCTCCCCCGTGGACGCGCACATCCACCCCGACAAGTCGGCCTGGGGCGGCCCCTGGTTGAGCCGCGAGCCCGCCGGCAGTCTGCGCGAGCTGATCGCGGCGGATGTCGCCGCCCAGCGCGAGATGGCCGCCTCGGTGCGCGAACGCGCCGGCGCCCTGATCGCCCGGGCCGCCGGCCGCGGCACCCGGGCGATGCGCGCGCACGCCGATGTGTCACCGGTGCACGGCCTGACCCATGTGCACGGCGTCCGCGCCGCCGCCGCTGCCGTCGCACCGGCGATGGAGCTTCAGGTGGTGGCGTTCCCCCAGCTCGGTCTGCTCACCGAGCCCGGCACCGCCGACCTGCTGGAGCAGGCCGTCAAGGAGGGCGCCGACGTCGTGGGCGGGCTCGACCCGGTCGGCGTCGACGGCGACCTGGAGGGGCATCTGGACGTGCTGTTCGGCATCGCCGAGCGCACCGGCGCCCCGATCGACATCCATCTGCACGACCGCGACCGGGCGGGCCTGCGGCAGATCGCCGAGATCGCCCGCCGCACCCGGGCGGCGGACATGCGGGGCAGGGTGACGATCAGCCACGCGTTCTGCCTGTCCGACTGCGACGCCGCCGAGTTGGAACGCGTCGCGGACCTGCTGGCCGACGCGGACGTGGCGGTGATCACGTGCGCGCTGGGCGGCGAACCCGTCGTGCCCTTGTGGCCGCTGGTCGAGCGCGGTGTGCGGGTGGCCGTCGGCTCCGACGGTGTGCGCGACGCCTGGACCCCGTTCGGGGACGGCGACATGGTCCGGCGGGCCCATCTGCTGGCGTACCGCACCGACGCCCGTACGGACGAGGAGCTTCAGGCGTGCTACGCCGTGGCGGCGCACGGCGGCGCGGACGTGCTGGGCCTGGAACGCGCCGGCCTGCGCGTCGGCGACCCCGCCGACTTCCTGCTGATGCCGGGTGACTCCGTCGCCCAGGTCCTGGTCGACCTCCCCACGCCGGCCATGGTGGTGCGGGCCGGGAACGTCGTCGCGCGCGACGGCCGCCTCCAAGGGGGTGCCGGGTGAACCCCCGCCGGCCCGCGCTGCTCACCTGCGCCCTCGCGCTCGCCACGGCGACGGCGTGCAGCACCGTGCCCCCGGGAGGCGACCAGGTGACCGGCACGGCGGCCGACCTCGCCACCACCACCGCGCCGGCGTCCCACGGCGTGGACCGGATCACCTGGAACCTGCCCTACGAGCCGCAGACGCTCGACCCGATCCGCTCCTTCAACTACGCGGAGAACACCGCGCTGGCGAACATGTGCGAGAGCCTGCTGCGGCTCACCCCCGATCTGAAGATCCGCCCCGGGCTGGCCGAGAAGGCCGAGAACCCCACGCCCACCCGGTGGGTGTACACCCTGCGCAAGGACGTCAGGTTCTGGGACGGTCACCCGATGACCGCCGCCGACGTGGCGGCCAGCCTGAACCGCCACCTCGACCCGGCCCAGGGCACCTGGTGGAGCGACTACTTCCAGACCGTCGCCTCGATCAGGGCGACCGGCCCGTACCGGGTCACCGTCGATCTCAAGCAGCCCGACGTGCTGTTCAACCAGGCCATGGCGACCGCCGCCGGCGCGGTGGTGGAGAAGTCGTTCCTGCGCACGGCCGGCCAGAGCCTCGGCTCCCCCACGGGCGGACTGATGTGCACCGGCCCCTTCCGGTTCGCCGGCTGGAAGCCCGGCGACTTCCTGCGCCTGACCCGCAACGACACCTACTGGGACCGCACACTGCGGGCCACCTCACGGTCGCTGGTGTTCCGCTTCATCGCCGACGAGACCACCGCGGTCAACGCCCTGCGCTCCGGTGAGGTCGACGGACAGTACTTCTACCTGCCGCCCGCCGGACTGAGCCAGCTGCGCGCCTCCCGCACGGGATCGGTCACCCTCGGCCGCTCCCTCACCTTCTGGACCCTGCTCGGCGCCGCCACCTCCGGTCCGTACGCCGACCCGCGCGTACGCGAGGCCCTTGCGGCCGCGCTGGACCGGCCCGGCATCGCCCGGGTCATCTTCCAGGGGGCGGCCGCCCCGGAGAGCACCCTGGCCAACGCCGACTACTGGGGCTACTCCCCCGACGTCTTCCGCAGCGCCCACGACGCCCTGCCCGGCGCCCGCCCCGATCCGGCCCGCGCCCGGCGGCTCCTGCACGACGCCGGCCCGCCCTCCCACGCTCTCACCATCGGCATCCAGGGCAGCTCGGCGGTGCACGAGCAGACCGCGAGCATCATCAAGGCCGCCGGGGAGGACCTCGGGCTCCGCATCAGGATCAAGGTGATCCCGGTCGAGCAGTACGGCAACCTCTACAGCGACCCCAAGGCCCGGCAGGGCATCGACGCCTTCCTGAGCACCTGGTACGGCAACATGCCCGACCCGCTGGACGTCTACCGGGTCTTCACCAAGGGCGGCCGCTCCAACTTCGACGACTACGCCGCGGTGGACGGCCCCGTACGGCAGGCCCAGGCCGCCTACGCCCCGCGGGAGCGCGCCGCGCTGGTCGGCGCCATCCAGGCCACGGTCAGCCGGGACGCCCCCTGGACGCCCATCGCCTCCCTGCCCGTCATCCTGTACATGAACAAGCGCATCACCGGAGCGGTGGCCTCCTTCTCCTACCTGTACTACCCCTGGGCCGCCGGGATCGGTGCGCCATGAGGTGGCCGGCGTTCCTGGCGCGGCGGGCGGCCGCCCTCGCCGCGGTCCTCGTCGTGGCCTCGTTCCTGGTGTACGGGCTGCTCTACACCGTCCCCGGCGGTCCGATGGCCTTCCTGCTCGGCAACCGCAGCGGCACCCCCGAGCAGATCGCGGCGGTCCGTCACCAGTACCACCTCGACGAGCCGTTCCTGACCCGCTACTTCAGCTGGCTGGCCGACGCGCTGCACGGTGACTTCGGCCAGTCCCTGGTCTACCGCCAGGACGTGTCCGACCTGATGTCGAGCCGGCTGGCGACGACGGGGCTGCTGGTGCTGTACGCCACGGTGATCATCGTCGTCGTGGGCGTGGCCCTGGGCCTGCTCGGGGCGCTGCGCGGCGGCCCGGTCGACACCGTGGTGTCGGTGGTGAACAGTGTCTTCCTGGCCACCCCGACCTTCGTCGTGGGCGTGGTGCTGGTCGTCGTCCTGGCCCTGGACCTGGGCTGGTTCCCGGTCTTCGGCCCGGGGGCGGGGCTCGGCGACCGCGTCTACCACCTGACCCTGCCCGCCGTCGCCCTGAGCCTGGGCAGCGCCGGTTTCCTCGCCCGCATCACGCGCAGCGCGGTGGGCGCGGAGCTGGGCCGCGAGCATGTGGAGACGGCACGCAGCCGCGGTTTCACCCAGTCCCACATCGTGCGCCGGCACGTGCTGCGCAACGCGTCCATCCCCGTGGTGACGGTCACCGGACTGACCGTGGCCTCGCTGATCGCGGGCTCCGTGGTCGTGGAGAACGTCTTCGCGCTGGACGGACTCGGCTCGCTGCTGGTGCGGGCCATTCTCCAGCGGGACTTCGCCGTGGTGCAGGGCGTGGTCCTCGTCCTGGTCGCCGCGTTCGTCATCGTCAATCTGGTGGTCGACCTGTGCTACGCGCTGATCGACCCCCGACTGTCTCCCCGGGAGGCGGCATGAGGACACGTCTGGGCCCGGCGGGCCTGACCGCCGCGGCGGTGCTCGTCATCGTCGTCCTGGTCAGCGTCTGCGCACCGCTGCTGGCCCCCTACGACCCCGATCGTCCCGACCTGTACACCGCGCTGACCGGCAGCACCGGCAGCCATCTGCTGGGCGGTGACGCGCTTGGCCGGGACATCCTGTCGCGGCTGATGTTCGGGGCCCGTACGACACTGGTCGGACCGCTCGTCATCATCGCGCTGTCCACCGTGGTGGGCACCGTCCTCGCGATCACCGCCGCCTGGTGCGGAGGGCGGGTCGACGCCGTGCTGTCCCGGCTGCTCGACGTGCTGTTCGCGGTGCCCGGCATCGTGTTCGCCCTGGTGACCGTGGCCGTGACCGGCCCCGGGATGACGGGTGTGGTGGCCGGGCTGGCCGTCGCGTACACGCCGTACGTGGCACGTGTCGTGCGGGGTGCGGCGCTGCGGGAGCGCAACCTGCCCTATGTCGCGGCCGCCTGGCTGCAGGGCAGGTCGGCCCTCGCCATCTGCGCGCGGCATCTGCTGCCCAACCTGCGGCCGCTGATCGTGGCCCAGTCGGTGTCGGCGCTCGGCTTCGCCGTCATCGACCTGGCCGCGATCTCCTTCCTGGGGCTGGGGGTTCAGCCGCCGGACGCCGACTGGGGGCTGATGGTCAAGAGCGGTCTGGACGGGGCGATGCGCGGGCAGCCGATGGAGGCCGTCAGTGCGAGCGTGCTCATCGTGCTCGTGGTCGTCGCGGTGACGGTCCTCGGCGACCGGATGGGTGCTCATCGAGGGAGTGCGCGATGAACGACAACCTGCTGGCCGTGGACCGGCTGCGGCTGGAGGTCCCGGCCGGGCGAGGGCAGTGGCTCACCCTCGTCGACGACGTCAGCCTCGCCATCGCCCCCGGAGAGGCCGTCGGCCTGGTCGGCGAGTCAGGGTCCGGCAAGTCGATGACCGCGCGTTCCGTGCTGCGGCTGACCCCGCCCGGCGCACGGCTGACCGGGTCGGTCACCTTCGCCGGCACGCCGGTGCTCACCCTCGGGGCGCGTGAGCTGCGCGCCCTGCGGGCACGCCGGATCGCGATGGTCTTCCAGGACCCCCGCGCGCACATCAACCCGGTGCGCAGCATCGGGGACTTCCTCACCGAGGCGATGGTCACCCACCTCGCGGTACCCGCCGAGCGGGCCCGCGCCAAGGCCGTACGCCTCCTGGCGGACGTCGGCATCACCGACGGCGAGCGGCGGATGCGGCAGTATCCGCACGAGTTGTCAGGCGGACTGCTGCAACGCGTCATGATCGCCTCGGTGCTGGCGATGGAACCCGACCTGGTGCTCGCCGACGAGCCCACGACCGCGCTGGACGTGACCACCCAGTCGGAGGTCATGGCCGTCCTGGACGAACTGCGCCGCGACCGGGGCATGGCCATGCTGCTGATCACCCACGACATCGAACTGGCCGCGGCGACCTGCGACCGCATCGGCGTCATGTACGCCGGGCGGATCGTGGAGGTGCAGTCCGCCGAGGCGCTGACCGCGTCGCCCCGGCACCCCTACACCGGCGGCCTGCTGGCGTCACGGCCCGGCATCGACCGGGTCGTCCGTCCGCTGCCCGTCATCCCCGGCCGGGCGGTCGCGGCCTTCGAGGCGGGCGACGGCTGTGCCTTCGCCCCCCGCTGCCAGGTCCGCACCGACCGGTGCGAGACCGCCCGGCCCCCGCTCACCGCGGTGGGGACCGCCCGAGTCGCCTGCATACGAGCGGAGGAACCGTGACCGAGATCCTGGTCAGGGCCGAGGGGCTGCGCAAGGTGTACGGGAAGGGCAGGGTCGCCGTCGACGGTCTGTCCTTCACCCTCGACCGGGGTGAGTCGCTGGCCGTGGTGGGCGAGTCCGGCTCGGGCAAGACCACCGTCGCCCGCATGCTGCTCGGACTGGAGACCCCCACCGCCGGCACGATCGATGTCTGCGGGCGTCCCCGCACGGGCCGCGCCGGCAGCGCCGAACGGCGCCGCAGGGCGCGGGAGATCCAGATGGTCTTCCAGGACCCGTACTCCTCACTGGACCCGCTGCAGCGCGTCGGCGACGTCGTCGAGACCGCCCTGGCCCTGCACTTCCCGCTCGGCCGGCAGCAGCGGCGCGGCCGCGCCCTGGAGCTGCTGGAGGCGGTGGGGCTGACCGGCCGGCACGCCGCGATGCTGCCCCGTCAGCTGTCCGGCGGCCAGCGGCAGCGGGTCGCCATCGCCCGGGCGATCGCCGTGGAACCGCGGGTTCTGGTCCTGGACGAGGCGGTCGCCGCGCTGGACGTCTCCGTGCAGGCGCAGATCCTCAACCTGCTGTCCGACATCCGCGAGCGCAGCGGCATCAGCTATGTGTTCATCTCGCACGACCTGGCGGTCGTCCACCAGATCAGCGACACGGCGATCGTGATGTCCGGCGGCCGGGTCGTCGAGCGCGGGCCCACCGCGCGGCTGCTGAGCGCCCCCGAGGAGGAGGACACCCGAGCGCTCCTGGCGGCGATCCCCCGCCCCGGCTGGCGCCCCCGGCGCCGCCCGCCGGCCGGGACCGTGCCTTCCACGGGCCTGCGGCCGCCCGGCTGAGGGAGCGTCACACGCGCGGCCCCGGCGGCCGGGTGCCCGGACGGCGCTCACGCAGCGCCGCCGCGTACACCTCCGCCGTGGCCGCCGCGGCCGTGTCCCAGCCGAAGGAACGGGCGTGCCGGGCCGCGGCCGCGCCCATGCGGGCGGTGAGGGACGGGTCGTCGGCGAAGCGGCCCAGGGCGCGGGCGTAGTCCTCGGGGTCGTGGCCGGTGACGAGGACGCCGCTGACGCCGTCGTGCACCGCGACCGGCAGACCGCCGACGCGTGCGGCGATCACCGGGGTGCCGCAGGCCTGCGCCTCGACGGCCACCAGGCCGAACGACTCGCTGTGGGACGGCATGACGAGCACGGACGCCGCCCGGTACCAGTCGGCGAGGGTGTCCTGCGCGACCGGCGGCCGGAACAGCACGACGTCGGAGATGCCGAGCGAGGCCGCCAGCTTGTGCAGCCCCTCCGGCCGGGCCAGACCGCTGCCGCTCGGGCCGCCCACCACCGGGACCACGATCCTCTCGCGCAGGCCTGGACGCCGCGTCAGCAACCGGGCCACCGCGCGCAGCAGCACGTCCGGTGCCTTCAACGGCTGGATGCGCCCGGCGAACAGCGGGATCAGCGCGTCCTGCGGGAGTCCCAGACGGGCCCGGGCGGCGGCTCGTCCGGCGGACGCGCCGGCCGGGTCGGGCCGGAACCGCTCCAGGTCGACCCCGGGGTGGACGACGGCGACCCGGCGCGTGTCGGCGTCGTAGTGGCGCAGCAGTTCGTCCGCCTCCCGACCGGTGTTGGCTATCAACCGGTCGGCCGCCCGTACGACGTGGGTCTCGCCCCGCACGCGGGCGGCGGGCTCGGGGGTGTCACCGTCCGCCAGCGAGGCGTTCTTGACCTTGGCCATGGTGTGCATGGCGTGGACGAGGGGGACGCCCCAGCGTGCGGCGGCGAGCCGGCCGACGTGGCCGGAGAGCCAGTAGTGGGAGTGCAGCAGGTCGTAGTGGCCGGGGCGGCGGCCGGCCCACTCCCGGGTCAGCCCGTGGGTGAAGGCGCACAGCTGGGCCGGCAGGTCCTCCTTGGCCAGGCCCTCGTACGGTCCGGCGGTCACGTGCCGCACCAGGACGCCGGGCGCGAGGGCGACGACGGGCGGGAGGGCGGCGGAGGTGGTCCGGGTGAAGATCTCCACCTCGATGCCGAGGGCGGCGAGGCGCCTGGCGAGCTCGACGACGTAGACGTTCATGCCGCCGGCGTCGCCGGTGCCGGGCTGGTGCAGCGGCGAGGTGTGCACGCTGAGCATCGCGACGCGGCGCGGGCGGTGGTCTGCGGGGCGGCTCACGCGCGCTCAGCACTCGATGACGTTGACGGCGAGGCCGCCGCGGGCGGTCTCCTTGTACTTGACCTTCATGTCGGCGCCGGTCTCCTTCATGGTCTTGATGACCTTGTCGAGGGAGACGTGGTGGCGGCCGTCGCCGCGCAGGGCCATCCGGGCGGCGGTGACGGCCTTCACCGCGGCCATGCCGTTGCGTTCGATGCACGGGATCTGGACCAGGCCGCCGACCGGGTCGCAGGTCAGGCCGAGGTTGTGCTCCATGCCGATCTCGGCGGCGTTCTCCACCTGCGCGGGCGTGCCGCCGAGCACCTCGGCGAGTCCCCCGGCGGCCATGGAGCAGGCGGAGCCGACCTCGCCCTGGCAGCCGACCTCGGCGCCGGAGATGGAGGCGTTCTCCTTGAAGAGCATGCCGATGGCGCCGGCCGCGAGCAGGAAGCGGACGATGCCGTCCTCGTCGGCGCCGGGGACGAAGTTCAGGTAGTAGTGCAGTACGGCGGGGATGATGCCGGCCGCGCCGTTGGTCGGGGCCGTGACGACCCGGCCGCCGGCCGCGTTCTCCTCGTTCACCGCCATCGCGTACAGGGTCACCCACTCCATCGCGCGGGGCGCCGGGTCGCCCTCGCTGCGCAGTGCCCGGGCCGCCGCCGCGGCCCGCCGGCGCACCTTCAGGCCACCGGGCAGGATGCCCTCGCGGCCCAGCCCGCGGGCGACGCAGCCCTGCATCACCCGCCAGATCTCCAGCAGTCCGGCGCGGATCTCCGCCTCGGTGCGCCAGGCCTTCTCGTTCTCCAGCATCAGCGCGGAGATCGACAGCCCGGTCTCCCTGGTGAGGTTCAGCAGTTCGTCGCCGGTGCGGAACGGGTGGGTGAGCCGCGTGTCGTCGGGCTTGATCCGGTCTGCGCCCACGGCGTCCTCGTCGACGACGAAGCCGCCGCCGACGGAGTAGTACGTCTTCTCCAGCAGCGGCACACCGTCGGCGTCGTAGGCGAAGAGGGTCATGCCGTTGGCGTGGTACGGCAGGGAGCGCCGGCGGTGCAGGACGAGCTGGGTGGAGGCGTCGAAGCCGATCTCGTGGGCCGAGCCGATCTCCGCGCCGAGCAGGCGCAGGCGCCCGGTGGCGCGGATCCGCTCGACGTCCAGGTCGGCCTGGACGACGTCGACGGTGTGCGGTTCGTTGCCCTCCAGGCCCAGCAGGACGGCCTTGGGCGTGCCGTGGCCGTGGCCGGTGGCGCCGAGGGAGCCGAACAGCTCCGCGCGCACGGCGGTGGTCTGGGCGAGCAGGCCGTCGGTCTTCAGCCGGGCGGCGAACATCGCGGCGGCGCGCATCGGGCCGACGGTGTGCGAGCTGGAGGGGCCGATGCCGATGGAGAACAGGTCGAAGACGCTGATTGCCACGCCATACTCCGGGGGACGGGCGGGGCGTGCCGGCAGGTCGCGGGCACGCCCCTGCGGGAGGGGGATCGGGTGGACGGGCGGGGCCCGGGCTCAGACGCGCGCGAGCGCGGGCGGGCCGGGGCGCACGCGGTCGCGGGCGGGTGCCCGGCGGCTCACACGGTGGCGGTCGCGGTGGCGGGGGCGAGGGTGCGGCGCAGGCGGTTGAACAGCTTGGGCTGGTTGAGGGAGAGCACCGCGACGGGGGTGTCCTCGCGCCGGTAGACGGCCGTGAAGCAGCGGCTGTCGAGGTCGCCGTCGACGACCTGCGGCTCCGCGCCGGGCGCGACGTGTCCGGCGAGCTGGATGCGCACGTGGTACTGGTCGGACCAGAAGTACGGCGCGGTCGGCCGCGGCTGCGCCGGGACACCGGTGAGCAGGGTGCGGGCGGCCGTCGCCGCCTGCTCGGTGGCGTTGCTCCAGTGCTCGATGCGGGCGTAGCGCCCGGTGAACGGGTTGGGGCAGCGGGCGACGTCGCCGACGGCGACCACGCCGGGGACGCTGGTGGCGCAGCCGGCGTCGCACACCACCCCGTCGTCGACCTGGACGCCGGACCCGGCGAGCCAGTCGGTGGCGGGCCGCACGCCCACGCCGACCACGACGATGTCGGCGGGCAGCTCGCGCCCGTCCGTCAGGCGTACGCCGGCGACCCGGCCGTCACCGGTGAGTCCCGCCACGCCGGTCCCGGCCAGCAGGCGCACCCCGTGGTCGGTGTGCAGCGAGGAGCACACCCGGCCCATGGCGCGGCCCAGTTGGCGTTCCAGCGGTATGTCGAGCGCCTCGACGACGGTGACCTCCAGGCCGAGCCCACGGGCGGTGGAGGCCACCTCGGCGCCGATGAAGCCGGCGCCGATGACGACGACGCGGGGCAGGCCGTCGAGCAGTTCGGCGCGCAGGGCCCGGGCGTCGTCCAGGGTGCGCAGGGTGTGGACGCCGGCCAGTCCGTCCATGCCGGGGAGCATGCGGGGGCTCGCGCCGGTGGCGACGACCACGCCGTCGGTGCGCAGCCGGCGCCCCGAGTCCAGGGTCACCGAGCGGTCCGCGGGGTCGAGGCCCGCGGCGCGCTCGCCGAGCAGCCACCGCACGTCCAGGTCGTCGTACTCGGCCTGGTCGCCGAGTGCGAGGGCGTCCTCTTCGAGAGCGCCCTTGAGGAAGTCCTTGGACAGCGGCGGCCGGTCGTAGGGGAGGTGGAGCTCCTCCCCCACGACGACGATGCCGCCGTCGTAGCCCTCCGAGCGCAGTGCGCGGACCGTGCTCAGTCCCGCCAGCGACGCTCCGACGACGGTGATGCTCATGGGGACCTCCGGGGGTGCCGACAGGGAGAGGGCCTGTTCGTCCGGCCTGTTTCAGGCTGTTTCAGATAGCACAACTTCAAGCGTTATGCGCAACATGCTTTCGGCGGGCCGGTGCGTTGTCAAGAGAAGGCGCGGCATGAGTTCCGGATGACGCAGGGCGTTGCGAAGAGCGCATCAGGGCGCCGGTCAGAGTTCCGCGTCGTCCCACTGGTCCAGCAGGGCGTCGCCCAGGGCCTCGTCGGGCCCGGACTCCGGGGCGTCCACGGACTGTTCGCTCCAGATGACCTTGCCGCGGGCGGCGTAGCGCACTCCCCAGCGCCGGGCGAACTGGGCGACGAGGAACAGTCCCCGTCCGCCCTCGTCGGTGGCTGCGGCGCGGCGCAGGTGCGGGGAGGTGCTGCTGCCGTCGGCGACCTCGCAGATCAGGCTGTCCCGGTCGTACAGCAGCCGCAGCCGCACCGGCTCGGCGCCGTAGCGGATGGCGTTGGTGACCAGCTCGCTGAGGATCAGCTCGGTGGTGAAGGCGATGGCGTCCAGGCCCCACGCCTCCAGCCGGCGCATACAGGCGGCGCGCAGCGGGCCGAGGGCGGCGGGGTCGCTCGGCACGTCCCAGTCGGCCACCCGGCCGGGGTCCAGCAGCCGGGTGCGGGCGACCAGCAGGGCGATGTCGTCGCGGGGGCGGTCGGGCAGCAGGGAGTCGAGCACCGCCCGGCACGCCTGCTCCGGGTCCCGGCCGGGGTGCGCGAGCGCGCCGGTGAGGAGGGCGAGGCCGGTGTCGATGTCCCGGTCGCGGTCCTCGACCAGCCCGTCGGTGTACAGGGCGAGCAACGAGCCCTCGGCAAGCTCCAGTTCGGCGGTCTCGACCGGCAGGCCGGCTCCGAGGCCGAGCGGGGGCGAGACGGGGACCTCGGGGAAGGCGACGGTGCCGTCGGGGTGGACCACGGCGGGCCCGGGGTGCCCGGCCCGGGCTATGCAGCACTTCCCGGAGACGGGGTCGTAGATGGCGAACAGGCAGGTGGCGCCCGTGATGCCGGCGCGCTCGCCGTCGCCCACGGCTTCGGTGTGCTCGCTCTCGTCGATGTGGGCGACCAGCTCGTCCAGGTGGCTCAGCAGCTCGTCCGGGGACAGGTCGAGGGCGCAGAAGTTGTGCACCACCGTGCGCAGCCGGCCCATGGTCGCCGCCGCGTGCAGACCGTGGCCGACGACGTCGCCGACCACCAGGGCGACCCGGGCGCCGGGCAGCGGGATGACATCGAACCAGTCCCCGCTCACGCCGCCGCCCTGCGCGGGCAGATAGCGGTGGGCCACGTCCAGCGCGGACTGCTCGGGCAGGGCGCGCGGCAGCAGGCTGCGCTGCAGGGTGACCGCCATGGTGTGCTCGCGGGTGTAGCGGCGCGCGTTGTCGATCGCGACGGCGGCGCGGGCGGCCAGTTCCTCGGCGAAGGCCAGGTCCTCCTCGGTGAAGGCGTCCATGTCCGAGCGCCAGAACTCGACCATGCCCAGCGCCATGCCACGGGCCCGCAGAGGCGCGGTGATCAGCGAGTGGATGCCGAAGTCCAGCACCCGCCGCGCCCGCTCGGGGTCCCGCGCCTGCCAGTCGGGGGCGGCGCGCAGATCGGGCTCCAGCACGGCGTGACCGCGTTCGAGCCCCGGAATCTGCGGCAGGTCGGGCACGAGGGCGGTCTCGGTGTGCGCCGGGTGCAGCGGATGGCCCTCCCGCACCCCGCGTACGGCGGCGCGGTGCATGAGCGGGCTGCCGCCGTCCGGTTCCTCGCCGCGGCGGACCGCGTCGAGCAGTTCCACGGTGGCGAAGTCGGCGAACCGGGGCACCGCGACCTCGGCCAGCTCCTCGGACGTGCGCACCACGTCGAGGGTGGTGCCGATCCGCAGGCCCGCCTCGTACAGCAGTTGCAGCCGTTCGCGCGCCCGCTGGGCCCGGCCCGCCAGGGCGCGCAGTTCGGTGGTGTCCCGCAGGGTCGCCACGCTCCCGGCCGGGCCGCCGTGCGGCGCGGTGGGGCGGACGTTGACCGCCAGCAGCCGCTCCCCCTCCAGGAGCACCACGTCGGTGGCGGCCGCGCCCGACGTCAGCAGGGCCGCGGTGCGCGGGGCCAGGCCGATCTCGCCGACGGGCCGGCCGTCCGCGTCGGCGGGCAGGTCCAGCAGCCGGCGGGCCTCGTCGTTGGCGAGCAGCAGCCTGCCCTCGCCGCTGACCACGAGCACGCCCTCGCGCACCGAGTGCAGCACGGCGTCGTGGTGCTCGTACATGCGGGTCATCTCGGCCGGCTCCAGGCCGTGCGTCTGGCGCCGCACCCGGCGGCTCACCAGCACCGTACCGATCGTGACCAGCGCCAGCCCGGCGGCGGCCGAGCCGAACAGCAGCGGCAGCTGCTCCGTCACCTTGCGCTCGACGCTCTTGACCGTGATGCCGACGGACACCAGCCCGACGACCCTTCCGTCGGCGTCCGTGACCGGGACCATCGTGTCCACGGCACGGCCGACGCCGGGCGTGTCGTACGTCGCCTGGTGCACATGACCGGCGAGCGCGTCGGCGTAGGAGCCCACGACGTGCTTGCCGATCAGCCGGGGGTCGGGGTGGGTCCAGCGGATTCCGGCCGGGCTGAAGGCGATGATGTAGTTGACCCGGGCCAGCCTGCGGGCCTCCTCGGCGCGCGGCTGCAGCAGGGCGCTCGGGTCGGCGGACCGCATGGCCCGCAGCGTGCCGGGGGCGTGCGCGAAGGTCTCGGCGCCGACAAGCGAGCGCTCCTTGGCCTCCTGGAGGCTGGTGCTGCGGGCCTGCAGTACCAGGGCCACGACGGCGGCGACGACCAGCAGCAGGACGACGGCCACCTGCAGGAGGAGGACCTGGCCGGCGACGCTGTGGACGTTCAGCACGGACGGCAGGCGGGCGGGCGCCCGCTGTGGACCGTCGCGTCCGTCCTCGGACCCGTCCGGCCGCTGTGCGGCGTCGCGGCCGTCCGCCGGCCGGGCCGGTCGCGCTGGGCCCGGCGGACGGGACTCACCCCGTTGCATGCCCATGCCTCCAGTATGGGTGGCCGTCCCCGGCAGGGATCCGCGGCGCGCAGCCGGAGGGTGGCCCGTCCACCTGCCGGAGGGGCCGAGCGGCAGGTGGACGGGCGGTACGGGGAGGAGCAGGCGTCAGCCGAGGGGCTGGACGCCGAGCCTGTCCTGCAGCCAGGTGTGGAAGGCGCCGATGTGGTGCTCGCTGGGCACCAGCACACCGCCCTTGGCGTAGGCCCGCGAGCTCATGCCGGGCTGGGTGCGCTCGCAGGCGTCGAAGTCCTGCTGGTTGACCCGGTGGAACAGTTCCACCGAGCGCTCCACGTCCTTGCCGCTCTCCACGACGTGCGGCAGGTAGAGCCAGTCGCACTCGACGATCGTGCGGTCGTGCGCCAGCGGGTACATCCGGTGGAAGATCACGTGGTCGGGCACCAGGTTGATGAACACCTGCGGCTTGACGGTGATCGCGTAGTAGCGGCGGTCCTGGTCGTCGGCGACGCCGGGGATGCGGTCCAGGCCCTCGGAGCCGTCGACCGTGAAGCCCTTGACCTCCTCACCGAACTCCGCCCCGTGCCCGACGTAGTACTGGGCGGCGTACCCGTCGGCGAACTCCGGGAGCACCTCGGTCAGTTCGGGGTGGATCGTCGCGCAGTGGTAGCACTCCATGAAGTTCTCGATGATCAGCTTCCAGTTCGCCTTCACGTCGTACGTGATCCGCCGGCCGACCTTCAGATCCTCGACCCCGTAGTTCTCGATCGACTCGGTGTCGCCGAGCCGCTCGATCACCGCGCCGATCACGTCCTGCTCGAAGGACGGCGGGGTGTCGGCCAGGCACACCCACACATAGCCGAGCCACTCGCGCACATGGACGTTGACCAGGCCGTACTCGGTGCGGTCGATGTCCGGCATCGACGTCAGGTTGGGCGCGGCGACGAGCTTGCCGTCCAGGCCGTAGGTCCAGGCGTGGTAGGGGCACTGGAAGGCGCGCTTGACCTCACCGGACTCCTCGGTGCACAGCTTGGCGCCGCGGTGCCGGCAGATGTTGAGGAACGCCTTGACCGAGCCGTCCCGGGAGCGGGAGACCAGCACGCTCTCGCGGCCCACCTGGACGGTGCGGAACTGGCCGGGCCTGGCCAGCTCCGAGGCGCGGGCGACGCAGAACCACATGGTCTCGAAGACGCGCTCCTGTTCCAGGGCGAAGACCTCGGGGTCCGTGTAGTACTCCCCGGACAGGGTGGCGATCAGGCTGGACGGAAGGCTGGTCGTCGTCATGGCGGTCACCTCGGGATGTGTGTCGGTATCGGTGGAGTCTCGAAGCCGCAGTCGTGCGGGAGCGGACCGGGTGTCAGACCCGCACCCGGCGCGGGTCGAAGAGGGCGATGGGGTGCTCGGTGGTGCCGGTGGTGGCCAGGTCGGCGATGATCTCGCCGATCACGGGCACGAACTTGAACCCGTGGCCGGAGAAGCCGCAGGCCACGGTCACCTGCGGGTGGTCGGGGTGCTGGGCGAGGACGAAGTGCTCGTCCGGGGTGTTGCTGTACATGCAGGCCGCGCCCTTGAGGAAGCGGCCGGGCAGGGCGGGGATGCGGGTGCGCAGATGGTCGGCCATGGCGGCGATCTCGCCGGGGTGGATCTCCCGGTCGAGGGTGTCGGGGTCGGCGGCGGCGCCCTTGCGGAAGAAGGCGACCTTGGCGCCGCCGTCGGGGCCGTCCAGCGCGGGGAAGCCGTAGATCTGGGTGCCGTCGGGGTCCTCCCAGATGTAGACCGGGTGCCGGTCGGCGGTGAACGGGCCGGTGCCGCCCTCGGGCTGGAACCAGTACATGACCTGGCGCTCGACGGTGACCGGCACTCCCAGGCCGGACAGCAGTTGCGGCGCCCAGGCGCCGGGCGCGAACACCAGCCGGTCGGCGGTGTAGGCGCCGCGGTCGGTGACCACCCAGGCCTTGCGGCCGGGGCCGTCGGCCTCCCAGCCGAGGACCAGTTCGGCGAAGTGCAGATCGGCCCCGTGGGCCTTCGCCAGCTCCAGGTGGGCGGTGACGGTGGCCTCGGGCCGCGCCACACCGGCCCGGCGCTCGAAGAAGGCGACGTCCTCGGCGGCCGGGGTGAAGGTGGGGAAGCGGCGCCGGATGTCGGCGGCGCCGAGCACCTCGTGGTCCAGGCCCCACTCGTGCGCGCTGCGCAGGGTGCCGGCGAAGGCCTCGCTGTCCTCGCGGCCGATCATCAGGCCGCCGGTCTCGGTGAAGACCTCGCGGCCGGAGTCGACAGCCAGCTTCTGCCACAGTTCGTGGGCGCGCAGCAGCAGCGGCACATAGGCCGGGTCCTCGAAGTAGGCCTGCCGGTAGATCCGGGAGCCGCCGTGGCTGGAGCCGAGGCTGTGCGCCGGGCCGAAGCGTTCCAGGCCGAGCACCCGCTGCCCGCGGGCGGCGAGGTGGTAGGCGGCCGCGCTGCCCATCCCGCCCAGACCGACGACGATCACGTCGTACGAAGTGGCCATCTGTCCCTCTCCTGAAGTCGTGCCGTTGGTGGGGTGTGCTCGTGCCCGGCTCAGCGCCGGGCGCCGGCGGACGGGTCGGGGCACCCGGTCCCGGCCGTCACAGGACGACCACCGAGCGCAGGACGTCGCCGCGGCGCATCGTGTCGAAGGCGCTCTCCACCTCGTCCAGGGCGATCGTCTCGGTGACGAAGTCCTGGAGGTCGAAGCGGCCGCGCAGATGGAGGTCGATCAGGGCGGGGAAGTCCCGTGAGGGCAGGCAGTCGCCGTACCAGGAGGACTTCAGCGCGCCGCCGCGCCCGAAGAGGTCCAGCAGCGGCAGTTCGACGACCGGCTCCGGGCCGGGCACGCCGACCAGGACGGCGGTGCCGGCCAGATCGCGGGCGTAGAAGGCCTGCCGGTACGTCTCGGGGCGGCCGACGGCGTCCACGACGACGTCGGCGCCGAAGCCGCCGGTGAGGCTGCGGACGGCCTCGACGGCGTCGATCCTGGAGGAGTCGACGGTGTCGGTGGCGCCGAACCGCTCGGCCCACTTCAGCTTCCGCTCGTCGACGTCGACGGCGATGATGCGGCGCGCACCGGCCACCTTGGCGCCCGCGACGGCGGCCATGCCCACGCCGCCGCAGCCGATCACGGCGATCGAGTCACCGCGGCCGACGCCGCCGGTGTGGACGGCGGCGCCGAAGCCGGCCATCACCCCGCAGCCGAGCAGTGCGGCCGCGGTGGCCGAGGCGGTGGGGTCGACCTTGGTGCACTGGCCGGCGGCGACGAGGGTCTTCTCGGCGAACGCGCCGATGCCGAGCGCCGGGGACAGCTCCTGGCCCGTGCCGGCGAGGGTCATCTTCTGCTCGGCGTTGTGGGTGTCGAAGCAGTACCAGGGCCGACCGCGCAGACACGCCCGGCACTGCCCGCACACCGCACGCCAGTTGAGGATCACGAAGTCGCCGGGTTCGACGTCGGTGACGCCCTCGCCGACGGACTCGACCACGCCGGCCGCCTCGTGCCCGAGCAGGAAGGGGAAGTCGTCGCTGATGCCGCCCTCCCGGTAGTGCAGGTCGGTGTGGCAGACCCCGCAGGCCTCGACCCTGACCAGCGCCTCACCGGGGCCGGGGTCCGGCACCAGGACGGTCTCGACGGAGACCGGGGCGCCCTTGTGCAGGGCGACGACGGCGCGTACCTCGTGTGTCACTTGCCGATCTCCTCGAAAGGGGGAGAGGGATGTCGGAACCGGCGTGCCCGGCGCCTGGGGGAAGGCCGCGATCGAGCCACGCGATTGTTGCGTAATGCGAGATGCACTTCGCTATGAGAAACAGTCACACTGTCATCCCTCTGGGTGAGCAGTGTCAAGGGGTCGGCCGGGCGAAGTTCGCGGACCGGGAACGCGGGCGGCCGGCCGCCCCGGAACAGGGGCGGCCGGCCGCATGCGGGGGGGTGCGAAGGGCGTCAGGAGCGCTCCAGGTCGTGCTCCCGCTCGGGCGCCGAGGAGCGCCGCGAACGGCCCGGCAGGGCGCTGGTCTCCGCCAGGGTGCGGCCGCGCGTCTCCTCGGCCCACGCCACGGACACCAGCCAGCCCACCAGGGTGATGCCGGCGCCGATCAGCATGGTCGTGCCGATGCCCAGCCGGTCGAGCGAGATGGGCAGCAGATAGGTGCCGGCCGCGGCGCCGATGCGGCTGATCGAGGTGGCCACGCCTCCCGCCGTGGCCCGGATGCCGGTCGGGAACAGCTCGTTGGGATACGTCCACTCCAGGACCGTCGGACCGCCCGAGAAGAGGGCGTAGGCGCAGAAGCAGGCGACGACCACGGCGATGGGCAGCGCCGAGCCGCCGCCGAGCACCGCGAGCGGGATCACCATCAGCGCGAACGACCACACGATGACGGGCCGGCGCCCCACCCGGTCCACCAGCCGCAGCGCGGGGATGCAGCCCAGCACGAAGACGACGCTGATCAGCGCCGAGCCCAGGTTGGAGCTGTTGCCCTCGCCGAGCCCGAAGGAGCCGAGGATGGCGGGGCCGAAGGTATACAGGGCGAACATCGGCGTGATCTGACACATGTAGAACAGGCCGCAGAACAGCGTCCGGCGCAGATAGGCGCCCTGGAACAGATCACGGAAGCGGCTGTGCCGCTCCGACTGCTCGGCCTCCGCCGCCGCGACCAGCTGCCCGATCGGGACGGTGCGGCCGAGGGCCTTCTGGATCGCCCGCTGGGCGTCGGCGGTACGGCCCTTGTTCACCAGCCACAGCGGCGATTCGGGAGTGCCGATGCGCATCAGCAGGATGACGCCGCTCAGCACGGCGCCCGAGGCGAGCATCCAGCGCCAGGTGCCCGCGCCGCCGAGTTCGGCCATCACATAGCCGACGACATAGGCGGCCGCGGCGCCGACGTACCAGGCCAGGATGAGGACGCCGAGGAGGCGGCCGCGATGCCGGTTGGGCACCCACTCGGCCAGCAGGGACGTGGCGATCGGGTAGTCGGCACCGATGGCCATGCCGAGGACGAAGCGCAGCACGACGAACTGCCAGGTCTCGGTGGCGAACACCGAGAGCACCGACCCTCCGACGAGGACGGCCAGGTCGATCGTGTACATCGCCTCGCGGCCCAGCTTGTCGGTGACGGCGCCGAAGAACAGGCCGCCGACGAAGATGCCGACCAGGGCGGCGGCGCCGATGAGGCTCTCGTCCCCGGTGGTCAGGTTCAGTTCGTTGCTCATGCCGACGAGTGCGACGCCGATGATGCTGAGCAGATAGCCGTCCAGGAACGGGCCGCCTGCGCAGGCCCAGGTGAGCTTGCGATGGAATCTGCTCAGCGGTGCCTCGTCGATGGCACGGATCGACATCGAACCTCCTGCGTCTGGGGGACGGTGGACTGAGTTGCGCTCCGCAGAACGCGTCTCTGCATACGCAACCGAACCGTGACAGCGTTTCGCCGTCAAGACGCCGGGCGCAAGCTCTTGTAACTTCTCCGGTCACCAGGTGTTGCACATTGCGCATCGCAATGCGCAATGAAGAACAGACCCCTTGACCGCTCACCGCCACCACGGGACGATGTTGCGTATCACTCTCATCGTTGCGCATTACGCATCAACGGAGGATGCCATGTCTCCTCGCCCGCAGCCCGGCCGCGAGTTCGTCCTCACCCTCTCGTGCCCCGACCGCGCCGGCCTCGTCCACGCCGTCACCAGCTTTCTGGTACGGCACTCCGGCAACATCCTGGAGAGCCAGCAGTTCGACGACCGCCTCCAGGACCGCTTCTTCATGCGGGTGCACTTCGACGTCTCGCATCCGGGCGTCTCCCTGGAGCAGCTGCGCACCGGCTTCGGCCCGGTGGCCGAGGCGTACCGGATCACCTGGCAGCTGCACGACGCCTCGACCCCGACACGGACGCTGATCATGGTGTCGAAGTTCGGCCACTGCCTGAACGACCTGCTCTTCCGCCAGTCCACCGGCGCGCTCAACATCGAGATCCCGGCGATCGTCTCCAACCACCGGGACTTCGAGGCCCTGGCCCGCAACTACGACATCCCGTTCCACCACATCCCGGTGACCAAGGACAACAAGGCCGAGGCCGAGGCCAGGCTGCTGGAGCTCGTGGACGAGCTGGACATCGACCTGGTGGTGCTCGCCCGCTACATGCAGATCCTCTCCGACGACCTGTGCAAGCAGCTCGACGGGCGGGCCATCAACATCCACCACTCGTTCCTGCCGAGCTTCAAGGGCGCCCGCCCCTATGTCCAGGCGCACGAGCGCGGAGTGAAGCTCGTGGGGGCCACGGCGCACTACGTCACGCCCGACCTCGACGAGGGCCCGATCATCGAGCAGGACGTGGTCCGCGTCGACCACTCCCACGCCCCGGACGAGCTGGTCACCCTGGGCCGCGACGTCGAGGCGCGGGTCCTGGCGCGCGCGGTGGAGTGGCACAGCGAGAGCCGCGTGCTGGTGAACGGCAACTGCACGGTCGTCTTCCGCTGAGACCGGTGAATCCACGACGGCCCCCATGACAGGAGGGGCCGTCGTATATTCCCTGTGCACTCTCGGGTTCACCGGGCCCTGACGCGCCTATAGTTGCGCCATGAGCAACTACACCGCAGATAGCGAAACAGCGGGGCCCGCGGTGAACGGGGTGCAGTCCGTCGACCGTGCCGTGAGTGTCCTGGAGATCCTCGCCCAGCGCGGCGAGGCCGGCGTCAGCGAGGTCGCCGCCGAGATAGACGTCCACAAGTCGACCGCGTTCCGCCTGCTCGGCGCCCTGGAGGCGCGCGGCCTCGTGGAACAGGCGGGCGAGCGCGGCAAGTACCGGCTCGGCTTCGGGATCGTACGCCTGGCCGGCGCGGTCACGGGCCGCCTCGACATCACCCAGCAGGGCCGGGAGGTGTGCGAGCGGCTCAGCGAGGAGATCGGCGAGACGGTCAACATCGCCGTCCTGCAGGAGCATTACGCCGTCAACCTGTACCAGGTACGCGGACCGGGCGCCGTCGGCACCCACAACTGGGTCGGACAGCTCACCCCGGTGCACGCCACATCCAGCGGCAAGATCCTGCTCGCCCATCTGCCCGCGTCCCAGCGCGACGAGGTGCTCGCGGCCTCCGGGCTGCAGAAGCTCACCCCGCACACCCTGACCGCCCGGACCAGGCTGGAGAAGGACCTCGACGAGGCGCGGGAGCGCGGATACGCCGTCACCATGGAGGAGCTGGAGATCGGGCTGCACGCCATGGCAGCCCCCATCCGTGCACACCACGGCGAGGTCATCGCCGCGATCAGCGCCTCCGGCCCCGCGTACCGCTTCACCGAGGAGCGGATGCACGAGCTGGCGCCCCTGCTGGTCAAGGGAGCGCAGGAGATCAGCCACCGGATGGGATACGTCGGCTGAGCCGTCGGCGGCGCGAAGCCGTCACGAGGTGCGGAAACCGCGGAAGCTCACCCGCCGCCGCGTCGTGAACCCGAGCCGCTCGTACAGCGCGACCGCCCCGGTGCCGGCCTCTGCCACGTGCGGGAACGGACGATCGCCGCGCGCCACGACACGGGCGGCCAGCGTGCCCACCAGCCGGACGGCGTGGCCCCGCGCGCGTGCCTCGGGGGCGGTGCACACGGCGCTGATCTCCGTCCAGCCCGGGGGCCTCAGCCGCTCGCCGGCCATCGCCACCAGTCTGCCGTTCTCCCGGATGCCGAGGTAGGTGCCCAGCTCGTGCGTGCGCGGCCGGAGCGGCCCCGGCCGGGTCCGCCCGACCAGATCCAGCATGCGGTGCGAGAGCGCGCCGGCCACGGCGGCCGGGCCGGCGCCGTACCTGCCCCGGCAGTCTAGAGGGGCTGGTGGACGGGCGTCGTCCGGGTCTCGGCGCCCCAGCGGGCCGTCACCCGTACCGCGTCGAGCGTCGCGGCCACGTCGTGCACGCGCAGGCACCACGCGCCCCGTGCGGCGGCCAGGACGGACACCGCGGTGGTCGCGGTGTCGCGCAGGGGCGCCGGGCGCGGGCGTCCCGTCGCCGGGTCGGCCAGGACCTCGCCGAGGAAGGCCTTGCGGGAGGCACCCACCAGGACGGGCAGGCCGAGGGCGTGGATCTCGTCGAGCCGGCCCAGCAGCTCCCAGTTGTTCCCGGTGGTCTTGGCGAAGCCCAGCCCGGGGTCGACGATCAGACACTCGGGCCGCACGCCCGCGTCCAGCGCGGCGTCGATCCGCAGGCGCAGCTCGTCGACGACGTCCGCGACGACGTCGTCGTACACCGCGTTCGCCTGCATGCCGGCGGAGTGGCCGCGCCAGTGCATCACGACGTACGGCGCCTGGGCGCGGGCCATCAGCGCCGGCATCGCCGGGTCGGCGAGGCCGCCCGAGACGTCGTTGACCAGCCGTGCCCCCGCGTCGAGGGCACGGGCGGCGACCTCGGCCCGCATGGTGTCGACGCTGACGGTCGCCCCGGCCGCGGCGAGCTCCCGCACCACGGGCAGGACGCGCCGCAGCTCCTCCTGCACCGGCGGGCGCACCGCGCCGGGGCGGGTCGACTCCCCGCCCACGTCCACGATGTCGGCGCCCTGCTCCAGCAGGGCGAGCCCGTGCGCGACGGCCGCCTCCGGCGCGTAGGAGCGTCCGCCGTCGGAGAAGGAGTCCGGGGTGACGTTGACGACGCCCATCACCAACGCCCGCCCGGGCCGCGGCAGCCCGGACGGGTGCAGCCGCGGCAGGCCCGGGCGGGCGGTGGTGGCGGCGTCGGCCGTGGCGGTCACGGCGACCCGGCCGCGATCGTCACGGCCGCATCGCCGTTCACCGGTACTCCACGGCCGCGTCCAGCAGCCAGTCCGTCAGATAGCCGGCGAACGAGGACCGCACCAGGACCCAGAAACCGGCCCGGGGCTCGTCGCGGGCCACCAGGACGACCTGGGTGCGCGCCAGCGTCGTCTGGGCGCTGCGCCCGGGTCCGAAGGCGCGCGGGTGCAGGTCCAGGGAGCAGCCGTGGGCCAGCAGGTCGCGGGCGCGCGGCCCGCCGACCAGGAGGGTGGTGCGCTGGGCGGAGACGTCGGTGACGGAGACGTGCTCCTGGCCGGCGGCCTCGCGGATCCGGCTCTCCAGCTCCCGCTGGGTGCCGGGCCGGCCCACGACGAGCCACTCGTCGGGGCCGAGCCACACCGCGGTCAGCTCCCCGGCGTGCACCACGGTGTTGGGTTCCAGGGGCAGCTGCAGGCCCAGGGCGAGTCCGACGGCGTCGGCCCCCGGGCCTTTGGCGTCCAGGCGGACGTTCACCTGGGCCAGCAGGGGCAGTTCGGCCAGCCGGATCGCGCCGCGGGAGGCGCGGGTCGCGGCGGCCAGGCGGGGGGCGGCATGCGCCAGGGGGCTGCGCTGCCGTGCGGTCAGGGCGGTGTCAGCCATCGCGGCGGGCTCCCTCGGGGTCGAAGAGGACGGGGCTTGCCACGGTCACCGGGACCAGCCGGTCACCGACGGGTGCGTAGAGGCGTTCGCCGATGCGCTCCCGGCCGCCCTTGATCAGGGCGAGCGCGAAGGTACGGCCGAGCGCCGCGCTGCGGTAGCTGGAGGTGACGTGGCCGAGCATCGGCACGGGCGGGGCGGGCAGTTCGCTGTCGGCGACCAGATGGGTGCCCTCCGGGAGGAAGGTGCCCGGGTCGTCCGGCAGCAGCCCCACGAGCTGCTTGCGGTCGGGGCGGACGGTGTCGGCGCGGGCGTAGGAGCGCTTGCCGATGAAGTCGGGCTTCTTCTTCGACACCGCCCAGCTCATGCCGAGGTCCTGCGGGGTGACCGTGCCGTCGGTGTCCTGGCCGATGATCGGGTAGCCCTTCTCGGCGCGCAGGACGTGCATGGTCTCGGTGCCGTACGGGGTGATGCCGTACGGGGCGCCGGCCTCGTACAGCGCCTCCCACAGGGTGAGCGCGTCCCACGGCGAGACGTTGATCTCGTAGGCGAGTTCACCGGAGAAGGAGATCCGGCACACCCGCGCCTCGATGCCGGCGACCCTCGTCTCCCGCCACGCCATGAACGGGAAGTCGTCGTTGGAGACGGCCAGTTCGGGCGCGAGCGAGCCGAGCACCTCGCGGGACTTCGGACCGACCAGGGCGACGGTGGCCCACTGCTCGGTGACCGAGGTGCAGTGCACCTTCAGCTCGGGCCACTCGGTCTGCAGCCACTCCTCCATCCAGTCCAGGACGGCGGCCGCGTTGCCGGTCGTGGTGGTGACCAGGAACCGGTCCCGGTCGAGCCGGATGACCGTGCCGTCGTCGAAGACCATCCCGTCCAGGCGGCACATCACGCCGTAGCGGATCATGCCGACCTTCAGGGTGCTCATCATGTTGGTGTAGAGCCGGTCGAGGAAGACCGCCGCGTCCGGGCCCTGCACGTCGATCTTGCCGAGGGTGGAGGCGTCCATGAAGGCGACGCTCTCGCGGGCGGCGCGGCACTCGCGCAGGACGGCCGCCTCCATGTCCTCGCCGGGCTGCGGGTAGTACCAGGGCCGCTTCCACTGGCCGACGTTCTCGAACAGGGCGCCGTGCGCCACATGCCACTCGTGCAGGGCCGTCGTGCGGACCGGGTCGCTCAGCGCGCCCCGGTCGCGGCCCGCGAGGGCGGCGAAGGAGACCGGGGTGTACGGCGGGCGGAAGGTCGGCAGGCCGAGCCCGGAGACGTCCACGCCGAGGAGTTCGGCGACGACCCCGCTCGCCAGCACGCCGGCGGTGCGGCCCTGGTCGCCGCCGGTGCCGGCGGTGGTGTAGCGCTTGGTGTGCTCCACCGAGCGCAGGCCCGCACCGGTGGCCCGGGCCAGGTCGTCGACGGTGACGTCGCGCTGGAGGTCGACGAAGCGGGGCGCTCCGGTGGAGGTGGGGATCGTGAAGACCTGCATGGGCGGGGTGTGCGGCTGCGCGGCCACGGCCGGGAGGGCGGGCGTGACGGCGGTGTAGCCCTCGGCCGCGAGAGCACGGGCACCGGCCGCCGCGCCCTCGGAGAGCGCCGCGGCGAGATCGAAGGTGCCGTTGGCGCTGCCCGCGACCTCGACCGCCTGACGGGCGCTGTCGGGCACGAACGTGCCGAGCGTGTCGTCGTGACGGAGCTTGCCGCCGGACTGGCTGAACAGGTGCGCGACCGGGTTCCAGCCGCCGGAGACCAGCAGCAGGTCGACGGCGAACTCCCGCTGCCCGGCGCTCTGGCCGAACGGGGCGACGGTCACGGCGGTGAGGCGGGCACCGCCCTCCGTGCCGGTGACCGCGTGCCCGGCGAGCACCTCGATCCCGGCGGACCGGGCGCGCTGCGCCCACTCCCCCGGCTCCGGCCGGGTGTCGACGATCGCCGCGATCTGCACGCCCGCCGCCGCCAGGTCGAGCGCGGCGGCGTAGGCGCTGTCGTTGGTGGTGAACACGACGGCGTGCCGGCCGGGGACGACGGCGTAGCGGTGCAGGTAGGTCCGGGCGGAAGACGCCAGCATCACGCCGGGCCGGTCGTTGTCGCCGAACGCCAGCGAGCGCTCGTGGGCGCCGGTCGCGAGGACCACGCGCCGGGCACGGATGCGCCAGACCCGCTCGCGGGAGACGTTCTCGGGGGCGGCGGCGCCGAGGTGATTGGTGCGGCGCTCGACGGCGAGGAGGTGGTTGTCGTCGTAGTAGCCGAAGACCGTGGTGCGGCGCAGGACGCGCACCTCGGGGGCGAGGTCGAGCCGGGCCCGGGTCTCGGCGACCCAGTCGAGGTGCTCACCGGTGCCCAGCAGGCTGCCGCCCGGCTCGGGCTGGTCGTCGGCGAGGATGACGCGGGCGCCGCTCTCGGCTGCCGCCGCCGCCGCGGCGAGGCCGGCCGGGCCCGCGCCGACCACCAGCAGGTCGCAGTGGGCGTGCAGGGCGTCGTAGCGGGCGGGGTCGGGTTCGGTGGCGAGGCGGCCCTGGCCGGGCAGGCTGCTCGCGGCCAGGCCGTCGTACAGCTCGACCGCGGGGGCGGGGAGCATGGGCTCGGGGAAGGGGGCCTCGATCTGGACGACCGCGTTGGGTTCCTCGACGCCGGCGGAGAAGATGCCGCGGGGGCGGCCGAGCTTGATGCTGGTGCCGGCCTGGATGACGCCGTTGGCGAGAAGGGCGGAGGCGAGGGTGTCGCCCCGGTAGCCGCGGTACTCCTTGCCGTCGAAGGTGAAGGTGAGGGGGGTGTTGCGGTCGATCCGGCCGCCGGTGGGGGTGCGGAACGGCTGGGACTCGCTTCCGCCGCCCCTGCCCTTCCCGGCCTGAAGGGGCTCCGCCGCTTCGGCCCCGCCAGGGGGCTGCGCCCCCTGGACCCCCGACGGCCATGAACGGGCCTCGTCCTCAAGCGCCGGACGGGTTGCTTGCGCCGGACTGGGCTGAGAAGTGATCGCGCTCGGCTGGGACGTGGCCGGACGCGGCTCCAGCCTCTCCGGGCGGGGCTCGTCCGTCTTGTAGATCGCCAGGATCTCGTTCGTCGCCGTGTTGCGCACCGCGTTGAACCACTTGCGGCAGCCCGCCGCGTGGCTCCAGCGCTCGGCGAAGGGTCCCTTGGGGTTGTCGCGGAAGAACAGGTAGCGGGCCCACTCCTCGTCGCTGAGGGCGGCGGGGTCCTCCGGGTAGGGCACATGGGCCTGGCCGCCGTAGTGGAACTCGGCCTCGTCGCGGGGCCCGCACCACGGGCAGGAGATCAGCAGCATGGTCGGCTCCTAGTGGGCCACCGCGGCAGCGCCGTGCTCGTCGACGAGCGCGCCGGTGGTGAAACGGTCGAGCGAGAAGGGGGCGTTCAGGGCGTGGGGCGTGTCGTGGGCGATGGTGTGGGCGTACACCCAGCCGACGCCTGGGGTCGCCTTGAAACCGCCGGTGCCCCAGCCGCAGTTGAGATAGAGGTTGTCGACCGGGGAGAGGCCGACGATGGGCGAGGCGTCGGGGCTGACGTCGACGATGCCGCCCCAGGTGCGCAGCACGTGGGCGCGCGCGAACACCGGGAAGAGTTCCAGCGCGGCGGACATCTGCTCCTCGATGATGTGGAACGCGCCGCGCTGGGTGTAGGAGTTGTACGCGTCGATGCCCGCGCCCATCACCAGCTCGCCCTTGTGCGCCTGGCTGACGTACACGTGGACGGCGTTGGACATGACGACCGTCGGGTGCACCGGCTCCAGGAGTTCGGAGACCAGGGCCTGCAACGGGTGGCTCTGGACGGGCAGTTCGATGCCGGCCATGGCCGCGAGGACCGAGGTGTGGCCGGCCGAGCACAGGGCCACCTTGCCGGCCGCGATCGGGCCTCGTGTGGTCTGTACGCCCACGACCCGGCCGCCGACCACGTCCAGGCCGGTGACCTCGCAGTTCTGGATGATGTCGATGCCGGCCGCGTCCGCGGAGCGGGCGAAGCCCCAGGCCACGTAGTCGTGCTTGGCGATGCCGGCGCGCGGCTGGTAGGTGCCGCCGAGGACCGGGTAGCGCACGTCGGGCGAGGTGTTGACGATCGGGCAGACCTCTTTGACCTGATCCGCGTCCAGCCATTCGGCGTCCACGCCGTTGAGGCGGTTGGCCTCCACGCGGCGCACGCTGTCACGGACGTCCTGGAGGCTGTGCGCGAGGTTGAGCACACCGCGCTGGGAGAAGAGGATCGGGTAGTCCAGCTCCTCCTCCAGCCCCTCCCACAGCTTCAGGGCGTGCTCGTAGATGCCGGCGCTCTCGTCCCACAGGTAGTTGGAGCGGATGATCGTGGTGTTGCGGGCCATGTTGCCGCCCGCGAGCCAGCCCTTCTCCAGCACGGCGACGTTGGTGATGCCGTGGTTCTTCGCCAGGTAGTGCGCGGTGGCCAGGCCGTGTCCGCCGCCGCCGACGATGACGACGTCGTAGGACGGCTTGGGGTCGGGGTTGCGCCACAGGAAGTCGGGGTGGTCGGGGAGGTCGGCGCCGGGGGTGCGGGGGCTCATCGGGCGTCTCCGTCGTGCGAGAGGTGCGGGTAGAGCGGGCGCTTGGCCGCGAGGGCCTCGGTGCGGGCGCGCAGCGCGGGAACGTCCGGATCGGGCTGGAGCGCGAGCGCGATGACGTCGGCGACCTCGGCGAAGTCGGCCTCGCTGAAGCCGCGGGTGGCCAGGGCCGGGGTGCCGATGCGCAGGCCGGAGGTGACCATGGGCGGGCGCGGGTCGAAGGGGACGGCGTTGCGGTTGACCGTGATGCCGATCCGGTGCAGGAGGTCCTCGGCCTGCTTGCCGTCCAGGGGCGAGTCGCGCAGGTCGACGAGGACGAGGTGGACGTCCGTGCCTCCGGTCAGCACCTTCACGCCGGCCGCTGCGGCGTCGGGGCGGCTGAGCCGCTCGGCGAGCAGGTGCGCGCCGGCCAGGGTGCGGGCCTGGCGTTCGGCGAACTCGGGGGAGGCCGCGACCTTGAAGGAGACCGCCTTGGCGGCGATGACGTGCTCCAGCGGGCCGCCCTGCATGCCCGGGAACACCGCGGAGTTGATCTTCTTGGCGAGATCGGCGTCGTTGGTGAGGATGACGCCGCCGCGGGGGCCGCCGAGGGTCTTGTGCGTGGTGGTGGTGACCACGTGCGCGTGCGGCACGGGGCTCGGGTGCAGTCCGGCGGCGACCAGGCCCGCGAAGTGCGCCATGTCGACCATGAGGAGGGCGCCGACCTCGTCGGCGATCCGGCGGAAGGCCGCGAAGTCCAGCTGCCTGGGGTACGCCGACCAGCCCGCGATGATCATCTTCGGGCGGTGTTCCTTGGCGAGCCGCTCCACCTCGTCCATGTCGACGAGGTTGTCCGCCTCACAGACGTGGTAGGGCACGACGTTGAGCATCTTGCCGCTGTAGTTGATGCGCATGCCGTGGGTGAGGTGGCCGCCGTGCGCGAGGTCGAGGCCCATGACGGTGTCACCGGGCTGGAGCAGGGCGAAGAAGACGGCGGTGTTGGCCTGCGCGCCCGAGTGCGGCTGGACGTTGGCGTAGGAGGCCCCGAAGAGGGACTTGACCCGCTCGATGGCGAGCCGCTCGGTGACGTCGACGTGTTCGCAGCCGCCGTAGTAGCGGCGGCCGGGGTAGCCCTCGGCGTACTTGTTGGTCGCGACCGAGCCCTGGGCCTCCATCACCGCGATGGGCGCGAAGTTCTCGGAGGCGATCATCTCCAGGGTGGACTGCTGGCGGTGCAGCTCCGCGCGGAGGGCGTCGTGCACCTCGGGGTCCAGCTCGGCCAGGGGCGTGTTCAGCGCGTTCATACGGTGTTCGCGTTCCTCTCGGCGGCCTCGACGACGTTGGCGAGCAGCATCGCTCGGGTCATGGGTCCCACTCCCCCGGGCATCGGGGCGAGCCATCCGGCGACCTCGGCGGCGTCCAGGTGGACGTCGCCGACGAGGCCCTGCTCGGTGCGGGTGATCCCCACGTCCAGGACGGCGGCGCCGGGGCGCAGCATGTCCTGGGTGATCAGTCCGGGTGAGCCGGCCGCCGCGACGACGATGTCCGCCTCGCGGGTGTGCCAGGCCAGGCCCTTGGTGCCGGTGTGGCACAGCGTGACGGTGGCGTTCTCGGACCGGCGGGTGAGCAGCAGTCCGATGGGCCGGCCGACGGTGATGCCCCGGCCGATGACGCACACCCGCGCTCCGGCGAGCGGGACGTCGTAGCGGCGCAGGAGTTCGACGATGCCGCGCGGGGTGCACGGCAGCGGGGCCTCGGTGCCGAGCACGAGCCGGCCGAGGTTGACGGGGTGCAGTCCGTCGGCGTCCTTGGCAGGGTCCATGCGGGCGAGGACGGCGCCCGCGTCCAGATGGCGCGGGAGCGGGAGCTGGACGATGTAGCCGGTGCAGGCGGGGTCGGCGTTGAGTTCGTCGATGACGTCCTCGACCTGCCGCTGCGTGGCGTCGGCGGGCAGTTCGCGGCGCAGGGAGGCGATGCCGACCTGGGCGCAGTCGCGGTGCTTGCCGGCGACGTAGGCGTGACTGCCGGGGTCGTCTCCGACGAGGACGGTGCCGAGTCCTGGCGGACGGCCTTGTACGGCTGTCAGCTTGGCCACTCTCTCGGCCAGTTCGCGGCGGACGGCGGCGGCGGTCGCCTTGCCGTCGAGAAGTTGTGCGGTCACCGGCGGTGCTCCTTTCCCACAGTCAGCCGCGCAGACGGGACATCGTCGGGTCGAACAGCGGCTCCTCGGCGACGACCGCCTCGATCCGCTGGTCGAAGTAGCCGATGTGCACGGTGGTGCCGGGAGTGGCGAGTTCGGCGGGGAGCCAGGCGTAGGCGATGCCCTTGCCGATGGTGTAGCCGTAGGCGGCGCTGGTGACGTAGCCGACGGCGCTCTCGCCGGCGTACACCGGCTCCTTGCCCAGGACGACGGCCTGCGGGTCGTCGATGGTCAGGCAGGTGAGCCTGCGCCGCACGTCGGCCTTGCGCAGCTGCAGCGCGTCCTTGCCGATGAAGTCGCCCTTGTCGAGCTTGACGGCGAAGCCGACGCCGGCCTCGTAGGGGTCGTGCTCGTAGGTCATGTCGGTGCCGAAGGAGCGGTAGCCCTTCTCCAGGCGCAGGCTGTTGAAGGCGCCCCGGCCGGCGATGACGCCGCCGAGCGGTTCGGCCGCCGCCCACAGGGTGTCCCAGAGCTTCAGGCCCTGGTCGGCGGTGGTGTACAGCTCCCAGCCGAGTTCGCCGACGTAGGACAGGCGCATGGCCGTCACCGGGACGCTCCCGATGTAGGCCTGCTTGGCGCGGAAATACTTCAGGCCCTCGTTGGAGAAGTCCGCGTCGGTCAGCGGTTGCAGGACTGTGCGGGCGAGCGGTCCCCACAGGCCGATGCAGCAGGTGCCGGCGGTGATGTCGCGGACCTGGACGGTGCCGTCGGCGGGCAGGTGCCGGGTGAACCAGTCGAGGTCGAGGTTGCCGTTGGCGCCGACCTGGAAGCGGTCGCGGGCGAGGCGGGCGACGGTGACGTCGCTGCGGATGCCGCCGTCGTGGTCGAGGAGCAGGGTGTACGTCACCGAGCCGACCGACTTGTCGATCTTGCCGGTGCACAGCCGCTCCAGGAACGCCGCGGCACCGGGGCCGGTGACCTCCAGGCGCTTGAGGGCCGTCATGTCGTACATCGCGACGGTCTCGCGGGTGACCTGGGCCTCGGCGCCGACGATCGGGGACCAGTAGCGCGCGGCCCAGTCGTTGGGGGTCGGGATCCTGCGGCCCTCGACCAGCGGCGCGTTGGCCTCGTACCACTGGGGGCGCTCCCAGCCGTTCGCCTCCAGGAAGAAGGCGCCGTGGCCCTGCTGGCGGGCGTAGAAGGGGCTGGTGCGGATCGGGCGCGGGTCGCCGGAGGGCTGGAGCGGGTGGAGGATGTCGTAGACCTCGACGAAGTTCTGGCAGTCGCGGGCCAGGACGTACTCCGGGGACAGCTGGTGCGGCTCGAAGCGGTTGACGTCGCACTCGTGCAGGTCGAAGGAGGAGCAGTAGCCGTCGACCAGCCATTCGGCGACGGCCCGGCCGACGCCCGCTGAGTGGGTGACCCACACGGCCTCGGCGACCCAGAAGCCCTTGACGTCGGGGGACTCGCCGAGCAGCGGGTAGCCGTCGGTGGTGAAGGAGAACAGGCCGTTGATGCCCTCCTCGACCTTGGCCTCCTGCGTCGCCGGGAGCAGGGACTGCGTCTCGGTCCAGGCCGGCTCGAAGTCCTCCTCGGTGAACTTCAGCACCGAGGGCATCTCCTCGGCCTCGTCCACGGAGAGGATGTCGTCGGCGGAGACCGGCATGGGGCGGTGGCCGTAGTAGCCGATGCCGAGGCCGTCGTAGCGGTCGCGGTAGTACAGGTCGGCGTCCTGGTGGCGCAGGATCGGGCGGACCGCCTCCTCGATCTGGCCGGCCAGGGCCGGGACCGGGCCGGTCCAGGCGAGCTGGTGGGCCAGCGGGGTCAGCGGCAGGTTCATGCCGACCATGCGGGCGATCTTCGGGCCCCAGATGCCGGCGCAGCACACCACGATGTCGGCGTCGAGCTCGCCGTGGTCGGTGACGACGCCGGTGACCCGGCCCTCGCTCTGCTTGATGTCGAGGACCTCGTGCCGGGCGAGGAAGCGCACACCGCGCTCGGTGGCCCGGCGGATCTGCGCCTCGACGGCGAGGACGGCCTTGGCCAGGCCGTCGGTGGGGATCAGCAGACCCCCGAGGATCTTGTCGCGGTCCACCAGGGGGTGCTGCTCGACGCACTCGTCCGGGGTGAGCAGCCGCCCCTCGATGCCCCAGGAGGTGATCCAGCCGTGCCGGCGCTTCAGTTCCGCGAGGCGCTCGGGGCTGGTCGCCACTTCGAGGCCGCCGACCTGGAGGAAGCAGGGCTTGCCGTCCACGTCCAGGGAACAGAACTTCTCCACCGTGTAGCGGGCCAGCTCCGTCATGGTCTTCGAGGCGTTCGTCTGGAAGACCAGGCCCGGGGCGTGCGAGGACGAGCCCCCGGTGGCCGGGAGGGGGCCTTGGTCGACCACGGTCACTTCGGTCCAGCCGCGTGCGGAGATCTCATCCGCGAGGGCCGCTCCCACGACGCCCGCTCCGATGATGACCACTCGGGGTCCCGCCATCGCCCAACCTCCGAACTCGAAACCGCTGAGTTGCTTTCTGCGCAACTCGATTCAGGTTGCGCAACTCAATGTGCCTGTCGCCGTGATGGGTGTCAAGGGGTGCGTGACGTCGGAGAACGACCCGGAAAAACAGCCCGGACACGGCGATGCCCGGCGGGCGGCGCGCAGGTGTGCGCGCCGCCCGCCGGGCATCTCAACGGGTCTGCCGTACCGGCCCCTTACTTCAGCCAGGCCTCCACCTTGTCGCGGTGGGCCTCCACCCACTTCCGGGCCGCGGCGTCGTCCGACATCTTGTCCACGGCGATGTACTTGGCGACCTCGTTCTGGTCGTCGTTGGTCCAGTGGAAGTTCTTCACCAGCCGGTACGCGGGAGAGCCCGACTTGGCGAACTGGGTACTGACGATCTTGTCCAGTCCGTACACCGGATAGTCGCAGGCGATCTTGGCCGGGTCGGCGTCGCAGCCGTCCTTGTAGGCCGGCAGATCGACCTTCACCAGCGGCACCTCGGACATGAACCACTGCGGCTCGTAGAAGTAGCCGATCACCCACTGCTTGTTCTTCTCGGCGTTGCGGTACGCCTGGATCAGCGCGGTCTCGCTGCCCGCGTACACCACCTTGAAGTTCAGCTTCAGGTTCTTCACCAGCGCCGCGTCATTGGTGACGTAGGACGGGTCGCCGTCGAGCAGCTGGCCCTTGCCCCCGGACTCGGAGGTCTTGAAGTTGGCGGCGTACTTGTTCAGGTTGCGCCAGTCCTTGATGTCCGGGTGGGCCTTGGCCAGCCACGGCGGCACGTACCAGCCGATGACGCCCTTGTTGCCGGTCTGCCCGGCGGATACGGCGGTCTTCTGCTCGGTGATGTACTTCTTGAACAGATCGGGGTGACCCCAGTTCTCCAGGACGGCGTCCACCTCGCCGGTGCCGAACCCCTGCCAGGCGATCTCCTCCTTGAGGTCCTTCTTGTTGACCTTGCAGCCCAGATCGTGCTGCGCCACGTACGCGACGACCGCGGCGTCCGCCTGATAGCCCACCCACGGGTTGACCGCCAGGTTGAAGGTGCCGCAGGAGCCGTCCGCGTTCTTCGCGGCGGAGGCCGTGTCGCCGACCTTGGCTCCTACGCACCCGGTGAGGGTCAGTCCGAGGGCGGTCACGGCGGCCGCGCCGGTTCTGAAGTGTCGTGCCATGGTTGTGGTGCTCCTTACGCCCGGGTGCGTCGTGCCGCAGCCTGAGTGATCCGGTCGAACATGACTCCCAGCAGGACGATGGCGAGTCCCGCCGCCAGGCCCTTGCCGTACAGCTCCCCCTGTGAGAATCCGGCCACGACGTCGTAGCCGAGGGCGCCGGCCCCCACCAGGCCGCCCACCACGACCATCGACAGCACGTAGATCAGGCCCTGGTTGGTGGCGAGCGTCAGGGCGCTGCGGGCCACCGGCAGCTGGACCTTGGTGATGATCTGCCAGGTGTTGCACCCGGCCGAGGTGGCCGCCTCCACCGTGGACTCCGGCACGTTGCGCACACCGTCCGCGATGATCTTGATGGCGACGGGTGCCGCGTAGACGACCGCCGCGACGATGGCCGTGAACCGGGTGGCTCCGAACAGGGCCAGGAACGGCACCAGATAGACGAACGGCGGCATGACCTGGGCGGCGTCCAGCGTCGGCCGCAGCAGCCGGTCGACCAGCGCGCTGCGGCCCATCCACACCCCGAACACCGCGCCGAGCAGCATCACCAGCACCGTGGCCACGGCCGTGGACGCCAGCGTCGTCATGCCGTCCGACCACAGGCCGGTGCCGACGAGCAACCCGACGCACACCGCGGCCGTCACGCCCGCGCGCCAGCCGCCGAGCACCGCGCCGAGCGCGACCAGGGTGAGGCCGACGAGCCACCACGGCGAGTCGGTGAGCAGCGTCTGGAAGGGGTTGAGCAGGGTGGTGGTGATGACGTCCCGCACCGCGTTGGTCAGGCCCGACAGATGGTCCTGGAGCCAGGTGGTCGCCGTGTCGGCGGCGCTCGCGATGTGCCGGCCGGTGCCGCCGTCGCCGGGGAACTCGGCCGCGTAGACGTAGGTGTGGGAGACGTAGAGCAGGAAGGCGGTCCCGATGCCGCCCGCCACGAGCAGCGGCCGGCGCCATGTGGTGAACCGTCCACTCGTGCGCCGGCCCGCCTCGGCCCGGCTCGCCGCGGCTGTGGTGACCCGGTCGAGCACGATGGCCATGACGACGATGGCGAGTCCGGCGTTGAAGGCGGTGCCCACGTCGAGCGACTGCAGCGCCTGTACGACGGTCTTGCCGAGGCCGGGGGCGTCGATCAGGGCGGCGATGGTCACCATGGCGAGGGCGGCCATGATGGTCTGGTTGACGCCCATGACCACCGTGCGCTTCGACATCGGCAGCAGCACCTTCAGCAGTTGCTGTCTGCGGGTGGTGCCGAGCGAGTCCGCCGCCTCGACGGTGGTCTCGGGCACGGACCGGATGGCGTGCGCGGTGATGCGCATGGCCGGCGGTGCCGCGTAGATCACCGTGGTGATCACCGCGGAGGCGCCGCCGATGAGGAACACCAGGGTCAGCGGGGCGAGGTAGACGAAGGTCGGCATCGTCTGCATGAAGTCCAGGAACGGCGTCATGATCTTGTTGAACCGGTCGGACAGACCGGCCCACACGCCCAGCGGGATGCCGATGAGCAGCGCCACCAGGACCGCCGACAGGGTCAGCGCCAGCGTGTCCATGCTCTCCTGCCACAGGCCCTGGAGCCCGAAGAAGGTGAAGCCGGCCACGGCCAGCAGGGCGACCCGCCAGTTGCCCACGGCCCAGGAGAGGTAGCCGGTGAGGCCTACGACACCGAGCCAGCCGATCTGCGGGACCGGGCGGCCGGCCGTGGGCTGGGAGATCAGCGACTGGACGAAGGTGACCAGGTTGTCGATGCCCAGGCGGATCTCGTTGAAGAAGTACAGGAAGAGCGGGTTGGAGTTGCGGTTGGCTCCGATGGTGTCGTTGACGTCGTTGAGCCAGCGGTGCAGCCCGGTGAGGTCGGCCGCGGCGAGAGTGAGGGTCTGCCGGCCGCGCAGCACGGCGAACAGCACCAGCCAGGCCACGAAGATCGCCCCCACCACCATGGGGCGGCTGATCCTCTCGCGCAGGGCGGCGACCGGCGCGGTCGCCTCGGCGACGGCGGCCATCAGGCACCGCCCTCCTGCCCGGCGACGACGGCGAGGATCTCCTCGTCGCCGACGATGCCGAGCAGCTTGCCGTTCTCGACGACCTTGACCGGCTTCTCCGCGGCCAGCACGGCCCGGGTCGCCTCGCGCACCACGACGTCCGGGCCCAGCTCCGGGCCGTCGAGGGCGTCGTCGTCCTGCACGGGGCGCATGATCCAGCGCAGGGTGAGGACGTCGCCGCGCGGCACGTCCTGGACGAAGTCGCGCACGTAGTCGTCGGCGGGGGCGCCGACGAGCTCGTCGCCGGTGCCGCACTGGACCATCTTGCCGTCGCGCATGATCAGGATGCGGTCGCCGAGCTTGAGGGCCTCGGAGAGGTCGTGGGTGATGAACACCATCGTCTTGCCGACCTCGTGGTGCAGCCGGATGACCTCGTTCTGCATGTCCCGGCGGATCAGCGGGTCGAGCGCGGAGAACGGCTCGTCGAAGAAGAGCACCTCCGGGTCGCCGGCCAGGGCGCGGGCGAGGCCCACGCGCTGCTGCATACCGCCGGAGAGCTGGTCGGGGTAGGAGTTCTCGTAGCCGGCCAGGCCGACGAGTTCGACGACCTCACGGGCCCGGCGGACGCGCTCGGAGCGGCCCATGCCGCGGATCTCCAGGCCGAACGCCACGTTCTCCACGACCTTGCGGTGCGGCAGCAGGCCGAAGTGCTGGAAGACCATGGAGAACTTGCGGCGCCGCAGCTCGCGCAGCCGCTTGGCGTCGGCGTCGCGGATGTCCTCGCCCTCGAAGACGACCTCGCCCGAGGTGGGTTCGATCAGCCGGGTCAGACATCGCACCAGGGTGGACTTGCCCGAGCCGGACAGGCCCATGACGACGAAGACCTCGCCCGGTGACACCTCGAAGTTGACGTCCCGTACGGCGGCGGTGCATCCGGTGCGGTCCATGAGTTCGCGGCGGGTCAGCCCGCACAGCTCCTCGGACTGCGGCACCTGGTCGGCCTTGGGCCCGAACACCTTCCACAGCCGGCGCACGGAGATGACCGGGGTGCGGTCCTCGGGGTTCTGGGACGTGCGGCGCCGCTGCGGCACCTCGGTCTGTGCTGTGGTCACGTTCGACCTCTTTTCGGCGTTCAGCCGCTGAACCAGTGCTGCGGCCGGGGTTGGATGTTCTGCCAGACGTGCTTGGGCTCTCGGTACTCGGCGAGACCGCTCGGTCCCAGCTCACGGCCCACACCGGAGTGGCCGAAGCCACCCCATTCGGCTTGCGGTACATAGGGGTGGTAGTCGTTGATCCACACGGTGCCGTGGCGCAGCCGGCGCGCGACCCGCTGGGCCTTGCCCGCGTCCTGCGTCCAGACGGCGCCGGCGAGTCCGTACTCGGTGTCGTTGGCGATACGGACCGCGTCGTCCTCGTCGTGGAAGCGCTCGACGGTGAGCACGGGCCCGAAGGACTCCTCGTGCACCACGCGCATGTCCTGCGTGCACTCGTCGAGGACGGTGGGCAGGTAGAAGAAGCCGCCGGCGAGCGCGGGGTCGTCGGGGCGGGCCCCGCCGCAGCGCAGTACGGCGCCCTCGGCCAGCCCCGCGGCGACGTACGCCTCGACCTTCTCCCGGTGCTGTGCGGAGATCAGCGCGCCGGTCTCGGCCTCCGGGTCGAAGGGCCCGCCGAGGCGGATGCGGCGGGCGCGGCGCACGACCTCGTCGACGAAGGCGTCGTGGATCGAGTCCTCGACGACGAGCCGGGCGCCGGCCGAGCAGACCTGCCCGGAGTGCAGGAAGACGGCGGTGAGCGCGAAGTCGACGGCCGCCTCGAAGTCGGCGTCGGCGAAGACGACGTTGGGGTTCTTGCCGCCGAGCTCCAGGGCGACCTTCTTCACCGTGGCGGCGGCGGTGGCCATGATGTGCCGACCGGTGTCCAGGCCTCCGGTGAAGGAGATCATGTCGACGTCCCGGTGCTCGGACAGCGGGGCGCCCACCTCGGCGCCGGCGCCGAGGACCAGATTGGCCGTGCCGGCCGGCAGCCCGGCCTCTTCCAGTGCCTTCATCAGCAGGATGGAGGTGGAGGGGGTGAGCTCGCTGGGCTTGAGCACGATCGTGTTGCCGGCGAGGAGGGCCGGGGCGACCTTCCACGAGGCCTGCAGGAGCGGGTAGTTCCAGGGGGTGATCAGTCCGCAGACGCCGACCGGCTCGTAGGTGACCCGGCTGACGGCGTCGTCGCGGCCGGTGTCGACCACGCGGCCCGCGTCGGTGCCGGCGATCCCTCCGTAGTAGCGGAAGCAGGACACCACGTCCGCGATGTCGTACTCGCTCTCCACCAGGCGCTTGCCGGTGTCGAGCGACTCGGCACGGGCGAACTCCTTGGCGTCGCGCTCCAGGATGTCGGCGGTGCGCAGCAGCAGGGCGCCGCGTTCGCGTTCGGGGGTGTGGGGCCAGGGGCCGGAGTCGAAGGCCCGCCGGGCCGCGGCGATCGCCGCCTCGGTGTCGGCGCGCGTCGCCTCCGAGACCGTCGCGACGAGCGTGCCGTCGGCCGGGCAGCGGATCTCCCGTTGGCCGCCGGCCACGGGGACGCGCCATTCGCCGTCCACATACAGATCTGCCATGCGCCGACCCTTCATGGATTTCGTTGCGCATTGTGCATCGAATTGCTTGTGGTGGAACACCCTGGCGGAACGGGCGGACCACCGTCAAGAGGTCTGCGGATGCCTCTTTCTCCCGGTGGACCGATGGGGCCCCCACCCTTGACCGCGCGGGGCACGGACGCCAACCATGTTGCGTATCGCTCACCGCGTTGTGTCATACGCACCAGGGAGGCCCTGTATGTCCCCTCAGCCCCAGCCCGGCCGCGAGTACGTGCTCACGCTGTCGTGTCCGGACACCGCCGGACTGGTCCACGCCGTGAGCGGATTCCTCGTGCGCAACTCCGGCAACATCCTGGAGAGCCAGCAGTTCGACGACCGGCTCAAGGGCCGGTTCTTCATGAGGGTCCACTTCGATGTTTCCGATCCGGGCATCGGTGTGGAACAACTGCGTGACCGGTTCGGCCCGGTGGCCGAGGCGCACCGGATCAGCTGGACGCTGCGGGACGCCGCGACGCCGACCCGCACGCTGATCATGGTGTCGAAGTTCGGGCACTGCCTGAACGACCTGCTCTTCCGCCGGCGCACCGGCGCGCTGAACATCGAGATCCCGGCGATCGTCTCCAACCACCGGGACTTCGAGGCCCTGGCGCACACCTACGGCGTCCCCTTCCACCACATCCCGGTGACGAAGGAGACCAAGCCCCAGGCCGAGGCGCGGCTGCTGGAGCTGGTACGGGAGCTGAACGTCGACCTCGTGGTCCTGGCCCGCTACATGCAGGTCCTCTCCGACGACCTGTGCAAGGAGCTGGAGGGCCGCGCCATCAACATCCACCACTCCTTCCTGCCGAGCTTCAAGGGCGCCAAGCCCTACCAGCAGGCGCACGCGCGCGGGGTGAAGCTGGTCGGCGCGACGGCGCACTATGTGACGCCCGACCTGGACGAGGGGCAGATCATCGAGCAGGACGTGGTCCGGGTGAACCACTCCCTCGACCCCGACGACCTCGTCACCGTCGGCCGCGACGTGGAGGCGCAGGTGCTGGCCCACGCGGTGAAGTGGCACACCGAGAGCCGCGTCATGGTGGACGGCAACCGCACGGTGGTCTTCCGCTGAGCACAGCCCGGCGAACGGGGCGGGGCCGGCTGCACGGACAGCCGGCCCCGCCCCTTCGTATACAGACGCCAGGCCGCGCTCACGGACGAACGTCATACGACCCCCCGGCGGAAGCCCAGCGGCCCCACGCAAGTCCGAGCCCCGGCCCCAGACCGAACGGGGGCCGGGGCAGCCCCCGAAGACGGTCCGCGGGAGGGCAGCCCGCGAAGGCGGAAGGCCAGGGGCAACGCCCCAAGACGGGGGGCCGAGAGGCCCCCCAAGACAGGCCCGGGGCGACGCCCCAGGACGGGGCCGGGGCACGACAGCCCCCAAAGACAGGCCGAGGGCGCCAGCCCCCGAAGGCGGAGAGCCAGGGACGACACCCCAAGACGGGGGGCCGAGAGGCCCCCCAAGAC